>NZ_JBWJPA010000014.1:0-76737 GCF_056393075.1 Stenotrophomonas sp. Steno-Z10-HUANG
GACACTTTCGTGAGGCGCTTGGAAAAGCAGGTCGAGACCCTCCTGAAAGACAGTCTCGATTGGGACTTGAAGGAGCCGACCGAAGCCCAGCTCAACTACGCCACCCTGGTGGCCAAGCAACTCGGAATTTCCCTGCCGAGCGAGGCACGAAAGTTTCGCTTCCACACGGCGATGTTCCTGGAGACGTACGCGCCCCAGCTCCGGAAGGAATTCGAAGATGCCCGCGAACCGCCGGCCCCGTCATCAGCGCAAGCTGCGGAGCAGTTGGTCGCAGATAAGCTTCGGAAGGATGCGAGCGACCAGAGGTCGTGAGGCAGCGGTTCGCCTATCAGGCAGTAGCCGCTGAACCCTTCCACTTTCGATCTCAATGAGTGAGAGAGCCTGACTGGATACTAGTCATGACGACCTCAGGAGCGGCACCATGACAACGCCACACGAGCGCAGTCGCGCATTGGTTTGGGCAGGCGGATTCCTAATTGAGCTGGCTCGGGATGAGCGTCTGCCGGTGGACGTTCGGCGGAAGGCAGTCAGGACTGCTCGTCACTTTCCAACGATCGAACAAGTCGGCCACTTGGCCGCGACCGTGGCGTCATCCCATTCGCCGTTCGGGCTTGATCTCGAAGATCCTAGAACCACCCCCGAATGGGCCCGAGAATGCGAGCACGGGCCGCTCACCAATGACACGCGACTAGGCTGGCCAGCCGCTTCTGGAGGTGAGTGATCGTCTTGCCAAGACCGTTCTGGATCGCCCCCTACCCTCGATAATGGTCCCTAGCTGTGATCTCTCAGTAGGTTGTTCATCCGGGGTGATCCCGGAACACTGGAGGTGCGACCCATCAAGCACCCCAGGAGCCCCGGATGAACCTGCATAAACATGCCCGTCTTACGCCTCGCGGTTGAGCCCTTCTTGTTGAACGGGTGATCGACCACGGCCTGCGGGTCGAGGAAGCCGCCCACGCCGCGGGAGTGAGCGTCAGAACGGGGTGAACCCCTTCTGTCCATGCACCCAACTCCGCGAACAATCCATTCTCCAATTGCGGCCCACCTTCCGAACAAGTTCGTAGCCAACGCCGCATGACAATTTCCCTCCCTTCGCTCTACTACTGTTCGACCAGACGGGACCCAAGACTGACGACATTCTGATTGACCATCTGGCGCAACGAAACGACCTCCCTCCAGAGTTCAAGCAGCTCCCTTTCGGCTGACATCAGTTTGCTTTGGGCAAGATCCCTATCGCGCTTGAGCTCCTCTATCCGATCCCTCATGCTCTGATTTCTACGACGGGCAGCCCTTAGCTCCTCACGCGGAGTTCGTGAGCTCTTCAGTGGCGCCCCACTCGTCGCGATCCATCCCTGAATTTCCCTGACCAACGCAGGGAACCGTTCCTTCTTCAATGCACTTGGATCCTTACCGGCTTCGCGAGCGACATTATTCTGCGTGACCGGCGTCCCCTTAGGCAGAGTTTCCGGTTTGCCCAGCTTGAGCCGGAGAAACGCAGCACGAAAGGCTGCCTCGGCCTTACCCATAACAGGGGGATCAATCCGCATCGATAACATTCAATGCCTCCTTCACCGCCACTTCCTGCGCATCGAAGCACTCACGCAACAACGAATCTACGCTATCCACGTCGACGATGGCTTGGGCAATCAATCGACCTGCTCTCTCGATCTGGTCTCGCTTGGCCTTGCTGATCAGAGCCTTGTCGCAACGCGTGCACTCCGAAAGATGATCGATGCCGCCATAGGGGCAATAGTCCCGGTTCAAGCAGACGCCCAATACGGTTTCACGAATAGAAATTTGTCCTTTCTTGGCCATGGACAAGAGCTGATTCGCGGTGCGCTGGCTGATGTACTCAACCATACGGGATTTGTGCTTCTCGCCGAGAGGCGAGGCGAACTCATCCCCGAGCAACAACGAGGCCCGTGTCGCCAATGCCTGAAACATCGTCTCGATGAACTCGGTGGTCATGGCCCGGTTCAGCCGGAGCCGCGAGAACCCCTGTCCGTAGTACAAGGACATCGTCGGGGTCTGGTGCTTCATCTCATACTGCAGGCTCGGCAGCGACACAATCCCGCTATGCGTGGCGTTCACGTTCAAGGTACGCCGCAACTGGTGGAATGTGAAATTCCAAGGCTTCCCGACCGCGTACCGATCCACATCCAGCGAAGGCGTAACCAGCCTCGCCGCCTGTAGATCCTCTTCCGTGATCAGAATCTCCTTTGGGTCGAACAAGCGGGGACAACGCATACGCCATTCACGGAACGACAACGCCTTTCGCACCTCCTCGCCCAACCCGATATCGTTTACCCTCAAGACGCCCCACGGCTCGTACGTACGGGTGATAAGGTACGGGTTCTCGACCAACGCCTGAGCCACCTCGAAGCGAGGATCTTCGAGGGCAGTGGTCATCCGCATCCTGGCAACCGACGACATCGCCTCCACTGCAATTTTCGCGGTAGGGCTCGTGATCCAGATCGCATTGTCGTCGTCGACTGTCTTGCGTGAATCGCCCTGCAGTAGATGGACATCGCCCACCCGCTCATCGTGGTCGACGACCAGACAGTCCGATCGGAGACGTGCAACTTCAGACGCACGCATGCCACTGAAACTGGCTAGGTAAACGCTACCCACGAACTGCACTGCACCGAAGTACTTCGACAGCAACCTGACTCCCGATCCTTCATCGAGAGTCGACCCTACATCAACGACCCACTTCTCGATAACCTCCGCCACACCGAATGCCCTCGCGGTGTCGGCAAAAGAGCCGAACCCAGCGGCGGCGTTGGTTTGGAACGCAGTCATGCGCGGTCCAGGCGGCAACTCGTAGAACGCCGCGAGCGACCCGTATTTCCGTTGATACACATCGAGGCAGTGATGGTAGATTGCCTCAAAATCGTCACACCGTCGATTGAATTCCTCCAGCATCTCACGGCACCTCTCCATCTGGTACAGCCACAGCCGCGGCGGAATGTAGGGATGCTGCCGCTTGGTGGTCTCCGGTGCAGACTTGATGATCATCTGGAGATGTTCCGGCGGCAAAATCTCGAACTGCAGGAACTCCCGCGCGTTGTACAACTCAAACAGCATAGACATCACGACGCCCAGCTTGGACTTGTGCACAACGCCACTGACCTTCGCAACCACCTTTGGGTATCGAGCCAGATCGGACACAAGGATACCGTTGTCGTTACAGAGCTTGAACAAAGGGCGCAACGAGGCGATATAGAAGCTCAGCGTGTCAACCGTGACCAGGTTCCGTTCGCCGTACATGTAGTAGATCATCACCTGCTTCAACAACTCGCTGTTTCCTGAACTCAGGCGCAAACTATCGCGGCGCCTGGGAGCCACGCCAAAATCCAGTCGCACGGGCTTGCCAGCTAGCCAAGACAGATTCCAACTCGGGTCGGCGTACCGGCAGACCACTGCTCCCGCCATATCCACCGCTATCGGAAAATCCGGCGGGGGCGGAAACGAAGGCAACAGGTAGTTGGCGATGCCAGGGACAGCATAGGGACTGTCCAGCTTTAACACGAATTCATTCACGCCATGACCTCCGACAGCAGAATGAAACCCGCCCACCGCGGGTGATAATCTTCTTCCAGGCAACGTGCTTCCGCTTCCCGGACCCAATCAGCATGCACGCCGCTACGCGATCCGAAGTCAGTCAGGATGTCGTTGATCCTCTCGACCACCATCAGCGGCGCATTCGTTTTCAGGTCGGCGTCGACGCGCTTGTATTTGGCCAGTTCTAGCCGCTTTAGCATCCTGAAACTGGCCATCGACCACGCGTAATCAAGACTTTCGATCCCGCGGTACAGGTCACAGAAGAAGCAACCGGCAGGGTTCCGACAATCAGGCTCTGGTGCACGTTCGCTCACGCCCGCAGCCCGCGCGGGCGTTTGCGATGCGCATCCGCCTGGAGCAGGTGCCGCTTGCAGCGAATCTTCGATCCCGTGGAAGTACTTGGTCCACTCGATCGCGGCCACCTGATGATTTGGTTTGAGGTAGATCCGCTCGAGGGTCGCCACGTCGTGTTGCGCCATCTCTGCCACCACGGCGTTGTCACCCACGGCGCGGGCGAGCCAGTTGACCCGCGTACCGCGCAGCATTTGCGGGGCGATGAACGGTCTGCCCAGCTTCGCCAGAAATCGCCGTACGTTCTCGATATTGAAGACGGCCCCAGGAGGCGCGCCCTTCCGCGCAAAAACCGGAAACAAGAGTTCCGAGTATCCCTCGGGAATCGCCCGGAGGCGGAAATCGAGATACCGTTCGAAGTGAGGGCGATACTCGCTGTAGATCTCGAACTCTACATCTCCCTTCTTCCGGCCCTTGTACTTGCGCACTGCATATCCGTCCATGAAGCTCTCATACCGATAATCGCCCAGCGTCAGTGCCATTGCCTGCGCTTTATTCATGCCCGTCTGCGCCACGAAGATGAGGAACTCGGCGCAGATCCGCAGATTGATGACCATGAGCCGCTCCTCCAGCTTTGGCTCGGTCGATCGCCTGTTGCGACGGGCACGTATGATCTTTGGCGAACCAAACGGTCGGTTCTCGGCGTCAGTCTCTGCCAGAACCCGGCTTGTGGGCTGCAGACCGCACCACAATTCATGAGATTTCCCGGTGGACCGCAACTTGACATGCACGGGCAATGGCCCCAGACAATCGTCGAAACTCAAGCTCTCGACGATGTCCAGCAAGTCGATGCCGAAGGATTGCGTTCCGGCGAGGTTTTGCTTGTCCGCCTCAGTACCGAGAGCCTGATTCGACTTGCGAGGCTTCTTGAGCCTCGTTCCTTTCGACATCGATACGTAAGGAACATCCATGGCTCGAGAAAACAATCTGGCAACCGTTTTCCCCTGGTGATACACCACTTTCTCTTTCAGTTCACGCAAGCGAACGCGTTGGTACAGATACTCCACCCACGCTTTGAACCACTCCCTGACGTTCGACAGATTGACGTCACCGGACTGTTTATCCACGAACGCGTAAAAGGAACGGAGATGGCTGTAGAAATTTCGGACGGTCTGATCCCTGTCTCCCTGCGCGGCCTCAGCTTCCAGGAATTCGAAGACAAGCTCGATTGTCTCTAGGCGCTTCTCAATTGGACGCCCGAACTCACCACAGGCAATCCTCTCGACAACATTTGATGCATTGGCTCCGGCAGCGCCACGCCACAACAGCGTATCGACATACAATCGCACTTGGCGCTCGGTATAACTCACGGGCAGCAACATCCTTGGCGGCGCGAACTCACGCATCGACCGGCTCTTCCTGCCCAGCAAGCCTGCTTCCGAAAAGGAACTTCGTGAACTCATTGGCCCAGTACGCTTTGACCTTTTGTTGCTTGACGAAGGTGATGTAACGCGCGGCCGTTGCTTCGTCCTTATGCAGCAGCAGATCACGAATCAAGGAAATGATGTCGCCCCACCCAACGGATGCACCAGGCATCCGAGTAGCCGCTTCCGCCAGAGAAGTGGCAAACGTTGCGCGCGATCGGTGGAATTTGAACCCCTTGAGATTGAGACCTTCGATGGCTGCCGCCTTGCGCAGGCGCAACATATCGACATTCACCGAGGGGCTCTTGCCATCATCCCGTGTCGCGTACGGCTTGCCATACCGATTAAGGAAGACCAGATTCTTGTGCTCCGGCGCTGCCAGTGCCTCCCGCCGAAGTCGCCGTTCGGAATTTACGTATGCACGCATTTCCAATAGGAGTTCCGTTGGAATGATCACCCGCCCGGTCACACCGAACTTTGTCCTGACTGGCGCGCCGCGCACACCTGGCCCGATGTTCAGGTAGTGAAGCAATGGAGTTTCCGCGAGACGCACCGCATTCGTCAACGTAGCCAGCTTGAGATCGCATATCGATCCCAATCGCAGTCCTGTGAGGAATCCGAGACGCAGCATCAAGTTGAATTCCAAGCTGCTATGCCTGGCCGACAACTCGAGGATGCTGTCGCGCTCTTCCAGGCTAACGGGAAGCAGCCCATCCTCGAGTTTGACAGCATTGCGATTCTTGTTCGGAATGCTGAGTTCAGAACTCGCAACTGCGATTGTCCGATTGAATCCGTGTTCGTCGCTAACCGTGATCGGAACAATCCGATCCTTCCAGAGCGGCCAGTCTGCCGAAATCAACCTCTCACTCCTAACCCACCGATACCACTTGATCACTCCCGCCATGTGCGCTGTTGCGACCGAGGCAGCGATACGATCCTTCTTTCGCAACATGACGAGGTGGCCGCGGAAACGGGTCGTCGGCCGATCTGCTTTCTTTTTGGGGAACTGGCTCCAATGTAGCTCCGGCTGGGACTCAAGAAACTTCATGTAAGCCAAGAGCGCTTGCCCCGTCGCCTCCAGCGTCGCGACAGACAACTGCTCACTGAGCACCAAGTCCGCGCGTGCGGCGAAATACAGGTTCGCTTCTGTCCACGGCTCCCCTGACCCCCAGTAGAGAACAGGCACTCCATTGACTGCCTGCAATTCGGATCGGCCATCCACATCGTGAGCCTTCGCCACCCACCGAATCCCGGCTCCTTCCGCCAGAAGAAACTCGTGAGGCGTGAAACAAATCCTGTCTAGGCGCGCCATCCCCTTCCTCGGACGCCGTCATTCGATGCAGGGAAGGGTATCGACAATCACTCATGATGTCCATGGTCTTCTATGTCATATATGTGCGTCCATAGCTTTCATGACACCCTTACCCTGCTTCTCGGTCATGCCCATGCCCACGGTGATGCCGGGCTTCTGCGCGATGGGCAGGTCGCGCGGGTCGTAATGCGGCGCGGCGGCCTTGGTCGCCCACTCGGCCAGCGCCGGCTCGCGGCGCAGCACCGGCACCACGGCATGGGTCATGGTCAGCGGGCAGCTGCTGCCCGCCTCCGCCTGGTGGTGCAGGAAGCTCAACGCGGCGCGCGCGACGTGCGCGCCCGGTTGCGGCTGCCGCCACGACAGCCCGGCCACGCCGTGCGCCTTGGCCGCGTCCATCAAGCGGTGCCAGGCGGGGTGGAAATCCACGGTGTCGATGCGCTGGCCCTGCGCGTCATGGGTGCGCAGCAGCGGCCGGTTGCGGTTGGCGTCGAAGCCGAGCCGGTACAGTTCGCCGCCAGCCAGCGCGCCGTAGTCGTCCAGCGCCGTGGCGAACGCGCCGCCGCCTTCGCGTGCGACCGCCTCGCGCAGCACCCGGTCGTCGCGCCACAGGTTGCATTCGGGAAACGGCGGCGGCTGGTTGAATACCACGTGGGTTTCGAACGGCGCTGCTTCGGTGTTCATGGCCGGCCCCTGCGCACGGGAGGATGCCGTCCATTCTGCCGCACGCCGGGGCCGCGCCGTGCGGCGCCGGGCGGCCGGCTCAGCCGCCGGTGGCCAGCGCCTGTACGAACCCGGGCGCCAGCGGCAACGTGCCGAACACCCCCTGCTGGGTGCCGCTGAGCACGCGCAGCATGTGCCCGCGCCCGCCCGGCATGCGCCCCAGCGGCCCGAACAGGAGATCGCGCGCATGCGCGATCCAGTCGCGGTCGGACTGGAACAGCGGCGTCAGCCAGCGGCTCCAGAACTGGTACAGGCGCACATGCGCCTGGCGGGTTGCCTGGTAATGCGCCAATGCCGCATCGAGGTCGGGCTGCCCGCGCAGTGCATCACGCAGGGCCAGGGCGTCGAGCAGCGCCATGTTCACGCCCTGCCCGAGCTGCGGGCTCATCGAATGCGCGGCGTCGCCGGCCAGCACCAGGCCGCCGCGGTACCAGCGGTCCAGCACCGCGTCGCGGTAGCTGGCCCGCGCCAGCTGCGACGGCATGCCGATGTCCTGCATCCGCAGCCGTGCCTCCGGCCACAGCTGCGCGATCTCGTCGAGCCAGGGCGCGAGCCCGGCCCGCTCCCAGGCCTCGAAGCCATCGCCCGGCAGGCTCCAGAAGAAGCTCAGCCGCGGCACCGCGTCGCCGGGGCGCGTGCCCACCGGCAACAGGCCGATCATCCGCCGCGCGGCCACGTAGCGCTGCCGCAGTTCGTCGACGAACGGCCAGTCGCCGGCCGGCAGCAGGCACCACAGCGCGCCCCACGGGTACGGGCGGTCCAGCCGCGTGCCGCGCACCTGCGCGCGCAACGCCGACGCGGCGCCGTCGGTGGCGACCACCAGGTCGAAGGGGCCGTGCCACTGCCCGTGCTGGTCGCGTACCCGGCGCAGGCCGTCGTCGATGGCGCCGATGCAGCAGTCCACGTGCAGTGCGTCGCCAGGCTCCCACGCCGCGTCCAGCAGCGAGAACAGCGCCCCGCGCTGCATGCCCACCCCGTGCAGGCGCGCATCCAGCCCGGCATAGCGCATGTCCATCACCGCGCGCCCGCACGGGGTCTCGCCGTACAGGCGGCGTACCGCCGCGCCATGGGCCAGCACCTGCGGCAACAGGCCCATCCGCCACAGCACCTGCAGCCCGCTGGGCTGCAGCAGGAAGCCGGCGCCCACCGGCCCGGGCCGCGGCGCGCGTTCGAATACCTGCACGCGGTGGCCGTCGCGCGACAGCAGCACGGCCAGCGACTGGCCGGCGGTGCCGTAACCGACGATGGCAATATCCAGTGACCTGTTCATTGCGTTTCCCGGAGGCGGCCGGCGAAAAAAAAAACCCCGCCTCGGCGGGGTTTTTCCGGCACAGCCGAGTGGATCACTCGACCGGCGTGATATTGGAAGCCTGGGCGCCCTTCGGGCCCTGGGTCACGTCATAGCTGACGCGCTGTCCTTCCTGCAGGCTGCGGAAACCCTTGGAATTGATCGCGGAGAAGTGCGCGAAGACATCGGCGCTGCCGTCCTCCGGTGAGATGAAGCCAAATCCCTTGGCGTCGTTGAACCACTTGACGGTACCGTTCGGCATGGTGATGCGAGACCTTGTTCGATGAATGGATTGATGCACGCTGAATGAAGCGCGCTCGCGGAGTATGCAAAGCTTGGGCCGCGATGACAATCACCCCCGGGCCAGCTCCCCCACCAGCGCGGGCAGCCCAGCCGAGGCGGCGGCGACGTTGGCCAGTACTTCTTCCATGGTGATCTCGGCCGCGTCACCGCAGCCCGCCGCCCAGTTGGCGACGATGGCCAGGCAGGCGTAATCCAGCCCCAGCTCGCGTGCCAGCCCGGCCTCGGGCATGCCGGTCATGCCGACCAGGTCGCAGCCGTCGCGGCGCATCCGCGCGATTTCGGCGATGGTCTCCAGGCGCGGGCCCTGGGTGGCGCCATAGCAGCCGCCGTCATGCACCGCGACGCCGCGCGCACGTGCCGCGGCCAGCACCTGCGCGCGCAGCGCAGGCGTATAGGGATGGCCGAAATCCACGTGCAGCACCTCGCTGCCCTCCTCCTCGCACAGCGTGGAAACGCGGCCCCAGGTGTAGTCGATCAGCTGGTCCGGGCAGGCCAGCACGCGCGGACCGAAATCGCCGGTGATGCCACCGACCGTGTTCAGGGCGAGCACGCGGGTGGCGCCCAGCTGCTTCAACGCGGCCAGGTTGGCGCGGTAGTTGACCTTGTGCGGCGGGATCGAATGCCCTTCGCCATGGCGGGCGAGGAACGCCACCCGACGGCCATCCAGCCGTCCGACCCGCACCGGGCCCGACGGCGCACCGTAGCGGGTCGGGACCTCATGGGCCTGGACATCGTCCAGCGCGGCGAGCTTGTAGACACCGGTGCCGCCGATCACGGCCAGTGCGATATCGTCCATCGTGGTTTCCTGGTTTCTGTTCGCAGTCGGGGCGACACGGGGCGTGGCCCCGTCATCGTAGCGGCCGCGCGCCGGCGCCCACCAGCGCGCCGGGACCCGGGACACCGCCGGCACCCCGGCCGCTGCGGGCCGGCGCGCGTTGCGCGGAAGGCGGCAGTGCGATCGCGCGGACCGGTTACCCGGCCGTTACTGCTTCATCGCGTAGATCGCCGGCAGCGAGCGCAGCGATTCGCTCACGTCCATGCCGAAGCCGAAGACGAAGCGGTCCGGCAGCTCGATGCCCGCGTAGTCGGCCTTGACGCCGTCCAGGCAGCGGTCGTGCTTCTTGACCGTCAGCACCGCGATGCGGACATCGGTGGCGCCCTGTTCCAGGCACCAGTCGCGCACGCCCTGCAGGGTGAACCCCTCGTCGAGGATGTCATCCACCAGCAGCACGCGGCGGCCGAACAGCGAGGACACCGGGCGGTGCTTCCAGACCAGCTCGCCACCGCTCTCGCCGTGGTAGCGCGAGGCCTGCATATAGTCGAACTGCGCATCCTGGCCGCGCGCGCCCAGTTCCAGCGCAAGCTGGCCGGCGAACGGCAGCGCGCCATTCATGATCGACAGGAACACCGGCACCTCGCCCTTGTAATCGCGCGCGATGGCGTCGGCGATGCCGGCGATGGCCTGGTCGATGGCGGGACGATCGACCAGCAGGTCGGCCTGGGCCACGGCTTGTGCAAGAGTGAGTTTGGACATCAGGCGGTTCTTCCAAGAGTTTCGAGCAGACGGGTTCGGGTATCGCCGTGGCGGGCATCGGCCAGCAGGCCGCCCCAGCCCATGGCACCGTGGGCGATCAGGCCCAGCAGCGCGGCGGTGTTGAGGCTGCGGCCGGCCACGGCCTGCAGCGATTCTTCGACCAGCTCCGGGTGGCAGACCAGCACCACGTCGCAGCCGGCATCCAGGTGGGCTTCGACCCGGGCCTTGACCCCACCGGCGGCGGACGAGGCCGCCATGCCGATGTCGTCGGAGAACACCACGCCGCGGAAGCCCATCTGTCCGCGCAGGATCTGGTTGATCCAGCGCGGCGAGTAGCCGGCCGGTTCCGGCGCCACCTGCGGGTAGATGACGTGGGCCATCATCACCGCATCGGCGCCGGCGTCGATGCCGGCGCGGAACGGTAGCAGATCCTCCGCTTCCAGCGCGTGCAGCGGGCGCGGGTCGATGGCGGTGTCGTGGTGGGTGTCCTCGCGCACCGTGCCGTGGCCCGGGAAGTGCTTGAGCGTGGCGGCCATGCCGGCCGCGTGCATGCCGCGCACATAGGCCTGGGCCAGCGCCGCCACGACCTGCGGGTCCCCGGCGAAGGCGCGGTTGCCGATGGCCAGGTTGCCGCGCCCCAGGTCCACCACCGGGGCGAAGCTCAGGTCCAGCCCGGTCGCGCGGATTTCGCTGGCCATCAGCCAGGCATGCTGCTCGGCCAGCGCCAGCGCGGCGTCCGGGTCGGTGGCGTGCAGCCGGCCAAAGCCGTCCAGCGGCGGCAGTTCGGTGAAGCCGGCGTGGAAGCGCTGCACGCGGCCGCCTTCCTGGTCCACCGCCACCAGCAGCGGACGCGCGGTGGCGGCACGGATCGCAGCGGTCAGCTCGACCACCTGGTCGCGCGAAGCGAAATTGCGCTTGAACAGCACCACGCCGGCCACGGCGTCATGCTGCAGCCAGTCGCGTTCCCGTGCGGTCAGTGTGGTGCCGGCGACGCCGATCAGAAGCATGTGCGGATTCCCATACGGCCAAGCCCGGCATTGTCGCAGATGGCGCCCGCCGCGTCAGACGCTGCAGCCGTCCGCACCGCAGCCCGGTTCATGGTTCCCGGCCACCGGCGCCGGCGCCAGCTCGGCGGCCACCTTCTCCAGCACCTGCATGAACACCTCCGGCGGTTGCGCGCCCTGCACCGCGTAGCGGCCGTTGATGACGAAGGTCGGCACCGACTGGATGCCCAGCGCCTACGCCTGTCCCAGCCCGGCACGGACCTCGGCCAGGCCTTCGTCCGAGGCCAGCAGGGCCTCGACGCGCGCGGCCGGAATGCCGCCGGCGGCCGCGGCCTCCGCCAGCACCTGCGGGTCGGCCAGGTTGCGGCCCTGCTCGAAATGGGCGCGGAACAGCGCCTCGCCGACCGCGTCCTGCACGCCCTCGCGCCCGGCCAGCCACAGCAGGCGGTGCGCCGGCAGCGTGGTCACCCGGACCTGGCCGCGGTCGAAATCCATCGGTAGGCCTTCGGCGCGGGCGGTGGACTGGGTCTGCGCCAGTATCTGCTCGGTACGCTCGGCGCCACCGAACTTGGCCGCGTAGGCCTCGCGCAGCGGTACCGGCGTGGCGTCGGCGCCGGGGTCGAGCAGGAACGGATGCCAGCGCACCTCCACCGGCGGCGCCTTGTCGCCCATCAGCGCCAGCGCGCGCTGGAAGCGGTGCTTGCCGATCCAGCACCAGGGGCAGACCACGTCGGACCAGATGTCGATGCGCATGGGGGTTCCTTCTGTTCTCCCGGGGGCTCAGCCGCGCTCGGCGGCGCTCCAACGGGTGTAGGGGTGCGAGGCCAGGGCGAGATTGTAGTAGCGCGGCGCGTCGGTCACTTCGGCACCGGCCCAGTCCGGCTTGTCGAATGGCTGGTCGGCGCTTTCCAGCTCCACCTCGGCCACCACCAGCCCGGCGTTGTCGCCGAGGAACTCGTCCACTTCCCACAGCAGGCCGGCGTGCCTGACCAGGTGGCGGCGCTTGTCGACCAGGCCACCGACGCACAGCGCCAGCAGTTCGCGGGCCTCGTCCACCGGCACCGGGTAGTCGAACTCCTGGCGGGTATGGCCCAGCTCGCGCGATTTGATGTTCAGGTACGCCGCATCGCCCTGGATGCGCACCCGCACCGAAGCCTTCTGCGCGCCGCTGTCCATCGCCGCCATGTCATTGATGTAGCCCTGCGCCATCGGGATGACGGCATGCGCGGCAGCGCGCCAGGCGTCGCCGGTGACCAGGAATTTGCGTTCGATCTCGATGCCCATCACCACCTCGTTGGTGCGCTCGTTGGTGCGCGTTCCCCGCCTGATCCCGCGCGTCGCTGCGCGTGCGATTCGTTGATGCCGAAGCAGCGCACGTCCGTGCGCGCGGATTCAACGGGTGCCGATCCCCCGCAGGAGTGGCTGCACATGCCTGTGCGCGGATTTAATTTGTGCGAGTCCTTCGCAGGAGCAGCGCACCTCCCTGTGCGCGGATCTCATTTATGCGAATCCTTCGCAGGAGCAGTGCACCTCCCTGTGCGCGGATTTTATTTTTTCTCGAACACCGCGATACTTTCCACGTGCGCGGTGTGCGGGAACATGTCCATCGCGCCGGCCGAGACCAGGGTGAAGCCCTGTTCGTTGACCAGGTAACCGGCATCGCGCGCCAGCGAACCGGGGTGGCAGCTGACGTAGACGATGCGCTTGAACTGCTTGAGCGGCAGCTGCTGCAGCACGTCGATCGCGCCCGAGCGCGGCGGGTCGAGCAGCAGCTTGTCGAAGCCCTGCCGCATCCACGGCGCGGCGCGCTGGTCCTGGGTGAGGTCGGCGGCAAAGAACTGCGCGTTGTCCAGGCCGTTGCGCTGCGCGTTTTCCCTCGCCCGCGCCACCAGCCCTGCCTCGCCCTCCACGCCCACCACCTCGCGCACGGTGCGCGCCAGCGGCAGGGTGAAATTGCCCAGGCCGCAGAACAGGTCGAGCACGCGCTCGTCCGGCTGTGCGTCCAGCAGGGCCAGCGCATGCGCGATCATCTGCTGGTTGAGCTTGGCGTTGACCTGGATGAAGTCCAGCGGACGGAACGCCAGCTCCACGTCCCACTGCGGCAGCGCGAAGGACAGCGGCACGCCGTCGGCCGGCCACAAGGGATGCACCGACTCCAGCCCGCCGGGCTGCAGATAGATGGCGAAGCCGTGCTGCTGGCCGAACGCCTGCCAGGCCTGGCGGTCCGCGTCGGACAGCGGCTGCAGGTGGCGCACGGTCAGGGCGATGGCGGCATCGCCGCCGATGAACTCGATCTGCGGAATGTCGCGCTTGCCGTCCAGGCCCTCGATGAAGGCCGACAGTGCCGCGACCCGAGTACCGATCTCGGGAATCACGGTCAGGCACTGCGACAGGTCGGCGACGAAGCGCGGGTCCTGCTCGCGGAAGCCCACCAGGGTCTTGTCCTTCTTCTCGACCCGGCGCACCGAGAACCGGCCCTTGCGCCGGTAGCCCCAGTTGTCGCCGACCAGCGGCGCCAGCACCGTGCCCGGGCTGACATGGCCGATGCGGGTCAGGTTGTCCATCAGCACCTGCTGCTTGGCCACGATCTGCTGGCCCTCGTCCAGGTGCTGCAGCACGCAGCCGGCGCAGACGCCGAAATGCGGGCAGCGGGGCTGCACCCGGTGCGGCGAGGCCGTGAGTACCTCCACGGTCCGCGCCTCGTCGAAATGGCGGCTCTTGCCGGTCTGTTCGGCCATCACCGTCTCGCCAGGCAGCGCACCGGCCACGAAGGTCACCTTGCCGCCCTCGCCTTCACGGCGGGCAACGCCGCGTCCGTCATGGCTGAGGTCGAGGATGTCGGTCTGGAACGGGGTCTTGTCGATGCGGGATCTGGATCGGGCCACGTGGCGAAAGGCTGCGGGTTGCGGGGCGCCATTGTCGCAGATGCACATCGGCCTGACTTCCGCCGCTTGCGCGGCACGGCCACATCGCCAATGATGCCGGGCACGGCTGACATGGAGGCAGCATATGAATACGCACGCCCAGGGGCATCCACCGCGCCTGCTGCTGGTCGAGGACGACGCGACCAGCCAGGGCTTTTTCCGGGCCGCGCTGGAAGCGTTGCCGGCCACGGTCGACATCGCCGGCTCGGTCGCGCAGGCATTGCGGATGGGCAGCGCCGTCCGCCACGACCTGTGGCTGGTGGACGTCCATCTTCCCGATGGCAGCGGCCACGCGCTGCTGCGGCAGCTGCGCGCGCTGCACCCGCAGGTGCCCGCGCTGGCGCACACCGCCGACAATGGCGCGGACATCCGGCGGTCGCTGCACGAGGCCGGTTTCGAGCGGGTACTGGTCAAGCCGATGACCCGCGCCGAACTGCAGGCCGCGGTGCGTGAGGGCCTCGGCCAGGCCACCGCCGGCGAGGCCCCGGCCAGCGAGGATGCGGCCGCGCCCGACTGGGACGAAGGCGCGGCGCTGAGCGCGCTCAATGGCCAGCAGGCGCATGTCGTGGCGTTGCGCGAACTGTTCCTGTCCGAACTGCCGGTGGCCCGCGACGCGGTGTCGGTGGCGCTGCGGCAGCATGACGATGGCGCCCTGCGCCGGCAGCTGCACCGGCTGCAGGCCAGCTGCGGTTTCGTCGGCGCCTCGCGGCTCGGCCGCGCGGTGCGGCAACTGCACCAGGCGCCGGAGTCGGACATGGCGCGGCGCCAGTTCGATGCGGCGGTGAGTGCGCTACTGCATTGAAGCCAGGAGTGAGTGAAGAGGAGTGAGGAGTGAGAAGAAGCAAGAGCGATCTCCGCCTTCGTGGAGATGACGGCTTTTGCTCCTGCCTTTTCTCACTCCTCACTCCTCTTCACTCACTCCTGCCTCTCAAATCCCCCAGCATTTCCCAGGACTTGAGCCCGCGCCCCCCCAGGTGGTGCAGCAGCACCGCGCGCATCTGCGGCCGCAGGCTGGCGAGGTCGGCCGCCGCCGGCGGCTGGTCCGCGGCCAGTGCCAGCAGCGCCGCGCCGGTGGCCAGGCCCCGGCGTTCGCTGGCGTTGCGCTCGCTGAGCAGCCGCAGCGGCCCCTCCTGCGGGTCCAGCCGGTAGCGGGCCGCCGGATCGATGGGCTGCCCGTCCGCGGTACAGGTCCAGTCGAAACCGAACCCCAGCGCCTCGAGCAGGTCGCGCTCGAAACACCGCAGCGCCCACGCCAGCCCCGCCGCGTCGGCCAGGCGGCCGCGGACCTGGCCATAGGCATGGTGCAGCTCGGGCAAGGGGTCGTGGCGCGGCGCCAGCCGCAGCACCAGTTCGTTGACGTAGAAGGCGGCCAGCATCGCCTGCCCATGCAGCCGCGGTGCCGCGTCCTGGCTCTCGGCGCGCCGCAGCTGCGCCAGTTCGCCGCGCATCACCGCATCCAGGCGGATCGACTGCAGCGGCTGCAGCGCGGCGCGCAGGAGCTGCTTTTTCGGGCCATGCACGCCACGCGCCAGCAGGCCGATGCGGCCATGCCCGCGGGTCAGCGCCTCGACCAACAGGCTGGTTTCGCGCCAGGGGCGCGCATGCAGCACGTAAGCGGGTTCGTCGTCGATGCGCATGCGCTGGAGCCGGGAGTGGGAAGCAGGGGTCGGGGGATGCAACCGTGCCGCGTCCGCAGTCTGGCAGAGCGCCGGCCACCTGCCACCCGCAGGCCGGGGCACGACAGGGCGGAGCCGACTACGCGCGCGCCCTCATTCCTGGCCGCCCGCCCCCGTTACCGGCCTCACTCGTAACCGAACGCCTTGAGCGCGGCCTCGTCGTCGGACCAGCCTTCGCGTACGCGCACCCAGGTTTCCAGGAACACCTTGGCGCCGAACAGGCGCTCCATCTGCAGGCGGGCCTTGGCGCCGATTTCCTTCAGCCGCGCGCCGCCCTTGCCGATCACGATGGCCTTCTGGCCCTCGCGCTCGACCCAGATCACCGCGCCGATGCGCAGCAGGTTGCCGTCCTCGGCGAAGCGTTCGATCTCCACCGTGGTCGCATACGGCAACTCCTCGCCGAGCTGGCGCATCAACTGCTCGCGCACCAGTTCGCCGGCCAGGAAGCGCTGGCTGCGGTCGGTGATCTCGTCCTCGCCGAACATCGGCGGGGCCTCCGGCAACAGCTTGAGCACGTCGCGCACCAGTGCTTCCAGGCCATTGCGCTTCTGCGCCGAGATCGGGTGCACGCCGGCGAAGTCGCGGCCTTCGGTGATTTCCTGCAGGAACGGCAGCAGCGCGCCCTTGTCCTTCAGCCGATCGACCTTGTTGACCACCAGCAGCACCGGGATGCCGGCGTCGCGCAGCACGTTGAAGGCCAGCGTGTCCTCCTCGTCCCAGCGCCCGGCCTCGATCACCAGCAGGCCGGCGTCCACGCCTTCCAGCGACCCGCGCGCGGCGCGGTTCATCACCCGGTTCATCGCCCGCTTCTGCTGGCGGTGCAGCCCGGGGGTGTCGACCAGCACCAGCTGCCCCTCGGGGAAGGTGGCGATGCCCAGCAGGCGGTGGCGGGTGGTCTGCGGCCGGTTGGAGACGATGCTGACCTTGGCGCCCACCAGGGCGTTGGTCAGGGTCGATTTGCCGACATTGGGGCGGCCGATGACGGCGACGCTGCCACAGCGGTGGGAGGAGGTGTCGTTCACTTGGAATCCAGTTGCTCGATCGCGGCCGCAGCCGCCTGTTGTTCGGCCAGCCGCCGGGAGCTGCCCTCGCCCGCGGTGGTCACATCCGGGTCGGTCAGGCGGCAGCGTACCCGGAAATGCCGGGCATGGTCATCGCCGGTTTCCGATACCAGTTCATACACCGGCAGCGGTTTCTGCCGCGCCTGCAGCCATTCCTGCAGCCGGGTCTTGGGGTCTTTCTCGGGCTTGCCGACCGGCACCGCGGCCATCGGCGCCTCGAACCAGGGCAACACCCGCGCACGGCAGGCCTCGAACCCGGCATCCAGGTAGATCGCCGCCACCACCGCCTCGAAGGCGTCGGCCAGGATCGAATCGCGGCGGTGGCCACCGGATTTCATCTCGCCGGGGCCCAGGGTCAGGCGCTCGCCCAGGTCCAGGGTACGCGCCATGGCCGCCAGTGCCGCTTCGCACACCAGCGCCGCCCGCGCCCGGGTCAACGCGCCTTCGTCGGCCTTGGGCCAGCGCGCGAACAGCGCCTCGGCCACGATCAGGTTGACGATGCTGTCGCCGAGGAACTCCAGGCGCTCGTTGTGCGGCGCGCCCGCGCTGCGATGGGTCAGGGCCTGCCGCAGCAGGCCCGGATCCCGGAACGGGTGGCCGATGCGGTCACCCCGCGTCACCGTCCTACTCACCGTGCGAGGTCAGGTCCTGGGAGTTCTCGAAGCGGCCGACGATGTCGAGGTTGCCGACCAGCGGGCGGCGCACTTCATAACTCACGTTCATGCGCACGCCACCGTCGATGCGGTCGAACTTGATGTTGTCGCGCTTGACGCTGTCCGAGTAGTTCATGTCCATGCGCTTGAAGAACAGCTCCTGCGCCTTGGCCGGATCCGACGTGCCCGGCTCCTTGGCCAGCGCCTTCATCGAGGTCTTGACCGCGTAGAACTCCTGGTACATCGGGAACAGCTTCATGCCCACGTAGAGCGCGAAACCGACCACGGCCAGCACCATCAGGAACGACGTCAGCGTCATGCCGCCTTGCTTGCGATTCATAGCATTCTCCCCCGGTTTGCGCCTAGGTTACTGGATGCCCGAGCCGATCCGCGACGGCTCGAAGCCGTCCTTGCAGAACCAGCCGCTGCAGTTGAGCCAGATCAGGAACGCCTTGCCGCGCAGGTTCTGCTCCGGCAGGAAGCCCCAGAAACGGCCGTCGTCGCTGTTGTCGCGGTTGTCGCCCATGACCAGGTACTGGCCCTGCGGCACCTGCCAGTCGCCCTGGCCGGCCGGATTGGCGCGGCCCAGGTACTCCAGCACGGTGTGCGGACGGCCCGGCAACGCCTCGCCGAGCAGGGTGGCGCCATTCATTTCGGCACCGCGGCCCTTGCCCACGTACTCGCCCTTGATCTCGTAGGCCAGCGGCTGCCCGTTGATCGACAGGGTGTCGCCGTGGAAGCCGATGCGGTCGCCCGGCAGGCCGATGACGCGCTTGATGAAATTCTCGCCGCGCTGCGGGTCGCCGGGCATGTCCGGGTGGCCGGGGAACTGGAACACCACCACGTCGCCGCGCTTGGGCTCGCCGGTCGGGATCACCTTGGTGTTGGTGATCGGCAGGCGGATGCCGTAGGCGAACTTGTTGACCAGGATGAAGTCGCCGATCAGCAGGTTGGGCATCATCGAGCTGGACGGGATCTTGTACGGCTCGGCGATGAAGCTGCGCAGCACCAGCACCACCGCCAGCACCGGGAAGAACGCGCGCGAGTAATCGACGAGCGCCGGTTCCTCGCTGTCCAGCAGGCTGCCCTTGGTCGCGCGGCGCTTGGCCAGGAACAGTTTGTCCAGCAGCAGGACCAGGCCCGATCCCAGGGTCAGCACCACCAGGGCGATTTCAAACCATTTCATTCCAGAGTCCTTGAGTGCGGGGACCGGGGGCCGGAGACCCCTGGCCTCTTACTTGTTGTCCATCTGCAGCACGGCCAGGAAGGCTTCCTGCGGGATCTCCACGCGGCCGACCTGCTTCATGCGCTTCTTGCCTTCCTTCTGCTTCTCCAGCAGCTTCTTCTTGCGCGAAACATCGCCACCATAGCACTTGGCCAGCACGTTCTTGCGCATCGCCTTGACCGTGGTGCGGGCGATGATCTGCGAGCCGACGGCGGCCTGGATGGCGACGTCGAACATCTGCCGCGGGATCAGGTCCTTCATCTTCTCGCACAGCTCGCGGCCGCGGCGGTCGGCATGGCTGCGGTGCACGATCAGCGACAGCGCGTCGACCTTGTCGCCGTTGATCAGCACGTCCACGCGCACGAACGGACCGGCCTCGAAGCGCACGAAGTGGTAGTCCAGCGACGCATAGCCGCGGCTGACCGATTTGAGCTTGTCGAAGAAGTCCAGCACCACCTCGGCCATCGGCAGTTCGTAGCTGATCTGCACCTGGCTGCCCAGGTAATTGATGCCGATCTGGGTGCCGCGCTTCTCTTCGCACAGCTTGATGATGTTGCCGATGTACTCCTCGGGAGTGAGCACGTTGGCGCGGATGATCGGCTCGCGGATCTCCTCGACCTGGTTCACCGGGGGCAGCTTGGCCGGGTTATCCATCATCACGATGGAGCCGTCGCTCTTGAGCACCTCGTAGACCACGGTCGGCGCGGTGCTGATCAGGTCCAGGTCGTACTCGCGCTCCAGGCGCTCCTGCACGATCTCCATGTGCAGCATGCCGAGGAAGCCGCAGCGGAAGCCGAAGCCCATCGCCTCGGAGCTTTCCGGTTCGAAGCGCAGCGCGGCGTCGTTCAGGCGCAGCTTGTCCAGTGCCTCGCGCAGGTCCGGGTAGTCCTCGGCGTCGACCGGGAACAGGCCGGCGAACACGCGCGGCTGCATTTCCTGGAAGCCGGGCAGCGGCGCCGGCGCCGGGTCGGCGGCCAGGGTCAGGGTGTCGCCGACCGGCGCGCCGTGCACGTCCTTGATCGACGCGGTGATCCAGCCCACCTCGCCGGCCGACAGTTTGCCGGTGACCTTGCGCTTGGGCGTGAACACGCCCACCGCGTCGACCTGGTGGTTGCGGCCGGTGGACATGACCAGCAGCTTGTCGCCGGTCTTGACCTCGCCCTGCATCACCCGCACCAGCGAGACCACGCCCAGGTAGTTGTCGAACCAGGAGTCGATGATCAGCGCCTGCAGCTTGTCGGTATCGCGCGGGGCCGGCGGCGGGATGCGGTGGACGATGGCCTCCAGCACCTCTTCCACGTTCAGCCCGGTCTTGGCCGACACCGGCACCGCGTCGGTGGCATCGATGCCGATCACCGCCTCGATTTCCGCCTTGGCACGCTCGGTGTCGGCGGTGGGCAGGTCGATCTTGTTCAGCACCGGCACCACTTCCAGGCCCATCTCCACCGCGGTATAGCAGTTGGCCACGGACTGGGCTTCCACGCCCTGCGCCGCGTCCACCACCAGCAGCGCGCCCTCGCAGGCGGCCAGCGAACGGCTGACCTCATAGGAGAAGTCGACGTGGCCGGGGGTGTCGATGAAGTTCAGGTAGTAGGTTTCGCCGTTGCGCGCGGTGTACGGCAACGACACCGACTGCGCCTTGATGGTGATGCCACGCTCGCGCTCGATCGGGTTGTTGTCCAGGACCTGCGCTTCCATTTCGCGCGCGGTCAGGCCGCCGCAGATCTGGATGATGCGGTCGGCCAGGGTGGACTTGCCATGGTCGACGTGGGCGATGATGGAGAAATTGCGGATGTTCCGCATCGAATCGGCAGACATAAGGTGGCGGCGGCGCGTCGCGTCGTCAGGATAACGCGCCATTATCGCACGGCCGGCGGGCAGCCCGCACAGGGCGGCCGCCGCAACGGCAGGGGCCGCCCGGAGGCGGCCCCTGCGTACAGCTTGATGAATATCGGGTTCAGCCGCCGGCACGGACCGCGACGAAGGCGCTGTTGCCGCCCGCGCGCACCAGCAGCATCACCACGTCGCCCTTCTTGTAGCCGGCCAGCTCGCGGTTGAGCGCGGCCACGCTGCCGACCGGGGTACGCCCGACCTGCAGCACCACCATGCCCGGCGCCAGCCGTGCCTCGCGCGCGGCCTGGCTGTTCACGGCGGTGATGCGCACGCCCTCGCCGGCATCCAGGCCCAGCTGGCGGCGCTCGGCGGCGGTCAGGTCGGCCACTTCCAGCCCCAGCAGCGCGTTGGCACCGGCCTGCGGCTTGTCCTCGCCGGCCGTGGCCGGGGCATTGGCCGTGCGCGCGGCGTCCTCGGCCAGTTCGGTCAGGGTCACGGTGATCTCGCGCGGCTTGCCGTCGCGCAGGATGCCCAGCCGCACCTTGCTGCCCGGCGGCATGGCGCCGATCAGCGGCGGCAGGTCGCTGGAGGCGGCGATCTCGGTGCCGTTGACCGAGCGGATGACGTCACCCAGCTGCACACCGGCCTTCGCCGCAGCCGAGTCCTCGACCATCTGGTTGACCAGCGCGCCACGGCTGTCCGGCAGCTTGAAGCCCTGCGCGATGTCGGCGGTCACCGCGCCAACCATCACGCCCAGCTGGCCGCGGCTGACCTTGCCGGTCTTCTTGATCTGCTCCACCGCGCTCATCGCCAGGTCGATCGGAATGGCGAAGCTGATGCCCATGTAGCCACCGGAGGCGGAGAAGATCTGCGAATTGATGCCGACCACCTCGCCGCGGGTGTTGAGCAGCGGGCCGCCGGAGTTGCCCTGGTTGATCGCCACGTCGGTCTGGATGAACGGCACGTAGCGCTGTTCGGCGTAGGGGTTGCTGCGGCCGGTGGCGCTGACGATGCCGGCGGTCACCGAGTGATCCAGGCCGAACGGCGAGCCGATCGCCACCACCCACTGGCCGGGCTTGAGCGTGTTGGAATCGCCCACGCGCACGGTCGGCAGGCCCTTGGCGTCGATCTTCAGCAGCGCCACGTCGTACTGCTGGTCGCTGCCGACGACCTTGGCGTCGAACTCGCGGCGGTCGCTGAGCTTGACCTTGACCGTCTCGGCGCCGTCGATCACGTGGTGGTTGGTGAGCACGTAGCCGTCGGCGGAAATGATGAAGCCCGAGCCCATGCCGCGGCCGCGCGGGCCGTCCTCAGGCGCCTCGCGCGGCATCTGGAAATCCGGCCCGAAGAAGCGCCGGAAGAATTCCGGCATCTGGTCCATGTCCGGTCGTCCACCGCCAGCCATGCGCGGCCCGCGCCGCGCGCCGATGACGGTCTCGACGTTGACCACGCCGGGCCCGACCCGGTCCACCAGCTGGGTGAAGTCGGGCAGGCCGCTGACCAGCTGCGGGGCCGGCGTGGCCGGGCGCGCGGCGACCGCCTGTTCGGCGGGGGCGGTGGGGGCATTGCTCTGGGCGCAGGCGACCAGCGGCAGGGTCATTGCCAGCAGGCCGAACAGCCGCGTGGGGATACGGTGGGTCATCAGACTCGAGCCTCCGATTGGAAAATGAAGAAACACGCTCCGCCCGGCAGTGGCCGCCAGACGGGGAAATCCCGGGAAAAGGTACCCGCCGCACAGCGCCGCGGGCACCTGGACAAACGCCGGCTCAGGGCCGCGCCGGCTGCGCGTCCGGCTGCGCCGGCGCCCCCTGCGGGGGCAGGCGCGGCTCGAACGGGTAGAAGGTCGCACCGCCTTCGGCAGACGCGCTGGCATTCAGGGCATTGCCCGACGACAGCGCCGGCGCCAGGCTCGAGCGCGGCCATGGCCGCGCCTGCAGCACGCTGCCGGGGTCGGCGAACGGGTCATGGCGCACGACCGGCAGCGGCGCCTGCACGGCCACCGCGCGTGCCGGCTCGGCCTGCCGCGCGGCGACGCCGCGTGCCACCTGCTGGTTGCGGGTGGCGCTGCCGCGGCGTGCGGCGGCATCTGCCCGCCGCAGTGCGACGGCGGCCACGGCGGGCGCCGCGGCGGCCAGCCCGGCTTCGGCATCGGAGGTCGTGGCCGGGCCGGCATCGGCGACGACGGGGGTCGCCGGGACCTGCGCCGCGGTGGCGATCACGGTTTCGGGCACGCCCGGCGCCGGCAGCTGTCCGCGCGCCATGAACAGCGCCACGGCCGCGACCGACGCGGCCAGGGCGGCACCGCCGCCCCAGCGCCGCCAGCCCGCGCGACGCGACGGGCGCACGGAGACCGTGCCCCCCTGCTCCGCGTCGGCGGCGATCGCCGCACGGATCCGGCGGTCGAACCCGGCCGGTGCCGGCGCGCAGGCCTGGCCGCGCAGTACGTCGCCCAACAGCTGCCAGCGCTCATGGCAGCCGGACAACTCGTCGTCGTGCTCAAGCCGGCGCAGCAGGAAGCGCGCCTCGTCGGTGGCAAGCTCGCCATCGACCAGCGCCGACAGCTGCTGCCGGTAGTGCAGTTCGAATTTGTCGGCGGCATTGCCCGCCGCCGCATCGACGCGGCCGGAAACATTCATGCGCGGCTCCTCTCGCGGGTGGCGCTGGCGGTGTCCAGCAGGGGACGCAACTGCGCGTCGATGGCTTCGCGGGCACGGAATATCCGCGAGCGCACGGTGCCGATCGGGCACCCCATTTTCTGTGCGATTTCCTCGTAGCTCATGCCTTCCACCTCTCGCAACGTGATGGCCGAACGCAGCTCCTCGGGAAGCGCGTCGACCGCCTTCATCACGGTCTGTTCCAGTTCCTGCCGCATCAGTTCGCGCTCGGGCGTGTCGGTATCGCGCAGGCGCGCGCCGGCGTCGAACTGTTCGGCATCGCCGATCTCGACGTCGTCGGTGGGCGGGCGCCGGTTGTGTGCGGCAAGGTAGTTCTTGGCGGTATTCACTGCGATTCGATGCAACCAGGTATAGAACTGGGCGTCGCCACGGAAATTCCCGATCGCGCGATAGGCGCGGACGAAAGTGTCCTGGGCCACGTCCTGACATTCACTCCAGTCGGCGATGTAGCGCCCGATCAGCGCGACGATGCGGTGCTGGTACTTGCGCACCAGGACATCGAACGCCGCGCTCTCGCCGCGCTGCACGCGCCGGACCAGCTCCAGATCCAGCTCCTGCGGTGTTTCAACCTCGGCCATGCGGGGCCGCACTCCTGTCAGCCCAACCGACGTCGGGCAATGAGACCGCCTGGGGCGGAAAAAGTTCAGCGTCCCGTCCCCGGAGCGCCGCGCCGTCCTTCAGAGCATGTTTACCTTGCGGCCGCCAGGCCCGGGCCGGCGCGCACTGCACCCGAGCATAGCGGCTGCCCTGCGCGCGCCGCCGTGACGCGCGCGCACGGGATGTAGACATGCTGCAACCCGCGTTCGGATAGCCTGTCGCTGGCGACCGGCCGGCGCGAACGCGCCTGCCTCCCCAGCATTGGGATTTGACGCCGGGGAAACAACCTCTGGATCATAGCGATCTTCTCCATACACAACCGGATGGAACGTCCCATGCTTTCAGGTTTCGATGGGCTCCGCTTCACTCACTGGCAGGCCGAAATCCGCGACGACGGCGTCGTCGTGCTGGCCCTGGACCGCCGCGACAGTCCGGTCAACGCGATGTCCCAGGACGTGCTGCTGGAACTGGGCGACATCGTCGAACGGCTGGCGATCGACCCGCCCAGGGGGGTGGTGATCCGCTCGGCCAAGGCCGCCGGCTTCATTGCCGGGGCGGACCTGAAGGAGTTCCAGGAGTTCGACCGCCGCGGCACCGTCAATGACGCCATCCGCCGCGGCCAGTCCACCTACCAGAAGCTGGCCGAGCTGCCCTGCCCCACCGTGGCCGCGATCCACGGCCACTGCCTGGGCGGCGGCACCGAGCTGGCCCTGGCCTGCCGCTACCGCGTGGCCTCCAGCGATCCATCCACCCGCATCGGCCTGCCCGAGACCCAGCTGGGCATCTTCCCGGGCTGGGGCGGCAGCGCGCGCCTGCCGCGCCTGGTCGGCGCACCGGCGGCGATGGACATGATGCTGACCGGACGCACCCTGTCGGCGTCGGCCGCCCGTGGCATCGGCCTGGTCGACAAGGTCGCCGCCCCGGCGGTACTGGTCGACGCGGCGGTAGCGCTGCTGCAGTCAGGCGTGACCCGGCCGTTCAGGCAACGCGCCACCGCCTGGGCCACCAATACCTGGCTGGCGCGCAGGATCCTGGCCCCGCAGATGGCCAGGCAGGTCGCGCGCAAGGCCAGGAAGGAGCATTACCCGGCGCCGTACGCGCTGATCTCGACCTGGGAACGCAGCGGCGGCAGCGGCATCCAGGCGCGGCTGGACGCCGAGCGCCGCGCGGTGGTCAAGCTGGCCGGCGGCCCGACCGCGCGCAACCTGATCCGCATCTTCTTCCTGACCGAGCGGCTCAAGGCCCTGGGCGGCAAGGAATCGGACATCCGCCACGTGCACGTGGTCGGCGCCGGGGTGATGGGCGGCGACATCGCCGCGTGGGCGGCCTACAAGGGGTTCGACGTGACCCTGCAGGACCGCGAACAGCGCTTCATCGACCCGGCCATGGCCCGTGCCCAGGTGCTGTTCGAGAAAAAGGTGAAGGACCCGGCCAGGCGCGCGGATGTCGCCGCCCGGTTGAAGGCCGATCTGGCCGGCGACGGCGTGGCCCAGGCCGACCTGGTGATCGAGGCGATCATCGAGAACCCGGAAGCCAAGCGCGCGCTGTACCAGGCGCTGGAGCCGCGGCTGAAGGCCGACGCGCTGCTGACCACCAACACCTCCTCGATCCCGCTGGACGAACTGCGCGAACACATCGCGCAGCCGGCCCGGTTCGCCGGCCTGCACTACTTCAATCCGGTGGCGCAGATGCCGCTGGTGGAGATCATCCACCACGACCGCATGGCGCCGCAGACCGGACAGCGGCTGGCCGCGTTCTGCAAGGCGCTGGGCAAGTTCCCTGTGCCGGTGGCCGGCACCCCGGGGTTCCTGGTCAACCGGGTGCTGTTCCCGTACATGCTGGAAGCGGCCACCGCCTATGCCGAAGGCATCCCCGGCCCGGTGATCGACCGCGCCGCGGTGAAGTTCGGCATGCCGATGGGCCCGATCGAACTGCTCGACACCGTCGGCCTGGACGTGGCTGCCAGTGTCGGCCGCGAGCTGGCGCCGTTCCTGGGCCTGCAGATCCCGGCCGCGCTGGCGTCCGTGGACGCCGGCAAGCGCGGCAAGAAGGACGGCCAGGGCATCTACAAATGGGAGAACGGGCGCGCGGTGAAGCCGGAGGTGGTCAAGGACTACCAGGCGCCGTCGGACCTGGAGGACCGCCTGATCCTGCCGCTGCTCAACGAGGCGGTCGCCTGCCTGCACGACGGCGTGGTCGCCGATGCCGACCTGCTCGATGCCGGGGTGATCTTCGGCACCGGCTTCGCGCCGTTCCGCGGTGGCCCGATCCAGCACATCCGCGCCACCGGCGCCGACGCTCTGGTGGAAAAACTCAGGACCCTGCAGGCCCGCCACGGCGACCGTTTCGCGCCGCGTCCGGGCTGGGACATGCCGGTACTGCGCACGCCCGTGGCCTGACCGCTGGCGGCGGTCGCCCTCCCCGGGCCGCGCCATGCCCCCGGGGGACGCCGCTTTTGCGCTTTTGCGCTTTTGCGCTTTTGCGCTTTTGCCTTTTTGCTCCTTTGCTCCCTCATGCGTTCGCCGCGGCTTCCGCGGCGTCGACCGCGCATCCGGGGGAAGCACGCCGAACGCGCCGATGCCGGCCACCGCCGGCTTGATTGACCCAGATCAAGGAAATCCGGCGCGTCTGGACCGACCCTATGCGCGTCGCCCGGCACACGCCTGCGCCGGGCCGTGACGGTCAGGCCGCACGCTGCGTCCACACATATCCCACAGGAGCAACACCCATGAAAACCTCGCGCCGTCTTCTCCTCGCCCTGGCCCTTGTCGGTGCCGCGGGCGCGGCCCAGGCTGCCGGCAACTGCACCGTTTCGCTCAAGGGCAACGACGCGATGCAGTTCGATCTCAAGGAAGCCACCGTCTCGGCCGGCTGCGCCACGATCACCCTCGAACTGACCCATACCGGCAAGCTCCCGGCCACCGCCATGGGCCACAACGTGGTGGTGTCCACCACCGCCGACATGGCCGGCGTCAACCGTGACGCGATCCGCGCCGGCGTGGCCAACAACTACGTGCCGGCCAAGGACGCCCGCGTGATCGCCCACACCAGCCTGATCGGCGGCGGGCAGAAGACCCAGGTGCGCTTCCCGGGCAACAAGCTCACCGCCGGCGGCGACTACAGCTTCTACTGCTCGTTCCCCGGCCACTCGGCCATGATGAAGGGCAAGCTGGTCGTAACCCGCTGATTCTGCTGCACCTGGACGGAGGCCCGGGCGACCCTGTCGCCCGGGCCTCCGTCATATACTGTTCAGGATGGCATCCACGGGGAAGGATCCATGGATGGCCGCAACCGCCCGGGACACGGATTGATTCAAGTCAATGCCCGGAGTGCTCCACACGGGGGATGATTTTCCCCGTTCAGACCGAGGATCAGGCCGCATGCAAAGCGTGCAGGGGACGTATAACGACAAGGTGGTGCGCCAGTTCGCGGTGATGACCGTGGTCTGGGGCATCGTGGGGATGCTGGTGGGCGTGATCATCGCCGCCCAGCTTTACTGGCCGACGCTCGGCGAAGGCATACCGTGGCTGGGCTACGGGCGGCTGCGACCGCTGCACACCAATGCGGTGATCTTCGCCTTCGGTGGCTGCGCGCTGTTCGCCACCAGCCTGCACGTGGTGCAGCGTACCTGCCACGTCCGGCTGATATCGGACAAACTGGCGGCCTTCGTGTTCTGGGGCTGGCAGCTGGTGATCGTGGCCGCGGCCATCACCCTGCCGCTGGGTTACACCCAGGGCAAGGAATACGCCGAGCTGGAATGGCCGATCGACATCCTGATCGCCGCGGTGTGGGTGGCCTACGCGGTGCTGTTCATCGGCACCATCGCCAAGCGCCGGGTCAAGCACATCTATGTGGCGAACTGGTTCTACGCCAGCTTCATCATCGCCATCGCGCTGCTGCACATCGTCAACAACATCTCCATGCCGGCCGGCGCGACCAAGTCCTACTCGGTCTACAGCGGCGCGGTGGACGCGATGGTGCAGTGGTGGTACGGCCATAACGCGGTGGGCTTCTTCCTGACCGCCGGCTTCCTGGGAATGATGTACTACTTCGTGCCCAAGCAGGCCGGCCGCCCGGTGTACTCCTACCGGCTGTCGATCGTGCACTTCTGGGCGCTGATCGCGGTCTACATGTGGGCCGGCCCGCACCACCTGCAGTACACGGCCCTGCCCGACTGGGCGCAGTCGCTGGGCATGGTGTTCTCGCTGATCCTGCTGGCCCCGTCGTGGGGTGGCGCGATCAACGGCGTGCTGACCCTGTCCGGCGTATGGCACAAGCTGCGCACCGACCCGATCCTGAAGTTCCTGATCGTGGCCGTGTCGTTCTACATGATCGCCACCTTCGAAGGCCCGATGATGTCGATCAAGACGGTCAACTCGCTGTCCCACTACACCGACTGGACCGTGGGCCACGTCCACGCCGGCGCACTGGGCTGGGTGGCGATGATCTCGATCGGCTCGATCTACGCGCTGATGCCCAAGCTGCTGGGCCGCGAGCAGATGTATTCGGTCAAGGCCATCGACACGCACTTCTGGCTGCACACCATCGGCGTGGTGCTGTACATCGCCTCGATGTGGATCGCCGGCGTGATGCAGGGCCTGATGTGGCGCGCGACCAATGACGACGGCACCCTGACCTACACCTTCGTCGAATCGCTGAAGTTCACCTATCCGTACTACCTGATCCGCCTCGGCGGCGGCCTGGTGGTGCTGAGCGGCATGTGCCTGATGGCCTGGAACGTCTGGCGTACCTGGCGTACCGCCCCCGCGATCGAACCGCAGCCGCTGCTGCCCGTCGACGCCTCCGAAGTGCGTGCCTGAGGAGGAAGGAACCCCATGAGCGAGAACAAGAATCCCCACGAGAAAGTCGAGAAGAACGTCGGCCTGATGGCGGTGCTGATCGCGGTCGCCGTGTCGTTCGGCGGCCTGGCCGAGATCGTGCCGCTGATGTTCCAGGCCGAGGCGATCAAGCCGCTGGAGGGCGTCGAGCCCTACCCGGCGCTGGAACTGGCCGGCCGTGACGTCTACGTCCGCGAGGGCTGCTACAACTGCCATTCGCAGATGGTGCGCACCCTGCGCTTCGAGACCGAGCGCTACGGCCACTACTCGCTGGCCGGCGAATCGGTCTACGACCGCCCCTTCCAGTGGGGCAGCAAGCGCACCGGCCCGGACCTGGCGCGTGTCGGCGGCCGTTATTCCGACGCCTGGCACCGCGTGCACCTGATCAATCCGCGCGACGTGGTGCCGGAGTCGAACATGCCCAGCTTCCCGTGGCTGGAGAAGAACCAGGTCGACGGCGCCACCGTGGCCCGGCACATGAGCGCGCTCAAGGCGCTGGGCGACCCGTACAGCGACGAGCAGATCGCCAGCGCCGCCGAGGACGTCAAGGGCAAGACCGAGCTGGATGCGGTCGTGGCCTACCTGCAGGGACTGGGCCGTCATGCGCCGCGGGGAGGCCAGCCATGATCTCCGGCATCGTGACCGCGCTGCTGCTGGTGCTGTTCGTCGGCGGCTGGATCTGGGCCTGGAGCCCGAAGCGCAAGCGTGAGTTCGAGGATGCGGCACGCCTGCCGCTGGAAGATGACAACGTGCAATACGGCAACGGGGGAGAGCGCGGATGATGAGCATGGGATGGACGTGGTACGTCATCGCCCTGGTTGCGCTGAACATCCTGGGCTGCGTGTGGCTGCTCTGGTGGACCGCACGCCGCCGCCCGGGCGACCCGAAGCCCGAGGACACGCTGCACACCTGGGACGGTGACATCACCGAGTACAACAAGCCGCTGCCGCGCTGGTGGATCAACCTGTTCTACCTGACCATCTTCTTCAGCATCGGCTACCTGTTCTGGTACGGCGGGCTGGGCAACATCCCCGGTTACAGCGGCTGGACCTCCAAGGGAGAGCACGCCAAGGAGAAGGCCATCGAGGACGCCAAGCTCGAGCAGACCTTCAAGCCGTATGCCGGCAAGCCGATCGACCAGCTGGCCAAGGATCCCAAGGCGCTGGCGCTGGGCCGCTCGATCTTCGGCAACACCTGCGCCACCTGCCACGGCTCCTCGGGCCAGGGTGCCATCGGCTACCCGAACCTGACCGACGACATCTGGCACTGGGGTGGCTCGCCCGAGCGCATCCTGGAAACGGTGCTGGACGGCCGCGAAGGCATCATGCCCGAGTGGGGCACCGTGCTCACCGGCATGGGCGGCCCGGAGGCGATCGACTACACCATCGCCTACGTGCGCACCCTGTCGGCCCCGGAGACCCTGCAGAACAACTACATGGCCGCCCGCGGCAAGAAGCTCTACGAGGGCGTCTGCGTGGCCTGCCATGGGGTCGACGGCAAGGGCAACCAGGACATCGGCGCGCCGGACCTGACCGACAACTACTGGCTCTACGGCAACAGCCGCGAAAGCCTGTACAAGACGATCACCGAAGGCCGCCACGGCAGCATGCCGGCGCACCGCGAACTGCTCGGCGAGACCCGGGTCCGGCTGGTCGCTGCCTATGTCTGGTCGTTGTCGCATAATCAGGCGGACACCCCGGCAGGCACGAGCGCAAAGTGACCGACTTCAGCGAGCCACGCTTCGACCACCCCCCACGTCCGCTGACCCAGCGCGTGGGGGCCATCGCCTGGCCCAGCTTCTTTGCCGCCGGCGTGGCGACGATGGTGTTCTTCGCCTTCGTCGACCCGCTGACGCTGCGCGACATGACCTTCCCCGACCTGCCCATTTCACGCGAGCTCGGCTATACGCTGGGCTTCGCCATGTTCTGGCTGGCCACCGCGTCCTCCAGCCTGTTCACCTGGATCCTGCTGCGGCCCGCCAGCCGCTTCAACCGCGCCCTGCCGCCGGATCGCTGAGCGGCGGCTGCGACAATCCGTCGCTTCCTTGCCTCCGTTACGGACCGATACTGAGCGCTCCCGCGCAGCAACACGCCCCGCAGACCCCATGACCGCTTACCGCCCGTTCCCGCTCCCTCCCCCGCCAGCCCCCATGGAACGCACGCCATGAGCAAGCGCATTCCGCTGGATGTCGTGGACGAACAGGGCAATTCGTTCTACGTCAGCGAGCGCAAGGTCTACCCGCGCGATGTCTCGGGCCGCTTCAACCGCCTGCGGGTGGCCGCGGTGGTGTGGCTGTTGGGCATGTACTACGTGTTCCCGTGGCTGTCGTGGGACGGCCGCCAGGCGGTGCTGTTCGACCTGCCCGCGCGCAAGTTCTACATCTTCGGGCTGGTGTTCTGGCCGCAGGACTTCCTGTTCCTGGCGCTGCTGCTGATCATCGCGGCGATGACCCTGTTCTTCTCGACCGCGCTGTCCGGCCGGCTGTGGTGCGGCTATGCCTGCCCGCAGACGGTGTGGACCGAGACCTTCCTGTGGATGGAGCGCTGGACCGAGGGCGACCGCCCGCGGCGGATGAAACTCGACGCCGGCCCGTGGAACCGCGAAAAGGTGCTGCGCAAGGGCAGCAAGCACCTGCTGTGGCTGCTGTTCGCGCTGTGGACCGGGTTCACCTTCGTCGGCTTCTTCACCCCGATCAAGGACCTGGGCGCACGCCTGCTGCCGTTCGAATGGGGCGGCTGGGAGACCTTCTGGGTACTGTTCTACGCGCTGGCCACCTGGGGCAACGCCGGCGTCCTGCGCGAGCAGGTGTGCAAGTACATGTGCCCGTATGCGCGCTTCCAGAGCGCGATGTTCGACCGCAACACGCTGCTGATCGCCTACGACCCGATGCGCGGCGAACCGCGCGGCCCGCGCAAACGCGGCCTCGGCAGCGTGCTGGAGCGCGCACGCGGCCTGCTGATCCCGTCGGTCGCCTATGACTACGTGTTCCGTGCCGGCCGCCATCCGTCCGCCGCCACCCAGGCCGCCCACGCCAAGGGCACGATCACCTGGGACGGCGACCTGGCCGAAGTCGCGCCGCTGCCGAAATTCGCGCCCGAGGAACTGGGCGACTGCATCGACTGCACCATCTGCGTGCAGGTCTGCCCGACCGGCATCGACATCCGCAACGGCCTGCAGTACGAATGCATCGCCTGCGGCGCCTGCATCGACGCCTGCGACGAAGTCATGGACAAGATGGGCTACCCGCATGGCCTGATCCGCTACTCCACGCAGAACGCCATCGACGGCAAGCCGACCCGCGTGCTGCGCCCGCGCATCTTCGTCTACGGCCTGCTGCTGCTGGGCCTGTGCAGCGCCTGGGTGTGGGGCGTGGGCCACCGCAGCGAGCTGATCGCCGAAGTCCTGCGCGACCGTAATGCGCTGTACCGGCAGTCCGCCGACGGCACCATCGCCAACGACTACACGCTCAAGCTGATCAACAAGAGCCAGGAGACGCGGCGTTACCGCATCACCCTGGAGCCTGCCGACGCCGGCCTGCGCCTGCAGGGCCAGACCGAGGTCCAGGCCGGCCCCGAGCAGGTGCTGCCGGTGGCACTGAACGTGGTCGCCGACGGCCAGGTCAGCGGCCGCCGCGCGCTGCGCTTCGTGGTCGAGCGCGAGGGGGGCGACGAGAAGCGCGTCGTCGAAAGCAGTTTCTTTGGTCCGGTGCAATGAACGAACGTCCGAAATCCCCCTGGCGGGTCCCCGTGTTCTGGCTGGTGGTCGGCCTGCCGCTGCTGTCGATCGTGGCCGGTGTCGGACTGGTGATCGTTGCCGTGCGTTCCGGCGGCGCCGATGTCGTGTCCGACCCGGTACAGCGCGTGTCGCAGATCCAGACCACCGACCTGGGGCCGGATGAAGCGGCCGCCAAGCTGGGCCTGAGCGCGGTGCTGCGGGTCGAGGACGGCGTGGTCGAAGTGCTGCCGGCCACCGGCAGGTTCGCCAGCGCGGCGGCGCTGCAGCTGGTGCTGGAACACCCCACCCGGCAGTCCGACGACCTGCGCCTGGAACTGCTGCCGCAGGGCCCGGGCTGGCGCGTCGAGCAGGCGGTGGACGGCGAGCACGACTGGGTCGTGCAGCTGCGCGACGCCGACGGCCGCTGGCGCCTGCACGGCCGGCTGCCGAAACAGCAGCACGCCGCACGCCTGTCCCCCTCGCTGGGCGGGGCACACTGAGCCCGGACGTGATCGCCGATCCGGCGCGGTCGCCCGCCGTCATGGCGGCCACCGGCACCTGCCACCACTGCGGCGAAGCACTGCCGGCCCAGCCCCACATGGCGGCGCTGGGCGGCGGCACGCACGCGTTCTGCTGCCACGGCTGCGCCGCCGCCGCCGAGTGGATCGCCAGCGCCGACCTGGACGGGTACTACCGCCTGCGCAGCGCCAATGCCGCGCGCGTCGGCGAGGACCTGCCCGACCTTGCGGTCTGGGACCGCGCCGACGTGCAGGCCGAGCACAGCCGCCCGGTCGACGGCGGCCGCGAGATCACCCTGCTCACCGACGGCATGCGCTGCGCGGCCTGCGCGTGGCTGATCGATCGCGCGCTGGCGCGCGAGCCGGGCGTGATCGACTGCGGCGCCAACGCCGTCACCGGCCGCATCCGCATCGCCTGGGACCCGGCGCGGACCGCGCTGTCGGCGCCGCTGCGGCGGCTGGCGATGCTCGGCTACCGCCCGTACCTGGCCGGCAGCGAGGCCGCCGAGCGGCAGCGCACCCGCGAACGCCGGCGCTGGCTGCTGCGGCTGGGCATCGCCGGCCTGGGCATGCTGCAGGCGATGATGCTGGCCGAGGCGCTGTACCTGGACTTCAACAGCACCATGCCGGTGCCGACCCGCGATTTCTTCCGCTGGCTGACGTTCCTGCTGTGCACGCCGGTGGTGTTCTATTCCGGCTGGCCGTTCCTGTCCGGGGCAATGCGCGAACTGCGCGAACGCCGCCTGGGCATGGATGTGCTGATCGCCAGCTCGACCCTGCTCGCCTATTTCGCCAGCCTGTTCGAGACCCTCCGCGGCGGCCCGCATGTCTGGTACGACGCGGCGGTGATGTTCGTGTTCCTGCTGCTGGCCGCGCGCATGCTGGAGCAACGCGCGCGCGCGGTGGCCAGCGCCCAGGTCGACGCGCTGGCCCGCGCGCGCCCGGCGTTCGCCACCCGCGAGCGCGCCGACGGCCAGCGCGAGGCGGTACCGCTGGCGGCACTGAGCGTCGGCGACGTGGCCTGCGTGGCCGCCGGCGAGGCGGTACCGGCCGACGGCGTGCTGCTCGGCGGCGACGGCGACGAGGCATGGTTCGAGGAAGCGCTGTTGACCGGCGAATCCGAACCGGTACGCAAGCAACCCGGTGAGCCGGTCTATGCCGGCACCGTATGCCGCGAGCGTCCGGCGCGGCTGCGCGTCACCCTCACCGGCACCGCCACCCGCCTGTCACAGCTGGCGCGGCTGGTCGAACAGGCGCAGGCGCACCGGCCGGCGCTGGCGCGGCTGGCCGACCGCATCGGCAGCCGCTTCGTGCTGGCGCTGCTGCCGGTGGCGCTGGTCGTGTTCGCCGGCTGGTGGCATTACCAGCCCGAACGCGCACTGGAAGTCACCCTCGCCCTGCTGGTGATCAGCTGCCCCTGCGCGCTGTCGCTGTCGGTGCCGGCGGCACTGGCCACCGCGCATGGCGCGCTGGCGCGCATCGGCCTGCTGGCGGTACGCGCGGACGCGATGGATACGCTGGCACGCGCCACCGACATCGTGTTCGACAAGACCGGCACGCTCAGCGACGGCCGCCCGGTGCTGGCCGCCACCCAGGTGCTGGATGCGTCGCTGGATGCGGCCGCCGCGCTGGATATCGCCGCCGCACTGGAGCGCGACAGCGGCCACCCGCTGGCCGCCGCCTTCACCCGCGGCAATGCCGCCGCGCTGCCCGCCACGCAGGTCCAGGCGGTTCCCGGGCGCGGCGTGCAGGGCATGGTCGATGGCCGCCACTGGCGCCTGGGCCGGGCCGATTTCGCCGCCGCGCAGCCCGACGACGGTGCGCTGTGGCTCGGCGACGGCCAGCGCGCCGCCGCCCGCTTCGTGCTGGAAGAACGCGCCCGCGACGACGCAGCGCAGGCGCTCGCCGCGCTGCGCGCGCAGGGCCTGCGCGTGCACCTGGCCAGCGGCGACGGCGAAGCGGCGGTGCGGCGCATGGCCGCGGCGCTGGGGCTGGACGATGCCCACGCGCGGCAGTCGCCGGAGGACAAGCTGGCGCTGGTGCGGCGCCTGCAGGCCGAAGGCCGGGTGGTGGCGATGGTCGGCGACGGCCTCAACGACGCGCCGGTGCTGGCGGGCGCCGACGTTTCCATCGCCATGGGCGAAGGCGCCTCGCTGGCGCACCGCGCCGCCGACCTGGTCACCACCGGCGGCGGCCTGCGCCGGATTCCGGCCGCGGTCACCCTGGCGCGTGCCACCCAGCGCATCATCCGCCAGAATCTGGCCTGGGCCACCGGCTACAACCTGCTGGCGCTGCCGCTGGCCGCGGCCGGCTGGGTCACGCCGTGGCTGGCGGCGCTGGGCATGGCGCTGTCGTCGCTGATCGTCACCCTCAACGCGCTGCGCCTGGCGCGGCTCAAGACCCCCACGGAGGCACCCTGATGGCCATCCTGCTGATGTTGATCCCGATCAGCCTGGTGCTGCTGGGCGCGGCCGTGGGCGCCTTTGTCTGGGCAGTCAAGCGCGGCCAGTTCGATGACCTCGACACCCCCGCGCTGGACATCCTGGAAGACAACGACCGCCCCGCGCCGCCCCCGGTCCAGGCGGGCGACGACCGCCGCGGCAGCGCGGACCCGGCCCGCGAAGACTGACCGTGTTGCCACTGGACATCCCGGTCCTGACCGCCGCGTTCGTCGCCGGGTTGCTCGGCGGGCTGCACTGCGCGGTGATGTGTGGCGGCATCGCCACCGGCTTCCCGGCGATGGCCCCGGGCCGTGCCCTGGGCGTGGCCTGGCAGGCCAATCTCGGCCGCGTCAGCGGCTACACCGTGGCCGGCGCGCTGGCCGGCGGACTGGGCGGCGGCATCCTGCGGCTGGCACGCAGCGACACCCTGGCGCTGGGCGTGCGCGTCGCCGCCGGCCTCGCCCTGGTGCTGCTGGCGCTGCGCCTGCTCGGCCGCGGCGGCCGCCTGGACCTGCTGGCCCGTCCCGGCCAGCAGCTGTGGCAATGGCTGCGGCCGCTGCACCGGCACCTGCTGCCGGCGGACCGCGCCTGGCGCCGCCTGGCGCTGGGTGCGCTGTGGGGCTGGATGCCGTGCGGCCTGAGCCTGAGCCTGCTGAGCGTGGCCTGGCTGCAGGCCAACGCACTGGGCGGCGCGCTGGTGATGGCGGTATTCGGCCTGGCCACCCTGCCGGTGATGGTGCCGCTAACCTGGTCCGGCACGCGCATCGGCCGTGGGCTGCAACGCCCGGGCCTGCGCATGGCGCTGGCCGGTTTCATCCTCGCCGCCGGCCTGCTGACCATCGCCGCCCCATGGCTGATGCAGGTACCGGCCCTGCATGGCGTACTCAGCGCGCTGGGCTGCATTCCCCGGCATTGACGACTTGCCGGGTGGAGACACCGGCACCTGCGCGGAGATGCGGGCTTGCCCCGCATGGGGCTTTTTCCGTTGGGGCAACAGCGTGCGAGGCAAGCCTCGCACCTACCGCGTCAATGCCGGCGGTGGTTGGATCCTGTCGATGATCGGTGGTCGGGACCTCGTACGATCCGCGCACGGCGCAGGCGGGCGCCCACCTGCGCAGGTGCCGGGCTTGCCCCGCATGGGGCTTTTTCCGTTGTGGCAACAGCGTGCGAGGCAAGCCTCGCACCTGCCGCGTCAATGCTGGCGGTGGTTGGATCCTGTCGATGATCGGTGGTCGGGACCTCGTACGATCCGCGCACGGCGCAGGCAGGCGCCCACCTGCGTAGGTGCGGGGCTTGCCCCGCATGGGCCTTTCCGTTGTGGCAACAGCGTGCGAGGCAAGCCTCGCACCTGCCGCGTCAATGCCGGCGGTGGTTGGATCCTCTCGATGATCGGTGGTCGGGACCTCGTACGATCCGCGCACGGCGCAGGCAGGCGCCCACCTGCGTAGGTGCGGGGCTTGCCCCGCATGGGCCTTTCCGTTGGGGCAACAGCGTGCGAGGCAAGCCTCGCACCTACCGCGTCAATGCCGGCGGTGGTTGGATCCTCTCGATGATCGGTGGTCGGGACCTCGTACGATCCGCGCACGGCGCAGGCAGGCGCCCACCTGCGCAGGTGCGGGGCTTGCCCCGCATGGGCCTTTCCGTTGTGGCAACAGCGTGGGAGGCAAGCCGCGCACCTGCCGTGGCAAGGCCGGCGGTGGTGACCGCGCTGATCAATCCCCTGCCGGACCGCCGGCCCTGGCCATGAACGAGGGCAGCCGGCCCTTCAGCGCGACATGGCCGAACAGGCATACGGCATACAGTGCGCCGAGCAGGGACACCGGCAGCCAATAATCAAACGGGATGCGGCCGATGGCGACCTGATGCACCCGATACGCCATCGCCGCCATGCCCATCAGCGCCAGCGCGGCACAGAGCGAACGCAGCACGAGGCGCGAATCGACGATTTCCTGCGCGGTTTTCATGCACGGCCTCCGCTGCCCGGTGTCCTGCCGCGAGGATACGCCGCTTCCCGCCAGCCGCCGGCAACGCCGCTCAATGCCCGTGATCGTGGCCGTCGTGGTCGCCATCGGCGTGCGCGCCCTGCCGCGCGTGCACGGCGCAGGCATCGCCACAATGGTCGGCCTCCACCTGCAGGGTCACGTGGTCGATGCCGAAGCGCTCGTGCAGCATGGCGGCCAGGGTGCGCCGCAGCGTGTCCGCGTCCTGGCCGGTGGCCGCCGTCACCACGTGCGCGGTCAACGCCGGCGTGCTCGAGCCCAGCGCCCAGACATGCAGGTCGTGGATGTCGGTGACGCCGGCATGGCCGCGCAGCGCCTGCTCCACCTCGGCCAGCGCGATGCCCTTGGGCACGCCTTCGAGCAGCACGTTCAGCGCGTCGCGCAGCAGCACCCAGGTGCGCGGCAGCACCCACAGGCCGATCAGCACGGCGAGGATCGGGTCGACCAGGGTCCAGCCGGTGAAGCGGATGATCAGCGCGGCGATGATCACCGCCACCGAGCCGAGCATGTCGCTCCACACTTCCAGGTAGGCGCCCTTGACGTTCAGGCTCTCGCCGCTGCCGGCGCTGAGCAGGCGCATGGCGATCAGGTTGACCAGCAGGCCGAAGCCGGCCACCCACAGCATGCCGGTGGAGGCGATGGGCTGCGGCGCGCGGAAGCGGCCCACGGCCTCCCACAGGATGTACAGGCCGACCGCGAACAGCAGGCCGCCGTTGGCCAGCGCGCCCAGCGCTTCCAGCCGCGCGTAGCCATAGGTGCGGCGCGCGTCGGCCGGGCGCCGGCTGAGCCGCACCGCGGTCAGCGCGATCACCAGCGCCAGCGCGTCGGTGGCCATGTGCGCGGCATCGGACAACAGCGCCAGGCTGTTGGTCATGAACGCACCGACCACCTCCACCACCAGGTAGGACGAGGTCAGCGCCAGCGCCCACCACAGGGGCTTTTCGTGGCGTATCTCGCTGGGGACGTGGTTGTGGTCGTGGCTCATGGCGGGCTCCGTGCAGGACCCCGCCAGCTTAGTCAGCCCGGCGCGGCGGAGACTATTACATCGCCGCCGGCCGCCATGGCGCGGTGCCCGCGGGCGCCGCGATCAGCGCGGCCCCAGCACCGCCTGCAGGTCATCGCCCTGCGGCAGGCCCGAGCGCGTCTGCACGCTGCCGTCGGCGTCCTTGAACACGATGCCCGGCGTGCCCTGGAACCCGAGCTCCAGCATCGCCAGTTCGTTGTCGCGCAGCTTGGCCTCGATCGCGGCCGGCACCTTGGCCACGCCCTTGATCCCGCCGCGGGAAAAGTCGCGTTCGTTCTGCTGCAGCGCCTGCTCCGGCGACGCCGCGCCGAGGATCGCCGCGGCCTTGTTGGCGCTGTCCTCGCGGATCACGCCCACCAGGATCTGCCGGATCTGCACCTTGCCCGATTCCACCCACGGCCGCGCCGCCTCCCAGAAGCGGTTGCAGTACGGGCAGTTGGGGTCGCTGAAGGCGTACACGATGCGCGGCGCGTCGGCCTTGCCGTCGGCCACCCAGTGGCTGGCCTCGACCCGCTGCCACAGCTTGGCGCCCATCGGCCCGGACACCAGCGCCTTGAGCCTGGCGGCACCGACGTCTTCGCCCTTGGCATTGACCAGGGTGCCGACGATCGCATGCTGCCCGTCGCTGGACACGTACACCGCCAGCGGCCGCTGCCCGGCGACGCCGGCGTAGCCGGTCAATCCCACCGGCGTGTCGAACGTGCCCATGAACTCCACGCCCTGCCCGCGCAGGGTCTTGACCACCTCCGGCTCGGCGGTGGCGGTAGTGCCTGCCGGCGGGGATGCCGGTGGCGTGGCACCGCCGTCGCGGGCACAGGCAACCGGCGCCAGCAATGTGGCCGAGAGCAGGAACAGGAGCGGACGGGAACGGGTCATCACATATCTCACGGAAGGAATCGGGAAGTCATTGCAGCTCGCGCAGGCGCGCCTCCAGCGTGGCCCGCGACAGTTCGCCCATGTGCGCGCGGCGCAGCCGGCCATCGGCGTCGAAGAACAGCGTGGTCGGCAGCGCGCGCGCGCCGGTCAGGCGCATCAGCTCCGACTCCGGATCCAGCAGGATGTTCCCCGGCGCCAGCATTTCGGCGCGCAGGTAATCGGCCACCTCGCCGGCGTCCTCGCCCTGGTTGGCGAACACGAAGGCCACCTGCGGATGCTCCGCCTGCGCGCGCGCCAGGGTCGGCATCTCGCGCCGGCACGGGCCGCACCAGCTCGCCCACAGGTTGATCACCAGCGGTCTGCCGGCATGCGTGGACAGCGGCACCGCGGCGCCCTGCATGTCGGTGAGCACGATGTCGGGCAGGACGATGGTGGAGCGCTGCACCGCGAACAGCGCCATGCCGCCGACCAGCCAGAACACGGCGCCCGCGGCCAACCCGAGCAGCACCGGCCTGCGTGGCGCCTGGCGCCGGGTCCGCCACAGCGCGTACACCGCGGCCACGACCACGCCAGCCCCCACCGAGTACCCACCATCGCCCAGGCGGATGATCGACAGCGGCTGCGGCAGGTAGTCCGTGGCATGCCACAGCACATGCACCACGCGCGCGCCCAGCACCCCGAGCAGGAACGCGTCGAGCACCACCGCGCCGGCGCGGCGGCGTCCGCCATCGGCGGCGCTGGCAACGCCGCGCGCGAACAACCAGGCGATCAGGGCCGCGATCAGACCCAGCACTGCCATCAGCGGAAACGGCCCGGCGCTGATCACGGACATGGCGCGCCTCCGAGCGGCGGGCAAAGCTGAACGGGGACGAGCCGGATCATGTGCAGCGGCTGCGGACGCGCCGGCGGAAAAACGGGGGCAAAAGCGCTGGACGACACGTTGGCATGGACCGTTGCGGATAAGCCCTCAAACAGTAGCCGCTACGGCCGATAATGTCTCTTCGCCCCCGACACGTCCCCCCGCCATCGCCATGCCCAACACCGCTCCTGCCCGCGCCGACCACGACGACAACAGCCTTGCCGCGGACTGGCGCAGGAACCTGGTCGAGGCCGGCCCCGAAGCCACGCAGGTGCTGGCGGCGCTGGCGGAAACCGACGCGGCGGCGATGGCGGTGCATTTCTACCAGGTGATGATGGGCGACCCGCGCGCCTCGCGCCTGCTGTCGCACGAGCAGGTGCGCACGCGCCTGCAGCCGGCGATGCAACGCTGGGTGAACGGCCTGCTGCGCGCCACGCCGGACGACGTCGAGGGGCTGATCGCCGCGCAGCGGGTGATCGGCGACGTGCATGCCCGCGTCGGCATCCCGGTGGACCTGGTGACGCGCGGCACCCGCGTGCTCAAGCAGCGCCTGTTCCAGTCCATCGCCGCACTGGCCGGCCATGGCCAGGTCGCGCATGCGGCCGTGGCCAGCCTCACCGCCTCGTTCGACATCGCGCTGGAAGGCATGACCCTAGCTTATTCCAACGCGCGCGAACGCTCCTCGCGTACCGATGCCGCCTACCGCCTGTTCTCGCTGGTGCAGAACGTCGGCACCGAGCGCGAGCGCCAGCGCGCGCTGCTGCTGGACTGGGAAAACACCCTGCTCTACGCCCTGGCGAGCCAGTGCGACACCGCCGGCTTCCCGTCGCTGGCCGGCTCGGAGTTCGGGCTGTGGTTCACCCACAAGGGCGTGCCCAGCTTTGGCGAAAGCGCCGAAACCCGGCAGATCTGCGAACTCATCGGCGAAATCGACAACGCCCTGCAGCAGACCCTGCGCGGCGAGAACGATCCGCGCGTGCGCGCCATCCAGCTGCAGGACATCCGCAGCCGCGTCAGCCAGGTCCGCAGCCTGCTGGGCATGCTGTTCGAACGCATCGGCGAACTCGACGCCGGCTGCGACACGCTGACCAACCTGCTCAACCGGCGCTTCCTGCCCACCGTGCTGCGCCGCGAAATCGAACTGGCGGCCAAATCGCAGAGCAGCTTCGCGGTGCTGCTGCTGGACCTGGACCACTTCAAGGCGATCAACGACGAACACGGCCACGAAGTGGGCGACCGCGCGCTGCAGCACGTAGCCACCATCCTCGGCCAGTTCACCCGCGGCAGCGACTACGTGTTCCGCTACGGCGGCGAGGAATTCGTGGTGGTGCTGGTGGCGGTGGACGAGCCGCAGGCGCTGGTGATCGCCAACAGCCTGTGCCGGCGCGTGGCCGAGTCGCCGGTGGCGCTGGCCAATGGCGATGCGCTGGCGATCACCACCAGCATCGGCGTGGCCGTGCATGACGGCCATCCGGACTACGAGCGGGTCATGGCCCGTGCCGACGCGGCGATGTACCAGGCCAAGAAGCGCGGCCGCAACCGCGTGGTGCTGGCCGACGGCTCGCTGCCGGAAGCGCCGGGACGGATCGCCCTGCAGCGCGGCTGAGCGGACGCGGGCCAGCGCACCGGGCACGTGGCATGATCGGGCTGCCACCGCCACAGGAAAGCCCGATGCCGACTTGCCGCCCGTCGTTCCGCCGCATGCTCCTGGCCTGCTGGGTGCTGCTCGCCAGCACCGCCGCGCTGGCCGCCCCGCCGCTGGCCGAGCCCGCGCATGTCGATGCCGACGGTCCCTACGTGTTCCGGGAAAACGGCCATCTGCGCGCCCGCTGGATCTGCGACGACGCGGTGCAGGAGCAGGTATGGGACGACGCGCAGGCGACGGTTGCGGCGCGCTGCGGCTATCCGCACCCGGTCGCGGTGGCGCCACCGCTGCCGGTGGCCACGGCGGTACTGCCGCAGGCCGCGCGCATCGTCGCCGTGTCCGACATCCACGGCCAGTACGGCCTGCTGGTGAAACTGCTGCGCGCCCACGGCGTCATCGACGAACAGGACCGCTGGACCCTGGGCCGCGACACGCTGGTGATCGCCGGCGACGTGTTCGACCGCGGGCCGCAGGTCACCGACGTGTTCTGGCTGCTGTACGGCCTGCAGCAGCAGGCCACCGCGGCCGGCGGTGCGGTGCATTTCGTGCTCGGCAACCACGAGACCATGGTGCTGTACGACGACCTGCGCTACGTCAACCCCAAGTACCTGCGCAGCGCGCGGCTGCTCGGTCGCAGCTACCCGCAGCTGTACGGCGCCGATTCGGTGATCGGGCAGTGGCTGCGCACCCGCCCGGTGCTGCTGCGGGTCGGCGACACGCTGTTCCTGCACGGCGGCATCTCCCCCGAGGCGCTGCAGCTGGCCCTGGACCCGGCCGCCACCAATGCCGCCTACCAGGCATCGCTCGGGCGCCCCAAGGCGGAGGTCAAGGCCGATCCGGCCACCGCGCCGCTGTACGACGGCAAGACCAGCCCGATCTGGTACCGCGGCTACTTCGACGGCCGCTTGGATACCGCCGGCGTGCAGGCCCTGCTCGAGCGGCTGGGGCTGGAGCGCATCGTCGTCGGCCATACCTCGATGGCGCACGTGAGCACCTTCCACGGCGGCCGCGTCATCGCCATCGACAGCAGCATCAAGAACGGCGACAACGGCGAACTGCTGTTCATCGAAAACGGGAAGCTCAGCCGCGGCCTGCTCGACGGCACCCGGGCACCACTGGCCGAGGGGACGCCCGACGCGGACGGCTGAGCCGCCGTACGGTGCCTCGCGCCGCCCTCGCCGCACCATGCGGCCGGCCGGCGCGCGCTGTACGCGCCATCCTGCCCCGCCGGTCCCGCCCGCGCCGCCCATGAACGCGCGGTCGCCGCGTGACTGGCGTTCCAGAAACGACTGCCTCCACCCAGGTTTCACACCCCCGTCATGAAACCCGCGCCAGCCTGACCAGGCGGGCGTCGCCGGACATCGGGAATCGCCGGAGCGCCCGCGACGACCGACAGAAGCCGCGCCCGGGCAAGCGCCCGGCGCGACGTGGTGTTTGCAGAGCTTGGGACAGGCGATGAAACCACGCGCACTTGCGATGCTGCCGTTGTTGCTGGCCCCGGGAACCGCGCTCGCGCAGGACTCGGTCAGCGCACTGCGGCAGGAAATCAGCCAGGCCCAGGCGCACCTGCAGGCCCTGACCGCGCGCCTGGACGCGCTGGAACGCCAGCAGGGCCACGCGCCGCCCGACACTCCCGCGGCAACCGGCGCGCAGGCCACGCCACCCCCGGCACCCCCACCGGCAGCGCCCGCCAGCGCACGGACCGCGGTGGCCGCGGCGTCCATCCTCCCGCCCCGCGATTCGGTCGCCGACCCGTCCACCGCGGCATCGCGCCCGGACAGCGCGGCCTCGCCCACCGACCCGGAACTCAAGGGCTTCTTCGCCATCCCCGGCACCCAGACCCGGATCCGCCTCGGTGGCTATGCCAAGCTCGACGCCATCGCCGACAACCATGCCGCCGGCGACAACGAGCAGTTCATTCCCTCGTCCATCCCGGTCGGCGGCCCGCACCGGGATGTCGCGCATTTCGGCATGCACGCCAAGCAGACCCGTTTCAGCTTCGAGGCGCGCCGGCCGACCACCCATGGCGCGCTGCGCTTCTACCTTGAGAACGACTTCTTCGGCAGCAGCGACGGCTACCAGTTCCGTCTGCGGCATGCCTACGGGCAGCTGGGCAACACCTACGCCGGTTACGGCTACGCCACGTTCATGGATGCCGATTCGCTGCCCGACACGCTGGATTTCGCCGGCCCCGGCGCCGCCGGCTACCTGCTGGTGGCCGGCATCCACCACAGTTTCGCACTGGGCAAGGGCAACACGCTGACCCTGGCCGCCGAGGACCCCGATTCGCAGCTGGCCGCTGCCGGCGATGCCGACATCAGCACCGAACGCCTGCCCGACATCAGCCTGGTGGCGCGCATGGAGCGCGAGTGGGGCCACCTGCAGTTGGGAGCGGTCGCCCGCAGCCTGGGCTACGACGGTGATGGACGCGCCGACCGGACCTTCGGCGGCGGATTGCAGCTCAGCGGCTCCTACACCGTGGCCGAACGCGACCTGCTGCTGTTCGGGCTGGTCGGCGGCAAGGGCATCGCCCGCTATACCGCCGACCTCACCGGCTCGGGGCTGGACGCGGCGATTGATGCCGACGGCCGGCTCAGGGCGTTGCCGCTGCACGGCGGCTTCTTCGGCTACACCCACTACTGGTCGGACATGTGGCGCTCGAACCTGGTCTACGGCCGCCTGTACCTGGGCGATGCCGGGGCGCTGGCCGGCGACGCCTTCCGCCGCAGCCAGTACGCCGCATTGAACCTGATCTGGAGCCCGGCGCCGTCGTGGACGATGGGCATGGAAGTGCTCTACGGCCAGCAGCGGCTGCAGGACGGCCGCAGCGCCGACACCCTGCGCGTGCAGGGCAGCCTGCAGTACAGCTTCATCAAATAGCCCGCGCCCGCGCGGGCGCCAGCGCCGTTTCCACTGGAGTCACACCGGCATACCCGTTGAAAGGAGAACCCCATGGCAGGCCAGAAGAAGATCGGCGTGGTTGGAGCAACCTTCCTGGTTGCCGGCAACATGATGGGCTCGGGCGTGTTCCTGCTGCCCTCCAGCCTGGCCAAGATCGGCACCGCCTCGATCTGGGGCTGGCTGATCACCACCGCCGGCGCGCTGCTGCTGGCGTTCGTGTTCGCCAAGCTCGGCAAGCTCGCGCCCAAGGCCGGCGGCCCCTACGCCTATGCGCGCGACTGGTTCGGCCCGTACATGGGCTTCCAGACCAACACCATCTACTGGTTCGCCAACTGGATCGGCAACGTGGCCATCCCGATCGCGGCGGTGGGCTACTTCAGCTATTTCTTCCCGATCCTGTCCGAGCCGCTGCCGCGCTGCATCGCGGTTCGGCTGGTTCTTCTTCGACCCGGCCATCTTCAGGGGCGCCTACAACGTCTCGGGCCAGTCCAACTTCGGCGCGGTGTCCAGCGCCGCGGCACTGACCCTGTGGGCGTTCATCGGCGTGGAATCGGCCTCGGTGACCGCCGGCGTGGTCGAGAACCCGGAGAAGAACGTCGCCCGCGCCACCCTGGCCGGCGTGTTCCTGGCCGCCATCGCCTACATCGCCAGTTCCTCGGTGATCATGGGCATGGTGCCGAACGCGCAGCTGCAGGTCTCCGACGCGCCGTTCGCTTTGGCGGCGGCCAATGCGGTCGGCGGCTGGGGCGGCGCGCTGGTGAGCCTGTGCGCGTTCCTGGGCGCGGCCGGCTCGCTGGGCGGGTGGATCCTGCTGACCGCGCAGAGCGCCAAGGCGGCCTCGGACGACGGCCTGTTCCCCGGCGTGTTCAGCCGCACCAACCAGGATGACGTGCCGGTCAAGGGGGTGCTGATCGTCGCGGTGCTGATGACCGTGGCAGTGTTGATCACCTCCACCTCGAAGACCGCATCGGCACAGTTCGACGTCATCACCTCCGCCGCCGTGGTGCTGACCCTGCTGCCCTACATCTACTCCTGCGTGGCCTGCTACTTCGTGGTGGAGCGCTCGCACACGCTGGTGCACACCGGCGCGTTCTGGGTACTGACCAGCATCACCGTGGTCTATTGCCTGTGGGCGATCTTCGGCTCGTCCGGCGCGATCGTGCAGTACGCCTTCCTGTTCGTGCTGTTCATCACCGTCTTCTATCCGTTCTTCAGCGAAGAGCGTCGCAGGCAGCGGCTTGCCCGGCTCACTCCCGCCGGCGCCCCGCGTGCCGGGTCGAACTGAATCCCCCCGCCCGGCTGCACAAGGAAACCGCCATGTACTTCAAATCCCTGGACTATCCCATCGTCATCATCGACGCGGACTATGACTCGCCGCGCATCAACGGCATCCTGATCCGCGCCCTGGCCGACGAGCTGCGCCACAACGACCAGCGCGTGCTGTGCGGGCTGACCCTGGACGACGCGCGCGCCGGCGCCCGCACCTACGTGGCCGCCTCGGCGGTGCTGATTTCCATCGACGGCACCGAGGAAAACGACGAGCAGTTCCAGCAGCTGCTGGCGTTCCTGCGCGAACAGAGCAAGCGCCGCGCCGACCTGCCGGTGTTCCTGTACGGCGACCGCCGCACCATCGAGAAAGTGCCGAGCAAGCTGCTCAAATTCGTGCACGGCTACATCTTCCTGTTCGAGGACACCAAGAGCTTCATCGCCCGCCAGGTGATGCGCGCGGCCGAGGACTATATGGCCCGGCTGCTGCCGCCGTTCTTCAAGGCGCTGATCCACCATGCCGCCGAGTCCAACTACTCCTGGCATACCCCGGGCCACGCCGGCGGCGTGGCCTTCACCAAATCGCCGGTGGGCCGTGCGCTGCACCAGTTCTACGGCGAAAACACGCTGCGCAGCGACCTGTCGATCTCGGTGCCGGAGCTGGGCTCGCTGCTGGACCACACCGGCCCGATCCGCGCGGCCGAGGCCGAGGCCGCGCGCAACTTCGGCGCCGACCACACCTTCTTCGTCACCAACGGCACCTCCACCGCCAACAAGATCGTCTGGCACGGCACCGTGGCCCGCGGCGACATCGTGTTCGTGGACCGCAACTGCCACAAGTCGCTGCTGCACTCGCTGATCATGACCGGCGGCATTCCGGTGTACTTCACCCCCAGCCGCAACGCCCACGGCATCATCGGGCCGATCAGCCTGGAGCAGTTCTCCGGCGAAGCGATGCAGCGGATGATCCAGGCCAACCCGCTGGCCAGCAAGGCCGCCCGCCCCGGCGCCCGGCCGCGCATCGCGGTGGTCACCAACTCCACCTATGACGGGCTCTGCTACAACGCCGAGAAGATCGCCGACAACCTCGGCACCGCGGTCGACTACCTGCACTTCGACGAAGCCTGGTATGGCTACGCCGCGTTCCACCCGTTCTACGAGAACCACTACGGCATGGCCAAGGGCAAGCCGCGCGAGCAGGACGCGATCATCTTCACCACCCAGTCCACGCACAAGCTGCTGGCCGCGTTCTCGCAGGCATCGATGATCCACGTGCGCAATGCCGCCACCCGCGCGCTGGATGCGGAGCGGTTCAACGAATCGTTCATGATGCACACCTCCACCAGCCCGCACTACGGGATCATCGCCTCCTGCGATGTCGCCTCGAAGATGATGGAAGGCGAAGCCGGCCGCTCGCTGGTGCAGGAGATGCACGACGAGGCGGTGGCGTTCCGCCGTGCGATGCTGCATGTCAGCCGCGACCTCGGTCGCGACGACTGGTGGTTCAAGGTGTGGCAACCCGATGGCGTGGAACGTGCGCTTGCGCGCGAGGACGCCGCCCGGCCGATGGCCACCTCGCGCCCGGACTGGTACCTGCGCCCCGACGCGCACTGGCATGGCTTCGACAACCTGGCCGACGACTACGTGCTGATCGACCCGGTCAAGGTCACCCTGCTCACCCCGGGGCTGTCCATGGACGGCGAGATGGGCCGGCGCGGCATCCCCGCCGCGGTGCTGAGCAAGTTCCTGTGGACCCGCGGCATCACCGTGGAGAAGACCAACCTGTACTCGGTGCTGTTCCTGTTCTCGATGGGCGTCACCAAGGGCAAGTGGAGCACGCTGGTCACCGAGCTGCTGGCGTTCAAGGACCTGTACGACGCCAATGCGCCGCTGGCCCAGGCGCTGCCGGGCCTGGCGCGGGAACATCCGGCCGCCTACGCCGACTGGGGCCTGCGCGACCTGTGCGAGGCGCTGCACGACTTCAACCGCGAGTTCCGCGTGGCCGAGGTCATGCGCGAGATGTACGTGGACCTGCCCGAGCCGGTCATGACCCCGGCGCAGGCGTACGACCACCTGGTGCGCGGCGAGATCGAGCGGGTCGACATCGACCACATCAGCGGCCGCGTCGCCGGCACCATGCTGGTGCCGTATCCGCCGGGCATCCCGACCATCATGCCCGGCGAGCGCTTCGGTGCGCAGGACGAGCCGATCATCCAGTCGCTGCGCATCGCCCGCGAGCAGAACGCGCGCTTCCCCGGCTTCGAGTCCGACGTGCACGGCCTGATCATCGATGACAGCGGCGCGCAGCCCGGCTATAAGGTGGAGGTACTGAAACTGTGAGCCCGGCATGCGGCCGGGTGCGCCGCAACCGCCAGCCGACAGCCCGATGACCGGTACCCGACAGGAACAACGCGTACTGCAGCGCTCGATCGCGGCCACCGTGCTGGTCGCCGCGATCGGTTTTTTCGGCGGGCTGCTGGCGCGCTCGCAGGCGATCCTGTTCGACGGCGTCTACAGCCTGGTCGACGTCGCCCTCACCCTGGTCGCGCTGGCGGTGCTGCGGCTGATGGCCAGCGAGCAGAGCCCGCGCTTCCAGTACGGGTTCTGGCACCTGGAGCCGATGGTCGAAGCGCTGGGCGGGGCGATCCTCAGCCTCGCCTGCATCTACGCGCTGGCCAACGCCGTCATCGGCTTCAGCGATGGCGGCCATGAGCCCCGGCTCGGCCCCGGCCTGGCCTGGGCCGCGCTGCTGGCCGCGGTCGACCTGGTCATGGCGCTGTGGATCGGCCGCCATGCGCGCCGGCTGCAGTCCGGGCTGCTGGCGCTCGACGCCCGCGCCTGGCTGCTGACCGGGCTGATGAGCCTGGCGGTGGTCCTGTCGTTCCTGATCGCCCTGGCCCTGCGCGGCGGCGCGCATGCGCACTGGATCCCCTACATCGACCCGCTGGTGCTGGCCGGCATCAGCCTGGTGGCGCTGCCGGTGCCGCTGCGCGCGGCGTGGAAGGCCGCGCGCGAGGTACTGCAGGTGGCCCCGGACGACCTGGACCGGCAGGTACGCGAGGTCATGCGGGCGTTCGTCGCCGAACACGGCTTCGAGGGCTTCACCAGCCACGTCGCCAAGATCGGCAGGATGCAGTTCATCGAGATCCATGTGCTCACCCGGCCCGATGCACGGCTGGGCAGCATCGGCGATGTCGACCGCCTGCGCGATGGCATCGCCGAACGCCTGGATGCGCGCTCGGGCCGGTTCTGGCTGACCATCGACTTCACCTCCGACCCGGCCTGGACCTGAGCGTCTCCCTCGCGGCCGGCGGCGGGCGCCTGCCCGGCAGATGCGCGCAGGGCTTCCGGGCGGCGCCGGGCGTGACCGGCGCGGTCAAGCCGCGGATGCGTGCCGCGCGCGCTGGCCGCGACATCGGCGCCGGTACCGGCGCACCGCGATTCGTGCTGCCCATGCCCAGCCACTACAATGGCCGCAGCCCCTGTCCGGCTATCGAAGTGGAATGCGCGTGACCGAGAAAAAGCCCGAACACACCCCGTTGATGAAGCACCATTGGCGTATGTTCATGTGATGCGCCCATACCCCTTGTTTATAGCGGTTTTTCCACCCTTTCGAAAATTCAGGATCGGCCGTCGCAACACCATTGCAACAGGGGCCCGCCACGGCGATCTGAAATCAGTGCTCACCGGGCACTGTTGAGGCCCCTCGATCACGGGCATGGGCAAGGACCACCACGCGCTCCAGGCGAGCCGCGAAGTGGACACGCTCCACTCCCAGGGGCTGCGGCACACGAACCCATCGCATGCCTCCGCAGGAGTGATGGCCAGAGGGTCCAGTCCAGGCCAAAGGGGCGGCAAGGGCTCGGGCACCACGGCCGCCACCCTCACCTCGTGCCCGGCCTGATAAGAACGAATGGCCAGAAGGCAAGGCGCCCGAAGCTCAACGTGTGGCATGTCCTTGAAGTCGGTCCACGCCCCACCCCACCGCAGCCCAGCCGCCTGGGCCAGCTCACCGTAGCGCTCGTAGCCTTGGCGCACGTGGTCGTTCTTGAGGTTCCAGCTGGGTCGCCCCCGCTTGAAAATGACCATGTCGGCGGCGTAGCCGTGGTTGTGGCAGCTCCGGCCGGGCCCCGCCTGGGTCACGCCCTTTTGACTGGCCAGGAGTTCGGCCTGGCGCTGCTCTGACCGGTAGCCCTCGGTCAGTCGCAAGTCATAGCCCTCCGCTCTCATCTGCTGCTGGATCCGGTCCAGCTTGGCCCTCAGGTCGGGGTGGACACCGTCCCACTGAGGAGCGTCTTTGTGGCGGTGGAACAACCGATTGAACAGCCCCGGCTTCTTGCCATGAACATCCGCGATCGAGTCGGCAGGAACGTCGGCATGCGCCGGAACGGTGACAACGAGGAACAGGACAGACGCCAGCAGCGTCTTGATGAAGATTGAATACATGAGTAGGCCTCCTTACTCACACGGGTCTACTCATGCAAAAGGAAATTCGGAAACGCGCAAGGCCCCTTGCCAATCTGAAATCCATGTATAGAAAGAAAGAGGCAGGCCTCCTCCTTGCCTGCTGCTTCCCGGCTCGGCGCGGTTTCCTGTCGGTCCTGTAGCCGGGTCGGGAAGCTCTTCTTCTACCCCCCCTTGCGCGTTTTCCAATGCGTGTTACTCGTGAGTAGACACCCCTACTCTTGGAGAACAACCACCATGAAACGCTCACTTTTTCACGTCGCGCTGCTTGCCTGCCTGTTCTCTGGCACGGCGATGGCGCAGGTCCACGTCGGCAACAACGCCAATGCTTCAGCGTCTGAAACCACCTCAATGGGATACATGGACGATGGCACGGGTCCCAACCGCTACTTCCAGGCCAATGGTGACGACGATGGCACGGACGATGCGCAGGCAGAAAAAACGGGCGGGGTGGCGGCTGGTCGCAATGCAGTAGCAAAGGGTTTTAGCAACGTGGCAATCGGTGAAGATGCCCTTGCCGAGTCTGGAGAAGATGGCATGGGTGCCGTAGCGATTGGACCGTATTCCCATGCAAATGGCGCATCCACCACCGCGGTGGGTGATCGAGCTCAGGCGGAGGGCGGTGGATCAACCGCCTTGGGCACACAAACCATTGCGCGCGACGGCAGCCTGGCAGCCGGTAACGCCGCAAAGGCCACTGGCCATGCCAGCACGGCTGTTGGCACTACCGCACAAGCGACTGGCCGCGCAGCTACCGCATTGGGGAACAACGCCCGAGCCCAAGCGGACCATGCCACCGCGATTGGCTCGGCCACCGTGGCAGAACAGAACGGAACTACCGTCGGCACCTTTTCGGCGGCGGGCGTGAACGCAGCAGCACTGGGCTACAACGCGCAAGCCACGCACACCAACTCGGTGGCCATCGGCGCCAACACCCGCACCACGGGATCCAACCAGGTGGCCATGGGCTACCGGCAGGTGAGCCAGGTGGCCGATGGTCGAGTGGCCCAGGGTTCCACCGATGCGGTCAACGGCGGGCAGCTGTGGAACCTTCAGAAGTTGGCCGATGATCGCTGGATCGAGACCAATCGCCGCCTCGACCGCACCGACAAGCGCATCAACGGCCTGGGTGCCCAGACCGCTGCAATGGCGCAGATGGCCGCTGCTGGTGGTCCTTACGGCCTGGCCGTTGGTGAAATGGCTTTCAACGCCGGTGTCGGGCTCTACGGCAACGAAGCTGCCATCGCTGTCGGCTGGTCCAGCCGAGTCTCGGAACGGGTGAACCTGAGCGCCGGCGTGTCTTTCGGCACCGGCAACACCAAGGCCATGGGCGGCGTTGGCCTTTCCATCCGGTTTGGCCGATAAAAGGAGGTGATCCGTCTCGGCAGGGGCCCTTCGGGGCCCTTGTTCGGGCGCGCCAATTTTTAAAACATTTTCTTTATTTTCATAGACTTACAGTTGCAATCCGAGCCCTCTTCGCGTATAATCAGTCCCAATGAATTCGCAGAGGGGTGGGGCTTCGATGCCCTGCCCATCCCGATGGTCGCAGCACTGCCGATAACCGCCATCGCCTTGGCTCTTGCCAAGGGATGGTTCCTCAACCGAAACAGGAAAGGTGACACCAACAAGAACGAGCACAACGAAAAGGATGATGAGATGAAGAGAACCAACAGTTCAAGCAATACGAATGGCAACACCAGCACAACACTCCAGAACGCAATCGGCGCGATTCTGAAAGTGGGATACGACACGACCGTTGGGGTGGGCGCAGGCGCACTCCTTGATGCATGCAAGGCCAGCACACGGTGAGCCCCGCTCCCTGCTGACCCTCACGAATAGCCCGGGCTGGTCCCGGGCTATTCTTTTGAGCGATTACAACCGAGCGCGGGTCGCCGGATCAGGAGGCGGCATCGCCCATGCTTGTGCCAAGCGCTCCGCCTTCTTGGACGCTCGCCAGGCTTGAAGCACTTCCAGCGTTTCCGAATCGTCGGCCAGGTCCAGGGCCCCCTCGCCGTCCTGATTGAACGTTTCCAGGTCCGCGCCGTGCTCCAGGAGCAACCGACACATGGACGGCTGGCCCGAACGTGCAGCGGCCAGCAGCGGCGTGTCCCCCGTCATGCCGTCGACGTCGTCCACGTCCGCCCCTGCCTCCAGCAGCAGTTCGGCCACCGCGATCGAGCGACCCCAGACGGCGCGCATCAACGGCGTGTCCCCGCTCTCCCTGCGCTCCAAGGGCAACGTCAGGGCATCCACTTCCGCGCCATTGGCCAGGAGCAATCGGCAGGCATCGAGGTGGCCCCCGAATGCGGCCAGGTGGAGCGCCGTCACCTGCTCAGCCATCGTGGACACCATGCCCTGATCGACCAGCACGTAGCGCCCGGGATCCATACCCACCTGTAGGAGCCGGTTCAGTTCGTCTGTGTCGCCCACGCGGGCCGCGCGCATCCATCGGTTGTCCAAGGCATGCTCCCTCTTGAGGTCGATAAGCCACGGTAGATCGGCATGGGGAACGCGCAAGGGGTTGCCAGCCCCCGAATCTGATCTATTCGTGAGTGGGTCGTTTCACTCATTGAGAGACCATGACCCACCGCCACAACCTCGGACGCCGCGAGAAGTATCACGCCCTGCCCCGCACCCTTTACGCCCTGTTGTTCGACGACGGGGGCTGCTACATCGGCCAGAGCTCGAACCCGCATCAGCGGGAGAAACAGCACCGCTCGCGCCAAGGCGGTTGGCACCGCCCTTTCCAGTTCCATGTGCTGAGCGTGGTGACGGCCACCCGGGCGGAAGCCGAAGCCCATGAACAGGCCTGGCGCGTCAGGGCGTCGAAGGAAGGCTGGCGTGTCTACGCCAAGCCACCTGGCATCGTCATCAACCCCCACCGTCGGGCAACGCCTCACGTGCGATGGTTGGCACATCAATGCCGGTGGACACTGGGCACACCGATGAGGCGTGCTGTGAAACGCGTGCGGTGGTGGCCGTGGATCACGGTGGGGGCCAGCCTCTTGCTGCTGGCCCGCTGCGTCACCGGGTGAGCACGGGGCCGCGTTGCTTCTGCACCGGCACCTGGGGTTTCGGCTTCAATCCCGCCAGCAGCTCTTCCACGTCCTGGACCAGGTTGCGCACGGGAGCTGCCTGGGTCTCGGACAGTCCGACGCTCAGCGCCATCTCCTTATGGCGTTCGGTGCCCAGGCGTTCGGTCATACGCTCCATGACGTCGTCCGTCGTATACATGCGGTAGCTGCCCTTGGTCAGGCGCGTGAACGCCACCAGCGCCGATTGCTGGTCGAGCATGCCCATGTTAGTGGCCAGGTGGTAGATCTCCGCCTTGCCTTGCCCTTGGGACTTGTGGACGGTCATCGCATACCGGTGGGCCAGCGCGTTGTGCTCGCTCGAGTTGAACCGCACGAGGCGCCCGTTCTCCTTCGGGTTCGAGGCCTCGATGCGCACCACCAGGTCGTAGCCGCCCACCTTGTCCTTGCGGATGCTCTCCACCGTTCCCTCGGTGCCGTTGATGACGCCCAGGTCGTTGTTGGTCGCTGTGAACATCACGCGGTCCTGGCGGGACAGCGTCAGGTCTTCCCACTGCCCCTTGACGATGGAGCGGAACGTGACTTCTTCCTTGTCCAGCACACCCTGTTCCTGCAGCCCTATTCGGATGGCCATGTTCAGCGTGGTGACCTCGCCCCGGGTGTGGGCCAGCACCAACTTCTCGTCCATCGGGGTGGGGTCTTTCAGGTAGTCGTCCACCAAGGCCTTGATCGCCTGCTTATCGGTGCCGAAGTCGTCAATGCATTTGCGCTTCTGGAGGTTCTGCAGGATTTCCGCCCCCATATCGAGGGCGCCTTGGCGGCTCCGGTGCCCTCGGCGCATGTCCTTCACCCTCCCCTGGCGGTCCCGCTCGTAGAAGCTGTTCGCGGTGAGCAGGTCACCGGCATTCTTCTGCCGACGGATCTCGGTCAGCTTCGTGTCCCCCAGGGCCATCTTCGCCAGTTCGAAACCGTTGCCCGCGGCGATGGGTTGAAGCTGGTCGCTGTCCCCCTGCATCACGAGCTTGGCACCTACCGATTGGCAGTAGGTCATGAGCTTCAGGGTGTCACCCGTGGCCACCATGCCGGCTTCATCGAGCACGACCACGTCCTTCTTGGTCAGGGCCACCTTGCCCTGACGCACCTGGGAGAAGAACTTCGCCACGGACATGCAAGGCATGCCGGACTCTTCTTCCAGTTTCTTGGCGGCCTTGCCGCCGACTGCCAACCCCATCAGCTGCTTTCCCCCGGCTTCGAAGCATTGCTTGTAGACCTCGGCCACCGTGGTCTTGCCGGTGCCGGCCAATCCCGACATGACGCCCACTCCGGCCGTTCCATAGGTCAGGTGGCCGATGGCGGCCTTCTGCTCCTCAGTGAGGGTGAACCCCTTGCGCTTCTCATACGCGGCGATCTCCCGGTCCACTGTGGAGCGGAACAGCTTCAGGTCCGTCTCGTTCTCCCGCTCCTTCGAGCGGCGGATGATCTCGGCCTCCCATTCGACCATCCAGGTGGCGCAGAAGCGATCCTCCCGGTGCTTGCGCGCCAACCGATTGCCCCGATCGTCTTCGTGAAGGTGCTCGGCTTTCACGCGCACCAGGTCGTCCTGCTGGGTGAACTCTTCCGCCATCTTGAGCACCTCCCCGGCGCTCTTCTGACCAGCGAATTCCATCCCCAGCTCCCGGACCAGATCGTGCTCGCAGAACATCGCCTCGTTCTCGTGCATGCGCTTCAAGACCTCGTCAAAGGTATGCGGGTCCAGGTGCTGGCCTTTGGTCTGCTTGAGGGACTGGGTGGTGGGGACCAGATCCGGTCTTTCCTTGGCGATGTTGGCGAAAGTCTGCTGCCAGTCCTTGACCACCTGCTCGAACGGCGGTTCTTCCTTCTTCTTGCGGGTCGCCTTGCAGGCCTCGTCGTGACTGGCCGATGGGTGTTCTTTGACGTAGTCCAGGATTTCCTGGCGGCGGGTCTTCGTCTGGAGCACGAGCTCCCGGTCGATGCCGGCGATGGTGGTGAGAATCTGTCCGGTCTCCCGCCCCATCACGTCCACCTCGCGTTCCCGCTGAATCCCATAGCCCAACGCTTTCATCGCGGCGTAGAGCTCGGCCTTGTAGAGGTGATCGGCGGCGTGCCGGTGACGGTAGATTTCGATGGCGTCGAAGGTGCCCCAGCGGCCGTCCTCCCCCTTCGAGACACCAAAGACAAGATGGTGGGTGTGCAGATCGCACTGCACGTTCCTGTTACTTATGTGGTCGGCGGCAGTCCACACCAGCCCCTGCGTTCCGATGACTTCTTTTCCTCCCTTCTCCCGTCGGGTTTCCACCTTACTCTCGATGTAGCCCATGGCCACGGCGCAGGCCTGGCGGTGGGCTTCCAGGATGGCCAGCTTCTCGCGCTCGTCCGCCAGCGCAAACGCCACGCTCACGTCCCCGGGCGCGGAAATGGTCAGATCGAACCCCACCCGATGGCCGCCCTCCCACTTCTCCATGGGCTTGCCATCGTCGTCCAATCGCACGTTGCCCCAGCGATCCGTCTTGATGACCAGCCGGGGTTCCTCACCGGCGTTCTTGCACAACGGCCTTCCGGTGGGCGAGAACCCCTTGCCCAGCAGTTCCATCACCTCGCGGGTGACCGGCTGCCCTTCCAGGCCGAGCTCGGCGGCGAGGCTGCCGCCCCAGTTGATCGTCTGACGGGGATCGGGGCCGCTGCCGGCGTAGTAAGCCACGGCGTTGTCGATGGACAGGCGCTCGGTGGCCAACATGTAGTCGAACATGTTGGCGTTGTTCATGTTGTTGCCGCGGGCGTTGATGGGCGTGCAATTGATCATGGGATCTCCGAAACCATGGGATGATCCAAGGTCCCAGAAATCCACCGATGCGCAAGGGGATTACTTCTCCAGGCGCAACGTGACCCAGCGGCGCTTGATCTCCTCCACCACGGCGATCACGGGCTCCTCGCCCAAGGCTTTTGCATGCTTGGCTTTGGGCACCGAAAGCACTTTGAAGCCCAACCCGATGTTCTGGGCGTTGCTGAGGTAGTAGTTGACCGTGGTCCAGGAGTCCGTGGTCCAGCCTTTGGTGCGCTGCTTGGGATGGAGGTGGCCCACCGCGTCGTGCGGGATCCAGCACTTGAAGCGATACAGCCCGTCGGCGTCCTTCTTGAACTCCGGGTCTGCGGGGTGGCGGACCATCTCCGGATGAATGACCAGGTGGTCTGGGTGCGGGTCGGTGGACATGTCCAGATCCACCTCCAGGATGTAGTCGTAGGCCTTGTCCGTGGTCACCAGACCTCCCGACAGGACGGCCTCGCATGCGGATACCAGGTGGTCGTATCCGGCTTCGACCATTCGCTTCCGGTATTCGGCAGCTATTTCACTCGGAAGGTATCCCAGCAGCTTCGGCGGCGCCTGTTGTGTCATCACCAGAACAGCATTGGGGTCTACCGCATTGTTCTTGTCCGGATACAGCACGACCAGGGTGAAGATTCGGCTGGTGATGCCCTTTCGGTTCTTGGCCAGCTCGTCCAGCGACTCCCGGAAGCGCGACGTCAGCGCCGCCTTGACCGCATACTCGGCCGTGGGCTTCCAAATCGGGACCGTGATCTTGGACATCCTTGCCTCCCCTGGTGTCGGTTCAGCGGGAGAATAACGCGTCGATCTCTTCGGGGGTCATGGCCAAGGTTCGCTGCACCTCGGCGATGGCCGCGGGGTCGTCTAAGGCTGGCGATACGACTGCCACATGCGCTGCGTCGACCCGGTCAATGGGCCCAGCGGGCTTGGTGGTCCATGCGGCAGGCACCTGTCCTTTCCTCACTTCGGGGTAGCTCCTGCCGGGCCATCCGAGCAACAGCACATCCCCACCCATCTGGACGATCGCCTCGATGCCCCACTTCTCCGGCCCATAGCGCTTGCCCTTGCGGAAGCCGAGCCGGTCGGTGAGTTCCCCACTGGAAATCAGCGCCCTGCTCTCTTCATGAACCTGCGCCTTGTCCTCGTGCGAACGCCAGGCGATCTTGTGCTTGCCGAGCTGACTGGCCAGCTTGTCGCGGGTCGCCCCCATCTGCACCTGGCACACCACATGGGTGCCCACCAAGGATGAGAACGCCTGGGCGGTCTTCTCGCCGTAGACCAATTCGATCTGGGCATGGTCCTGGACCGCCATGACGGCCACCACGCCCTTGCTGCGTCCCAGCGCCAACAAGGGATCGATGTTCAACCGTCCAGCGCTGGTGAGCTCATCGAACACGAAGTAGAGCCCCCGCCCGCTTTCGTTGTCCGGCAGCGCAGGCCCGATGAGATCCGGAACCGCCACGTTGATCATGGCGGCGATGTAGGCCTTGGTCAGCGTGGGATCGGGTCCCGATTGAACGATGACCTGTTTGCGGCCGGTGTAGTCGTCTCGAATCCACTCGGTCATCGAGAAGCGGCGCTGGCCCACCTTGGGCCAGGCGGTGGCCAGATCGTCGATGAGGCGGGTGAAGCCCCCCAGCGTGGACAGCACGCTGGCGGTGGTCTGGCTCTCGGCGTTGACGACCAAGGCCGCGCCGCGGGGGTAGTGGTGGCGCATGCCCTCGCACATCACCGCCGCAGGCCGCCGCAGCAACTGGGCCAGCTCTGGGAAGCCCCAGGTGCCCGGCTGCGTGTTCTGCAGTTCACGCACGCACCCGATGAAGAGATCCTGGGCGGCCATGGTCCAGAACTTCGAGCTGCCCTCTCCTTCAGGAATGAGGGAAGCCGCGAAGGCAGCCGCCTGGGTGGGCGTGCGCACGTCAGAGGCCACGTCCCACACGTAGGACCGTGCGTCGAACGGCGACACGATGATGGGACGCTTGAAGATGGAGGTGAAATCCCCCTTGATGTCGTAGAGGAACAGCTTGGCCGCCTTCATCCTGACCAGCTGCTCCAGCACGTGCTTGAGGATGACGCTCTTTCCCGAGCCCACCGATCCCGTGAGGAGCACATGGCGCGCCCACTGCTTCTTCGAGAGCACTAAGTCCGGATGCAACGACAAGGCGAATGGGTCGGCTTCTGCCTCCTTCGGTGTGAGTGATCGGTGCCGCGCCTCGGCAATGGCTTCCTGTCCTTCCAGCAACTGCGGGCCTGCCAGGTGCCAGGTGTTGCTCACGGGCTTGGCTTCTTTCAGGAACACGCGGACGGCCAGGCAACCCGCCAGCAGGAGTGAAGCACCGATTCGCGTCCAGGTGGCCAGGGGGTGGTGATAGGACACCAACTCGATGAACTCCCGCGCTGGACCACGAACGGAGATTCCGGCGGTCAGGAAGTGGTAGCCAGTGACCAAGCCACCCTTCAAGGCATCGGTGAAGCGGATGAGCTGGCCATCCGGGTTGGGGATGAGCCAGGCAACGCCCATGGCGCCCACGTAGACCACCCCGAACACGAACCCACCGCCCAGCAAAGCGCGGTGCCAGTAGCGAACCGGTTGCGAAGGGGCGACGTTGCCGGGCACCTCGCCCAGGGCGTCATAAGGCTTGGGCTTGCTCATGCCGGTGTTGGTGCTGGTGCATGCGCGTGGGGGTGCGTCCACGCCAGCCGGGCTGCTCAGGGTTAGCGCCCTGGGCCATCAGCTGCAGGCAGACGCGGGCGTGCTTGTGGAGCGATGCGAGGTGGAGCGGTGCCCAGCCCTGCCCGTTCAAGGCGGAGACATCCGCACCGGCTTTCACCAAGGGGGTGACCAGGTGGGCGTGGCCGAACCGCGCCGCATGGTGAAGTGGCGTGTTCCCGTTGGGATCAGGCATGCGCACGCTGGCGCCCATGCTGATACAGGCCAACAGCGCCGCTTCGTGGCCCGCTCGGGAGGCGCCCGTCAGCCAAGCTTGCCAGAGGCCATGCTCCTGGAGTCGTTGCGCGTCAGCGTGAGCTGCGCGCGCTTCTTCGGTGGCCATCGCCAGGTCGTGAAACAGCCCCGTGTGCTGGGTATGGGTGAGGCGCGAGACGTGGTCGGCAATAGCACTGAACGCCATGGGTTCGTTCTTGTTGCCCAGCCGCCGCTCGAAGGCCCGGACCATGTCGAGGGTCGAATCGTTCTCGGGAGCGTCGAAGGTCAAGCGGTGAAGCCCCCACCGGAGATCCACCTGGGGAGCATGGTCGGCGTCGCCGTGGCAAACCTGCCAGACCAGGTCGCCGCGTCGTCCCTCGACGGGCGCCAAGCTCAAGGCGTGGGCGCGGGCCAGGACGACGGAAGCGTGCTGCGGCTCGTTGCCGAACTCACGCAGCAAGGCGTCCACCAGGACTTCCGTTCGGTGGAGACCCAGGGGGAGTAATTGGTGCTGGAGAGATTCACGGGGGTTCATCCCCATGGTTGTAAAGACGAATCTGCGTCCGTCAAGCAAAAGGCCATCACCAGCGTTGGTGGGTCAGGTAGGACTCGAACCTACTGGGGACGCGATGCCATCAGTTTTACAGACTGCCCCGGCTGCATTACCGGACTACTGACCCTTGTGAAGCTTCACCGTTCGGAACGATGTCATCCCGGGATGGGTGCCAAGATCATCCAGACCATCACTGTGATGACCCAGAGGGGGTGAAGCCAGAACATGAACTCTTCCCCATCAAACCGTCCGAGGCTCCGCCGGAGGAAGACACGCACTTGTCGGTAAGAACGGCTCATGCTCAGCTGAACATGACCTCGACGCCCATGTAGATGACGCCTACGAAGAACAAGCCCACCAAAGCGGCCTTGGCCATAAATGGTGCCAAAGCGAAAGCGATAGCCAGAATGGCAATGGCAAAGAAAACTGCCAAGATGGCGAGGGCGGCGTTCTCTACGGCCCATTCGTAGAAGTTAGCAATGAAAGTCATGTCGGTCTCCTTGGTTGTTTACGAGTAGGTCGGTCTACTCTTGTTACACCTTCAGGAAACCACACCAGAACTGGGTGTCAAGTCGAAAAAAAGCCCGATTCTGTGAAGAACCGGGCAGTTTTTGATACTCGTTGAGGCTCTTTCTTAGCGAGACTGACCGTATCGTTGACGCTCTGCTTCGCGGGCACGTTGCCGCTCAACCGACTCTTGCTTCTCGGCGTCCATGAAAGCCTCCCATTGCCCCCTACCCTGCGACTGATGCTGGGTATGGGACGGGCCCTGAGACGTCCTCTGCGACCGCCAATCAGAAACCGATTGGGGAACCCATGATTGAGCAGCTTCGTTCTGAGCGGACTGGATGTGTTCCTCCTTTGCCTGAGCCGTCGTCGCAATCTGGCTCGGCAGCTCCTCCTTTCCCAGGCGTTTTGCTCCTTCATCGGCTTGCTTGAGCTCGCGGTCTTGAAGGGCTTCCTTGAATTGCTTCTTCTCTTCGGGAGATGCCGCGGCATAAGCTTCGTTCCGCTGCATCGTGGTGTCTTCGATGGTCTTGCTCAGTCCGCTGACCTTCTCCTCCCATGCAGAGCGCTCTTCCTTGTGAAAGCGATTGGGACGCCCCTGGAGGCGGAGTTCGTCCCGCTGGTCGCGGAGCGTAGTGAGTTGAAGGTCGAGGTCCATCAGGCGGGAGCCGGAAGGTGGGGTGGTTGACTGTTCTTGCATGGTTGTTCTCCGTGGTGGGGAAAGGGATTGTTTTCAGATTGAAGACGTATCGGAAATGCGCAAGGGGGGAAGCAGCTGATTAGGCTGCCTCCTCCACCTCCGGCTCGGCGGGCGGGACCATGTCCTGGAATGCTCCAGGCTTGGACACCTTGATGAGATCCACACGGCGAACCCCTGCGCGATTGAAGTAAGCGATGGCGTCGCCCTTCCCAGCCAAGAGGGAGCTAAATTCCTCCGGCTTGAACAACGGTTGGACTTCGCGCTTGCCGCCACTCGGAACCCGAACGACCTTGGACGTTTCAGCGTCAATCTCCGCCTGCGCCTTGGGACCGTGCCAGCGCATGGAAGAACCCGGCGGCTGATCCAGCGCCATCATCTGGCCTCCGCCCATCCGCTCGAAGTGACTCATGAACACCGCGTTGGGGTGATTGAGATCGTTCAGAGGCGAATTGAGCAGATTGGAGAAGCCTGCCTCGTAGTCCAAGCCCGTCGTGGGGGATTCGAACGTCGTGAGCAGTGCCGACCCCAAGCGTTCAGCCATGAGCGCGTAGGTCTCGTTCGTTGACCGGTAGCACATGATTGACAGGAATGAGTAGACAAACTGCCGCGCTGACCACACGTCCTTGAACTTCGCCACAAGGCCTTCATAGTTCTGTGTGGCGTAGACGCATGCCATGCCCAGGCTGCGTGCGATTGGCAACAGGTCGCGCTCCACCTTGCTCACGATGAGTTGGCATTCGTCTTTCAGGTCCCACATGGGCCGCTGGCCTTCTGCTTTCCACACGGCGGGATCCACCAAGGCACGCTTCTGGATACCGCTGTAAACCCGCTGGGTCACCAGTGCGCCGATCAACAGGCCAGCGTCGCCGTGGACAGCGGTGGGCAAGCACACCCCGACGTGCTTTCCATAAAGGGCAATGGAAACGTCCACCCCTTCCTCCGTTGAATGCCAAGGAATGCCGTTGTTGTCCCGGAGGTGCTTGCCGCGAAGCAATACCCCCACCTTGGCACGCACGTTCAGCATGAAGCTGTTGCGGTGTTCCGGCTCCATGCCAGGCCACTTGTTCAGCAAGTAATCCAGTGATGCCGACAATAACGAACCAGGCATGCCAATGTCAGGATGGATGGAGTTGGGCTGGGTGGCCACACGGCTGCTGTAGTCCACTGCCAGCCCTGCATCTTGCGACAGCCCTTTGATTTCACCGGGGTCGAAGCCCAACCACAAAGCCAACTCCTGGAAGGCTGATCCAGCCATCCACTCCTCGCCCACCTTTCGAGGCTCATTTGCCAACGACAGCAGCTTGTCCAACGTGGCCGGGGTCCAGAACCAGGCCCGATCCCGCTCTGCCTCGTCGCTCCACCGAGACAAGCGATCGCTCAAGTCGGCCAGGGAAGCTTCGATCGACGACACGTCATCCCCATTGGCCATGGCGTCGGCGCGGCGGCAAGCCAGATCATCGATGAGAACCTCTAGGCGTCGAGATTCCTGGATGGCGTGCTGGCGCATCGCCAGCTCGTGGTCTTTGAGCGCTTCATGGACGACGGTAACGTGGTCCATGTAGTCCCGTGCGCCGCTCTCCCACACTGCGTTCTTATCGTTGCGATCGAACTCGCCACTGACACTATTGATGGCAATGCAAAGCTGCTGGGCGTCCAATCCTTGAAACGGTGCGAACCGGATGCCAGATTCGACAATGAGGTCCAACCATTTGCGCAACTCCCCAGCCAGCGCCATCTTGCCATCCGTGACCAACGTCCCGCCGTATCCGTAGAGACGGTGCTGCAAGAAGGCAGGAATAAGACCCGTCGACGTCTTGCCGATGCCGCTCTCCCCGAAGAAGAGCAGATGCATCGTAAGGTCGAGCTCTGACAACACCATGGGCATCCCTGCATCGGGAGCCATGCCATAGTGCTTGCGGGTCAGCCAACCAGTGGCCTGGCCGAAGTTGATCAGCGGTGACTTGTCCAGAAGAGCCGCTTCAGCCTGCTGAACGCGTGCACTTACGTGGGTATTGGCCAGTGCGCCTTGAGTGCCCAGGTTGTATTTCTCGCCCTGCTGCCAGAGTTTGGCAGCACGCTCAAGAGCCTCCCTTTCGGTGTAAACCATTGGATACAACGACGCCAGGCCGAACCCCAGGAAGGCGCCCATGTCACCGGGGAGCACCAGGCAAATCGCACCTAGCACGGCTGCAGCCACTGTCCAGGCAACCATAGCTTTTGCACGCTCGGTGAAGCCCAGCCAAAATCCCTTGTGAACATCAGTGAGGGATTGGACAGCGCAAACCACCAACCCGATCGCACCAAACGCCATCACGGCCATGCCAGCAAATAGCATAGAAAGCGTGTTGCCTTTCATGTCTGGAACAAAGGATTGACCAGAGGCGAACAGCAATGGGAGCACGAAGGTCAGAACAAACGCCTTCAGCGTGGCGCCCAAGCCTTCGCCTTGCTTCAGAGTCACCAAGTAGGGAATGGTCAGCGCCATCGCTACCAGGGTCAGCAGAAGCCAGCCCCCACCGGCAGTAGCCGTCAGGAAGATGAAGGCCGCCAACGCCGGCAGCGCGCCGAACATAAAACTGGTGGCGGTGCTGTCGCCGCCTTTGCCTCGATCCTGTGCAAGGACCATGCTTTCGTAGCGACGACCGCTCTTGGTCATCAGATGGCGGGGCGTGGTATCTCGCAGATCGGCTGGCGTTTCTGGCCACCAAAAGGAGAAGCGCTCAAAGGCGGGACCTTGAATGGACTCCGGAACAATCCAGCGCTGGGTGTGCTCGTTGTAGATGGCCCCAAGGTCCTTGACGTCCTCCTTGTCTTCGTCGGTGATGACGTTGACAAGCTCTCGACTGGGGATTCGAGAGGACACATCAAAGCGACCGACAACCTCTTCATAGAGGTCTTCGGCTTCCTGGCGAATAGCTCCTGCGGCATCCACCTGATGCCGCCAGCGTCCAGGGACCACACGTCCGGCCAGTGACAACACATCAAAAACTGTAGGAATAGCAATGGTCATCGTGGCCTCCTTAACGCGGGTTGTATTTGTTACAGGCTGCTGCCTGCTCGTTCGTGAAATCGCTCAGCCCTTGCGCAGCCGCTACGGCCAACTGCTGGCACTGGGTCAAACTCAATTCAAGAGGAGCTTTCTCCTTCTTCGCACCGCTAACAAGACCAGTTAGGGTGGAGATGAGGCTCGAAGGGGTTTCCTTCTGGGACTCCACTGGACTCAACAGAGCGGCTTCGGACGACTCACTCTTATTGGAAATCGCAGACGCCAGCGCCACGCATAACAGCGTGAAAGTTAGCAAAGCCAAAGAGACGCCCTTGCTGATGTGGGGCTGGCTGGCCACCCTGACCTGGGTGGCATTGAGCTGACCGAGCTGCCACTGTTTGCGACTTTCAGGCGTGGAGCAAACTGGAACCCGATCGGAAGGGATGTAGTAGTAACTGTCATATACCCCAGCGCCTACTTCGTCCCGCTCCAATCCAAGTTTGCTTGGCTCACCGAGGAAGAGCTTTCCATGGAGGTGAAGCCATCGGCTTCCGAAGGAAAGCTTGCGCTTACGATACTGCTTGAAGAGTTGATCAAAGATCATGAGTGGGCCTCCTTATAAACTGACCTACTCACGAATAGCGCATTTCCACCGATGCGCAAGGGGGGATCATTCGATCCCCGACTTCTTCGCCCACGCATCCAAGTCCGCGTTGGCTTTCTGCTGCCAATCGCTCTTCGGTTCGGAAACCGGTGCTCTGACCTTCTTCGGCATCGTGGCTGGCGCACGCTGCGTTGACGGTTTGGGCTGGGCCTCTTTCCGCGCCGAGTCCGCCACCACTGGACCAACGACAGGCTCAGGCTTCTCAATCGTGGGTTCGGGCCCGGCCTGCTCTGAATGCAAGGCTGGAGACGGCGCGATCACGGGGGCTTCCACCACCTCGGGCAGCTGCTTGGGAACCACCGGAGTGGCAACCGGTGCCATGGGAGCGGGTGCGATCGGCGACGATTGGTAGTTCTTCTCTTGCAGGATGTAGATCGCCCCAGCGACCAATGCCACCGCCACCACGCCGCCCACGACCCAGGGCCAACGTGAGCGGGGCTTGGATTGTAATGACGCTTGCGGTGTCTCTGGAGGCGTGGCCTCGGGTGAGTTGCTAGGCTCCTCAACAGCACCGAGAGCCAAATCGCTCTGCCCGATGGAAACGTCATCGGTCACCTGAGGCTCTACGAGAACCTCTGCTGGTAAATCCGAAAGGGCATTCAACTCCTGTGCCAATCCAGGCGCTTCCACAACCGGCCGTCGTTCAGTCAGCGCCGAGACAAGAAGCTGTTCGCCCACCTCAGCCGCATCTTCTTCAAAGGCAATTGCCGCTGACTCATGGACCGACTGCGCGCCTATCAGGTCTTCCACTGCAATTTCAGCAAAAGGAGCTTTGACCTGCTTTCTGTCGCCATCGACATGGACAAGGTCCTGGGCCATTCCGTCCGCCACGAGAGAACCAGCCGCATTGGTCTGCAAGAAATTGGTAGCCACATTGACCTTGGCCGATTGGACCGCAGGGGGACTCGACTTGGCTTCTGTAGCCTTAACTCGTTCCTCCGCGGCCTTTGCCCGCTTCGCGTCCAGTTGTGCCTTGGCTTGCTTCGCTTTCTCTGCTGCAGCAGCAACACCCTTCTGGGTCAACTCTGCGGCACGCTTCCCGATCACGCCGGCCCAGTGACCGGCAGTCTTCAAGGCTTCCTTGGTGTTGTCGGACACCACCTTATTGTCCCCGAGGGGGGATACACCCAACGTGTCGTCACGGGTCGTCTGAAGCTCGCGTTTGCGTTGCTCACGAGCCCGTTCCCGCATGCGCCGTTGCTTTTCAATGTCTGACATAGCTTCCTCCGTGTTCGATGGGGGAGCCCGAGAGCCGATGGGCCCTCGGGCCTCGTTTGTTACCGGACGTCCGGCACCGGCGTTACGACGATCACGGGCTCACCGCTGCCGCAGCGGTCGTCCACGGTCACCTTCGACAGCGCACCGCGTTGGGCCAGCTCCACGATGGGCACCTGGCAGGCGGCCTTGTCGGTGCCATGGAACACGACCGTAAGCCCGTTGGTCGACTTGGTCAGCAAGCCGGCGAACTTGTCCAGGAACGCCTGGGTTTCCTTGTCCAGCCGCTTCATGTCTTCGGGGCTGTAGTTCAAACGCAACGAATCCAGGACGGCTTCCTGCTTGCCTTCGACGGTCTCGGACTTCGTGACAACTTCGGCCTTCATGCCAGCGGCGCGCGCGGCCTCAGCTGCCTCCTCGGCGTGCTCACGCTGCTGCTTCAGGTAAGAGGCCGTGGCGCCTACGGCCGCACCCGCGGCGCAAGCGGCAATGGCTCGGTCCTTCTTGCCGGTCAGGTAGGCCAAGGCACCACCGGCGACGCAGCCAAAACCGCCGGCCTTGAAGACGCGCTTCTTATCGGTCGTTGGCTTCGCCTCAGAGGAAGCGGCCTGCTCCGACGGGTTGGACTGAGCCAGTGCCTGCAGCGGCATTGCCATGGGCAGGCAGGCGATCAGGCAAAAGGTGATGGGGAGGGTGAAACGTTTCATGGATGGATCTCCTAGTGGGGTTGGTGGGGGTGCTCAAACGTTGGGCTTGCTCACGGGAAGGCCCGCGCCACGCGTGGCGGGACTGCCTCTTGGAATGGCCGATGCGTTGCTCATCGACGTAAGGACATGGCGAAGCGCGTCTTCGTAGCGCTTAATGGCTTGGTCTTGCTCGGCCTTCATCTCGTCGCGCAGCCGCTTCTGGTCATCCTGGAGAGACCGGCGCAAGGTCGCGTTCTCCTCGCGCAGCTGATCGAGCAGAAGCTCCAGGTGGGCGTTCGAGTTCTCTAGCACCGCGATCAATGTGACGCCCGCGTTATGCCGCTCCAGTGCATCGCGCATGTAAGCGCTGAACGCCACCCCGCTCTCGCGAGCGAGACGGCGAGCCAGCTTCAGTTGCTCGCGATCGAGATTTACGTTTTGACGAACGAACGCCATTTGTCGAGTAGCTCCGTTTCTGGATTACTCCACCGATACCTGGAATCCGCGAGTTGGCAAGGCCCCACCGCAGGAGCCTGAAAAACATGGGTGAAAGGAGCTAACAAGCGCTGACCTTGTCTCCTGACGCTTGTGACACTGTCAGGCCTTGATTGCATTGAGCTTTCGCCGTTCGTGACGCAGATTTTGGGCGCGAAGCGCACACCCACTTCAGTGCGTCATGTGTATGTGCAATCAAGGGTGACTAAAAGGCTCTTTCTGCCCGCGATTGCCGACAGCCTTTCCGACGCGAGGCTGTTCGGCTTTTGCACTTCGGCGCCCCCCCTTGCGGTTATCCCCATGCGCGGTATTGGTGGTGCATCCCCCATCAGGATCACCTCGCCCCCATGCACGCCTTGCCTTCAATCGCACAACGCCTCCCCTCCCCTTGCGCCCTCCGTCGTCCCTCGCTCGGCATCCCTTCAACGTTTCGTTCGCGCCCCTCATCCCCTCACTGGTCAACCGTCCTTGGTGGCGCTCGCAACCCGTCAGCGCTGTTTACGAAAACCCTTGATGCAATCGCTTTAGTCAGATCGGCTGGGGGACCATGGATGCACCGCACCGGTCGTTTTAGTCATATGGAAGAGGTCGTCCATGTGTGTCAGAACGCTTTCAGAAAATCCGTTCGCCATTTCGTTTTAGTCAATCCAGTGCGGGGGCCATTGCAAAGCGCTGAAGCCTCCAAGCGCCCCACTCGGACCAACCGCTTTCGTTTGCTGGGGGAATGGGCATGACCTCACCTGCCTTCCTTGCATTCGCCGCCCTGCTGCTTGATCACCATGCTCAGCCGGACCCACGCGTGCGCCCTTGGCATGTGGACGCGGCATTGGGGCATGGCAACGATCAGTGCGCCTATTGCCTCTCGCCCATCGACAGTAAGCGAGCGAAAACCTGGTCCCTCTCTCCGCTGGTTCCGTTACGCATGGGAGGCAGCCTGGTTTCCGAGAACTGGCGGATGAGCTGCAAGGGTTGCGTCACCCAGCGGCGTGGCCGTGATCTCTTGGCGTGGGACGAGTTGATCGACCGGGTGCCTGCTGACCACCTCCAGCGGTTGAAAGAAACTCGGTTGCGGGTGCTGGAAAACTCGGACAACCACCTAACCGCTGCAGGCCGCTACGCCAAGCCAGCCACCGTTCTGGCCCATCTTCAGGAGCGTTGGAAGCATCCTCGCTTCCTCGTCCACGTCGAACGCCATGGGAACGGATGGTTCGTGGGGTGGCCGGTGGGCCAGCGGACCCTCACGGCCCGGAACGGCGCCGCTGTCCTGCTGCGCCAAGTGCACCAAGCCCACTGGATGGAGCACGGGGAGGTGGTGGGCTTCGACGTGCCAGGAGAAGTTTTTCAATCCGCTGTCTGGCAGCTCATCGAGCTCCACGCCCTAGTCATCGATCTGAGCCAGGACAACTCCGCTCATGGCGAGAGGATCGGGCAGAACGGCTGGCAAGCCCGGTATCCCACCCTTCGCCAGGTGCGCCAGCGGCGCAAAGGCGCCCATGAAACACCCTGGCCACCGGCTGTCGATGGTCAGATCAAGGCATACAGCGAGAAGGCCGGCTCAGTGCGCATGAGGACGAAACACCGGACAGCCCGTGAGGCCGAAACGAAGACCCGATGGCTGGAGGCCCGATCCCGGCTGGCGAAACGTGACGCGGACGTGGACGCGGGCCGGATCCGGGCCTACCTACCGGGTGAACGGGCTGCCCTGCAGGCAGACGTGGATGACTTGGCGGCCATCTGGCTGAAGGTTCGCCAGCTTTCGCATCCGCGGCCGTCGCCGCCTGGCTGAGGGGAAAGCCGGCTGGGCTTCCACTACCATGGGCTAGGTTTCAACCCTTGATAAGTCATGGACAGCGAAAAGGAACGGATCGCGAAGTGGCGCGCAGAGCGACGGCAGCGCCGGGAGGAGCAGCGGAAGACGTCCCCGCAGCCCTACCGCAGCCTCTTCACCATCGACAATGACGAACAGACCGATCCCCCAGAGCTCCAGGAATACCTGGTGCGGCAGAACCTGGCGAAGGGCAATCGCGCCCGCCGGATGAGCAGTGGGGAAGTCCGTCTGGCGTTGAACACCTGGGCCTTGGATGAACTGAATCAGCTCTGGGGCATGCGTCGGGAAAAGCTCACTTACCTTGAAGACGCCGCCCTGCTGTTGGCTGAGATTCGCCACCGTGCCGGGATCGATCCCCAGTTGCGGCCAGCGGCCGAGTTCCTGTCCCACGAGGCCATCCAAGCCCTCCGGGGAGTGCTGGAAGAGAACGGACGGTTGACGGTGGAGGAGCCATTGCTCCCGACCGAGGAAGCCGTGGTGACCGAGGGCAAGCGCGTGGAGCAAGTCCTGCGGGTGATCCGGGAAGGACAAGCCGAGTTCCGCAAGCGACTGGTCGCCCACTACGGGGCGGTGTGCATGGTGACGGGGACGGCCCAGGCCAGCGTCATCGACGCCGCCCATATCGTTCCTTACAACGGGACTTCCACCAACGCATTGAGCAACGGCTTGCTGCTGCGAAAGGATATCCACGCCCTGTTCGACGCCGGGCTGTTGACCATCGGGCCTGACCTGGTCGTTTACGTGAGCGCGGGGGTGGATGATCCGTTCTACCGTTCCCTCGATGGGAAGGAATTGACGCTGACGGCCCCGCCCAGGATGTCCAGGCAAGCCCTGAAGCAACGCGTCACCGGAAATGAATCGTCCGAGCTGGGGGTTACTGGCGAGCCAGCACCGGTTGAAACCTGCGTTTCTCAGTGAACCTGCATCAGGCACCGATCCACGAGTTGACGTAGGGCTTCTGTCAACGAAACGCCCGCGGCCTGAGCGTCGGCACGCAACGCGTCGCCGGCCTTCACCGACACCCGGCAGTCCGGGAGTGCGGCCGTGAACCGCGCCGACTCACCCTGGCCTTTCCGAACGCGGGGCGTCAACGGTTGGCGGATCGTGGCATGGGTGTTGACCAATGCGGCCAATGCAGCCGTGGACGAGAGCCCGTTTCGATGCGCGAGATCACGGAAGGCGGCGGCCTTTTCGGGGGCGATGCGCACCATCGGCAGGCGGTGGTCGTCCTGGGGGTTTGCGGGAAGGGCGTAGGGGTTGCTCACGGGAAGGACCTCACATGTCGTATTCGTCGAAGGCGCATTCGCCGCAAAGCCCACCCATCGCTGCATGAAACGAGCAGTCCACGGCGCGGCGTCCACATTGCGTGCAGTAACCCGTCTGGGCTCGCGCAACCCGCGATCGAGAGGTCCGGCAGAGGGCTACGTCCTCTCCCTGCCAAACGATGCCATCGACCTGGGCCTCCCAGCTGTTGCCGTTCTTCGCAACCACTGTCAGCTGATCGCCGACGCCGACCTGGGGGGCCAGGACCCGAGCGCCCCACTCGCCCGATTTGAGGAGAGTGGGAGTGGCTTGATGGTGAGCCATCAGTGCTTCACCAGCGCTTTGAGGTGGCTGAGCGAATCACCTTCCACTTCCGTCGCGCCCTCGCCCGCGCGGGCTTCCAGTTGTCGCTCCAGTTCCGCAAAGGCCTTGCCGTAGCCAGACGCAGGTCCAGCGTTGCGCACGTCTACTTCGATATCTTCGAGCACGTCAAATGACTTCTCCCAGCGATGGCCGGTCTTGCTCAACTCGTCGGCCACTTTCTCAGCCGCCGACACGTCGAACCGGATGAGGCGCAATTTCCTCCAGATTCCCCAAGAGCGGGTTCCACCGGTTCCTTGCGATTCAGTGATGGCGAAAGCTTGATGGTTGTTGTGAGCGATGGCGTGGATATACATGTCAGTTCCTTGGTGTTGATTGGTTAGCAGGATTGCCTCCCTCAAATCCAAGTTACGACAGCACATAAAAAGCGCAATGATTTATCCATCACTTTCTTTGACTAAATGCAAATTCTGCGGCCAGATAAAGCATTTTTCCCCAACATAAAGCCACCGCGCATCAGTTATGCCTCTCATTCTCCTGTTCGTAATTCCAACAACGCCGGACGTTTTCGGCTTCGCTCTGCATTTTTCGCCATTTCAAGAGCAACGCCTTCTTCGACTTTGGACGCCCCTTCTGCACAACGACCCTTCTGCCATCGACCACGATCCACTCGCCCATGGGATGCGAGTAAGCCCGATGCCGAGCGCACCATGTGTCCGCCCACCCCCAGTTCTCTTCGTATCGAAACCCCACCGGCTCAAGGGAAACGTGCGAATACCCTTCCAGCATGCATTCGTTGAGCCCCATCACCTTCATCAGTTCCTCGTCGTTGGTCGCATTTATATTCACGTCATAACTCCTTGGGTTTTTGGGCGTCGATGCCCCTTCAACTCCAGGCTATGAGCCCGCTTAAATTGCGCAATAGGTGAACCTAACTTTTATAGTTCACTAAATGAACGTTTATGCTCTTGACCCACCCAATGTTCGTTATTGCGCCGTAGGCGTGTGCCTTTCCCCGCCAGGGGATGCTTTTCAGCCGCTGTTGCTTTTCCTCCGGCACGAAACCCGGGCACAAAAAAAGCGGCCATAGCCGCTTTTTTCGTCACCCCTGTTTGCCAGGTTCAGTAGATTTTGCCGTTCCTTGCCTTGCCGCGGTTTCGAATGGCCACCCTGGCGGCTTTCCGTTCCTCGGCATGCGCGTCTGCCGGCGAGCTCACGACCAACAGGGTCTTCTCCTTGATGAGCGTCGCGGCGGCGTAGTCCGCCAGTGCCACCATGGCCGTGGTCAGCGCCACTTCCCGGCCGGCGTCCTCGGAGTCCTCGTAGCCGAACAACTTTGCGATGTTCTCCCGGAGCTTCGGTGGGATCGTCACCATCGCGCGGTGGTGGCGCAGGCCATCCTCGCGCCGACGGTAGTCGTGGAGGGTGACCGACCGCGGCATGACCATGTGGACGCGCTTGCCTCCGACCGTGCCAGCCCGCTGGCTGTCGTCGTAGTCGAAGTAGGACTTCCGCTCTGGGTAGTCGCCCGGCCCCAGAAGGATATGCTCAGGAATGCGCCCGATCGCCGGCTCGGCCTTGGACGTCATCCGCGATGGCTTCGTGTGGGTGACGTTCTTGACGTCATCCAGCGTGCGTTTGGCAGTCTTTTTCGTCACCGCCTTCTTGGCGGGAGCTTTGCGAGTGGCCATGGGTAGGTCAGGGAGGGAAACCAGTGGAAGGTCCATCATGCCGCAGCCCTCCCCTTGGCGTCACGCTTGAGGGTGTGGCGCACCCTCACGGCCAACCCGTGGATCTCTTCCTGGGCTTTCTGGGCCCACCGGTCGGCGGCGTCGAACACCGTCTGGCCCTGCTCGTAGCAGTCCGCGATCAGCGCCCGGTCACGCACAAGAACTGCTCCGGCCATCTTGGGATGCTCCAGCCGGCGACGGTGGGAGGCTCTATTCTTGTTCGCCCGATTGGCGACGGGCAGATAACGCTTGCCCTTCTTCTCCAGCACCTCCACCGTCCGAAGGAAGATGAGGAAGCTGGCACCGTCCAGCAGCGTCGGGACGAGGTAGAGGTCAGCTTCGGGGATCACCTCATTGTCCGGGAGCCTGGGCGGGGTGTCGGTGATCTCGATGTTGAAACCAGGCGAGCGCGAACGGCCCACGGAGAACGGGGTTTCATCCGACAGGGCCGCAAAGGCGCTGGCGCCGCCCTGGGGGTCCCGGTCGTTGACCAGCACACGCAGCCTGGGGTCGCGGGCGTAACACCCGGCGAGGTTCAGGGCCAAGGTGGTGCGGCCGACACCGCCCTTCAGGGAGAAGCAGCACAAGCGCATGGAAAGCTCCGTTGGTGAGTAGGTGGGGGTTGCCCTACCGACTCTATACCGAGCCAATCTCCACGCAAGTGCATGTTTTTGCAAACTTTTTAGCCGTTAAGCCGCCAGACTCTTTTCCTTGCACCATGCGCACCTCTCGTGCGTCCTTACGCCGCCCTTGATTTGACCGATGGAAGCACCCGTTGGGTGACCAGCGTTTCGGAAGGGGAAGCGTGGAGGTCGAACGATTGCTTGGCCATCCAATCTTTCAGCGAGGGTGGAAGGTCACGCCCCAACACTTCGAAGATGGTCCGGCGCTGCTTGCCGTCGTGGAATTCAGCGAAAGGGTCCGCGCCCGCGGCGGCAAGGATGAGGGCCATCTGGTCGAACCCGTAAGCCAAGTGGGGGTTGTCGCGATACGCCTTCCACCCCATACACGCCAGATGAAACGCCGTGATGTCCTGCGGGCTTAGCGAGACATCCAGCGACGGGAAGCCGCCATTTTCCTCAGATGACCTCCAGGCGTCGATGCGGGCCTGATGGATGCGGCGCACCAGATGGCGCAGGAGAAACGGGTTGTTGGCCTGGACCGCGGCGTGCAGCTTGCGGGCGAAGCGCTCTTTGGGATTGAGGGTGCTCATTTCCACCTCGCCTCTTTCCGGCTCTTCTGCTCGAAGTGGGCTTTCTCTTTGGCCAGGCGAACCAGCCGGTGGCGCTTCGAGTTGGGGATGTGGGCGGCTTCAACGTAGCCTCGGCAAGGCTCGTTGGCAGCGCTCATGAACAAGCCCGAGCGGGGTTGGAGCACGGTCAGTAAGATTTGGTGCATGGGGTGATTCCTGTCGGTTTAGGGTTGACCATTTATGAGTAGGTTCTTCTACTCCTATACGGCTTAAACCCATGCAACCACACCGACAGGTCGAGTCAAGGGGGTAAATCGCAGAAAGTCAGACTAAAAATGAAACTGCCAGAACGATGAGCGAGCCCAGTCCGGGGATGAAGCGAAGTGAAGCCAGTTGGGTGTCGCCCTCGGGCCAATACGGGCCATCTGGGGAAAAGACGAAGTGGTCGCCCTGGAGCGCCCCGCAGGTGGTGCAGTGGTGGGCCAAGTAGGTCTGGCCAGAGGTGCGGGTGGATGCGAAGCGGAGCCAGGGAGCGTGCCCGGTCAGGAACGCGATAGCGCTCTCGTCGAGGTGCTCGATGTAGCGCAGCAAGGCACCCTCCCCCTGGTCCACCACGCCCTCTTCGTCGCGCTCCTCGAAGGACGGCACCCACACCGCCGCCGTAGACGTGCTGGCACGGCAGAAATGGCAGGTGGTTTGTCCGAGCAGCAGACCGTAGGCTGGCGCATGGAGGTAGACGTCGTCGGTTTCGGGGGAAGCGGACTGATTCATGGCGCCATTTTGCCTTGCGCGTGTGTCAGTCGATGAGACGGGATTAGGCCGCTGTTGCGGCGGCACGCTTGGCGATCGGGCGGTTCGTGCCCATCCATCCCATGGTCTTGTATTTCTCGGGCGTCAGCAGCTTGCTCACGCCCAGCCATTGCGTCAGGTGGTAGTGACCGATGGTGTGGGGGTAGCGCTGGATGCCCTCATGCAGACGCTTGGGCAAGTAGCACACCTCGCCGTCCGTGCGCTCGTAAGCGTAGTAGTAGTGCCGTGCTGCCATGGCGGCCTCAGGAGGCCCAGGCGGCGTTTTCGATGGCGTCCGAGATGCGAGCCCCGAGCCAAACGCTCAAGGGCAGCACGATGGGAGCGAGCGCGGCGAGGATGGAAAGGGTCATGACTGTCGGTCCTGATGGGAGTGTCGTTGTCGATCAAGCGTTGGCGAGGACGTCGATCAGATCCTTGTCGTCTACACCGTAGATCGGCTGGACTTGCCCATCGTTGGTGGTGATCCAGAACGGCGCTTTCGTGAAGTCGGTCGTCTTAGCACCGTCCTCGTCGCCAAAGTCGGCTTGATCCGCCACGATACTTTCCTGCGAGTTCAAATAGACGCCTGCCGCAACTTCGACGGAGCCTTTGTCCTGGGCAACTTTGAGAGCAGCAGCGCGAATGGCTTTGGCGGGGGTATAGGGTTTGATTTTCATGTTGATCTTCCTTTTTTGCGTTTGGTTAGCGGGTTGCCCTCCACACCTTCAAGGTAGATCGCCTCAAGAAAATGTCCATGCCTGCAAGGGATCTTTTTAAGACTAAAATCGAAAACTGCGTAATTTCACGCAAATATTCCTAACATCGAATATGCGCCGATGGTGTTGCTACCTTTCTTCCATTGAGTGCTTTTCAGATCGCCGGTCGCGCAGCGGCCGGTGGCGGCGTTGTGCAGTTGCTCTTGCTTAAAGACGCGGGCGGCTTACCGTCGGCGTGTCGGCCACGGTCACCAGCCTGTCCTGCAGCAACTCCTGCCGCAGTTCGGCTTCCACTTTCGCCACCACCTGGGGCATTGCATCGCGCAGGGTTCCTGTCCGCCAGAACGGGCTGGCGCGGTAGGCGTTGCCGCCGAGCCTCATCAGCAGCCGCGCCGTCTGTTCCATGCGCCCCCGCTCCACTGGGCTTTCACTGGCTTGGTAGTCCGACGCGAGCTTCTCCAGCGGCCTTTCACTCCAGAAGTTGCGCGCGTGCGGCTCCGCCCCCGCTTCGATCAAGGCTTCGACGATTCGCGGCCAGGCCAGCGCCGAGTGGATGGCTGGACCTTCGTTCTCCCGCCACGAATTGGGATTGGCCCCCTGCCTTAGCGCCTCAAGCACCCCCACCAGGTTGCCCTCGATACACGCGTGAATCAGCTCCGCGCTGGGGCTGCCTGGCGGTGGCGGGGTGCGATCAATCACGGCCACGGCGTTTCCTCAGCGTGCCCCGTATGATCTGACGCAACACTTCGCCGCGGGTGTGGCCCAACGAAGACGCCAGACCACCGATGCCTTCGACAATGTGGCGCGGAGCCACCATCTCAGGCAGCCGATCTGTCTTGCTGTCGCCCATTCGCTTGCTGGACAGCGGGAAAGGCTGGCGGAAGTAGAGCGCCACAATCTGTCGCACGGCTTCGTTGAAAGGGATACCGTGCTTCTCGGCCAACCGGCGGATTTCGTCGGCATCGCCCGCGTTGACGAAGGACGTCGGCAGGCGCCCCATGGGGTTGTCCAGGCGGGGGTTGCGCAAGGGCAGCATCACCAGCTCCTCAGGCCGCCGCGGCTTCGCGGACGGTGGCGATAGCCTTCCAGCGGTTGAAGGCGGCGCCCGCGTAGTAGAGCGCGTCCACCAGTTCTTCTGCAGCACCCTTGGCGCGCAACTCGTCGTTGCCGCGGGCGAAGCCGGCCAGGATGGCGTAGCGCTCCTGGTCATCGGCGGCGTTGTTCATCGATTGGGCGATCTGGACGTTCATGTGGGTTCTCCTGATTGTGGGGATGGATGCGTTTAGAGGCGCATGCGCTGCTGGGGGACTTCCTGACTGGCCACTGGCGTTTCCTTCTGCGCTTCTACGCGCGGGCTCCACACCTGGCCGCCGATGACCATGCTCGGACCGCTGGCGGCAGGAAGCGCCTGCGAAAGCTTGGCCTGCGTAGACCGCGCCTTTAGCGCGCCCATGGTTTCCTGCGACATCTCCTTGGCCTCGTAGATCACTGACCCTTTCAGGTGGTCCCGCGCCTCGTCCACCAGCGCGGCGAGGGTTCGACCGAACTTCGAGTTCGGACCCTGGTTGCGAGCATCAGCATCCCAGCGCTCGATCACTTCGAACGTCTTCTCGTGACGATGGCCAGACTTGTTGAGCTCATGGAACACCGCTTCGGCGTCTT
>NZ_JBWJPA010000015.1:0-22190 GCF_056393075.1 Stenotrophomonas sp. Steno-Z10-HUANG
CTACGAGTTCCATCTCGCAAGGAATTCTCGCAGGGAAGGAGGGCGCCTGCCTCGTTCAGTACATGCCAATGGGACATCCCGCAGCATGCAGCTGCAGGGCTGGATGATCGACGAAATTTGCGTGGCACGCTCGTACTATCCGTTCGTGCTGGCACCGGATTATGCCGAGGAGTGGCGCCGTCGTGATTGGTCATCCGCCGAAGACACCATCTTTTCGTCTGCGAGGTTCCTCAGCGACCCTCGCCCTGGCATCGAGGAAATGCAGCCCCCAGCGGCATTTATCGAATCCAGGAAGAAGGTCTTTGCCAAGATACGAGGCAATGACGGCAACGACCTTGTCGAAGCCGCGAACCTTGGCGAGTGGTTGGCAACGGACGACGAGTTTGAGCAAGCTGTTGGCGTATATGTCCGTAGTTATCTGGACTGGCTAACAGCTTCGCCCCGCGAGGCGTGTTGGTGCGACTTGGGGCTGGTCATGGCCCTTGAGCCGGACGGAGATACGCTTGAGCAGGTTCCGAACGCGATCATCGTGTCGCCCTTGCATCCAATCCGTCTTGCTTGGCAATGCCTGGCGCAGCGTGCAATGTACCTTGCCTCGCGTAGGCTGCCCTGCCCTGCGGCGAGCATCATGGATCCTGATTGCGTACCGGATTCCATTGCGCTTCCGCTCCGTGATGCGACTGGCGGCATAAACGAAGTCGCCTATTTCTCCGTTGAATGCAGTTCGGACTATTGGGGAATCCTCTGGAACACCCAACGCCTCGATCGCTTGGTGAAGCTAGGGGCTACTGCGCCACTCGATCGAGAGATGGACCTCCTCGTCGGGGGTATATCCAGTGGGTTCAGCAAGTCGCAAGTGCATCGAGCCTTGGATGATGTATGCGAGATGCTTGTCGCAAAGCCAGTCATTAGCGCCTTGGTTTCCAGCTCTTCTGGCCAGAACAATGCCTGTAATGACGGAATCCTGTCATGGGCCCGGAGGCATTATGTCTCTGCGGACGATGAGGGCAGACAGGATTGCATGTTCGGCGCGAGCGAGGTGCATGTATTCGATGAGCGCGACGAGGATGCAAGGCCGGATGACACCGAGATATCCAACTTGGCAGAGGATACCGACAACGCGGTGCAGTGGTATTCGAGCACCGAGCGCGAGCCGAGGCACGACATAGCAATCATCGCGCAGCTGGAGACATCCAATGCGGAGGCACGTCCGACGAGACTCACCTCGCCCATCGGGGTGGGCGGACTCGTCCGTGCAAGGATCCGGGAGCAACAAGTAGCTGGCAATGGCCAGTTCCTGAGGGAGTCACGTGTCGCCGGCCCCGCACGCGTTACTGGGGATGGCCTGGCGGATACCACCGCCAAGGCTATTGCTGCACTTGAGGGCCTTGGCGAAAGCGTCATGGGTTACGTATTCGCGCCGAGTATCAACGCAGTCAAGCGCTCACTGGAGAAGGCGCAATTCGCCGCCGTTTCATCTTCCGCCGTGGATCCCGCCTGTTTCCTTGGCAACTGGCTTGAGGGGGCCTACCTTTGGGACTATGAACTTCCGTCCTACTCAGGCAGGTCCGGTGACAGCAACGGGTATTACCTCCTTTCCAAGATAGAGCCTCTAGAGCTGGAGACGCTAAGGGCCGTGCTCGCGCGGCTACCCCGCTGCAATGAACTATCCCTGCCGGAGCTCTCTGCAATCGTGCAAGAAGTCGCCCGGAGGGGAATACCCACTGTCCGCGGCCTGTCTGCCGGGAATTCTGGTGCGACGGGAGACCTTGGGCTGTTCGTTGCCACGAGGCTCTTGCAGGACAGCTTCAGGACCTCTGGCGGCGAGCATGGACTGCTTGCACCGTGGGAGGAGCGTGATGGCGTCCATAGGATATCTCTGGTCATCGCAGTGGATCCCTTCCAGCGCTACCTCGACGACCTAGCCAAGGCAACCAAGAAGCAAGCCTTACACCGCCCCGACTTGGTGGTGGTCGGGCTAGAAATCACGGACTCCTCCGTGCGCTGCAAGGTGACGCCCATCGAGGTAAAGAATAGGAGCGGGGCTGGTGCGATGCCGCATGCCTCGCGCGTAGAGGCGCTTGGGCAGGCGAAGTCCCTGTCGTCCTTGCTAGGGGCCATCGAGCAGGAATCGGAGGAGGAAGGAATGCTCCTCTGGCGGCTCGCGTACCAAAACCTGCTCTCCTCGATGATCGGTTATGGCTTCCGTGTCTATAGCCAGCACTTGGCTGAGTCAGGCAGAGCTGGCATCTGGGCCGCGTTGCACATGCGAACGATGGAGGCCATCTTGGGAGCGGGGATCAAGGTGGAGATTGACCCGCTTGGAAGGCTCATTGTCATCGATGGCTCAGCGGCAAGTTCCCCCCGAGATACCGATGGAGACGCGTTCCAGGAGACCATCGAACTATCACAAGCCGACGCCGGCCTGATAGTCCGGGGAGAATCGGACGCGCTATATGTGGCGATGAAGTCCAGGCTTGGTGAATGGCGACTATTCCCTTCCAGCTCTTGCCCTGCGGAAGGCGCTAACTGGAAGGAAGAAGCCAATCCTGCAGATGAGCCTGTAGAGCCGCAGCCGATCCCCGGAGTGGAAGATGAAAAGCCAGGGGATAGCGAAGCTGACACCGGAGCACAGGGCGAAGATGCATCGAGTCCCGGCGATGATTGCCCTTTGCCCGCAGGCGATGCTACGGAAGCCTCCCCCGACTCAGGCGAAGGCACGGGGCAGGAGGGACTTGTACTCCGTATCGGCGAGACGATAGATGGGTTCCAGCCCCGCGTCCGTCGCTTGAACCTTGGCCACACGTCCCTCAACCAACTGAACATGGGCGTCGTAGGTGATCTTGGCACGGGTAAGACACAACTCCTCAAGTCGCTGATTTACCAGGTCGCGACTGGTGAGTCGGGGAATCGTGGCATCAAGCCCAATGTCCTCATATTCGACTACAAGAAGGACTACAGCTCCGATGATTTCATCGAAGCCACGGGTGCGCGCGTCATCCGGCCGCAGCATATCCCATTGAACCTGTTCGACCTTTCGAACTCTTCCCAGTCGATCAGTCCTTGGCTGTCCCGCTATACCTTCTTCGCAGATGTGATCGATAAGATTTACTCGGGGATTGGTCCCGTCCAGCGTTCCAAGTTGAAGGCGTCCATACAGCAATCCTATGCATCGAAGCAGGATGGGGAATATCCAACCATCTACGATGTGTATGCCAATTATCAGGAAGCGCTGAAAGGTGGCGCCGATTCCGTGTCGGGAATCATCGGGGACATGGTAGACATGGAGCTATTCGCCTCGGATACCAGGGCAATCATGAGTCCCGGAGAGTTCCTGAGGGGCGTCGTCGTCATCGCGCTGAACGAGCTTGGGCAGGATGATCGGACGAAGAACATGGTCGTGGCGATCATGCTCAACGTCTTCTATGAACATATGCTCAAGATCCCAAAGCGTCCCTTCCTTGGCCAGAACAAGGACATGCGCGCTGTCGACTCCATGTTGTTGGTTGATGAGGCTGACAACATCATGAAGTACGAGTTTGACGTGCTGCGCAGCTTGCTCTTGCAAGGGCGGGAGTTCGGTGTAGGCGTAATTTTGGCGTCCCAGTACCTAAGCCACTTCAAGGCTGGAGCAACGGACTATAGGGAACCGCTACTGACTTGGTTCCTGCATAAAGTGCCCAATTTGAAGCCACAAGAGCTAAGCGCGCTTGGTTTGAGCGAACAGGCCTCGCTCCAACAGATGGCGGAGCGCATCAAGGCTTTGAACGTCCATGAGTGCATGTTCAAGACTCATGATGTCCCCGGGGAATTCATCATGGGCGCGCCGTTCTTTAGGCGGGGTGAGTGGTAGTGGCTGCGCATCCCTTACGCGCTCGGTGCCAGTGCGGTTGAGGTTTTGGAATTTAATTCGCTTGGTCAACTTTTCCGGGCCTGAGAATAATCTACCTGTTCACCTACTTCTCGGGGAAAGTTATGAGTTCGAATAGCGGGGTTCTGATCCAAGCAGATCTCATTGCGGAGATTAGTGGAGGGAGGCTTGTCATAGATGGCTGCCCGAGCCGAGCCAGAGGCTGTAGCTACGACCTCACAGTCGGAACAATGTTCTGGGAAAATAAGATTCATCAGGGCCCAGATGCGCAAGTTGTGGTCCCGCCCGGGGGCGCAATTGCACTCCTTACTGCCGAGGAGTTGTCGCTTCCCGACAACATGTTCGCCACTGCATACGCTATCAATGAGATGAGTTCCAAGGGGTTCTTGGTGCTGAATCCTGGGCATGTCGACCCGGGGTTCAAAGGTGCACTGACTGTAAAAGCCCTGAATATTCGCAAGGTTCCCATGCCTCTGCATTACGGTGACCCGATATTTACAGTAATTTTCCACGAGCTTTCCGCCTCGACTACCCCTTACAAGGGAGGTAGCTATAGCCGGAAGGAGCGCGAGCGACGGTTCAACGCCACCACGATTGAAACTTCGCCGCGCACCATCTTCGAGATGATGCCAACAGACCGGAGTGGGCCCTATCCAGCTCGCGATGAGGTCAATGAAATGATTCGGCGGCACTGGCTTGGCTGGCTGACTCTCGGCCTTTCAGTAATAACGCTGATTGCAGCACTTGTTGCCGCTTGGAAGGCCGTATATCCGACCCCGGTCTCGACTCCGCCCTCAACTCCCGCGCCGATACCGATACCGACACCGACTGGCTCAAATCTACCGCAGCAAGGTGAGGTTGGCGTCCATGCACGCGTGGTGTCTCCGTCGAAAGTTTTTGACAGCTCATCATCACATGAGCGTGCGGGGAACTCTTCTCCTGAGGTAGTGCGTGACGGCGTTAGCCAGTCGGACAGTCGTGCGCCAAAGCGGGCACAATAGATGTAGTTCAGCATAGCGGGATCCATGGTGCTCACCATCAGAGACAAGCGTTTACTTGGGCTGGCGCAATACATAGGGGGTTGGAGCAAGGACCAGTCGCGAAAGGTCGGTGCCGTGATTGCTGATTCGAAGGGGGGCGTTCGCGCCATTGGATACAATGGCCTGCCTCGTGGGGCGGACGAGGAACACGAGAGTCGACATCATGCGCCTGACAAGTATCTCTGGACGGAGCATGCTGAGCGGAATGCGATTTTCGAGGCGGCGCGAATGGGCGCTCAGATTGATGGATGTACGATGTATCTACCGTGGTTCCCATGCATGGATTGCGCGCGCGCTATCGTTCAAGCAGGGATTGTGCGATTGGTCGCGATAGAGCCCGACACATTAGATCCTCGATGGGGTGGGCATTTCGAAGTGGCCATTCAGCTGTTCCGAGAAGCAGGGATAGAAATAGAATGGGCGACGCTTTGAGTATCGAGCGTCGCCAGCCTGCTCTTGGAGTGATTTTAGGAATCAACCCAATTTCTTCGCTAGGTCTTCTGCTTTGGGGTGGTAGTACCTTTTAAGCATGCGTAGGTCGCGGTGACCAGTTACCGCGGCCAGTTCAATCAAGTTGGGGAGCTTGGTTGCCAGCCTAGATGTGGCCTCGTGCCGCATGTCATGTACACGCAAATCATGTAGGAATTTGGGTGAAGGCCGGTTACCGGCCTCCTTGCAATCCTCAAGATAATTGGCACGTGCCCGCTTCAAGGCTCTCCGATAACCGCACTTCACCGCATCTGCCGTGGTCGGGAAGACCGGTCCCGCGATGTTGCGTGGCAATGACTTGAGGATGGCCACGGCATGGGAAGAAAGCGGCACGTCCCGGGCGTCGCCGTTCTTGGTTTCAGGCAAGTGCGCCACGCAGCGCTTGAGGTCGACGTCCTCCCAGCTCAGTGCGAGCAACTCGCCACGGCGCATGGCCGTTTCGATGGCCATCCGAATGAACGGCACCAACCAGGGGTTTTGCGGGCCACTCTTGTTGAAGGTGCCGGCCAGGCTCCTGGTGCGCTCGCCCTCGACCTTCAATTCAGCCAGTAGGTAGGCCTCTTCCTCAGCGGTCATTCGGCGATCACGCGCCCGGGGCGCTGGCGGACGCTTGACGTGGCGGATCGGATTTTCCATATGGATCCCCCATTCGCGGCGAGCGTGGTTCAGCACGGCCGAGAGGATCCCCATCTCGCGGATGATGGTCGACGGGCCCACCTCGGCACTACGTCGGTCGCGCCAGGCTGCGACCGCGGAACTGGTGATGGCGGACATCCTGAGGTTGGCCAGCGCCTTGTCCTTCAGGAGCACGCCGATCTTGATCGCCTCGATCTCGGCGCTCTTCTTGCTGGGCGTTACTTCCCGGGCGTAGCGCTCCAGAACCGTGCGCAGCGTGGTCTTCTCTGCCTCGCGCCGGTCAACAAAGCCGGCGGTCTCTAGCTCACGCTCAGTGGCCCTGGCCCACTTCTCCGCATCCTCCCGGTACATGAAGGTGCGCGACTGGTCGGGGTAGCCCTTCACCCGTACCCGCGCCCGCCACTGCAAATCGCCCCGCTTCGTGATCTGTGCCATAACGTCCTCGGTGGCCCAAAAATGGCCCAACAAATGCATTTCTATCACTAACTGATTGATGAATAAAGATTCTTAACTGCTTTGACATGGTAGGGGTCACAGGTTCGAACCCTGTACCGCCCACCACTCCGGTAAGGGGTGGATCAATGACCCGGCAGATGCCGGGTTTTTTGTGGCCGTCGTCCGCTCGCGTGGTGTGCCGGCAGCCGGTCTCCCGGCCTGCCTTGCCCGGTTCTCCCGCTGTTCGTCGCGAGGGCGTGTGGCGTCCTGCCGGCGCCGTTGGGCGCGGGTGAGCGGGATGAGGCGAAATGGCCGCGATTGGTTTACCATCGTGCCCGACCTCCTTCCGGAAAAGGTGGCCCGCGGAAACGCCGGCCGAGCGTGCGACATGAGCACTACCCACTCCTGACGCCAGATTCCGCCACGGCCCTGCAGCAGGCGCCTTCGTGGCGCTTTTTTATTGCCCCGGTTTTCCGCAGGCGCGTTCCCGCATCGCGTGCTCCGCGATCCGCCGCGACCGGCGGGCCCCCACCCAGGTGAAGCCATGATCAACATCACTCTCCCCGACGGCAGCATCCGTCAGTTCGAAAATCCGGTCAGCGTCATGGACGTGGCCCAGTCCATCGGCGCCGGCCTGGCCAAGGCCACCATCGCCGGCGCGGTCGATGGCGTGCTGGTCGACGCCAGCGACGTCATCGACCACGACGCCGCGCTGCGCATCATCACCGCCAAGGACGAGGAGGGCGTGGAGATCATTCGCCACTCCTGCGCGCACCTGGTCGGCCACGCGGTCAAGCAGCTGTACCCGGACGTGAAGATGGTGATCGGCCCGGTCATCGCCGAGGGCTTCTATTACGACATCTATTCCGAGCGCCCGTTCACGCCCGAGGATATGGCTGCGATCGAGAAGCGCATGGGCGAGCTGATCGCGCAGGACTATGACGTGATCAAGAAGATGACGCCGCGCGCGGAAGTCGTCGAGATCTTCAGGGCCCGCGGCGAGGACTACAAGCTGCGCCTGATCGAGGACATGCCCGCCGACATCCAGGCCATGGGCATGTACTACCACCAGGAATACGTGGACATGTGCCGCGGCCCGCACGTGCCCAACACGCGCTTCCTCAAGGCGTTCAAGCTGACCCGCATCTCCGGTGCCTACTGGCGCGGCGACGCCAAGAACGAGCAGCTGCAGCGCATCTACGGCACGGCCTGGGCCGACAAGAAGCAGCTCGAGGCCTACATCAAGCGCATCGAGGAAGCCGAGATGCGCGACCATCGCCGCATCGGCAGGCAGCAGGAGCTGTTCCACCTGCAGGAAGAGGCGCCGGGCCTGGTGTTCTGGCACCCGAAGGGCTGGGCGCTGTGGCAGGTGGTCGAGCAGTACGTGCGTCGCGTCTACCGCAGCAGCGGATACGGTGAGGTGCGCTGCCCGCAGATCCTGGACGTGAGCCTGTGGAAGAAGTCCGGCCACTGGGACAACTACCAGGACAACATGTTCTTCACCGAGTCGGAGAAGCGCACCTACGCGGTCAAGCCGATGAACTGCCCGGGTCACATCCAGGTGTTCAACCAGGGCCTGCACAGCTACCGCGACCTGCCGATCCGCTACGGCGAGTTCGGTGCCTGCCACCGCAACGAGCCGTCCGGCGCGCTGCACGGCATCCTGCGCGTGCGCGGCTTCACCCAGGACGACGGCCACGTGTTCTGCACCGAGGAGCAGGTGGAGTCCGAGGTCCGCGCGTTCCACGCCCAGGCGCTGAAGGTCTATGCCGATTTCGGCTTCGAGGACATCCAGATCAAGATCGCGCTGCGCCCGGAATCGCGCCTGGGCGACGACGCCACCTGGGACAAGGCCGAAGACGCCCTGCGTTCGGCGCTGTCCAGCTGTGGCGTGGAGTGGCAGGAACTGCCGGGCGAGGGTGCCTTCTACGGCCCGAAGATCGAGTATCACCTGAAGGACGCCATCGGCCGGACCTGGCAGCTGGGCACCATGCAGGTGGACTTCATGATGCCGGGCCGCCTCGGTGCCGAATACGTCGACGAAAACAGCCAGAAACGGCACCCGGTGATGTTGCACCGGGCCATCGTGGGCTCGATGGAGCGCTTCATCGGCATCCTCATCGAGCACCATGCCGGTGCGTTCCCGACCTGGCTGGCGCCGGTGCAGGTGGTGGTGGCGAACATCACCGATGCCCAGGCTGAATACGTTCAGCAGGTTCGCAAAACCCTTGCGGAGCAAGGGTTCCGGGTCACTGCCGATTTGCGGAACGAGAAGATCGGCTATAAGATTCGCGAGCATACGCTGCAGCGTGTGCCGTATCTGCTGGTGGTCGGCGACCGCGAGAAGGAGAACGGCGCGGTGGCGGTACGCACCCGTTCGGGCGAGGATCTGGGCAGCATGTCGCTCCAGGCCTTCATCGAACGCCTGCAGGCGGAACACAGGCAGTAAGCATCCAGCCCCGGTCCCCGCGGACGCTCCGCCGGGGCCGGTTCGATTCCATCCGGAGATTGCAATATCAGTACCCCTGACAACAAGCAGAATCGTCGCAACCACGAAATCCGCGTGCCGCGCGTGCGCGTGATCGGCAGCGACGGTGAGATGATCGGCGTGTTGACGCGCGACGAAGCGCTGTCGATGGCCGAGGATGAGGGCTTGGACCTGGTCGAGATCCAGCCGCAGGCCGATCCGCCGGTCTGCAAGATCATGGACTTCGGCAAGTTCAAGTTCGAGCAGCAGAAAAAGGCCAACGAGGCCAAGAAGAAGAGCCGCCAGGTCGAGATCAAGGAAGTCAAGTTCCGTCCGGTCACGGACGAGGGCGACTACCAGATCAAGCTGCGCAAGATGCGTGGTTTCCTCGAGGAAGGCGACAAGGTCAAGGTCAACATCCGCTTCCGTGGCCGTGAGATGAGCCACCAGGAACTGGGGCGCGAAATGGCCGGCCGCATCGAGGCGGACCTGGGCGAGGACATCGTGATCGAATCGCGCCCGCGCCTGGAAGGCCGGCAGATGGTCATGATGATCGCGCCGAAGAAGAAGTAACGGCGCCGCGGCCTGGCCGCCGCCGTGCCGGTGGATGGGGAGGGGGTGATCCCGGTTTCCCGTCCCGCGTTCATGTGCCTGGGTCCTCGGTCGCCTGCGATTGCATGTGCGCCGGCTCCGGGGCATAATGGGCGACCCGGTTCGCCGGGTTTGTTGTTTGCAGCACCCAACAGGACCTGCCTGCCTCCATCGGGAGCGCGGGCTTCAAGCAGGCAAGGGCAAGGATGGAAAGCGTGGTCCAGACCACCGCCCGGCCAGTAAAAAAGAGACCATCAAGGACATAGCAATGCCCAAGATCAAGACCAACCGGGCGGCGGCCAAGCGTTTCCGCAAGACCGCTTCCGGCAAGTACAAGGCTGGCCACGCCAACCGTAGCCACATCCTCACCAAGAAGGCGACCAAGCGGAAGCGTAACCTGCGTCAGACGAACCACGTCCGCGCGGAAGACGCAGGCCGTCTGGACCGCATGCTGCCCTACCTCTGAGGAACTGAACCATGGCACGAGTTAAGCGTGGTGTGCAGGCGCGCCGCCGCCACAAGAAGATCATCAGCCAGGCGAAGGGCTACTACAATGCCCGCCGCAAGGTTTTCCGCGTCGCCAAGCAGGCGGTCATCAAGGCGCAGCAGTACGCCTACATCGGCCGCAAGCAGAAGAAGCGCAATTTCCGTTCGCTGTGGATCACCCGCATCAATGCGGCTGCCCGCATCAACGGCATGAGCTACAGCCGTTTCATGAACGGCCTGCTCAAGGCCGGCATCACCCTGGACCGCAAGGTGCTGGCGGACATCGCCGTGCACGACGCGGCGGGTTTTGCCGCGCTGGCCGAGAAGGCCAAGAGCGCGCTGGCGGCATAAGTCCTTCTCCTGCCGGCGCGGTCCACCCGCGGCGGTGGTGAATGAGGCAATGCATGGGGAAGGGCGCAAGTCCTTCCCCATTTCTTTTTCCAGCTTGGCCGTTCCCTTCTCCCGTGGGAGGAGGCGCCCCGAGGGGCGGATGAGGGCGCGCCGCAGGAGCCCGCGGCAGTCGCGGGGTTGAACGCGTCGCCGCGCCGGATTGGAATGCAATCCGGCGTCGGCGCCCGGGCAATCCGACTACGCTAGGATGCGCTCGTGCCCTCACCTCAGTCTTCTTCCGCCGGGAGAGGGCCGGGAGCTCCGGGATGTCCCCCGGCGCGGAACGCGTGAGGCGACCCATCCGAGATCTGTCGATCCATGAGTGACATCCAATCCCTGACCGCCCAGGCGCTGGCCGACGTGGCCGCGGCGCAGAATCCGGAAACCCTGGAAAACCTGCGTGTCGCCCTGCTGGGCAAGAGCGGCAGCATCACCGCGCAGCTCAAGCAGCTGGGTGCATTGCCGGCCGACGAACGCAAGGCGGCGGGCGAGGCGATCAACCGGGCGCGCGACGCGGTGTCGGCCGCGCTGGGCGAGCGCAAGGCGCTGCTGGAGAACGCGGCGCTGGACGCGCGCCTGGCCTCCGAGCGCATCGATGTCACCCTGCCGGGGCGCGATGGCGGGCGCGGTGGCCTGCATCCGGTCACGCGCACCCTGGAGCGCATCACCGGGATCTTCGGCCGGCTGGGCTACGAACTCTCCGAAGGCCCGGAAATCGAGGACGACTGGCACAACTTCGAGGCGCTGAACTTCCCGCCGCACCACCCGGCGCGCGCCATGCACGACACCTTCTACTTCGGCGACGGCCGCCTGCTGCGCACGCACACCTCCGGGGTGCAGGTGCGCTACATGGGCGACCACCGCCCGCCGCTGCGCATGATCGCCGCCGGCAAGGTCTACCGCAGCGACAGCGACCAGACCCACTCGCCGATGTTCCACCAGGTCGAGGGTCTGCTGGTGGACGAGCATTCCACCTTCGCCGACCTCAAGGGCACGCTCAGCGAGTTCGTGCGCGCGTTCTTCGAGCGCGATTTCGAAATGCGCTTCCGCCCCAGCTATTTCCCGTTCGTGGAGCCCGGCGCGGAAGTGGACATCGCCTGGCAGCAGCCCGACGGCAGCACCCGCTGGCTGGAAGTGCTGGGCTGCGGCATGGTGCACCCGAACGTGTTGCGCAACTGCGGCATCGATCCGGAGCGCTACACCGGCTTCGCCTTCGGGCTGGGTGTGGAGCGCTTCGCGATGCTGCGCTATGGCGTGAACGACCTGCGCGCGTTCTTCGACAACGACGTGCGTTTCCTGCGCCAGTTCGCCTGAGGCGCGGCAGCAGGTTCCCACAGGCATACACGGCGGGCGATGGCCCGCACAACGGATCGAGCAACGATGAAATTCTCCGAAAACTGGCTGCGCAGCCATGTCCCCACCGACGCCTCGCGCGACGCGCTGAGCGCGGTGCTGACCGCCATCGGCCTGGAGGTCGAGGAAGTGACGGCGTTGGGCCAGGGCCTGGACCACGTGGTGGTGGCACGCATCGTCGAGGCGGTGCGCCATCCGGAGGCCGACCGCCTGCAGGTGTGCAAGGTCGATGCGGGCCAGGGCGAACTGCTGCAGATCGTCTGCGGTGCGCCGAACGCGCGCCCGGGCCTGGTCGCGCCGCTGGCCCTGGTCGGCGCGCAGATCGGCGAACTCCGGATCAAGCCGGCCAAGCTGCGTGGCGTGGAATCCAACGGCATGCTGTGCTCGGCCAGGGAACTGGGCCTGGACAGCGACGCCTCCGGGCTGCTGGAGCTGCCGGATGACGCGCCGCTGGGCGCGGCGCTGGTCGACTACCTCGGCCTGCCCGATGCCAGCATCGAGATCAAGCTCACGCCGAACCGCGCCGACTGCTTCAGCGTGCGTGGCATCGCCTTCGACGTCGCCGCCGCCACCCGCAGCGAAGTGAAGCCGTTCACCGCCGACGCGGTGCCGGCGCAGGCCACGCGCGAGCTGGCCATTACGCTGCAGGCCGGCGCCGAGGCGCCGCGCTATCTGGGCCGCGTGATCGAAGGCGTCGATGCGCGCGCGGCCACGCCTTCGTGGATGGCCGAGCGCCTGCGCCGCAGTGGCGTGCGCCCGGTGTCGCTGCTGGTGGACATCACCCAGTACGTGATGCTGGAGCTGGGCCAGCCGATGCATGCCTACGATCTGGATACGCTCAAGGGCGGTATCGGCGTGCGCCGCTCGCGCGCCGGCGAAACCCTGAAGCTGCTCGATGGCCGTGACGCGACCCTGGACGACAGCTTCCTGGTGATCACCGATGCCGACCGCCCGGTCGGCCTGGCCGGAATGATGGGCGGCTTCGATACCCGGGTCACCGACGCCACCGGCAACGTGTTCCTCGAGGCCGCGCACTTCGCCCCGGCGGCGATCATGGGCCGCGGCCGCAAGCTGGGCCTGCACACCGATGCCGGGCACCGTTTCGAGCGCGGCGTCGATCCGCAGCTGCCGCGCACCGCGATCGAATACGCCACCCGCCTGGTGCTGGACCTGGCCGGTGGCGTGCCGGCGCCGGTCACCGAGGCGGTGCGCGAGGCCGACCTGCCGGCGGCGGCCACGATCCTGCTGCGCCGCGAGCGCATCGCGCGGGTGCTGGGTATCCGCATCGATGATGCCGAGGTCGAGCGCATCCTGCGCGCGCTGGGCATGGGGGTGGCGCCAGCAGCCGACGGCTGGAGCGTCACCGCGCCGAGCCGGCGCTTCGATATCGCCATCGAAGAGGACCTGATCGAGGAGCTCGCGCGCATCCATGGCTACGAGCAGATCCCGACCACGCTGCCCGCCGGCGCGGCGCGCATCGCCATGCCCAGCGAAACCCGCCTGGACGAGCTGAGCGTGCGTCGCCAGCTGCTGGCGCGCGACATGCTGGAAACCATCAACTACGCCTTCGTCGATGCACAGCTGCTGGACAATTGGTCGCTGCTGGACGGCCGCGTGGCGCTGGCCAATCCGCTGTCGGCGGAGCTGGCGGTGATGCGGCCGTTGCTGCTGCCGGGCCTGGTGGCAACGCTGGGCCGCAATGTCGCGCGCCAGGCCGGCCGCGTACGCCTGTTCGAGCTGGGGCGCGTGTTCGCGCAGCAGTCCGGCGACGCCTGGCAGGCACCGCGCGAGACCGTGCGCGTCGCCGCCGCCGTCTGCGGCGACGCCGCGGCGCTGCAGTGGGGCGAGAAGGCGCGCAAGGTGGATTTCCACGACCTCAAGGGCGACCTGGAATCGCTGGCGGCCGCTGCCGGTGCACGCCTCGAGTTCCGGGTCGCGCAGCACCCGTTCGCGCACCCGGCGCGATCGGCCGACGTCTACCGCGACGGCCGCCGCATCGGCTGGATCGGCCAGCTGCACCCGCGCCTGGCCGCGGCGATGGAGATCGACGTCGAGGTGCTGGCGTTCGAGCTGGACCTGGAGCCGCTGGCGGCGCGTGCGCTGCCGCGCGCCGGCGAGCTGTCGCGGTTCCCGGCGGTGCGCCGCGACCTGGCCGTGGTGGCGGCCGAAGCGGTCGAGTGGGAGGCGCTGTCGGCGACCATCCGCCAGGCCGCGGGCAGCCTGCTGCGGGAGGTGGTGCTGTTCGACCGCTATGTCGGCCAGGGCGTCGAACCCGGATTCAAGAGTCTGGCTATGGGCTTGATTTTGCAGGACACCTCGCGCACTCTGACGGACCGCGACGTGGACGCCGTGGTCGCCTCCGTGGTGGCTGCCGTCGAGCGTGAACACGGCGCCAGGATCCGGGGTTGAAGCACAGGTAGCAGGGAACAGGCATGGCATTGACCAAGGCGGAGATGGCCGACCGGTTGTTCGACGAGGTCGGCTTGAACAAGCGCGAGGCCAAGGAGTTCGTCGATGCGTTCTTCGACGTGCTGCGCGATGCATTGGAACAGGGACGCCAGGTGAAGCTGTCCGGCTTCGGTAATTTCGACCTGCGGCGCAAGAACCAGCGCCCGGGCCGCAATCCCAAGACCGGGGAGGAGATTCCGATTTCCGCCCGCACGGTGGTCACCTTCCGTCCGGGCCAGAAGCTCAAGGAGCGGGTGGAGGCATATGCTGGATCCGGGCAGTAACCGCGAACTTCCGCCGATTCCGGCCAAGCGCTACTTCACCATCGGTGAGGTGAGCGAGCTGTGTGACGTCAAGCCGCACGTGCTGCGCTACTGGGAAACCGAGTTTCCCAGCCTGGAGCCGGCCAAGCGCCGCGGCAACCGCCGCTACTACCAGCGCCATGACGTGCTGATGGTGCGGCAGATCCGCGGCCTGCTGTACGAACAGGGCTACACCATCGGCGGTGCCCGCCTGCGCCTGGAAGGCGAGGGCGCGCGGCAGGAGTCGGCACTGAGCAACCAGATCATCCGCCAGGTGCGCATGGAGCTGGAGGAAGTGCTGCAACTGCTGCGACGTTGACCGCTTCGGCGGCAATACGCGTATAATCGCCGGCTCGCCACCACGGTGGCGGCATGCAGTAACGATCGGGGCGTAGCGCAGCCTGGTAGCGCATCTGCCTGGGGGGCAGAGGGTCGTCGGTTCGAATCCGGCCGTCCCGACCAATTACTGTTTGTGGATCAACGGCTTGCACTTCACAGTGCAGGCCGTTTTTCGTTGTGCCCTCCAGTGCATCTCCGTGGGGCGACACACGATGCACGCTGCCTGGTAGCACGTGTGCCGGCCGGCTCGACCGCAAGCGGTCGTGTGGCGCGCCGCTGCGTCGCCAGCCACGGCCCGTTCGTGCGCGTGGCCTGCGGTGTACGACGCGCCGCGCCATCACCGCGCGCACGCGCGGTGCCCTGAGCGCGCCTGCCGGCGGCTGGACGTACGTCGCAACGCGCTCGTGCCGGGCCGGGCGCCAGCGCCCGCCGGCTTAACGCGCGGGTGCATGGAACCGGCTAAGGTCGCGCCTTTCCCGGAGGCCAGGAACGGACATGCGCGTTGCCCGATGGAGTGTGCTGGTGGGGCTGTGGCTGTTTTCGCTGCCGCCCGTGCATGCCGCGCAGTCCGCGGAGCCTGGCAGCGCGCCGGCCACCGCACCGATCCGCGACCTGGACACTTTGGTGGTGCACGGCGTGCAGCCCGGGCCGGGGTTGTGGAAGGTCAGCAAGGACGACCACGTGTTGTGGATCCTGGGCACCGCGTCGCCGCTGCCCGACCGGATCCAGTGGCAGTCGGGCGAGGTGGAAGCGATCATCGCGCGTTCGCAGCAGGTACTGCTGTCACCGTCGCTGTCGTTCAATGCCGACGTCGGCTTCTTCGGCATGCTGGCATTGGCGCCGGCCGCGTGGAAGGCGATGCGCAACGAGGATGGCGCGACGCTGGAGGATGTGCTGCCGCCAGCGCTGCATGCCCGCTGGCAGGCGCAGAAGCGCCGCTACCTGGGGCGCGACGGTGGCGTCGAGCGCAAGCGGCCGATGATCGCCGCCAACGAACTGTACGCGGCAGCGATCAAGTCGGCCGGGCTGGGGCAGAAGCCGGTGATCTGGCCGGTGGTGGAGAAGGCGGCCAAGGCCGCCGGCATCAAGCCGACCTCGACGACGCTGAAGTTCGAGATCGACGACCCGAAGGCGGCCATTCGCGAGTTCCGTGCCGGCGGTTTCGATGACCTGGCCTGCTTCGAGCGCAAGCTGGTGTCGGTCGAGCGCGACCTGCCACGGCTGGTGGAACGCGCCAATGCCTGGGCGGTCGGCGACATCGAGGCATTGCGCCAGCTGCCGCTGGAAGACGCCGACGGTGCCTGCCTGCGCGCCGTGGCCGATTCCGGGTTCGCCCGCAACCGGGGTTATGGCGACCTGCGCGAGCGTGGATACCGGCACTGGATGACGATCGCCGAGGACGCGCTGCGCCGGAACAACGAAACCTTCGCGATGTTGCCGGTCGACAGCCTGCTGGCGGCCGATGGCTACCTGGCCCGGCTGCAGGCGCGTGGGTATGAAGTGGAGACGCCCTGACCCGGCGCGGCGTCAGCTGGTCGCCAGCAGCCCGGTGACCGCCAGCACCAGGAACAGCACCGTCAACGCGCCGAACAGCAGCGGGCGGGCGCGGAAAGGGGCGGCGGGGCGCTGTTCGATGCGGGCAATGCTGGTGCGCAGGATGAGCCCGGCGGGGAAACCATTGCGGGCCATGGTGTCGTCACAGGCGTCGGTGCAGGCATTGCATTCGATGCATGAGTCGTTGCGGCCATTGCGGATGTCCAGCCCGATCGGGCAGGCGCGGACGCAGGCGTCACAGTCGGTGCAGTCGCCCAGATGGGCGTCGCTGAAGGTCGGGCGCGGGCCGGCGCTGGCCGGGTGCGCGGCGCGGAACACGTAATCGCGTGCGGTTACCGGGTCCAGCAGGCCGCGCGCGCGCTGCATCACGCTGCCGCCGCCGGCGGGACGCGCGCCGCGCGGTTCGCCGCGCCGCGCGTCGTAATGGATCGAAGGGGTGAAGGCGTCGGTCAGCCACGGCTGCACGCGGCCATACGGGCACAGGTAGGTGCAGACCTGTTCGTGCAGGAACAGTACGTTGGCCCAGGTGGCCGCAGCGTAGAAGGCGATCCAGAATGCCTTCCAGCCGCCGATCGCGAAAGCGGGCAGGCCGCTGACAAGTTCGCCGATCGGCGAGAAATAGCCGACGAAGGTAATGCCGGTCCACAGCGATACCGCGGCCCACAGCGCATGCCGCAGCACCGCTTCGGCGCGTGCGCCGGCCCATCCGTTGAGCGCGGTGACGCGCCGCACTGCGCGGTGCAGGCGGGTCAGCACGGTCTGCGGGCAGGCATACGCGCACCACAGCCGGCCATACAGGCTGGTGACCAGGCATAGTGCGGCCAGCCCGGCCAGTGCCAGCCACAGCAGCGGCACGACGGCGTCGGTACGCAGGCCCAGGCCGAAGAAGTGGATGCGGCGGGCCTCGACGTCGAACAGCAGCAGCGGCGCATCGTGCCAGCGCAGCCACGGCATGCCGTAGAACAGGCCCAGCATCAGCGCCAGTACCAGCCATTGCGCGACATGGCGCCGTTGCACCGGTGCCCCGCGTGCGGGCGCGGCCGGGTGCACGGCGGCGGAGTAGCCCGGGCGCTGGACGCTGTTCATTCCAGCGGCAGCTCGTCATCGCCCGCGGGCGGGCGCAGCAGCAGGGCGGTCACGCTGCAGGCGCTGAACGTACCCAGCCACGCCAGGAAAAAGCCGGCGGTGTAGCCGAGGCCACGGCTGATCACGCGGTCCGGGAAGCCGATGCGCTGCAGCTCCAGCGGGTCGAAGAAGGCGAAGAACAGCACCGATGCGACCACCGCGACGAAAAAGCTCGGCCACAGCACCGCGCCCAGCTTCTGTACCGGGGAGGGGCGCGGAGGGGACGAGGTGTCGGGGTCGATCATGGTGACATCGGACGCGGGGCCTGGCGGGCGTACAATCGGCGTTCGCCGCTTCGCCGGCGCGGCGCCAAAGGCGGGGGTGGAGATGCCGTCAGCCTAGGCAGCCCGGCGCCGGGCAGCCTTGATCTGGATCAAGCCGTGCCCGGAAGCCGTTCAGCACAATGGCCGCCAGGCGAGGAGTTCTGCAGCGATGAACGATGGGCGCGTGCCGCAACCGGCAGCGGATCTGTGCAGCGAGGAAGAGATCGACCGCCTGGTGCGCGCGTTCTACGGCCGGGTGCGCCAGGACGATCTGCTGGGCCCGGTGTTCGAGGCCCATGTCCACGACTGGGAGGCGCACATGCGGCACCTGGCCGATTTCTGGTCGGCGCTGCTGCGTGGCACCCGCCGTTTCCAGGGCGCGCCGATGCAGAAGCACATGGTGATTGACGAGCTGCGCGAGGAGCTGTTCGCGCGCTGGCTGCAGCTGTTCCGGCAGACCACGGCCGAGCTGGGCAACGTGCCGATGCAACGGCTGGCCGACGATGCCGCCGAGCGCATCGCCGGCAATTTCTGGCGCCGCTTCCAGATGTCGCGCTGGCCGACGCTGCAGGTGCTGGGCAGTAGCGGGGAGTAAGTGAAGAGGAGTGAGTAGTGAGAGGGATCAAGAGCGATCTCTGCCTGCGCGGAGATGATGGCTCTGCCTTCTCTCATTTCTCACTCCTCTTCACTCACTCATGCCCCATTGATCTGGCTCAAAGCGTCAGCCGGTGACACGGCGCATGCTGCGCCGCATGGACACGACCACCGCATTTCCCGACCCGCTGGGCTGGACCTTCGACCCGGATATCCTGCGCCGCCATGATCGTCCGGGGCCGCGCTATACCTCCTATCCCACCGCGCCGCACTTCCACGACGGCTACGGCACCGGGCAGTTCCGCGAGGCGATCGCGCGCAGCAATGCATCGGCGCGGCCGCTGTCGCTGTACGTGCACGTGCCGTACTGCACCAGTCCGTGCTTTTACTGCGGCTGCAACCGGGTCATCAGCCGCGACCGCGACAAGGGCGCACCGTACGTGGACCGCGTGCTGGCCGAGGCGGACCGGGTGGCGCCGCTGTTCGCGGCCGGGCGCGAGGTCACCCAGCTGCACTTCGGCGGCGGCACCCCGAACTTCCTCGAGCCGGAACAGCTGTCGCGCCTGGTCGAGGGGCTGCGCCAGCGCTTCCGCTTCAGCAGTGATGCCGGCCGCGATTTCTCCATCGAACTGGACCCGCGCTCGGTCAGTCCGGACGACATCGCCGTGCTGGCGCAACTGGGCTTCAACCGCGCCAGCCTCGGCGTGCAGGACTTCGACCCGGCGGTGCAGCAGGCGATCAACCGCGTGCAGGGGGTGGACGAAACGCTGGCGATCATCGACGCCTGCCGCCGCCATGGCCTGCGCTCGGTCAACGTCGACCTGATCTACGGCCTGCCGAAGCAGACCCTGGAAGGCTTCGCGCGCACGCTGCAAACCGTGCTGGCGGTGCGCCCGGACCGGCTGGCGATCTACGGCTACGCGCACATGCCGCACCTGTTCAAGGCGCAGCGGCAGATCGTCGATGCGGACCTGCCCGACGCCGAACGCAAGCTGGCGCTGCTGGGGCTGGCGGTGGAGCGGCTCTCGGCCGCCGGCTACCAGTACATCGGCATGGACCATTTCGCGCTGCCGGAAGAAGACCTGTCACGCGCGCAACGCGCCGGCAGCCTGCACCGCAATTTCATGGGTTACACCACCCATGCCGAGACCGACCTGCTGGGCCTGGGGGTCAGCGCCATCAGCCGGATCGACAACAGCTACAGCCAGAACCCGCGCGACCTGAAGGACTGGGAGGCGCGGATTGATGCCGGCGGGCTGCCGGTGTGGCGCGGGCTGGAGCTGGATGCCGACGATGTACTGCGCGCCGAGCTGATCCAGCAGCTGATGTGCCATGGGCGCGTGGATGGTCACGCCCTGGCGGCGCGCCACGGCATTGATTTCGAGCAGTACTTCGCCAGCGAACTGGCGGCGCTGCAGCGCTTGGCCGCCGACGGGCTGGCGCGGTATCACGACGGCGTCGTCGCCGCGACCCGGCAGGGGCGGCCGCTGCTGCGCCTGATCGCCATGTGCTTCGACCGTTACCTGCAGGCGCCGCAGCAGCCGGCGCGCTATTCGCGGGCGATCTGAACGCCGCCGCGGCGCGCGGCTGGCACGCGACGGCCACGCGTGCGGCGGATCGGCCGCGGCAGCCCTGCCGCGATGGCGCGGCCCACCCGCGCGGTAGCGTCGGATTCACAAGCGCGCCTCGATCAGGCACGCTATCGCGATGCCCGGATGGCGAAACTGGTAGACGCATCGGACTTAAAATCCGCCGGGGGCAACCCCATGCCGGTTCGATTCCGGCTCCGGGCACCAGCCATGCAACCTCGAGGGATGGGATGAGCGCCGACATTTCCGCAGCCAGTGCGCCGCGCATCGCCGTCATTGGCCTGGGCTATGTCGGCCTGCCGCTGGCGGTCGAGTTCGGGCGGACGCTGGACACGCTTGGCTACGATATCGACGCCGCGCGCGTGGCCGAACTCCGCCAGGGCCATGACCGCACGCTGGAGCTGGATGCCGCCGAACTGGCGGCGGCCACCTGCCTGCGCTATTGCGCCGACGCCGCCGAACTGGCCCGGTGCAACGTGTTCATCGTCACCGTGCCCACGCCCATCGATGCCTGGGAGCAGCCCGACCTGGAGCCGTTGCGCGGCGCCAGCCAGTTGATCGCCGGGGTGCTCAAGCGCGGCGACCTGGTGATCTACGAATCCACCGTCTACCCCGGTACCACCGAGGAAGTCTGCGTGCCGTTGCTGGAGCAGGGCTCGGGCCTGCGCTTCAACCAGGATTTCTGGTGCGGCTACAGCCCGGAGCGGATCAATCCGGGCGACCGCCAGCGGCGCCTGCCGGACATCCGCAAGATCACCTCCGGCTCCACGCCGGAAGCGGCCGAGGTGGTGGACGCGCTGTACCGGCGCATCATCGCCGCCGGCACCTGGCGCGCGCCCTCGCTGCGCGTGGCCGAAGCGGCCAAGGTGGTGGAGAACATCCAGCGCGACGTCAACATCGCCCTGGTCAACGAACTGGCCCTGATCTTCGACCGGCTCGGCATCGATACGCTGGACGTGCTGGAAGCGGCCGGCACCAAGTGGAACTTCCTGCCGTTCCGCCCGGGCATGGTCGGCGGCCACTGCATCGGCGTGGACCCGTATTACCTGCTGCACAAGTCCGAGAGCGTGGGTTACCACCCGGACCTGATCCACACCGCGCGCCAGGTCAACAACCGGGTGGTCGCACACGTGGTGGCGCGGGTGGACGCGCTGCTGGCCGGCAAGGGCAAGGCACTGCGCGGGGCGCGGGTGCTGGTGCTGGGGGTGACGTTCAAGGAGGACTGCCCGGACCTGCGCAACAGCCGGGCGCTGGACCTGGCACGCCTGCTGGCCGGGCAGGGCGCACGGGTGGATGCGTTCGATCCATGGGCCGATGCGGACGAGGCCGAACGCGAGTCCGGCCTGAAGCTGGTTGACGCCCCTGCGCACGGCCAGTACGACGCGGTGGTGCTCGCGGTGGCGCACCGCCAGTTCCGCGAACTCGATGCCGCGCGCATTCGCGCGCTGGGCGTGGCCGACATGGTGGTGTACGACGTCAAGTCGGCGTGGCCGCGGCACGTGGTGGACGACCGGTTGTAGAATCCGCCATCCCCGGTCACGAGGACGGCCATGCACCGTTATCTGGTTTACGTACTGGCGCTGGTCCTGCTGCCGGTATCGCTGGCGCTGGCGCAACACTGGCCCGCCTGGTACTGGGGCGTGGGCCTGTTCGGCGCGATGGCGCTGCTCGGCACCTGGGACGTGCTGCAGCGGCGCAGCGTGCTGCGGCGCAATTACCCGGTGCTGGCGCACTTCCGTTACGGCTTCGAATCCATCGGCCCGGAAATCCGCCAGTACTTCGTGCAGAGCGACCTGGAGGACGTGCCGTTCTCGCGCCAGCAGCGGCAGCTGGTCTACCAGCGTGCGCGCAACGTGATGGACGTGGTGCCGTTCGGCACGCTGCGCAGTACCTATGCGGTGGACTACGAGTGGATCAACCACTCGATGGCGCCCACCAGCATTCCGCACCATGACTTCCGCGTGGTGATCGGCGCCGGCTGCGCGCGGCCGTATTCGGCCAGCGTGTTCAACATCTCGGCGATGAGCTTCGGTTCGTTGTCGGCCAACGCCATCCGCGCGCTGAACAAGGGCGCGAAGATGGGCGGCTTCTACCATGACACCGGCGAAGGCTCGATCTCGCCCTACCACCGCGAGAACGGCGGCGACCTGGTGTGGGAGATCGGCTCCGGTTACTTCGGGTGCCGTGACGAACACGGCCGTTTCAGCGAGGAGCGCTT
>NZ_JBWJPA010000016.1:2500-5483 GCF_056393075.1 Stenotrophomonas sp. Steno-Z10-HUANG
GTGAACTGAAATATCTAAGTAACCAGAGGAAAAGAAATCAACCGAGATTCCCTGAGTAGCGACGAGCGAACGGGGAACAGCCCTTAAGCTGGTATGGTTCTAGAAAAACGGTCTGGAAAGGCCGGCCATAGAAGGTGATAGCCCTGTATTTGAAAGGGCCATTCCAGTGAAGACGAGTAGGGCGGGGCACGTGAAACCCTGTCTGAACATGGGGGGACCATCCTCCAAGGCTAAATACTACTGACCGACCGATAGTGAACCAGTACCGTGAGGGAAAGGCGAAAAGAACCCCGGAGAGGGGAGTGAAATAGAACCTGAAACCGTGTGCGTACAAGCAGTAGGAGCTCGAAAGAGTGACTGCGTACCTTTTGTATAATGGGTCAGCGACTTACTGTTCGTGGCAAGCTTAACCGTATAGGGGAGGCGAAGGGAAACCGAGTCTGATAAGGGCGCATAGTCGCGGGCAGTAGACCCGAAACCGGGTGATCTAGTCATGCCCAGGGTGAAGGTGCGGTAACACGCACTGGAGGCCCGAACCCACTCCCGTTGCAAAGGTAGGGGATGAGGTGTGATTAGGAGTGAAAAGCTAATCGAACCCGGAGATAGCTGGTTCTCCTCGAAAGCTATTTAGGTAGCGCCTCATATGTATCCTCTCGGGGGTAGAGCACTGTTATGGCTAGGGGGTCATCGCGACTTACCAAACCATTGCAAACTCCGAATACCGAGACGGACTGTATGGGAGACACACGGCGGGTGCTAACGTCCGTCGTGAAAAGGGAAACAACCCAGACCCACAGCTAAGGTCCCAAATTTTGTGCTAAGTGGAAAACCATGTGGAAAGGCACAGACAGCCAGGAGGTTGGCTTAGAAGCAGCCACCCTTTAAAGAAAGCGTAATAGCTCACTGGTCGAGTCGGTCTGCGGGGAAGATTTAACGGGGCTAAGCACAGAACCGAAGCTTGGGGTGCATAACTTTGTTATGCGCGGTAGAGGAGCGTTCCGTAAGCCTGTGAAGGTGAGTTGAGAAGCTTGCTGGAGGTATCGGAAGTGCGAATGCTGACATGAGTAACGATAATGCGGGTGAAAAACCCGCACGCCGAAAGCCCAAGGTTTCCTTGCGCAACGTTAATCGGCGCAGGGTGAGTCGGCCCCTAAGGCGAGGCAGAAATGCGTAGTCGATGGGAAGCAGGTTAATATTCCTGCACCTCGCGTAAGTGCGATGGAGGGACGGAGAAGGTTAGGTGTACCAGGCGTTGGTTGTCCTGGGGAAAGGCGGTAGGTTTGGATCTTTGGCAAATCCGGGATCCTTCAAGACCGAGCACCGAGACGAGTCTTTAAGACGAAGTCACTGATACCACGCTTCCAGGAAAAGCTCCTAAGCTTCAGCTTACGCAGACCGTACCGTAAACCGACACAGGTGGGTAGGATGAGAATTCTCAGGCGCTTGAGAGAACTCGGGTGAAGGAACTAGGCAACATGGCACCGTAACTTCGGGAGAAGGTGCACCATTGCCGGTGGCCCATGCGGGCTATAGCTGGCGATGGTCGAAGTGACCAGGCCGCTGCGACTGTTTATCAAAAACACAGCACTCTGCAAACACGAAAGTGGACGTATAGGGTGTGACGCCTGCCCGGTGCTGGAAGGTTAATTGATGGGGTCAGCCGCAAGGCGAAGCTCTTGATCGAAGCCCCAGTAAACGGCGGCCGTAACTATAACGGTCCTAAGGTAGCGAAATTCCTTGTCGGGTAAGTTCCGACCTGCACGAATGGCGTAACGACAGCGGCGCTGTCTCCACCCGAGACTCAGTGAAATTGAAATCGCTGTGAAGATGCAGCGTTCCCGTGGCAAGACGGAAAGACCCCGTGAACCTTTACTATAGCTTTACACTGAACGTTGAGTTCGTCTGTGTAGGATAGGTGGGAGGCTATGAAACTGTGGCGCCAGCTGCAGTGGAGCCATCCTTGAAATACCACCCTGTCGTGCTTGACGTTCTAACCTAGGCCCGTTATCCGGGTCGGGGACCGTGTATGGTGGGTAGTTTGACTGGGGCGGTCTCCTCCTAAAGAGTAACGGAGGAGCTCGAAGGTACGCTCAGCGCGGTCGGACATCGCGCACTGTGTGCAAAGGCATAAGCGTGCTTGACTGCAAGATCGACGGATCAAGCAGGTACGAAAGTAGGACTTAGTGATCCGGTGGTTCTGTATGGAAGGGCCATCGCTCAACGGATAAAAGGTACTCCGGGGATAACAGGCTGATACCGCCCAAGAGTTCATATCGACGGCGGTGTTTGGCACCTCGATGTCGGCTCATCACATCCTGGGGCTGTAGTCGGTCCCAAGGGTATGGCTGTTCGCCATTTAAAGTGGTACGCGAGCTGGGTTCAGAACGTCGTGAGACAGTTCGGTCCCTATCTGCCATGGGCGTTGGAAGTTTGAGAGGGGCTGCTCCTAGTACGAGAGGACCGGAGTGGACGAACCTCTGGTGTTCCGGTTGTCACGCCAGTGGCATTGCCGGGTAGCTATGTTCGGAAGCGATAACCGCTGAAAGCATCTAAGCGGGAAGCGCGCCTCAAGATGAGACTTCCCGGGGCACAAGCCCCCTGAAGGAACCATGTAGACTACGTGGTTGATAGGTCAGGTGTGTAAGCGCGGCAACGCGTTGAGCTAACTGATACTAATGATCCGTGTGGCTTGACCATATAACCTCAAGTTGCCTTGGCCGACATGACATGTCGATAGACCCAAGTGCACGCTACGTCACAAGACCTACGAGAGGCTGGCGCTTTATCCTGCTCCAACGGATAGCGACCCTCCAACCCTCTCCCTGGTGAAATTAGCGCTGTGGAACCACCCGATCCCATCCCGAACTCGGAAGTGAAACGCAGCTGCGCCGATGGTAGTGTGGCTCAAGCCATGCGAGAGTAGGTCATCGCCAGGGGCTTTACCCACAAACCCCCGCTGCTCACGCAGCGGGGGTTTGCTTTT
>NZ_JBWJPA010000017.1:0-3855 GCF_056393075.1 Stenotrophomonas sp. Steno-Z10-HUANG
CGACGCGATCTCGCCGGCCGCGGCGTTGATCGCGGCGGTGGACTGCTTGATGCGGCCGACGATGGCGGTCAGCTGTTCGGTGGTGGCGTTGGCGTCGTCGCGCATCCGCGCGAACACGCCCTGGAACTCGCCCTGCATGCGCACGGTCAGGTCGCCCTGCGACAGCGCCGACAGCAGGTCGGAGATCTGCGCCAGGCTGCTGGCGTTGGCGTCGAGCAGGCTGTTGAGCTGGCGCGCCAGTTCCAGGAAGAAACCGTCCTTGCCGGCGGTGTCGATGCGGCCGCTGAGGTCACCCGCGGCGGCGGCATCGATCACCCGCGCCACTTCGCGCTCCACCATGGCTTCGGTGGTACGGTCGCGCCATTCGACGACATGGCCGACCACGCTGCCGGCATCGTCGCGGATGGCCGAGATGGTCTGCGCGAACTGGGCGTCGCCATAGCGCATTTCGCGCGAGGCCACGCCGTTGCGCTGCAGCGCGTCGAGCACGCTGTGGTCCATCTCGCCGCGGAACTCCAGCGCGGTCACGTGCTGGCCCACCAGCGGGCGCGAGGCATCGTAGTGGTCCAGCGTGGTCCGGACGTCGTCGGCGTAGCGCTCCAGGGTATGCGCCAGCGCCCGGTTGGCGTAGACGATCTGCAGGTCGTTGTTGGTCAGGTACACGCCGGTGGAGGAGTAGTCCAGGGCGGTGCGGATGCGCAGGTTCTCGGCGGCCACGGCCTGGTCGCGTTCGATGCGCTCGCGCAGGTCGCGCTGCATGCGCTGCATGGCACGCAGCAGTTCGCCGACTTCATCGGCGCGGCGGGTGTCGATGGTGCCGTCGAGCTTGCCGCTGGCGATCTCGTTGGCCACGTCCACCGCGCCGCGCATCGAGCCGACCAGCGAGCGGGCGAACAGCCAGGCCAGCAGCAGGCCGGCGCCGATGCCGACCAGCACCGCGATCACGGTGACGGCGACGGAGGCCGAATAGGTGTCGGCGGCACGGTCGCTGGCGGCCTGGGCGCGCGCATTCTCGTCCGAGGACAGCGCGTCCAGCGAAGCGTACGCCTTGCGGTGCAGGTCACGGGTCTCGCCGACGAAGGTGTCGATGGCGTCGTCGGGCAGGTCCAGCTCCAGCAGCTCGGTCACCGAGTCATAGGACTTCTTGGCGGCCTCCCAGTCGGCGACGAAGGTATCCAGCAGCTTGCGCTGCTGCGGGTTGTCCACCAGCTTGGAATACTTCTCGATGGATTCGTCGATGTGCGTGCGCAGTTCGGTGGCACGGGTCTTGGCCTCGGCCTTCACGTCGCTGCTGGCGCGGATCAGGCTCTGGTAGGAGGCGTTGCGGTACTCGCTGACCATGCCGGCCAGTTCGCCGCCGGTGCGCAGGCCGGCCATGCGCTTGTCCGCGATCTCGGCGGTGACGCCGTCCAGCGAGTGCAGGCCGCGGTACGCCACGATGCCCTGGATCAGCATCACGAGCAGGACGATGCCGAAGGTGAGCATCAGCTTCGGCATCAGGTTGAGGTTCTTGATCCACTGCATGGGTGCACGGTCTCCTGCTGCGTTCCCCGGCACGGGCGCGCCGGGGCCCGCGCCGGCCGGGCCAGCGCGGCGTCGACGGGATGGATTACTTGATGTTGGCCAGCTTCAGGCTCGACGGCGAGGTGACTTCGATCTCGGCGCGCGAGGCGTCGCGCTGGATCTTGCCGATCGCGCACACGGTCTTGCCCTCGAGCGTCATCAGGTCAAAACCGAAGTTGCCGCGGGCCGAGCCCGGGATGCGGGCCGAGAAGGTGTGGCGCGGGAACGAACCGCCCATGTGCAGGAACGTCGGCTGGCCTTCGGAACCTTCGGCGTAGCGGGCCTTTTCGACCTTGCCGCAGACCATGCCGTCCTTGCCGGCGAAGCGCGGGGCGTTCTCCGGCGGGATCATCTCGTCGGCGGCGGCGACCAGGGAGACGCTTGCCAGCAGGGCCGCGGACATCAGCGAAATGAAGGGCTTGGACATCTTTTTCTCCGGATTGGGTTGCACCGGCAAACGGCCGGCCATGCGCTCGGTATCGGCCGGCGCGGGCAATGATTGATAGGGCATGCCAGGAACTGTGATGGCCGCCACGCTTTGTCAGGCGGCGGCTTCTTCGGTGGTGGCGGCCTGCCCCAGGTCGGCGGTATCGAGCAGGGTCTCGATGTCCAGCAGGATCAGCATGCGCTCGTCCTGGGTGCCGATGCCGGAGATGAAGCGGGTGTCCACCGCGGCGCCGAATTCCGGCTTCGGGCGGATCTGCTCGGCGCTCAGCGGGATCACGTCGGAGACGCTGTCCACGACGATGCCGACCACGCGGTCCTCGACGTTGAGCACGATCATCACGGTGAAGGCGTCGTAGCGGGCCTCGTCCAGGCGCAGCTTCAGGCGCAGGTCGATCACCGGCACGATGGTGCCGCGCAGGTTGATCACGCCCTTGATGTAGTCCGGTGCGTCCGGCACGCGGGTGACCGCGTCGTAGCCGCGGATTTCCTGCACTTTGAGGATGTCCACCCCATAGTGCTCGTTGCCGAGCGTGAAGCTGAGGTACTCGCCGCCGGAGGTGGCGGCGTGGGCGCTGGTGTCGTTCATCTGGGGTCCTGATCCTGGCGGGATGCCGGTACGGAGGGGCGTCACCCGTGTATCGGCCATGGCCGCCGGAACTTTAGGTGCCCGCTATGCGCCGCCGTTCTTGCGCGCCTTGCGCTCGCGGTCGACCCGGAAGATGTAGCGCTGGATGGCGGCGTCGGCGCCGCGCGGCAGGTCCTCGAAGCGCAGGCCCACGCGCTGCTGCTCCATGCCGTTGGCCTGCTTGCGCACCAGCTGGCTGCAGACCACCAGGGTGACCGCGATCGGCGCCGAGTCGGGCAGCTGCAGTTCGCAGCCGGCCAGCCGCTGCTGCAGCCGCAGCAGGTTCAGGTCCGGCGGCAGCAGCACGGCGATGCCGCCGGCGCTGATGTCGACCACGCGCCAGCGCAGCGGCTCGGCGCCCTGCGGATCGGGGAACACGCACCAGGGCGAATCGCCGACCGGGGTTTCCAGCCGGTACAGCTCGCGGCGCTGCAGGTGATAGGCCTCTTCCGGGAAGGCGAGGCGGAACGCCGTGCGCCCGTCCTCCACCAGCACTTCCGGGTGCTCCAGGCGGAAGCGCACCATGACCCGGTCCACCTGCGCGAAGCACAGCAGGTGCGAGGCTTCGCCGACGCTGCGGTTGACCGCCGGCAGCGGGCTGCCGTCCAGCAGCAGGGTGTCCTCGTCCACGTCCAGCACCGCGCTGGGATAGGACTGTTCGCGGCCATCGGGATGGACCGCGACCGTGGCACGCTGGTCGATCATCGCCTGCAGCAGCAGGCGGATCTGGCGCGGATTGCGAACCATGTACTTCTCGTCGGCATACAGGCTGCCGTCGAAGGAGGAAGGGGCGGATTCCGTCGGTTCGCGCTCTGACATGATCTCTGGAACAGGGAGGGCGGAGGCCTGGAGGCAACAGCATACCGGCAGGGTACCTCCGTGTATCGGCTCCATCGCCCGGCTCTTTAGCGCCGGGGGCGCGGTCGGGCGCCGTCGCCCGGCCGGTGGCTCAGAATTCCTGCCAGTTGCCGCCATCCGCCGGCGGTGCGGGCAGTGGCCGCGATGGCGCGCGCGGTGGCGCCTGCGGCCTGGCCGGCGTCACGATCGTGAGTGCCGGGCGCGCGGGGGCATGGCGGGTCGTGGTGCGGAACATCGACACCGCTGTGGCCAGGTCGTTGGCCTGTTCTTCCATCGCGCGTGCGGCGGCGGTGGCTTCCTCCACCAGCGCGGCGTTCTGCTGGGTGGTCTCGTCCATCTGGGTGACGGTCTGGTTGACCTGT
>NZ_JBWJPA010000018.1:0-2273 GCF_056393075.1 Stenotrophomonas sp. Steno-Z10-HUANG
CACCCAGATGGACGAGACCACCCAGCAGAACGCCGCGCTGGTGGAGGAAGCCACCGCCGCCGCACGCGCCATGGAGGAGCAGGCGCACCAGCTGAGCGAGGCGGTCTCGCAGTTCCGGCTGGCCGCCGCGCCGGGCACGGTGCGCGTGGCGGCGGCCGCACCCGCGGTGCGCGGCATCGGCCTGGCCGCCGCCGGCGCGCAGGCGCACTGAAGTATCCGTCGCGCGGTCCGCCACGGACCGCGCACGGGCGTTGCCGGGCGGCGGTGATCCGACACCACCGCCCTTTCTTACAAAGTCATGAGCCGGTGTCCCGATGTCCCGGGGCACTTGGCCGCAGGAGAGAGCTGTGTCCCAACCCCGTTCCGGTTCCAGCATCGTCAGTCGCCTGATGCTGGGCGTGGCGCTGATCGCCTTGATTTCCTTTGGCGTCACCGCCGCGATCAGCTACTGGAAGAGCAGCAGCGCCCTGCTCTCGTCGTCGCAGGACGCAATGCGCAACCTGGCCGGGCTCGAGGCACAGCGGGTTTCGGCCGGGCTCGGCGAAGCCTACGACACCGCCACCACCCTGGCCGCCACCCTGCGCCTGCAGCACCAGCAGGGCCTGCTGACCCGGCCCGCGGTGTCGGCACTGTTGCAGCAGCAGCTGCTCGCGCACCCGGAATGGGTCGGGGTCAGCACGCTGTGGGAGCCGGACGCGTTCGACGGCGCCGATGCCGCGCACGCCAATGCCGAGGGGCACGATGCCAGCGGCCGCTTCATGAGCTACTGGGCCTGGGCGGACGGCAAGCCCGTCACCGAGGCCCTGCGCGGCTATGACGTGGCCGGCGACGGCGACTGGTACCTCAAGCCCCGCCAAAGCCGCCAGCCCACGCTGGTCGAGCCGTACAGCTACACCATCAACGGCAAGCAGGTGCTGATGACCACGCTGTCGATCCCGATCGTCGAGCAGGAGCGCTTCCTGGGCGTGGTGACCGTGGATTTCGCCCTGTCCTCGCTGCAGGAGCACCTCGCGCGGCTCACGCCCATGGGCGAAGGCCACGTCGAACTGCTGTCGCCGGCCGGCCGCGTGCTGGCCAGCCGCGACCCGGCCGGGGTCGGTACCCAGCGCCAGGACCCGGCCACCGGCGCCATGCTCGCGCGCATCGCCAAGGGCGAGGTCGCCGAGGCGTTCACCCCGGATGCCGACGGCAATGTCGCGGTGTACGTGCCGATCCAGGTCGGCAAGGCCGCGCAGCACTTCGCCCTGGGCGTGATCGTCCCGCAGTCGCTGCTGACCCGGCAGGCCGACGTGCTGCTGTACATCGTCGTCGCGGTCGGGCTGCTGGCCGCGCTGGCGCTGTGCAGCGCGCTGTTCGTGCTGCTGCGGCGGCAGGTGGTGCTGCCGCTGGCCGCCGCCGCCGGCGTCGCCAACGACATCGCCCACGGCAAGCTCGACGGCCGCATCGAGGCCACGCGCCACGACGAGATCGGCACGCTGATGCGCTCCATGCAGACCATGCAGGGCAACCTGCGCGAGCGCATCGAGCGCGACGCCGCCCTCGCCGCCGAGAACCTGCGCATCCGTTCCGCGCTGGACGACGTCACCACCAGCGTGATGATCGCCGACGCCGACCTCACCATCATCTACGCCAACCGTCCGCTGTTCCAGATGTTGGGCAAGGCCGAGCAGGACATGCGCCGCGACCTGCCGAACTTCGACATGAAGACCCTGATCGGCAGCAACATCGACGTCTTCCACAAGCACCCCGCGCACCAGCGCAGGATGCTCGGCGAACTGCACGGCACCCATCGCGCGCAGATCACCGTCGGCAACCACGTCATGCGCCAGATCATCAACCCGGTGACCGACGGCGACGGCAACCGCCTGGGCTACGTGGTGGAATGGGACGACCGCACCGTCGAGGTGCAGGTCGAGCGCGAGGTCAGCGGCATCGTCGCCGCCGCCGCCAACGGCGAGCTCTCCGGGCGCATCATGCTGGACGGCAAGAGCGGCTTCCTGCTGCAGCTGTCCGAACAGCTCAACGGCCTGCTGGATAGTTTCGCGTCCAGCGTCGGCCAGGTTTCCACCCTGCTCGGCGCGCTGTCGCGCGGCGACCTCACCGCGCGCATGGAAGGCAACTACCAGGGCGTGTTCGCGCGCATCCGCGACGACGCCAACGCCACCGTGACGCAGCTGACCTCGATCGTCGGCCGCATCCAGCAGGCCGCATCCAGCATCAACCTGGCCGCCTCGGAGATCGCCACCGGCAACAACGACCTGTCGCGCCGCACC
>NZ_JBWJPA010000019.1:0-2178 GCF_056393075.1 Stenotrophomonas sp. Steno-Z10-HUANG
GAGGTCAGTTCCTCCATCGAGGCGGCGGTTTCCTCCAGGTTGGCGGCCTGCTGCTCGGTGCGGCGGGAGAGGTCGTTGTTGCCGGTGGCGATCTCCGCCGCCGCCTGGTGGATGCGCGACGTCGCGGTCTGGATGCGGTCGATGATGCCGGTGAGCTGGACCACGGTGGCGTTGGCGTCGTCGCGCATGGCGGCGAACGTCCCGCGGTAGTCGCCTTCCATCTGCACGGTGAGGTCGCCCTGCGAGAGCGCGCGCAGCACGCCCGATACCTGCTCGACGCTGGAGCCGATGGCGGCCAGCAGGCCGTTGAGCTGTTCGGACAGCTGCAGCAGGAAGCCGCTCTTGTCCTCCAGCCGGATGCGGCCGGAGAGGTCGCCGTGCGAGGCGGCCACGATGATGTCGCTGACTTCCTGCTCGATCCGCACCTCCACGGTGCGGTCGTCCCATTCCACCACGTAGCCCAGGCGGTCGCCGTCGGCGTCGGTGACCGGGTTGATGATCTGGCGCATGACATGGCCGCCGACGCTGATCTGCGCGTGGTGGGTGCCATGCAGCCTGCCGAGCAGCCCGCGCTGGTGCGCCGGGTGCCGGTGGAAGATGTCGATGTTGCTGCCGATCAGGGTCTTCATGTCGAAGTTCGGCAGGTCGCGGCGCATGTCCTGCTCGGCCTTGCCCAGCATCTCCATCAACGGCCGGTTGGCGTAGATGATGTTGAGGTCGGCGTCGGCGATCATCACACTGGTGGTGACGTCGTCCAGCGCGGTGCGGATGCGCAGGTCCTCGGCGGCGCGGGCGCGGTCCTGGTCGGCCCGGGCCTTGAGCTGGGCGATCATCTCGCCGATGGCGGCATACATCTGCCCGATCTCGTCGCGCGAGCGGTAGTCCACGAGCACGTCGAGATCGCCGTGCGAAACCGCCTGGATCGCACCGAGCGCACCGGACAACGGGCGCAGGATCGAGCGCGCGATCAGCCAGCACACCAGCAGTGCCGCCAGCAACACCAGCATGCCGGCCACGATCAGCACCCGGCCGAAGCTCCAGGCGCGCGCGGCGATGTCGTCGGTGTACTCGCCGCTGCCGATGATCCAGCCCCAGCGCTTGTGCAGGCCGACGTAGGAGATCTTCTGCACCGCGCCGTCGACGCCGGGCTTGGGCCAGGTGTAGTCGAGGAAGCCGCCGCCGTTGCGCTGTGCAAGCCTGACCATCTCCACGAAGATCTTTTTGCCGTCGGCACTGGTGGCGTCGCTGAGGTCCTTGCCGTTCAGCGCGGTCTGGTAGGGGTGCATCAGCATGGTGGGGTGTTCGTCGTTCACCCACAGGTAGTCGCTGCCGTTGGCGCTGCGCAGCGACTCGATGGCCGCCAGCGCCTGGCGGCGGGCTTCGTCCTCGCCCAGTTCGCCGGCGGCGGCGCGGTCGGCGTAGCGGTTGGCCAGCGCCAGCGCCGCCTCCACGCGGGTGTGCAGGGCATTGCGCTCGTTGCGCAGCAGTTCGTCGTGGTTGCGCCGGGCGGTGACCAGGCACAGGGCGATGATCCCGGTGGCCAGGACGGCGAGCATGAGGATGAATTTGCGGCGCAGCGGCAGGTCGCTGAAGACGCGCAGGGCGGGGTGGGCGTTCATGCGTCTGTTTCCTTTTCCGTCACCGTGCATGGAAGAACAGGCCCTGCGGCCCCCGCCACGACACGGCCGCCTGCCTTCCCGCGATATCGGCGCCCGGTTCCGCGGCTGCAGCGCCGCGGGCGGGTACCTGGCGGTTGCATGACCGCCAGCGGGATTGCAGTGCGACCGGCATCACGGAACAGGTTTTCCGCGGGATGCGCACTACCGGCCTTGCCTCCCGCCCCGCCGGGGGCAGGCGCCGACGGGCCCCGCCGGTGGGGGCCCGTCGGCGTTGGATCAGAACTCCTGCCAGTCGTCGCCGTCGGCCAGCGCCGGCTCGGTCCTGCGTGCCGCGCCGGGCTGCGCGCGCGGCGGCGCCACGGCGGGACGCGCGGCGGCGCGCCGGGCGGCGGGCGGCAGCGGGGACGGCGCGGCCGCGGGCGTCGCGGCGGCATCGTCGAGGTGGAACAGGGCGACCGCCGCGGCCAGCTGGGTGGCCTGTTCCTCCATCGAGCGCGCGGCGGCGGTGGCTTCCTCCACCAGCGCGGCATTCTGCTGGGTGGTTTCGTCCATCTGCATC
>NZ_JBWJPA010000002.1:0-450257 GCF_056393075.1 Stenotrophomonas sp. Steno-Z10-HUANG
GGCGGCCTGGTCCATGCGGTAGCTGATGATGCCGGCGTCGTGCTGGCGGCCCATTTCCTGCTGCGCGGCGATCACTGCCTGCAGCTGCGCCTGCATGCGCTGCATCGAGGACAGCAGCTTGCCGACTTCGTCGCGGCGCGAGGCGTCGATGCGGCGGTCGAGCTTGCCCGCGGCGACATCGTCGGCCACGCGCACGGCTTCGCCCAGCGGCTGGGTGATCGAGCGGATGATGGCCCAGCCCAGCAGGGCGGCCAGCAGCAGCGACAGCGCCATGCCGGCGGCCACCGCCATCAGCGAACGCTGGTAGGCCTGCCGGGACGCGGCCACATCCCGGGCCAGCTGCTCCTGGTTGTACTGGGACATCTGCTTGAGCTGGTCGAACAGCAGGCGGCGCTGCTTGCGCGATTCGTCCGAGGAGATGCTCCGCGCGGTGTCGAAATCGTCGGCGGCGATGGCCGCGGCAATGCGCTCGTGCGCGGCGAAGTACGCCGCACGGTGCTGCTTGAGTTTCTCGTACATCGCCAGTTCTTCCGGCGTGTAGTCGGTGCCGATGTCGTCGTAGGCCTTCTCGGCGGCCTCGATCAGGCCGCGGGTGTCGGCCAGGCGCTTGTCGTAGTCGGCCAGCTGCTCGGGGTTGCCCTGGTAGCTGAGCTGCGCCTGCTCATAGGTACGGAATTCGCCCAGCTGCGCGCGCATTTCGCCCAGCTGCTGCACCGCCGGCATCCAGTTGTTGTTGATCTGCTCGATCTGGGTGTTGGCGAGCATCATCCGCCACAGCGAGAAGCCCCCCATCAACAGGGTGATCATGCAGGTGATGCAGAAGGCGAGGGCAAGTTTCCGCGTGATCGAAAGGTTCTGGAACCATTTCATCGCAGATATCTCCAGTGACAGGCTCAGCGACGGGCAGGCCCGGCGCGCCTGCATGACGTCATCAATATGGAAGGGCCGCGACGGGAGGCCTGCACCCCGGGGTGCACATTTGCGGTATCGGCGCTGGCGTCCGCTTCTTGACGTCCGTGCAGCCGCCGGCGGCGGGTTCCGGACGAACGGCAGGGCGGCCCGCCGGTGGCCTCAGAAATGCAGCTGCGCGCGCAGCTGCACCACTTCGGGCTGCCAGTGCGCGGTGCCACGGCGGGCGTCGGCGTGGACGTAGTTGGCCTGGAACTTCAGGTGGTTGCCCAGGTACCAGTTGGCGCCCACGGTCCAGTTGTGTTCGCGGCCGCCACGGATCAGGCCATCGTCCAGGTCGATGCGGCTGTAACGCGCCAGCAGCTCGACGGCACCGTGCCTGCCGGCCGGGCGCGGATTGGCGACGTTGCCGCCGCTGTAAGTGCGCGATTCGCCGGTCAGCAGCCAGCTGCCGGCCAGGTACCAGCCGTCGCTCCGGTAGTGCGGCAGGGCGTGGCGGCGGGTGGTCTGCTGCAGGTACTCGCCCTGCAGCGACCACGGGCCTTCGATCCACAGTGCCTCCAGGCCGCGGCGGTCGATGCGCTCGACCTCGCGCAGGGTGCCCGAGTCGACCAGCCGCAGCGACGTCAGCGACGCCTCCGGCCTGGCCCGCCAGCGCACGCTCGGCGCGACCTCCACGCCCAGGCCGTTGGTTTCGGCGTCGGGACGCTCGCGGGTGCTGGAAACGCCCAGGTGCAGTACGTGCGAGGGTTGCTTGCGCGGGGTCCAGGCCAGCCGCGCGGCGAGGCTGTCGCCGCGGTTGTTGCCCTGCAGGTCGTGGCTGTAGGCGCCGGCGTTGAACAGCCAGCGCGGCCGCTCCAGCGCCCAGTCCACGCCGATGCGGCGGCCTTCGTAGAACGCCTGCGTCGGCAGTGCGTTCTCCATGAAGGCGCCGCTGCGGGTGGCGGTATTGCCTTCGAAGCCCAGCGGCAGCTTCATCTGCCCGATGCGCCACTTGCCGAGGTCGCGGCCGGTCAGGCCCTTGCTCTCCAGGCGCAGGGCCACGTCCAACCAGGTGTCGGACTGGAAGTCGTAGGAGGCGGTGAAGTCGTACAGGCCCTTGCGCTTGATGGCGACGCCGAACTCCTTGCGGCGCCAGTCCTGGTCGTTGTCGAGGGCGGCGCCATCGGCGTCGAAGCGGTTGACGTCCCAGGCGACGTTGCCGGTGAGCGTGGCCTCGGTGCCGTTGGCCAGGGCGAGCCGGGGGGGCCATGCGTCGGCCTGCGTGCCGGCCAGGGCCGGGGCGGCGAGGGTGAGCAGGGCGAGCGGGGCGAGGCGATGCATGTGGGTGTCCTGGAGCGAGGGGGCGGCACGCCGGGGCGTGGGCCGGGTTCGGTGGGGCATCCCGCGCCGCTGGTGGCGCGGGATGCCGGATCCGTACGCCATGCGGCGCGCGGCGGAGCGGGTGGCGGGGAGGAGGAGGATGCGGCGGCAACGGCAGGGGGCCGGCGCTGGAGGCACCCCGGCACAAGCACCCCGGCACCGCCGCGCGGCCTGGCGTGCATGCCAGGCCATGGCGCGACGCGGTGGGCCGATCAGGCGGCCTGCGGCAGCCGCAGCGAGCGCACCAGCCCGCCGACGTCGACGATCAGCGCGACCCGGCCATCGCCCAGGATGGTGGCCCCGGAGACGCCGCCGATGCGGCGGTAGTTGTTCTCGATGTTCTTGACCACGACCTGCTGCTGGCCGAGCAGTTCGTCCACTTCCAGGGCGATCTTCTGGCCGTCGCCCTCGACCACCACCACCAACGGGTCGGCGTGGCTGTCCTGGCGGTAGCCGTAGTACTGGCCCAGCGACAGAATCGGCAGGTACTCGCCGCGCACGCGCAGCACCCGGCCTTCGCCGGCCATGGTGCGGATGTCCTCGGCCTTGGGCTGCAGCGCCTCGAGCACGTAGGCCAGCGGCAGGATCAGCGTCTCGCCGGCGACCGAAACGGTCATGCCGTCGAGGATGGCCAGGGTCAGCGGCAGCCGGATCAGCACCCGGGTGCCGGCGCCGGTCTGGCTTTCCAGCTGCACTTCGCCGCCCAGCGCCTGGATGTTGCGGCGGACCACGTCCATGCCGACGCCGCGGCCGGACAGGTCGGTGACCGCATCGGCGGTGGAGAAGCCCGGCTGGAAGATCAGGTCCCAGACCTGGGTGTCGGTCGGGTTGTCGGGCACCGCCAGCCCGCGCTCCTGGGCCTTGGCCAGGATCTTGTCGCGGTTCAGGCCGCGGCCGTCGTCGCTGACCTCGATGACGATGTGCCCGCCTTGGTGCGAGGCGGCCAGGGTGATGGTACCCATCTCGTCCTTGCCGGCCTGGCGGCGCACGTCGGGCATTTCCAGGCCATGGTCGATTGAGTTGCGCACCAGGTGCACCAGCGGATCGGCGATCTTCTCGATCAGCCCCTTGTCCAGTTCGGTGCCTTCGCCGATGGTGCGCAGCCGCACCTGCTTGCCCAGGCGCGAGGACAGGTCGCGCACCAGCCGCGGGAAGCGGCGGAACACCGCGTCCACCGGCAGCATGCGCACCCCGATCACCGCTTCCTGCAGGTCGCGGGTATTGCGTTCGAGCAGGTCCAGCCCGGCCAGCAGGCGTTCGGCGTGCGAGGGATCCAGGCCGCCGGACACCTGTTTGAGCATCGCCTGGGTGATCACCAGCTCGCCGACCAGGTTGATCAGCGCATCGACCTTGTCGACGCTGACCCGGATCGAACTCTCGGCCTCGTGGCCGCCCGCGGCGGCGGGCGCCGCGGCTGCCGCCGGGCGCGCGGCGGCGACCACCTCGGCGGCCACTTCCTGCGCCGGCGTCGGTGCATGCGTGGCCAGGCTTGGCGGGGCGATGATCGGCTGGATGTCCAGCTCGCAGTCGTCCACCACCCAGGCGAAGGTGTCTTCGATCTTGCTGCGCGGGATGCGCCCGGTCAGGCCCAGGTCCCAGGCGATGTAGGCTTCCAGCGGATCCATCTGCTCGAAGCCGGGCAGCCGCTCCATGCGCGCCTGGACCTGCAGCGTGCCCAGGGTTTCCAGTTCGCGGATGATGCGCAGCGGATCGTTGCCGCTCATGAACAGCGACGGCGCCGGCACGAAGCCGATCTGCCAGCCGTCCGGCTCGGTCGCGGGGGCTTCCTGGCGGGCCGCGGCCGGCGCGGCGGCCGCGCCGGACAACACCGCTTCCAGGCGTGCCTTGACCGCGGCGACCAGCGCCGGGTCGGCCGCCTGGCCGTGTTCGGCCTCGCGCAGCAGCGCGCGCAGCACGTCCACCGAGGACAGCATGGCATCGACCGCGGCGCTTTCCAGCGCACGCTTGCCGGCGCGCAGCTCGTCCAGCAGCGTTTCCAGCACGTGGGTCAGGCCGGCGATGGCCTCGAAGCCGAAGGTGCCGGCGCCGCCCTTGATCGAATGCGCGGCGCGGAACACCGAGTTGATGATTTCCGGATCCTGCTGCCCGTCCTCCAGTGCCAGCAGCCCGGCCTCCATGGCGTCCAGCCCTTCGCGGCTTTCCTCGAAGAAGGTGGCGTGGAAACGTTGCAGGTCCATGCTCATGGGCGCGCTATCCGGTCGGGTTCGGGGCGGTGGGTGGGCGATCAGCCCAGGACTTTCTGGACGGTGGCGACCAGCTGTTCCGGGTTGAACGGCTTGACCAGCCAGCCGGTCGCGCCGGCGGCCTTGCCCTCGGACTTCTTGTCGGCGGCCGACTCGGTGGTCAGCATCAGCATCGGGGTGAACTTGTAGTCCGGCAGCTGGCGCAGTTCGCGGATGAGCGAGATGCCGTCCATGTTGGGCATGTTCACGTCGGTGACCACCGCGTTGAACCTGGCGCCCTTGGCACGGCCCAGGGCGATGGCGCCGTCCTCGGCTTCCTCGACGGAAAAGCCGGCCGAGGTGAGGGCGAAGGCCACCATCTGGCGCATCGACGCCGAGTCGTCCACCACCAGGATTCGAGCGCTCATGCAACGTTCTCCACAGAATTCGATTTGTCAGGGGTTGCGTCCAGGCCCAGGGCCTGGAGGACGCCGAGCAGGCGCGCGGCGTCGCGGAAAGTGTCGGTAGCGTCGTCGAAGACGGTGGCATGGCCGGCCTGGCGGCGGGCCTGGACGAAGGCGCACAGCACCTGGATGGCGGCGGTGTGCACCCGCCCCACCTGGCTGGCATCCACGCGCAACGCGCCGCTCTGGCCCAGGTGCGGGGCCAGGTGTTGCTTCAGGTCGCTGGTGGACTCGATGCCCAGGTCCTGCGCCAGTGCCACAGTGCTCATCGTTGCTCCGGAGAGACGGTACTGGACCAGTTAACGGCAGCGCTGTAACGATCTTTAAGGGGCGCGGACACAGGCGCGTGAATTCGTGAACTGGCGCACGGAACGGCGGCCGCGCCAGGCGGGTGTCCGCTGCCGGCGCGCATGCGTCTTCAGCGCTCGCACTGCAGCAGTTCCGAGGCGTCGAGCAGGATCATCGGCTGCTGGCCGATGCGCGCCACGCCGCGGAACAGGGTGTTGGAGATCTGGCAGATGCGGGCGGTGTCGGGCGGCTCGATCTGCGACTCGGTCAGGTTGGCCACGTCCTCGACCGCGGACACCCGCAGGCCGAGCACCTCGCCCTTTTCCTCGAGCACCACGATGCGGGTCTGGCTGCCTTCGCCGACCGCGGCGAAGCCCAGGTGCAGGCCCAGGTCGATCACCGGTACCACCTGGCCGCGCAGGTTCATGATGCCGAGCATCGAGGCGGCGGTGCCGCGCAGGCCCAGCAGCGGCACCGGCAGCACTACTTCCTGCACCTTGAGCAGCTCCAGTGCATAGGCCTGGGCGCCGCAGCGCAGGCGCAGCCAGCGCGAGGTGCGCTCGCTGGCGCGGCGCTGCGGGCGCTGCGGCTCGCGTGCCTGCGCCTGCAACGCGGCCCAGACGTTGTTGCCGTCCGCCGCCGTGGGCGTGGCCGTAGGCGCGGGGCTGGATTCGCTGGCCGCGGGCGGGGCGGCGGTCCGCGCCAGCGCAGGCGTGGCGGCCGGGGCCGGGGGCTGGATCGGGGCCGGGATCGGGGCGGCCGCGGCCGGCGCGGTCACCGCTGGCGCCACCACCGCTGCAGGTGGTGCCGGGGTGGGGATGACCGGGTCGGCGCGGGCCGGGACCGGCGCGGCCGGGACGGGCGCGGGTACGGCCACCGGCGCGTCAGCCGCGGCCGGCGCCACGGCGACGGCGACCGGCGCCGCTGCCGGTGCCGGCGCAGGGATCGCGTCGAGCAGCAGCTCGCCCAGGTAGTCGTCCAGTACGTCGGTGCCGTTCATGCCGCGCGCTCCAGTTGCGCGGCGTCCTCGGCGCGCAGCCATTCGAGCGCGCGCCGGTAGGCCGACAGCCCGCGGCCCGGGTAGGCGTCGTCGTGCGCCGGGGCGGTGAGGGTGGCCGGGGTGCTGATGCGGGTGTCGATCGGAATCGCGTCTTCCCACACGCGCTCGCCATGCCGGTCCTGCATCTGCCGCAGGGTTTCGTTGCCGGTGCGGGTACGGCGGTCGAACAGGGTCGGCAGGATCGACACCGGCAGCGGCCGGCCGCGCGAGCGCTCGACCATCTGCCCGGTGCGCACCATGCCTTCCAGCCCGTGCAGCGCCAGGGGTTCGGCCTGGGTGGGAATGATCAGCCGGTCGGCCGCGGCCAGCGCGTTGATCATCAGCAGCCCCAGGGTCGGTGCGCAGTCGAGCAGGATGTAGTCGTGGCGCTGCCCGTGCTGCGCCAGCGCATGCTGCAGGGCCAGGCCCAGGCCCGGCTGGTTGGCGCTGCGCCGCTCCAGGGTGGCCAGCGCGGCCTGCGCGCACAGGTAGTCCAGCCCGGGGATGGCGCTGCCACGCGCGAGCGCGGCGATCTCGCCGGGCGGGGTGGCGAACAGTTCCAGCACGCCCGGCGGCGGCGGGTCCAGCGGTACCCCGAAGGCCCGGGTCAGCGAGGCGTGCGGGTCGAGGTCGATCAACAGCACGCGCTGGCCCAGCGCGGCCAGGCCGCGCCCCAACGCCAGCGTCGTGGTGGTCTTGCCGACGCCGCCCTTCTGGTTGGCAATGGCCCAGATACGCATCAGTGCACTCCTTCTATTGCTGCCGGCAAGGCCGGTCCGGACGTGCGCGCGGGCGCCTCGGCGCCGGCGGCATCGCGGGTGGGTTGTGCGGCGTCGACCGTGGTCGCGCCGTCGGCCAGCGCCTCGGCGCTGGCGGCCGAATCGGCCAGGATGATGACCATGACCCGGCGGTTGCGGTTGCGGCCCTCGGCCAGCGCGTTGCTCTCGCGCGGGCGGAACTGGCCGTAACCCATCATCGCCAGCCGCTGCGGCTGCACGCCGTGGTCGGCGAACAGGTGCACCACGCTGGCGGCACGCGCGGCCGACAGTTCCCAATTGGACGGGTACTGCGCGGTGGCGATCGGCATGTCGTCGGTATGGCCTTCCACGCGCACCCCGTTGGGTACGTCGCGCAGCACGTCGGCCAGCTTGCCCAGGGTCTGCCGCGCGTCGGCGTCCAGCGCCGCCGACCCGGTGGCGAACAGGATGTCGCTGTTGATCTCGACCTCGATCCACAGTTCGGTGCGGCGCACGCTGATCACGCCCTGGCTGACCAGCGGCGCCAGCGCCCGGGTCAGCTTTTCGGCGATCTGCCCGAGCTGGCGTTCGGCGCGCTGCAACTGCTCGCGGTCGCGCAGCGATACCGGGCGCGTCATCTGCGACGCCATCGACGGCAGCCGCGTCGGGTCGGAAACCGCGCCGCCGGTCATGCTTGGCGCGCGGATCACCGCCGGCGTGTCGTGGCCGCCGCCCTGCAGCTGCTGGTGGCCGACCTGGACCTGGGTGATGGTGCGCGGCGCGCCGCCGAAGGCGGTGGTCAGGGCGTCGGCCATCACCCGGTACTTGCCTTCGTTGAGCGAGGAAATGGCGTACATCACCACGAAGAAGGCCAGCAGCAGCGTCATCAGGTCGGCATAGGGGATGGCCCATGCCTCGTGGTTGGCGTGCTCTTCGTGGGACTTGCGGCGTGCCATGGTTCAGCCCACGAAGCCGGCCAGGCTGGTTTCGATGTTGCGCGGGTTCTCGCCATGGGCGATGGCGATCAGCCCTTCGATGATCATCTCGCGCTCGCGGCTGTTGTGCGCGATCACGCTCTTGAGCTTGGCCGCGACCGGCAGGAACAGCAGGTTGGCCGAGGCGATGCCGTAGATGGTGGCGGTGAACGCGGCGGCGATGCCGTGGCCGAGCTTGCTCGGGTCGGCCAGGTTCTTCATCACCGCGATCAGGCCCAGCACCGCGCCGATGATGCCCAGGGTCGGGGCGTAGATGCCCATGCCCTCGAATACCTTGGCCGCGGCCAGGTCGCGGTGTTCCTGGCCGCTGAGTTCGATTTCCAGCATGTGCCGGATCGCGTCGGGCTCGACGCCGTCCACCACCAGCTGCAGGCCCTTGCGCAGGAACGGGTCGTCCTGCATCTCCACCTGCGGCTCCAGCCCGAGCAGGCCCTGGCGGCGGGCGATGTTGCTCCATTCCACGATCTGCCGGATCAGCGCCTGGCGGTCGCTGGCCGGCGGCTGCACCACCCAGCGCACGATCCTGAAGGCATGGCGGAAGATCGCCGGCGAGGTATGCAGCAGGATCGCCGCCACGGTGCCGACGATGACGATGACGAAGGCGGCCGGCGACCACAGCGAGGACAGGCCGGCTCCCTTGAGTATGCTGCCACCCACCAGCGAGGCCAGTGCGAGGAAGAGTCCGATGATGCTGAGTCTGTCCATTTAACGGATATCGGCGTTTGCGCGGGGTACTTGAACGGGTGGGGGGCGGCCGCGGGCGCGGCGGGCGGGTGTGGCCGCGGGCTGCGGCGGTCATGCGCCGCTACCGGCGCGACCGGTGGGCTTACTCCTGGCTGCGCAGCCCGTCCACGTCCAGGATCAGCGCCATGCGGCCGTCGCCGATCAGGGTGGCGCCGGCATAGCCCTTGAGCCCGCGCAGGGCCTTGGGCAGCGGCTTGATCACCACTTCCTCGCGGCCCCGCACCTGGTCCACGACCAGGCCGAAGCGGGCCTCGCCGATCTGCAGCACCACGATGGTGAGCAGGGTCGACTGCGCCGGTTCCACGTCCAGCCACTGGCGCAGGTCGACCAGCGCCAGCGTGTGCGACTTGCGGTCGAGCACGGCGCGGCCGTCGAACCAGCCCAGCGAGGTGCGCGGCGCGTGCAGCACTTCCATCACCCGCGCCAGCGGCAGCGCGTAGATGTCCTCGCCGGCCTGCACCAGCAGGGTCGGCAGGATCGCCAGGGTCAGCGGCACGCGGATCAGGAAACGGCTGCCGCGGCCCAGTTCCGACTGGATCTGGATCTGCCCGCTCAGCTCGCGGATGCGCGACTGCACCACGTCCATGCCGACGCCGCGGCCGGAAATGTCGGTGACCTGCTGCTTGGTCGAGAAGCCCGGCAGGAACACCAGGTGCAGGCACTCCTCGCTGCTCAGCCGAGCCGCCGCTTCCGGGTCCAGCAGGCCCTTCTCGCGGGCCTTGGCGCGCAGCCGCTCGGGGTCGATGCCGGCGCCGTCGTCCTGCACTTCGATGCTGACGTAGTCGCCTTCCTGCTGCGCCGACAGCCGTACCCGGCCCATGCGCGGCTTGCCCTGCGCTTCGCGCAGGTCGGGCATTTCCACGCCGTGGTCGATGGCGTTGCGGACCAGGTGCACCAGCGGATCGGCCAGCGCCTCGACCAGGTTGCGGTCGAGCTCGGTCTCGGCGCCGATCAGCTCCAGGTCCACTTCCTTCTTGAGGCTGCGGGCGACGTCGCGGGCGACCTTGGGGAAGCGCGAGAACACCTTGCCCACCGGCTGCATGCGGGTGCGCATGACCGCCGACTGCAGGCGTGCGGTGGCGATGTCCAGGGTGGAGACGGCGCGGTCCAGTTCCTCGTCCTTCAGGCGCGTGCGCAGGGTCTTGAGCCGGTTGCGCGAGAGCACCAGTTCGCCGATCAGGTTGACGATGGCGTCCAGGCGCTTGGTGTCCACGCGCACGGTCTGTTCCGGTTCGACCGCGGCCTTGGCCGCGGCCGGTGCCGGTGCCGGCGTCGATGCCGGCGCCGGGGGCGCGACGCGCGCGGGCGCGGCCGGCGCGATGGCCGGCAGGGCGCGGGCGCCGGGCGCGGCACCGCCGTGCAACTGGTCGAGCAGGCTTTCGAATTCGTCTTCGGTGATCAGGTCGCCGCCGGCCTTGGCGGCGGGCGCGGCGCTGGCCGCGACGGGGCGGCTGCCGGGTGCGGCGCCGCCATGCAGCTGGTCCAGCAGGCTTTCGAACTCGTCCTCGGTGATCAGCTCGTCGCTGCCCTTGGCGGCGGGCGCGGCGCTGGCCGGCGCCGGGCGGGTGCCGGGCGCGGCGCCGCCGTGCAGCTGGTCCAGCAGGTTCTCGAACTCGTCTTCGGTGATCAGGTCGCCGGCCGTCGCCGGAGCGGCCACCGCGACCGGTGCCGCCGGGGCCGGGGCCGCATCGACGTCGAACAGCGCGATCAGCGACGGCGGCGCGTGCTGCGGATCGGTGCCGGCCGACACCGCGTCGAGCATCGCCTGCAGCCAGTCCAGCGACTGCTGCGCGGCGTCGAAGTGGTGCGCCTGCAGCACCGCCTTGCCCGAGCGCGCCATGCCCAGGGTTTCCTCGGCGGCGTGGCACAGCTCGACCATGGCGTTGATGCCGAGGAAGCCGGCGCCGCCCTTGAGCGTGTGGAAGCCGCGGAACACCGCGTTGAGCTGGTCGTTGTCGCGGGGCGACTGCTCCAGGGCGACCAGCTGTTCGCCGAGGCGATCCAGGATTTCCTGGGCCTCGATGATGAAATCGGCGGCGATGTCGTCGGCGAAGGCGCTCATGGCATCACAGCCCCAGGTTGGAGAGCAGGTCGTCGGCGTCGTTCTGGCTGACGGCGTGGCGGTCGATGCCTTCCAGCGCCGGGCCGGCGAGGCCGCGGCCACGGGCCTCGTCTTCCGGCGGCGGCAGGCCGAGCGCGCCGAAGCCCTCGTGCACGCGGCGCACGATGCCGACCACGCGGCGGATGATCTGCCCGGTCAGGTCCTGGTAGCTCTGGGTCAGGGCGATCTCGGTGAGGTTGTGGCGGATGCGCTCCAGCGCCTGCTCGTGTTCGATCGCCGGCACGCTGCCCTCGCGCAGGCCGCTGACCAGCTCGCGGCACTGCTCGGCCAGGTCCAGGGTGCGGTGGGTGGCCTTTTCGGTCATCTCCACCACGTGGTCCAGGCGCGCGCAGGCGTCGTCCAGCTCGCCGGCCTCGGTGGGCACCGTTGGCAGCTCGCCCAGGGCCTGGCCCAGCTCGCGCGCCAGCCGCCCCAGCCCGGCCATCATCGGCTGCGTGCGCAATGCCGCCAGCGCGTCGATTTCCCGGCGCCAGCCGTGTTCGTCGCCGCTTTCCAGCGCCGCCAGCGCGTCCTGCAGGTGCTGCACCAGGATCGATTTTTCGCTCGGAGTTCCGCTGGGCATGGTCATCAGGCGCTCGCCGCCAGCCGCTCGAAGATCTTGCCCAGCTTTTCCTCCAGGGTCTGCGCGGTGAACGGCTTGATGATGTAGCCGTTCACGCCGCACTGCGCGGCCTCGATGATCTGCTCGCGCTTGGCCTCGGCGGTGACCATCAGCACCGGCAGGGTCTTGAGCTTGGCATCGGCGCGGATCGCCTTGAGCAGTTCGATGCCGGTCATCACCGGCATGTTCCAGTCGGTGATCACGAAATCGAACGGCTGGCTGTTCAACAGCGCCAGCGCGGCATGCCCGTCCTCGGCTTCGGCGGTGTTGGTGAAGCCCAGGTCGCCCAGCAGGTTCTTGACGATGCGCCGCATGGTCGAGAAGTCGTCGACGATCAGGATCCGCATGTTCTTGTTCAAAAGGTGTTCCTCTTCATGGTTCGACGAGGCCGGCGTCGGCCGCCTCGAAAATCTTCAACCGGCCACGCAGCCGCAGCATGGCCTGGCCGTGGATCTGGCATACCCGCGACTCGCTGACCCCGAGCACCGCGCCGATCTCCTTCAGGTTCAGCTCCTGCTCGTAGTACAGCGACAGCACCAGTTGTTCGCGTTCGGGCAGCTGGCCGATCGCCTTGCCCAGTTCCTCGCCGAACTGGCTGCGCTCGAGCACCTGCTGCGGGGTCGGGCCGCCGGTGGCCGGGGTGTCCAGTTCGCCCTGGTCCTCGATCCGCGATTCCAGGCTCAGCACCTGGCCGCGCGCGGCGTCCTCGATCAGCCGCATGTACTCGGGCAGCGGCATGTCCATGGCCTGCGCCACCTCGGTCGCGCTGGCGGCGCGGCCGGTGGCCTGCTCGATGCGGCGGATGGTGGCGGCGGCGTCGCGGGCGCGGCGGTGCACCGAGCGCGGCACCCAGTCGCCGCGGCGGATCTCGTCGATCATCGAACCGCGGATGCGGATCGAGGCGTAGGTCTCGAACGAGGCGCCCTGTTCGGCGTCGTAGCTGCGCGAGGCTTCGATCAGGCCCATCATGCCGGCCTGGATCAGGTCGTCGATCTCGACGCTGGCCGGCAGGCGCGCCGCCAGGTGGTGGGCGATGCGCCGCACCAGGTCCGAATGGCGGGCGATGCAGTCGTTGGCGCTGGCGCGCTGGACTTCGCGGTAATGGGCGGCCGGGTTCATGTCGCCACCCCGCGCTGGATGATGCGCTCCAGGAAGAACTCGACGCCGCCGCGCGGCTCGGTCGGCGCCTGCCAGCGGGCGGTGCGGCGGGCGATCTCCTGCAGCGCCAGCGCCGCCGGCGCCGACGGGTACAGCTTGACCACCGGCTGCTGGCGCTGCACCGACAGCCGCAGCCAGTCGTCCTGCGGCACGCAGCCCAGGTAGTTGAGCGAAACGTCGGCCAGGAACTTCTCGCACACCCGCACCAGCTTCTCGTACAGCATGCGGCCTTCGTTGGGGTCGCGGGCCATGTTGGCCACGACCTGGATGCGGTCCACCCCGCGCTCGCGCGAGAGCACCTTGATCAGCGCGTAGGCGTCGGTGATCGAGGCCGGCTCGTCGCACACCACCACCACCGTGTCCTGCGCGGCCTGGCAGAAGGTCAACACGCTGTCGGTGATGCCGGCGGCGGTGTCGATGATCATCACGTCCAGGTCGCGTTCCAGCTCGGAGAACACGTTGACCAGGCCGACGTGCTCGGCCGGCTGCAGTTCGGCCATGTGCCGGCGGCCGGACGCGGCCGGCACCACCAGCAGGCCGTCGGGGCCTTCGATGATCACGTCCTCCAGGGTGCAGCGCCCGGCGACCAGGTCGGCCAGGGTGTGCTTGGGCTGCAGCCCGAGGATGACGTCGATGTTGGCCAGGCCGAGGTCGGCGTCCAGCAGCAGCGTGCGCTTGCCCATGCCGGCCAGCGCCACGGCCAGGTTGGCCGAGACGTTGGTCTTGCCCACGCCACCCTTGCCCCCGGTCACCGCGATGGTGCGCACGGGGCCCGCGGGCTGGCGGCGGGTGGCCGACAGCGGGAAGGCATTGGTCAGCTTGGCGTACTCACGCGACGGCATGGTTCAACTCCGGATTGCAGGGCATATCGGCCGCGCGGCGCAAATCTTCAAGGCGCAGCACCAGATTGGCCGCCGAGGCGCGGTGCAGGTCTTCGGGCACGTCCTGGCCGTCGGTCACCCAGGTGATCGGCAGGCGGTGGTCCACGGCCACCGACAGGGCCGAGCCGAAGCGGCCGGTCTCGTCCAGCTTGGTCAGCACCACGCCCTGCGGGTTGGCCGCGCCGAAGCGGCGCACCACCTCGTCCATGTCCTGGAAGCTGGTGTTGGCCGGCAGCACCAGCAGGGTGCGGATCTGGCCGGCGGCACGCAGCCACTGCAGCTGCGCGGTCAGGGCGCGGTCGCGCTGGCCGAGCCCGGCGGTGTCGATCAGCACCAGCTTGTAATCGGCCAGGCGCTCCAGCAGCTGGTTGAGGTTGGTGCCGCTGCTGGCCTCGTGCACGGCGATGCCGAGCTGGCGGCCGAAGCCGTACAGCTGCTCGCGGGCGCCGATGCGCTGGGTATCGGTGGTGACCAGGGCCACGTCGCGCGCGGCATGGGCCTCGGCGAAGCGCGAGGCCAGCTTGGCGATGGTGGTGGTCTTGCCGGCGCCGGTCGGGCCGACCAGGGCGATCACGCCGCCGGCCTCGATCGGGTCGACCGGGGCGATCGGCAGTTTCTTGGAGATCAGGCCCAGCATCAGCCCGCGGGCGCGCGCCGGGTCGGTATCGGCCGGCATCTGCACCGCCACGTCGCGGGCCAGGCCGGCGTCGAAGCCGTACTCGTCCATCAGGTCCAGCGCATTGGCGCGCACCGGGCTGCCGCGCAGGCGCTCGTCGGTGAAGCGGTTCATCTCGCGCTCGATCAGCTGGCGCATGCCGGCCACTTCCTGGCGCAGTTCGGCCAGCTGGCGGTCATCGCGCGGTACCGCCGGGACCACGCTCAGCGCGGGCGCGGCGACGGCGGGGTCGGCCGCCGGTGCCGGAACATTGACGCTGAGCGGCGTCGATGCCGGGGCCGGTGCCGGCGCGGCGATGGCGGGGGCGGGGGCGGGCAGTGCCGGTTCCGCACCCACGACCGGCGCGGCCACGGCCGCGGCCGCCACGGGCGGCACCGCCAGCACCGGTTCGCTGGGCGCGGCGGCTGCGGGCAGCGCCGTGGCCGGCGCGTCCAGCGGCGGATCGATCGCGAAGTGGGCACGGTTGCGGGCGGCTGGTACCGGCGCCGCCGCGGCGACGGCGAAGCCTTCGGGACGGAACGCCGGCACCACCGGCGCATCGTCCTGCAGCGCCGGGAAGGTGGCGAAGATCTGTTCCGGCAGCGCCGGCGGGGGCGTAGCGACCGCCGCCGGCGCGGGCTGCGGCTTGAGCAGCGACGAGAAACGGCTGCCCGGGGCCAGCTCGAGGCTGCTGTCGATCGAGCGCCCGGTGGCGCCGACCGCCGAGCGGGCGAGGGCGGCCACGGCCGAGGCGGTGGCCACCACCGGTTCGGGCTCCGGCGCCTTGCGGCGGGTCACCGCGGCGATGATCGCCTCGGCGGCGCTGCGCGGCTTGGGCGCCGGCGGCGGTGCCGGGCGGGCGGCCTCCAGGGCGCGCTGCACCACGCTCTCGTCGTAGTGCGCGGCCGCCACGATCTCGACGCCTTCCTCGATCCGGCGGTTGGACAGGATGACGGCGTCGGGGCCATGTTCCTTGCGCACCAGGTTCATGGCGGTGCGCATGTCGGCGGCGACGAAACGTTTGATCTTCATGCTGGAGTACCGGGAATTCGTGTGCGGGTGCGACGCGGGAGCAGTAGCGTTGACGGTGTCGTGCATGGCGGTGCGTGCTCCTCGTCCTTCGTGTGTGGCGGTGGCCGGCCTGGTGTCCGTTCTTTGACGTCGTCCTGCGCCGCCGCCGGTTTCCAGGCTGTCCTCAGCTGATCGTGCCGACCAGCTTCAGGCGCTTGTCTTCCGGTACCTCGCTGTAGGCCAGCACCGACAGCGAGGGGACGCTGTGGCGGACCATCCGCGCGAGGGCGGCGCGGACCGGGCCCGGTACCAGCACCACGGCCGGCTCGTTGCGCGCCTCCTGCTTGCCGACGCATTCGGCAAGACTCTGGTGGAGGCGCTCGGCGAGACCGGGTTCCAGTGCGGCACCGTTGCCCTGCGTGGATTCCTGCAAGACCCGTTCCAGTTGCGGGTTCAGGGTGAACACCGGCAGTTCCGGCGACATGCCGGCGATTTCCTGCACGATGAACCGGCCCAGCGCGTTGCGCACCGCCACGGTGAGCACGGTCGGGTCCTGGCTGAGCGCGGCGTTCTCCACCAGCGCCTCGGCGATCTTGCGCAGCTGGCGGATCGGGATGCGCTCGATCAGCAGGTTCTGCAGCACCCGCGCCACCACCGAGATCGGCAGCGCCTTGGGGGTGAGGTCCTCGACCAGCTTGGGCGCGCTCTTGGCCAGGGTCGCCAGCAGCTGCTGCACTTCCTCGTGGCCCAGCAGTTCCGGCGCGTGTTCGCGGATCAGGTGCGACAGGTGGGTGGCGACCACCGTGGCCGGATCGACCACGGTGTAGCCCAGCGACTCGGCGTGGGCGCGCTGGTGCGGCTGGATCCAGGTGGCGTCCAGGCCGAACGCCGGATCCTTGCCGGGAATGCCGTCCAGCTGGCCCATCGCGCTGCCGGGGTCCAGCGCCAGCTCGCGGTCGGGGTGGATCTCGGCGCTGGCCACCGGCACGCCGTGGATCAGCACCCGGTAGGTGGTGGGCGCCAGTTCCAGGTTGTCGCGGATGTGCACCGACGGGATCAGGAAGCCCACGTCCTGGGTGAGCTTGCGGCGCACGCCCTTGATGCGTGCCATCAGTTCGCCGCCCTGGGCCTTGTCCACCAGCGGGATCAGCCGGTAGCCGACCTCCAGCCCCAGCGGGTCGACCGGACGCAGCTCATCCCAGCTCAGCTCGGCGGTCGGCGCCGGCGGCGCGCCGAGCAGCCCCGGGATCTCGCCGGCGGCGGCCGCGCCGGCCTCGGTGCCGGCCGCGGCGGCGGCCATGTCGCGCTTCCACAGCTTCCAGGCCAGGAAGCCGAGGATCGCGGCCAGGATCAGGAACGCCAGGTTGGGCATGCCCGGGACCAGCCCGACCAGGCCGATGATGGCCGCGGCGATGGCCAGGGCCCGGTACTGGCCGAACACCTGGCCCATCATCGCCTGGCTCATGTCCTGGGCGCGCGAGGCGCGCGTGACCAGCATCGCCACCGCGCTGGACACCAGCAGTGCCGGCAGCTGCGCCACCAGGCCGTCGCCGATGGACAGTAGGGTATAGGTGGAGGCTGCGTCGGCGAACGGCATGCCGTGCTGCAGCACGCCCACCGCCAGGCCGCCGAGCAGGTTGATGAACAGGATCAGGATGCCGGCGATGGCGTCGCCGCGGATGAACTTGCTGGCACCGTCCATCGCGCCGTAGAAATCGGCTTCCTCGCGCACTTCCTCGCGCCGCGCCTTGGCTTCCTCGCGGGTCAGCAGGCCGGCGTTGAGGTCCGCGTCGATCGCCATCTGCTTGCCGGGCATGGCGTCGAGGATGAAGCGCGCGGTCACTTCCGACACGCGCCCGGCGCCCTTGGTGATGACCACGAAGTTGATGATGGCCAGGATCGCGAACACCACGATGCCGACCGCGTAGTTGCCGCCGATCACGAATTCGCCGAACGAGGCGATGACCTTGCCGGCGGCCTCGTGGCCGTTCTGGCCATTGAGCAGGATGACGCGGGTGGAGGCCACGTTCAGCGCCAGCCGCAGCATGGTGGTGACCAGCAGCACGATCGGGAAGATGGTGAAGTCCAGCGGCCGCTTCACGTACACCACCGCCAGCAGCACCATCAGCGAGATGGCGATGTTGAAGGTGAACAGCGCGTCCAGCACCGGCGCGGCCAGCGGCACCACCACCATCGCCAGCAGCGCCAGCACGATCAGCGGCGCGCCGAATCCCTGGCGGATCGCATCCAGCAGGCGGCGCGCGGTGGTGGGCATGGGCTGGGCGCTCATGGGCGGGCCCCCTTGCCGAACTCGTCGATGTCGATGGCCGGCTGCTGCGGCATCGGCCCGCCGCGCCAGGCACGCAGCTGGTAGACGTAGGACAGGATCTGGGCGACGGCCGAATACAGTCTCACGGGGATTTCCTTGCCGAGTTGGCTTTCCCTATACAAGGCGCGTGCCAGCGGCGGTGCCGACACGATCGCCACCCGGTTGCCGTCGGCCACCTGGCGGATCCGCAGGGCCAGTTCGTCCACGCCGCGGGCCACCACGGTCGGTGCGTTCATGCGCCCGGCCTCGTACTTGAGCGCCACCGCGTAGTGGGTGGGGTTGACCACGACCACGTCGGCATTGGGCACGGCCTCCATCATCCGCCGCTGCGACAGCTGCATCTGCATCTGGCGGATGCGGCCCTTGACCTCCGGGCTGCCCTCGCTTTCCTTCATTTCGCGGCGGACCTCGTCGCGGGTCATCTTCAGCTTGCGCAGCCAGTTCCAGTGCTGGTACGGCGCATCGATCGCCGCCAGCAGCACCAGCGCGCCGGCCGTGGCCAGCAGCAGCCGCAGGGTGAAGCCCAGGCCATCGAGCACCGCCCGTTCCAGCGGCAGCTGCGGCAGGACGCGCAGGGCATCGAAGCCGTGCCAGATGCACAGCCCGGCGGCGGCGCCGACGAACAGCATGCGCAGCAGCGACTTGGCCAGTTCGGCCAGCGACTGCATGCCGTAGATGCGCTTGATCCCGCTCATCGGGTTCATGCGGTTGAGGTCGGGCATGAGCGCCTTGGACGACACCCGCAACCCGCCCATCACCAGCGGCGCGACGAAGCTGGCCAGCAGGCAGGCCAGCAACAGCGGCCAGGTCGCCAGCAGCAGCCGCAGCAGCAGCATCCCGGCGTGGCCGAACAGCGCGTCGGGGGTCTGGAACAGCCCCGGCTCGGGCGCCAGCGCCGTGCGCATCCAGGCGCGCGTATTGCCGCCGATCACCCCGGACAGGGTGGCCACGGCGATCACCCCGGCGCCGAACACCGCGGCGGTGGCCAGTTCGCGCGAGCGCGGGATGTCGCCCTTCTCGCGGGCGTCGCGCAGCCGTTTGCCGGTAGGTTGTTCGGTTTTTTCGGTGCCGTCTTCGTTCTCAGCCATGGCCTGGCGCGGGTACTGGATCCGGCATCGGCCGTGCAAGAACCGGGCCAGCGCCGCCGCGGCCGGCGGGTGTGGCCGGGGTCATGGCCCGGGGCCGCCGGGCGCCGCGCTCAGAGGCCGCCGCTGGCGTACAGGCGCATGAAGCTCTCCGGGCCGACCGGTCGCCCCAGCTGGTAGCCCTGCAGGTGGTCGCAGCCCAGGCGCTCGGCATAGGTGCGCTGGCCCGGGGTCTCGATGCCCTTGGCCACGACTTCCATGTCCAGCGCGTGGCCCAGCGCGACGATCGCCGAGACCACCACCACGTCCTCGTCGCTGTCCTCCAGCGCCATCACGAAGGCGCGGTCGATCTTGATCTCGGTGGCCGGCAGCCGCCGCAGCTGCAGCAGGCTGGAGAAGCCGGTGCCGAAATCGTCGATCGAGATACCCACGCCCAGCGCGGCGACGGCGCGCAGCACCGCGATCGCGGCGTCGGCGTCGCGGGTGACCGCGTTCTCGCTCACTTCCAGCACCAGCCGCGACGGCGCCAGTTCATGCCGCTGCAGCACCCGCCGCACCTCCTCGACCAGGCACGGCGAACCGAGCTGCAGCCCCGACAGGTTCACCGACACCTGCCAGCCGGGGTGGCCGGCATCGTGCCAGCAGCGCATCTGCCGGCAGGCCTCGTCCAGCACCCATCGGCCGATCACGTCGATCAGTCCGTGCTGTTCGGCCAGGCGGATGATGCGTGCGCTGGGCACCGGCCCGTGCACCGGATGGCGCCAGCGCAGCAGCGCCTCGGCGCCGGTGACCAGGCCACTGTCGCCATGCACCCGGGGCTGGTAATGCAGGCTCAGCTGCGCCGCGGCGAGCGCCTGCCGCAGGTCCTCCAGCAGGCGCCGGTCCTGCTCGGCGTCGGCGTTCATCCAGGCGGCGAAGCGGGCGTGGCGGTTGCGGCCGGCCTGCTTGGCATGGCGGGTGGCGGTCTCGGCATGGGCCAACAGTTGTGGCGCGGTGGCGCCCTGTGCCGGGTACAGCGCCAGCCCCAGGCTGGCGGTGACGCGCATGTCGCGCTCGTCCACGCGCACCGTGTTGACCGCCATGAGAATGCGCTCGGCCAGCGGCGCCGCGGCGGCATCGTCGGCCAGCGGCAGCGCGATCACGTACTGGTCGCCGCCCAGGCGCCCGACCAGGCCGCCGTCCGGCAGCTGCCGGCGCAGCTGTTCGGCCACGTCGACCATCACCGCGTCGCCGGCCTGCGGGCCGAAGGCGCTGTTGATGTGGCGGAACTCATCCAGGTCCAGGGTCATCACCGCGCACCCGAGCCGCGTCGCGCGGCAGTGCTGCAGCAGCTGTTCGATGCGTTCGTGCGACAGCTGGCGGTTGGGCAGGCCGGTGAGCGGATCGTGGCGGCTGGCATGGAACAGCTCCTTGCGCGCACCGTCCAGCGAGGCCGACAGCGTGGTGTTGCGCCGCCGCAGCAGGCGCGCCTGCAGGCGCTGCTCGAACAGCGAAATGACCAGCACCACCGCCATCATCGCCACGGCCAGCAGCAGCACCCCGGCCGCCAGCCATTCGGCGCCGATGCCGCCGCCGGTCGCCGCGGTGCACACCGAGCCGGCCGCGAACCGCGCCGCGGCCATGCCGGTGTAGTGCATGCCGACGATGCCCAGGCCCATCACCGCGGCGGCGGCCAGGCGCTGCGCCAGCGGCCGCGCGCGGCTGCGCATGCGCAGGGCGATGAACAGCGCGGCCCAGGAGGCGCCCACCGCGATCACGATGGAAAGCGCGACCCACGATGGCGCGTAGTCGATGGCCGGGCGCATGCGCAGCGCGGCCATGCCCGCATAGTGCATCCAGGCGATGCCCAAACCCATGAGCAGCGCGCCCAGCGCCAGCCGCGCCGGCGCCGGGGCGGGACGCGACACCAGCCACAGCGCGAACAGCGAGGTGGCGATGGCCACCAGCAGCGATTCGAGGGTCGGCCAGAGCGCATAGCCGAGCGGGATCGGCAGGCGCAAGGCGAGCATGCCGACGAAGTGCATCGACCAGATGCCGGTGCCCATGGCGACGGCGCCCGCCAGCAGCCAGCCGCCGGCGGCGCCGCGATGGCGCCAGGCCGATACCCGCGAGGCCATGTCCAGCGCGGTGAACGAAGCAAGCATCGCGACCAGGACCGACAGCGCGACCAGCGACGGGTTATAGCTTCCTGCAAGCATGGCATCCTCCCTTTGCACCCGATGGCACGCAGGGCGTGCCACGCATCCGGCGGCGGCCGGCCCGATCCCTGCCGGTCCCGCCTGCAGACTATCCCGGGCCGGCGCACGCCGGGCAAGCGGTTCGCCGCCGCGCACGGTGGGCGCGGCGATTCCGGCTCAGCCCGTTACCTGCCGCGCGGCGTCGAACGCGCTGTCGAGCAGGCGCTGCACCGGCGCGGCCATTTCCCCGGCCAGCAGTGCCAGCAGGACCAGCCCCAGCAGCAGCGACACCGGCAGGCCCAGCTGCATCGGGTGCAGCGCCGGCGCCGCGCGTGCCAGCACGCCGAACGCCAGGTTCACCGCCAGCATCGCCACCACCAGTGGCAGCGCCAGGCTCAATGCGCCGCGGAACACCTGCAGGAACAGGGTCGGTGCCAGTGCGGCCATCGCGTGCGGGTCGGGCAGCGCGGTACCGATCGGCAATGCCCTGTAGCTGTCCACCAGCAGCGAGATCAGTGCGAGGTGGCCGTTGCTGGTGAAGAACAGCAGCCCGAACAGCAGGTAGAACCATTGCCCGACCACGCCGGAGCTGCCACCGCGCAGCGGATCGCTCATCTGCGCGAACGCCAGGCCGGTGCCCTGCGCGACCAGTTCGCCGGCCATCGCGCCGGCCTCGAAGATCAGCCGCAGCAGGAAGCCGATGCTCACCCCGACCGCCAGCTCGCGGGCGATGCTGAGCACCGTGGCCGCGTCGAAGCCGTTCCAGACCGGCACCGGCGGCAGTACCGGTGCCAGCGCCACCGACAGCGCGACGGCGAGCAGCGCCCGCACCCGCGCCGGCACCGCGCGCGAGCCCACCATGGGCATGGCCATCAGCATCGCGCCGATGCGCAGCATGACCCACAGGGTGGTGCCGATGATGGCGAAGGCCTGCTGGCCATCGATCATCATCCGGGTGATCGGGTCCATGGCGCCGCCTAGCCGATCAGATGCGGGATGCGCTGGAACAGCAGGGTGGTGAACTCCACCAGGTGGCCGAGCAGCAGGCTGCCCAGCGCGAACAGCGCCGCGGTCAGCGCCGCGGCCTTGGCGATGAAGGCGATGGTCGGCTCATTGAGCTGGGTGGCGGCCTGGATGATGCCGATGACCACGCCGACCACCAGCACCACCACCAGCAGCGGGCCGGCGATCCAGAGGGTGGCGACCAGGCCGCCGCGCAGTTCGGTAAGGGCAAGTTCGGGACTCATGCCGGGGTGGATGCAAGGTTGGTGCCAGAGGGGCAAGGTTTCCGACGTTGCGGTTGCCGTGGATTTTGACTTGCCGGGTTCCCTTCCGTAGCGACGGAGGCGGCAGACAAGACCCCGGGGCGCCGCACAAGGATGTGCGGCGTTTTTCGACGAGACAGGGATGTCTCGTCGAAAAATCCTGCCGACGGAGTGGACCCGCGATGCGCAGCATCGTGGGCGCGTAGGCAGGGTGTGCTTTATTTGCGCCAGGTTTCTTTGCACAAGCAAAGAAAGGTGGCTCGGGCCCCTTCAGGGGCACGAAAGCCTCTGCTTCTGAAGTTGCTTCTGAAAGGGCCAAAGTCAAAGTCAGAGCGAGAGCTTTCACTCCCCTTCGGGGAGCGAGTTACTTTTCTTTGCTCGTGCAAAGAAAGGCTAACCAAAAGAAAGCACGCCCTGCCTGCGCACCCTCCGCGCTGCGCGCTCCAGGTCCACTGCGCTGCCGGGATTTTTCGACGAGACATCCCTGTCTCGTCGAAAAACGACGTGCTCGTCCGCTTCGCGGTCGAGTCCGGGGCAGTCGCCGCACGGCGCCTGCCCGTCCGGCGGGGCGAAGCAGTGCTTCGCCTTTTTCCGCCGAACCCATGCACGCCGCCCCTTCGGGGTCTTGTCCGTCAGCTCCGTTGCTACGGAAGGGAACCCGGCAAGTCAAAATCCATTGGCAACGGCAGCAACGGCAGCAACGGCAGCAACAGCAAGGTCAAAGGCGAAAGCGGCCAAAGCGGGGGCAGCCTCCGTCAGTTGCTGGGCCGGAAACAACGAAGCCGCGAGTTGATCGCGGCTTCGTGCAATGAATTCATGAGTGGCGGCTCACATCGCGTTGAAGCTCGCCGCCAGCGTGCCCACCACCAGCACCCAGCCATCGACCAGCACGAACAGCAGGATCTTGAACGGCGCCGAGATCAGCATCGGCGAGAGCATCATCATGCCCATCGACATCAGCACGCTGGACACCACCAGGTCGATGATCACGAACGGGATGAAGATCAGGAAGCCGATCTCGAACGCGGTCTTCAGTTCGCTGGTGACGAACGAGGCCACCAGCACCGGGAACGGGATCGCGTCCGGACCGGCATAGGGGCCCTGGCCGGCCAGCCCGGCGAAGGTCATCAGGTCGGTCTCGCGCACCTGCGCCAGCATGAACGCGCGCAGCGGCTGGGTGGTCAGGGTCCACGCGGTCTGGAAGTCGATCTTGCCGTCCAGGTAGGGCGCCATGCCGGTGGACCAGGCCTTGTCCCAGACCGGCATCATGATCATCGCGGTCAGGAACAGCGCCAGCCCGAGCAGTACCTGGTTGGAGGGCGTCTGCCCGGTGCCCATCGCCTGCCGCAGCAGGCCGAGCACGATGATGATGCGGGTGAAGGCGGTGAGCACCAGCAGCAGCGACGGCAGCAGGGTGATCGCCGTCATCAGCAGCAGCGTCTGCAGCGGCAGGCTGACCGGGGCGCCGCCGATCTTGCCGACGTTCACGTCGGGCAGGGCCGGCAGCTGCGGCGCGGCGGGGGTTGCCCAGGCCAGCAGCGGCAGCGCCAGCAGCGCGAACACGACCGCCAGCTGGCAGCAGAAACGGGAATTGATGCGGTGCGGCAGCATGCTCAGGCGTCCTTGCGCAGCTTCTGTTGCAGCAGCTGCGCGAAATTCGGTAGGTGTTTGAGGTGGGGAAGCGTGGCCGGCGCCGGCGCCGGCAGCGGTTCGGGCAGTGCGTGCAGCGCGCTGATGCCGCCGGCGGTGATGCCCAGCAGCAGCTGTTGGCCGTTGACGTCGACCACCACCACGCGTTCCTTGGCGCCGACGTTGAGGCTGGCCACCAGCTTCAACCCCTCGGCCGGGCGGAAGCCGGCGCCGGGCAGCCGCTTGAGCAGCCAGCCCAGGCCGACGATCAGCGCCAGTACCGCGAGCAGCGCCAGCACCGCGCCGAACAGGCCCGGCGCGGCGGCCGCGTGCTGCCCGACCGGCGCCGCCTGCGGATGGCCCTGGGCCATCGCGGCGACGGCCAGGGCGGTGGCCGGCAGCAGGCTCAACGCAGTCTCCGGATGCGCTCGCTGGGGCTGACCACGTCGGTCAGGCGCACGCCGAAGCGGTCATTGATGACCACCACCTCGCCATGCGCGATCAGGGTGCCGTTGACGAACACGTCCAGCGATTCGCCGGCGCCGCGTTCCAGCTCCACCACCGAGCCCTGGTTGAGCTGCAGCAGGTTGCGGATCGGCACCCGCGCGCGCCCGACTTCCAGCGACAGCGTCACCGGCACGTCCAGGATCACGTCCAGGTTGAGGTCGGCGTTGCCGTCGCCCTCGGCCTGCAGGTTGGCGAACTGCGCCGGCTCGGCGGCGGGCGCGGCGGGGGCGGGGATCTCGGTGGGGTCGTGCTCAGTCATGGGAGTTTTCCTGGGACGCGGACGGGCGTGGCGGCCTGCCCGGCGGATGGGTAGCGGTGATCTTGATGGCGTTGCGGTCGCGGGCGATGCCGAACTCGCCGGTGAACACCGGGATGCCTTCGACGCACAACGGCACTTCCTTCAGCATCTCGATGGGCAGGATGTCGCCGACCTTGAGCCGGCTCAGCTCGCGCAGGCTCATGCGCCGGCGCGCGATCACGCTGGACAGCTCCACCTCGGCGGTGTCCAGCTGCTCGCGCAGCATGATCGCCCAGCTCTCGTCGCGGTCGTTGCGGTCGCTCTGGATGCCGGCGTCGAGCAGCTCGCGGATCGGCTCCAGCATCGAGTACGGCAGGGTGATGTGGATGTCGCCGCCGCCACTTTCCAGCTCGACGTGGAAGCGGCACACCACCACGTACTCGCGCGGGCTGACGATGTTGGCGAAGTGCGGGTTGATTTCCGAATTGATGTAGTCGAAATCGACGTTCATCACCGGGCTCCAGGCCTCGCGCAGGTCGACGAAGGCCTGCTTGAGCATCAGCTGGATCACGCGCATCTCGGTGGCGGTGAACTCGCGGCCCTCGATGCGGGTGTGGTAGCGCCCGTCGCCGCCGAAGAAATTGTCCACCACCGCGAACACCAGGGTCGGCTCGAACACGATCAGGCCGGTGCCGCGCAGCGGCTTGAAGCGGACCAGGTTGAGGTTGGTGGGTACGTACAGCGAGTGCAGGTAGTCGCCGAACTTGATCAGTTCGATGCCGCGCACCGAGATCTCGGCCGAGCGCCGGATCAGGTTGAACAGGCCGATGCGCCACAGCCGCACGAAGCGCTCGTTGACCATCTCCAGGGTGGGCATGCGCCCACGGATGATGCGGTCCTGGCTGGCGAAATCGTAGGGCCGCGCCTCGCCCGGCGGCGGCTCGGGCTCGGCGGTGTCCACCGTGCCGGAATCGACGCCGTGCAGCAGGGCGTCGATCTCATCCTGGGACAGCAGGTCGTTGATGCTCATCGGCGTCGCCTTACTGGGTGACGAAACTGGTGAACAGCAGGTCGTCGGCGGTCTTCTTGCCGGTCTCGGCCTGCATCAGCTTCTGCACCTCGGCCAGCGCCGCGGCCTGCAGGCGCTCCTTGCCGGCACGGTCGGCGATCTGTTCGGGCTCGACCTGGGAGAACAGCATCAGCAGCTTGGCGCGGATCGCCGGGGCGTGGGTCTGCAGCGCCGGCAGCGCCTCCGGGTCGCGGGTCATCAGCTGCACCTCGACCTGCAGGTAGCGCGGGCCGTCCACGCGTCCGTTGAGGTTGACCACGAAGGCCGGGTCCAGCGCGAAGTACTGCGCCGGGGCCGGCGTGGCCGGGGCCGCGGCCTTGGCCTTGGACGGCGCGGCGTCGGCGCGGCCCTGGGTGAAATACCAGACGGCGCCACCGGCGCCGCCGGCGGCGACCACGGCGATCAGCAGGGTCGCCAGCAGCGAACGGCGCGGCTTGGCCGCGGCATCCTTGTCCTTGTCCTTGGAAGTGTCTGGCTTGCGGGATTTGTCGGCGGCGGCTGCCACGTTGTGCTCCTCAGGGTTGCTGTCCCTGAATATGCAAAACGCGTGCCGCAGTGTGGGCCGGTGGTGATGACGGAAAGTTGACGGGGCTGGCCACGACGCGCGGCGCGCGCCAGCCGTGGGCCGCGCCTACGTCTCAGGCGTAGGCGTCGAGCAGGCCGCGCAGGCGCAGGGGACGGACATCGCGCCCGGTCAGGGCGCCGGCCTCGCCCGGCTCGCCGTCGTGGCCCGTGCCCGTGCCGCTGCCGCCGGTGTTCGACGAACCCGGCTCGGACTGGCGGTGGCCGACATCGGCCTGGGCCAGCTGCAGGCCCTGTTCGCCCAGCATTTCACGCAGCCGCGGCAGGCCGCTTTCCAGCGCCTGGCGGACCTCGGCATGCGCGCTTGAGAAGGTCGCGTGGACCCGGTCGCCGTCCAGCTGCAGCTTCACCTCCACCGGCCCGAGGTCGTTCGGGGTGACGCGGATGTGCGCATGGCCGATCTTCTGGTCGGCCAGCCAGCCGACGCGGGCGCCGATGGCGTCGTCGAAGTCGGCTGCCTGCATGTCGACCGGCGCCGACAGCGCCGGCGGGAAGGCCGGTGCCGGACGGGCTTCGGCCACGCTGGCCAGGTTCTGCAGCAGCGGCCCGAACAGCGCCGCGCCGGCGCCTGGATCGGTGGCCGCCGGCGCGTTGCCGGCCGGGGCGCCGGGCAGCACCGGCGCAGCGTCGCCGCCGGGCAGCGGCTGTGCAAGGGCCTCGGCGTCGGCGGCGAGCGCCGCCGCAGCGGCCATGGCCGTGGCCGTGGTGGCCGCCGTCGACGCGACGGGGGCGGGCGGTGGCGCCAGCGCGGTCGGCACCGCGGCAGCCGCCGTGGACGCGGCCGGCGACGCTGCGCCGCTGGAGCGGGGCAGGGCGCCGCCATCGCGGGTGGCCAGCGGAGCGGCGTCGGCCACGGCCGGGGCCGTCGTGGTTGCCGGCAACAGCCCGGCAAGGCCGGCCGGCGGCCATTGCGGCGCGTCGTCGTCGCTGTCGTCCTGGTCGCCCCCCCCCTCAGCGGCGGCCGCCGGTTTCCCGGCGTCGCTGGCCGCGGCGGTTTCGCCGCCGCCGGCGGCATCGGCCGGCGCCGGCGCGGCCGCCGGGTCGGCGTTCCCGCGCCCCGGGTCGTCCGCGGCCGGGCGGGCCGCGGGTTTCGGCCGCGGCGTGGCTGCCGCCGGCGGCTGCGGCGCGGACTGCAGCAGCGCGTCGAATCCAGCGGCGTCCTTGTCGGCGCCGCTGCCGGCGCGCGGCAGGGAAGCCGCGCCCGGCGCCTGGCTGGCGCTCGCCGCGCCCAGCGACAGCAGCGTCATGGGCTGTCGTCCTCGCCCGACAGCTGGGCCTGGCGGGCGCGGCGCGCGCCCAGGTCGTCCATCTCGCGCTGGTCGCGGCGTTCTTCCACCTGCTTTTCGCGGGCACGGTAGCTGGCCGCCAGCTGCTCCAGCACCTGTTTGTCGCGGCTGGCCAGCAGCAAGCGTGCGCGCTCGGCATCGACCCGCTCGCGGTTGCGGTCCACGGTCTGGCTCTGCTGCTGCACGGCGCTGTCCAGGCGATCCAGGAACGCGCGCCGGTTCATCAGCTGCGACGGGCTGGTGGCGGCCATCTGCGCGCCGGCGTATTCCTCGGCGTAGCGGCGCAGTTCCTCCAGCCGCGACAGGTGCATGTCCAGCGCCTGCTGGCGCTCGGCCAGGGCGCGGGCGACCGCGTCCTCGTGGTCCTGCGCACGGCGCAGCAGGGGGTCCAGGCGACGGGATTGGTTCATGGGACGTTCTCGCTTTCGACCAGGCGTTTCAGGGCGGCAAGGCTGTGGGGAAGGTCGGCGGCCAGGCTCACGTCCTGGCCGAGGAATTCGAGGATTTCCGGCCAGCGCTCGAGCGCTTCGTCGGTGGCCGCGTCGTTGCCGCGCTGGTAGGCGCCGATGGCGATCAGGTCGCGGTTGGCCGAATACGCCGCCACCAGCCGCTTGAGCTTGCGGATGCGCAGGCGCCAGGCGTCGTCGGCAATGTCCTGGACCACGCGGCTGACCGACGACTCGACGTCGATGGCCGGGTACAGGCCGGAATCGGCGACCCGGCGCGAAAGCAGGATGTGGCCGTCAAGGATGGCGCGGGCGGCGTCGGCGATCGGGTCCTGCGGGTCGTCGCCCTCGGTGAGCACGGTATAGAAGGCGGTGATCGAGCCGCGCCCCTTGGCGCCGTTGCCCGCGCGTTCCACCAGCGCCGGCAGCTTGGCGAACACGCTGGGCGGGTAACCACGGGTGGTCGGCGGTTCGCCGACGGACAGGCCGATCTCGCGCTGCGCCTGGGCGAAGCGGGTCAGCGAATCCATCAGCAGCAGCACGTTCAGGCCCTGGTCGCGGAACCACTCGGCGATCGCGGTGGCGCGATAGGCGCCATGCAGGCGCGCCAGCGGCGGGCGGTCGGCCGGCGCGGCCACCACCACCGCCCGGCGCAGGCCTTCCTCGCCCAGGGTGGTCTCGACGAAGTCGCGCACTTCGCGGCCGCGCTCGCCGATCAGCCCGACCACGATCACGTCGGCCGAGGTGAAGCGGGTCATCATTCCCAGCAGCGTCGATTTGCCGACGCCGGAGCCGGCGAACAGGCCCACGCGCTGGCCGCGGCCGATCGGCAGCAGTGCGTTGATCGCGCGCACGCCCACGTCCAGCGGCTGGGTGATGGGTTCGCGCGCGAGCGGGTTGATCGACACCCCGGCCATGCTGGCGCTGCCTTCGGCGCGGATCGGGCCCTTGCCGTCCAGCGGCACGCCGTCGCTGTCGATGACCCGGCCCAGCAGGCCTTCGCCGACCTCCACCCCGCCGCGCCGGTAGGACGGCACCACGCGTGCGTTGGGCAGCAGGCCGTGCAGTTCGGCGCTGGGCATCAGGTAGGTGCGGTCGCTGGCGAAGCCGACCACCTCGGCGTCGACCCAGCCGCCGTCGACCTCGACCTTGCAGGTGGCGCCCATCGGCGCCTCGCAGCCGACCGCTTCCAGGGTCAGGCCCACCGCGCGGCGCAGCACGCCCTCGCGGATCAGGCCGCGGCCGTGCCCCGGCTCGATGTCGATGGCGTCCAGCCGGGCGGCCAGGCGCAGGTTGCGCGCGGCCGACCAGGCGGCGGGCGCCGGTGGCGGGCGGTCGGGCGGCGCGGTGTCGGGGTGGGTGGGGTTCATTGGGTGGCTCCGGCCTTGCGCATCACCGTGGACAGCGCCGCGCGCAGGCGCGCCTCGAGGGTGCCGTCGATGCGCACGCTTTCGGCGTGCACGCGCAGGTCGCCGCGGCTCAGGCCGGGGTCCGGGCTCAGGCGCTGGCCCGGCGCCAGTTTCAGCAGCGGCGCCAGCGCGGCGATGTCATCCGGGTGCAGGCGCACCTCGACCTCGCGGCTGCTGCCGCCGACCGCTTCCAGCGCCTCGTTGACCAGCTCCTGCAGCAGCGCCGGTTCGGCTTCGTAGGCACGGCCGAGCAACTGCCCGGCCACGCGCACCGACAACTCGCCCAGCGCGGCCACCACTTCGCCTTCCAGGCGCAGCAGCGGGCGGCTGAAGTTGTCCAGGATGCCTTCGATCTGCGCCACCAGCCGGCGTACTTCGGCCTGGCCCTGGGCGAGGCCTTCGGCATGGCCCTCGGCGTGTCCCTGTTCCAGCCCTTCCTGGCGCGCGGCGTCCTGGATGGCCTGGATCTGCTCCAGCGTCGGCGGCTGCGGCAACGGCTCCGGCGGCAGTTCCGCGGCATCGCCGGGATGGTCGTCGGACAGCGCCGGCGCCGGTTCCAGCGCGGCGGTCAGATCGGGGGCCATCCAGCGCACGACCGGACTCACAGCATGGTCTCCGCATTGCCACCGATGGTGACGGTGCCTTCATCGGCCATGCGCTTGACGATGGCCAGGATCTCGCGCTGCGCGGCTTCCACGTCGGACAGCTTGACCGGGCCGCGCGCCTCCATGTCCTCCAGCAGGATCTCGGCGGCACGCTGGGACATGTTGCGGGTGATCTTGTCGCGCACCTTGATGTCGGCGCCGCGCAGGGCCAGGCCCAGGCGCTCGCCGCTGACTTCGCGCAGCACCAGCTGCATCTCGCGGTCGTCCAGGTCCACCAGGTCGTCGAACACGAACATCAGGTCCTGGATGCGGCTGCCCAGCGGCGCGTCGACCTGCGCGATCGCGCTGAGGATCGCCTGGTCCTGGCCGCCGTCCATGAAGTTGAGGATGTTGGCCGCGCACTGCACGCCGCCGATGTTGGACGACTTCAGGTTCTGGTTGCCGGCGAACTGGCGCTCCATGATCTCGTTGAGTTCGTTCAGCGCATTGGGCGGGATGCCGTCGAGGGTGGCGATGCGCAGCAGCACGTCGACCCGGGTGCGTTCGGGCAGCAGCTTCAGCGCTTCGGCGGCCTGGTCGTTTTCCAGGTGCGACATGACGATGGCGATGATCTGCGGGTGTTCGTTGCGCACCAGGTCGGCGACCGCGCGCGGGTCCATCCACTTCAGCGTGTCCAGGCCGGTGGTGTTGCGGCCCAGCAGGATGCGGTCGATCAGGTTGTTGGCCTTCTCGTTGCCCAGCGCCTGCACCAGCATGTTGCGGATGTAGTCGTCCGAGCCGACGCTGAGCGAGGTCTTGTTGCCGAGTTCGCTGCTGAACTCGTCCATGACCTGCTGCACCTGCTCGCGGCTGACGTCGGTCAGGGTGGCCATGGCGATGCCGATCTTCTGCACCTCCTTGGGCTCCATGTGGCGCAGCACCTCGGCCGCGTCGGCTTCGCCCAGCGAGAGCAGCAGCACCGCGGCGCGCTGCACGCCATTCATGGGAACGACGGACTCAGTCATTGGCCACCCATCCCTTCACCACCTGGGCGACGCGCTTGGAATCGGAGCGCACCGCCTCGCGCGCCATGCGCAGGCGTTCCTCGTAGGCGTCCAGCGGCAACGCCAGCGGCGCGGCGCCCCCCAGCTGCAGGTGGTCGTTGGCCAGCCCGGGCAGGCCGTCGGCGTTGTCCACCAGGTGCACGTCGGCGCGCAGCGGATCCTCGTCCGGGCCGGGCAACGCCTTGGGCGGGCCGGCGATCTGGCGCAGCGCCGGGCGCAGCACGCCGAACAGCAGTGCCAGCACCACGACCGCACCCAGCACCAGGCGCAGGCCGTCGCGGACCTGCGGCAGTTCCCACCACTTGATCGGTTCGTCCGGCGTGGTATCGCGCACGAACGGCGCGTTCATCACCGATACCGTGTCGCCGCGCGCGGTGTCGAAGCCGACCGCCTGCTTGACCAGCGCCTCGACCCGGGTCAACTCGGCGGCGCTGAGCGCCTGGTCGCTGATCTTGCCGTTGCTGCCGGCACGCGGCACGTGGTCGACCAGCACCGCCACCGACACCCGCTTGACCCGCCCGGCGGGCTGCCGGGTGTGCTGCAGGGTGCGGTCCAGCTCGTAGTTGCGGGTGGCGTTCTTGCTGCTTTCGCTCGGGGTGGCGGCGGTGGCCGGCGCGGCCTGGGGGCCGGGCGGGGTGTTGCTGGCCGCGCCGGGCACACCCTGCGGGCCCTGGGTGGTGGTGGTGTTCTCGCTGATCTGCTCGCTGCGCACCTTCTGCGGCTCGCCGTTGTACAGCTCGCGCGCTTCCTCGGTGACCGAGAAATCCATGTCCACGCTGACTTCCGGGTTGACCCGGCCGGGGCCGGTCATCGGCTCCAGCAGCTCGCGGATGCGCTGGTTGTAGGAGGTCTCCAGGCGCCGCACCTGGTCGAACTGCGCCGCGTTCAGGGCCGCATCGCTGTTGGGGTCGGCGATGGTCAGCATGCGCCCGCTCTGGTCGACCACGGTGACCCGCTCCGGGGCCAGGTCCGGGATGCTGGAGGCGACCATGTGCACGATCGCATCGACCTGGTTGCGCTCCAGCTGCTGGCCCGGACGCAGTTCCAGCACCACCGAGGCGCTGGCGACGTCGCGCTGGCGGGTGAATGCGCTGGGCTTGGGAATGGCCAGGTGCACGCGCGCGTCGCGCACCGGACGCAGGGTGGTGATGGTGCGCACCAGCTCGGTTTCCAGCGCGTGCTGGTAGCGCGCGTTTTCCATGAACTGGCTGACGCCGAAGCCGGGGTCGCGCTCCATCAGCTCGAAGCCGAGCCGGCCGCTGTCGGTCAGGCCGGAGCCGGCCAGCTTGAGCCGGGCGTCGTGGATGTTCTTTTCCGGCACGCTGATGGCGCCGGTGGCCGCGTCCAGCTCGAACGGGATCTGCGCGGCGCGCAGCAGGTCGGTCGCCTCGGCGGTCGCCTTCTGGTCCAGACCGGTGTACAGCGGCGCCATCGGCGGCTTCTGCGCCCAGAAGAACACGAACAGGCCGGCCGCCACGGCAATGGCGATCATCGCCATCAACCCCAGCCGGCGGGTGATCTGCAGGCTCTGCAGCCGGTCGAACCAGGCCCCGGCCTTTTCCGAATTGAGTGAATCCTTGGACAGCGCGAGTGCCATGGCGACCGGTTCCTTACAGCGGCATGTTCATCACGTCCTGGTAAGCCTGGACGAGACGGTTGCGGACTTCCACGGTGGCGCGGAACGCCAGCTGGGACTGCTGGGAGGCGACCATGACCTTGGCCAGGTCGGCGCCGGGTTCGCCGCGCTCGAACGCAGCGGCCAGCGCGCCGGAGACCTGCTGGGCGCGATTCACGTCGGCCAGCGCACCCTGCAGGGTGTCGGTGAAGCTGGCCACCGGGGCGGTGGCGGGCCGGACCCCGGCCAATCCGTCGATGGCGTTGCTGCGCGCGACGTCGGCGGCCGGCAACGACTGGCTCGCCTGGGTCTGGTAGCTGCGGATCTGGGAAAGGATGGAATTGACGGAGTGGGACATCGACAAGGTTCCGGGACAGGGGAGAACTGCCTGTTCATGTGCAAGTCGCGTGCCGGAACCGGAACGGCGGGAAAACCCGTGGGAAGCCTGTGACGGCGGGGCGGGCCGCGGCCCCGGCGACGGTTTTCCGTCGGTGACGCCGGGAATGGTGACGCTGGGCCAGGGGCCGGGGCGATGGCGGGCCCGGGGCGGCGGATGCCGCCACCGCGGGCCGCCCGTTGGCCGCTGCCGTCGAGGCGCGGGAGAGCCCGCCGGTGTGCCGCCCGGCGGCGGGCATCAGCAGCCGGGAAACCGGCGCCGGGCAGGGGGAATGCAGTTCAGGGCAGCCAGGCCGCCTGCCACTGCGCCAGCCCGGCATCGGCCAGCATCCAGTCGTGGTGCACCACCGCGCGCAGCGCGTCGCCGGCGGCGGCACGCGCGCCGGCGTCGGCCAGCTGCTCGCGGATCGCCCCGACCCAGTCGCGGTGGCGGTTGCGCACCCGGGTCACCGGCAGCGCGTCGTCGCGGTAGGGGCCGACGTCGCTGCACACCACCGGCACCGCGCAGGCGCCGTACTCCAGCAGGCGCAGGTTGCTCTTGCATTCGTTGAAGCGGTTCTGCTCGAGCGGCGCGATCGCCAGGTCCAGGTCGAGACGGGCCAGGTAGCGCGGGTAGGCCTGGATGTCGACGCCGGGATGGAACTCGGCCACGTGCGGACGCAGGCGTTCCGGGCACATGCCGAAGAACACCCAGTCCACCTCGCGTGCCAGTTCGGCCACCACGTCGGCGACCATCTCCAGGTCGCCGGTATGGCCCACGCCACCGGCCCAGCCCACCCGCGGACGCGGGCCGCTGCCGCGGCGCGGCGCCGGCAGTCCCCGCCACCAGCCCGGCGGCAGCCGGTTGCCGGCAATGCGGATGTCCGGGTGCAGGCCGGCCAGGGCCTCGGCCAGCGCCGGGGTGGAGACCACCACCCGGTCGACCCGCGCGAACGCCTGGCGCAGGGTGCGCAGGATGTCGCGCGGCATGTGTTCGCGGTGCGCGCTCTTGGCCGGCAGGTTCGGCAGGTAGTCGTCCAGTTCGTAGATCCTGAGCGCCTTCGAGAAGCGCGGCATGCGCCGCATCCGTTCCAGGTCCTCGTCGGAAATCCGGCGCTGCAGCACCACCACGTCGGGATCGATGCGGGCCTGTTCGACCGGGTCCAGCAACGTGGCGTAGAGCGCGCCCTCGGCATGGCCGGCGGCGCGCAGCGCCTCGAACGGCTGGATCACCCGGTACTGGCCGCTGCCCCAGGGATCGGCCGGGTGCGCGAGCACGCGCGGCATCGGCCGCCACGGCAGCGGTTGCCAGGAGAAGTCCGATTCGCCCAGGCGGAAGCCGCCGGCCACGTCCAGCCGCAGGCTGGGGTTGTAGGCCGGGTCGTGCGCGAGCGCCGGCAGCCAGCGTTCCAGCAGCGCATCGGTGGCGGTAGCCGGCAGCGGTGCGGCCGCCACCGAATGCAGCAGCAGCGCGTGCGGCGTCCATACCGTGAGGTAACCGCGCTGGCGCGCGCGCAGGCACAGGTCGACGTCGGCGCCTTCGTCGGCGAAGGCGGCATGGTCGAAACCGTCGAGTTCGGCGAACAGCGCGGTGCCGACCAGCAGGCAGCTGTCGGCGACCGCCGAATAGTCCTGCGCCACCTGCAGCCGGTGCATGTAGCCGGGCGCGTCCATCGGCGAGCCGGCGAAGGCGCGGCCGCCACTGCACAGCAGCCCGGGCACCAGCCCGGCGTGGGTGACCGTGCCGTCGGCGGAGATGGTCTTGCCGCCGACGATGCCGACTTCCGGACGCAGCCCGTGGTTGAGCAGCGCGTGCAGCCACTGCGGCTGCAGCGCCGCTACCTGCGGACGCAGGAACAGCAGGAACTCGCCGGCGGCCTGGCTGGCGGCCAGGTTGCAGGCGGCGGCATGGGCCAGCGGCGGATCGAAGGCGAACGCGCGCACCCGGCCGGCGGCCAGCGCCTCCACCTGCTGCATCCACTGGCGGACGTCGGCGCCGGCGCCGTTGTCGACCAGCAGCAGCTCGTAGTTCGGATACGCGGTCTTTTCCAGCAACGACACCACGCAGCGTTCCAGCGTGGCCAGCGCGGTGTCCGCCGCGACCGCCAGCACCATCGAAACCGGCGGCTGCCGGTCGTGGCCATAGTCGATGCGGTACAGCCCGTCGCCGGCGCTTTCCAGTGTTGCGCCGGGATAGCCGCGCGCGTGCAGGTGGCGGCGGATGGCGCGCTGCTGCGCAAGCCGGTCCAGGCGCGGCGGCGCGCAGGTCAGCAGCGGCTCGGGCAGGTGGGCGATGCCGTCCAGGCCGCCGTGCTCGACCAGGCGCAGGATCAGGTCCAGTTCCGCGGCGTCGCCGGCCCCGGCGTCGAAACCGCCGGCGGCGAGCACCGCCTCGCGACGGAACACCCAGTGCCCGGCCAGCATCGCCGGGTTGCCGAGCAGCAGGTCGAGGTTGAGGTCGGGGCGCAGCGCCGGTGCCAGGTCGCCGCGTGCATCCTGGTGCCACTCGTCGGCGTAGAGGGCGCGCACCGCCGCGTCGCTGCGCGCGAGTTCGACCAGCAGCCGGTCCAGTCCAAAAACATGGAACTCTGTGCCGGCATCCACGAACAGGACCCACTGGGCCGGACTGGTCCGCAGCACCTCGTCCATCGGCGTGTCCGCGGCAAGGTAGCGGGTGCCCATGCGACCCGCCGCCGCGGACGGCGGCGCGCCGATCACGCAGCCGCGGATCGCATCGTCGGCGGTGGCGTATCGGGCCACGCTGGCCTGCGTGCGCCGCAGGTCGGCGGCGGACTGGCCGCCGGCGCGGATGGCGATCTCCAGGCAGGGCCGGGGCAGGCGGCGCAGGCTGGCCTGCAGTGCCCGCCACTGCGCGGCGGTGAGCCGGCGCCGTGCCTGCCAGTCCAGCAGCGGCCAGCGCGCCTGGGCGATGGCCAAGGCCTGTTCCAGTGCCTGCGGCAGATCGACCTTCCGCGCGGGCTGGCTGCCGTCCAGCGGTGCCAGGGCCACCTGCCGGGTGTCGCCCCCGCGGTACCAGCCAAGCCGCCGCAGCGCCTGGCGGAACGTCTCGTGCCAGTCGTCGGCGATACCCGGCTGGTCACGCCCGCGCTGGCTGAACTGCTGGCGGGAAATGCGGAAGTCGACCAGCGGCCGGGCGCTGATCGCCACCGCGCCGTGCCGCAGCAGCTTGACGTACAGCGACAGGTCGGCGAGCCAGGCGATGCGGACGCCGTCGAGGACGGCCAGCTGGTCGCCCATCGCCAGCAGGGGCGCGCGCCGGCACAGGGCCACGCTGGGCTCGCCGAGGAAATTGAGGGTGTGGTCGGCGAAGAAATCGATCAGGTCGCGGCCGTCGATGCATACGTCATGGTCGGCCGGGAACGCCGTGGGCAGTTCATCGGGCAGCGGCATCCCGGCCTCGTCGACGAGCCGCCGGCGGGCGGTCGCCAGCGCCAGGCCGGGAACCTGCGCGAACGACTCCAGCAGGGTGGCGATGCAGTCCTCGTGCAGCACGTCGTCGTCGTGCAGGAACTTGATGTACTCACTCTCGGCCAGGCCGATCGCGCGCGCGGTGCTGCGCATTTCCCACAGCCGCTCGGGGTTGCGCGCGTAGCGCACCGGAAAGTCCGCGCGCGCGGCGAAGGCCTCCACCGCGGCCTGCACGTGGCCCGTTGCCGAATCGTCGCAGACCACGACCTCCAGCGGGCGATGGGTCTGCCGGCGCACGCTTTCCAGCGCCTGCGGCAGCCAGCGGGCCTTGTAGGCCGGTATCACCACGCTGACCAGCGGAGCAGTGGAAGGGGGTGGGTTCATGGGCATCAGGCGGGGTGGTTTTCGGCGACCGCGGCGTGGATCCGTTGCACCACGCGCCGCGAGTTGTCGGCGTCCAGGTGCTGGAAGAACAGGCGGCGGGCGGTGAGGTAGCGTTCGTCGGGGTGGTACTGCGGCTGCGCCAGCACGGCATCCAGCGCGGCCAGCAGCGCCGCGAAGGTCGTGGTCATCGGCCCCGGAAACGCCAGGTCAAGGTCATACAGCAGCCCATTCTGGCGGGTGCGGTAGTGCTCCAGGTCGTAGGCGAAGCCGAGTACCGGCAGGCCCAGGTAGAGCGCGTCGATGTAGACCGAGGAGTAGTCGGTGATGACCAGCGCGCTTTCGCGCAGCAGCGGCGCGATCTCCTGGAACTGCGCGTGGCCCAGGTCCAGCAGCACCTCGCCATCGAGGTGGCGCACCGGGTCCAGCGCCGCCGGGCCGTTGACCAGATAGTGGCTGCGCAGCCCCAACACCGCGCCATGGCGCTGCAGGACCTGGCGCAGCTGGACGACCTCGTCATCGCTGAAGCGGTAGCTGCGCTCGGCGGCGACGCTGGCATCGCGGTAGGTGGGGGCGTACAGCACCAGCCGGCGACGGCCGCGCAGCGCCCGCACGCGCGCGAGCTCGTCGCGCAGGCCGGCGGGGAGTGCGTCCTCGGCGATGCGCAGGAAATCGTTGCGCGGCAGCCCGGTAACCCAGACGTTGGTCGGGGGCAGCGGATGGAAGATCGCCGCCATCGCGTGCGCGTCGATGGTCGAGGACGCGACCAGCCCGGTGTAGAAGCGGCGTTCGCGGCGCCGGTGCCGGTCGCGGTCGCCATGCTGGCGCTGGTCCGGGTTGGCCAGCGCGAACAGCCGCTTCAGCGGAATGCCATGCCAGAGGTTGACGGTGACGCGCCGCCGGAGCCACGGCCGTGGCGCGGCGTAGCCGCCGTTGCGCCAGGCCAGCGACATGTCCAGCGCGGTGGAGTTGGTCAGCAGCAGCACGCCGCAGCGGGCGAGCGCCCACAGCCCCCGCGGCGAGTCCAGGCGGAGCACGCGCACGTGCGCGTGCTCGCTCACGTCCAGGGGCCGCTGGCCACCGCGCACGAACACCCGGCAGTGCACCCGCGGGTCGTCCTTTACCTGCTCGAAGACCGCGCGTGCGTTCTCGATGAACTGGCCCGGCTTGAGCGGATGGTCGAAGAACGCCCAATGGTCGCGGCGCTTGGGCACCAGCAGGTCCAGCAGCCGCCACGCCAGCAGCAGCGGCACCCCCAGCCACGCAGGCATCACGGCCGGCCTCGCATCACGCGGCGCGAACCCGCGCATGTGCGGTCAGCAGCTCGCAGATCCGGCCGACTTCGGCATCGGACAGGTCCGGGTGGATCGGCAGGCACAGCACCTGGCGGGCGGCGGCGTGCGCCACCGGCAGGTTGTCCGGCGCCGCGGACGCGAAGCCGCGGTACATCGGGAACTCGCTGATCAGCGGGTAGAAGTAGCGCCGCACTAGGATGTGTTCGGCGCGAAGCAGGTGGTAAAGCTCGTCGCGCTGCAACGGGTAGTCGTCGCCCACCAGCACCGGGAAGTAGGCGTGGTTGTGGCGCACGTCCGCGGGCCGTGCCAGGCACCGGATGCCGGCGATGCCCGCCAGGCGCTGGCGGTACAGCGCGTCGATCGCGGCGCGACGTTCCAGCGCACGGTCGATGTGCTTGAGCTGGAGCAGGCCGAACGCGGCGCTGACCTCGTTCATCTTGCCGTTGATGCCCGGCGCCACCACGGTGGTCTCGTTGACGAAGCCGAAGTTCTTCAGGTGGTCGATGCGCTGCTTGGTACGCGCGTCCGGGCAGATGATGGCGCCACCCTCGAAGGTGTTGAACACCTTGGTGGCATGGAAGCTGAGCACCGACAGGTCGCCGTGCCGCAGCACGCTGCCGCGGGTGTCGCCGACCGCGAAGGCATGCGCGGCGTCGTAGATCACCCGCAGGTTGTAGTTGTCGGCGATGCGGCCGATGGCGTCCACGTCGCAGGGCGTGCCATAGCAGTGCACCGGCATGATGGCCGTGGTCTGGGGCGTGATCGCGGCCTCGATCCGGGCCGGATCGAGGTTGAAGGTGACCGGGTCGACGTCCACGAACACCGGCTTGATGCCGTTCCACAGCAGCGAATGGGCGGTGGCCACGAACGAGTACGGCGTGGTGATCACCTCGCCGGTGATGCGCAGCGACTGCAGGGCGGTGACCAGCGCCAGCGTGCCATTGGCGAACAGCGCGATGTGCTCGACCCCGAGGTAGGCGCACAGCGCCTTCTCCAGCGCCTGGTGCATGCTGCCGCCGTTGGTCAGGATGCGGCTCTCCCAGATCCGCTCCAGGTAGGGCACGAACTCTTCCAGCGGGGGCAGCAGCGGGCTGGTGACCGGGGTCGGCTTCTTGGGGATCATCGCGGGCGGGCCGGGGGCATGGCGTCGGCGGAATGCCGGCGTGCGGGAACATGCAACTCCCGTGCCGGGGGCGGCGCCGGTCAGTTGACGGCCAGGCCCAGGCCGCCGGCCTCCGGCGAGAACATCAGGCTGCCCAGCGATGAGCGCAGCGGCAGCGAGGCGGGCCATCCGGGCGGGACCATCGCCGGACCGATGCGGTAGCGGCCGTGGATGCCGTCGCCTGTGCGATAGTGCAGGACCAGCCCGTACAGGCTGCCTGGCCTGCATTCGCGGCCCCGCAGGTCCAGCCGGTAGCGCCAGCGGTGCTCGCCGATCCGCCCTTCCGGCTGGAACTCCCAGCTGCCTTCGCCCTGGATCGAATGCAGCTCGAACCAGACCGCGCAGCCTTCCATGATGCGGTCATGAAGGTCCAGGGTCAGGTCCAGGCTGTCCTCGCCCAGGCAGATGTCGCGCAGGCGGAAGAAGCCGATGTTGGGGAACTCCAGGCGCATGGCGGCCCGCGGCAGCGGGACCTCCGGGTTGTCCAGGAACGGTTGCTTCCAGTAACAGGCGCCGTCGATTTCCGCGATCCAGCCCCGTTCACTGGTCACGCCGAGCAGGAAGCACAGGGCTTCGACCTCGCCGCGCCTGATCAGCTCCAGGTAAAGGCAGCGCCTGGCCCCCAGCGACCTGCAGTCCAGCTCGCCATACAGTGCGAGCAGTGCCTGCATCTGCTCGATGAATACCTTGCGAAAGGTTGGAGATGCCACGATGCCCGGCGCGGCGTGCAGCGCACGCTGCAGGTTGGCCACGGCGATCGCACGGCGGTAACCGGCTGCTGCGGGAACGTCGTCGAAGTCATGCCACTCCAGCTTCATCGAATGAATGCGATCAATGAAGTTGTCGGCCTGGCGGATGTTCTGCGAAATGGAGGCCGTGGCGCCTTCCGGGCGCCGCCGCCAGTGGTAGACCAGCTCGGGAATGATCACCGTGCGCCGGCTGTACCAGTAGGCGCGGTGCACGAACGGGCGGTCCGCATACAGCAGGCCCGGCACCATGCCGAGTCCGTGCTCCCGCAGGAACGCGGTGCGGAATACCTTGTTCCAGTAGAAGCAGTCGTGGATGACGTCGGGGAACTCGTTCACCGAATCGAAGCGGCGGCGCCGCGACCAGACATACGGCTCATACAGGAAGGCCACCGACGAGAGCCTGCCATCCTGCAGTCGTGCCGCACGGCCGATGACGATGTCGGCGTCGGCCTGCAGCGCCTGTTCCATCAGCAGGCGGTAGCCATCGCGGGTGACCACGTCGTCGGAGTCGACCAGCGCCACGTAGCGCCCGCGCGCCAGCGACACGCCGAGGTTGCCTGAAACCGCGCCACCTTCGTTGTGCTTGCCGATGCAGCGGAAGTTCGGGTGGCGCGCCTCGTAGTCGCGGCAGATCGCCAGGCTGTCGTCGCTGCTGCCGTCGTCGATGGCGATGATCTCGATGTCGCGGTAGTCCTGCTGCAGCAGCGAGTCGAAGCATTCGGACAGGTACGGCGCGGTGTTGTAGACCAGCACCACGATGGAAAGCAGGGGCGCCTGGTCGGCGTCGACGATGCGTTCCAGGCTCATGCGCGAAGCTCCCTCAACTGTTCCAGCGCATCCACGTCGAATACCGGGATGCCGCGGGTGGACGCCACGTCGGCGCGTTCGCGGTAGGCATCGTCGATGAAGATGGCCGCTTCGCCGGGCGGGATCACGGCGCTCTTGGGCGAACCGTCGCGCAGGTGCACGATCCGCTCGAACAGGTCGGCGCAGATGCGGTGCCGCGCGAGCGTCTGCTCCGGTGCGGAGGCATGGCGGGTGACCAGTACCACCGGGATGCCGTGGGCGCTCCACTGGTACAGCAGCGCCATCACCTGCGGCTCCGGGGTGCCGCGCACCAGCAGGGTGTCGTCCAGGTCCAGATAGACCCGCTCGTAGGCCAGCTGCGCCCGCCAGCGGTTGCCCAGCGCGCGGTCCATGACCAGCGGGTAGTGCTGGGGCAGCACGCTGAAGGGCTTTCCCAGGTAGGCGTAGATGCCCAGCAGGGGGTAGTTGATGCCGCGCATGCGGTTCAATGCCATGGACCCGGCGATGCGGGGGGCGACCTCCAGCAGCTTGGGCACGCCGTGGCGGTCGCGCCGGGCCTGGAAGAACCAGGCCCCCTTCAGGCGCAGTTCGGCGGCGATGGCCCGCGCCATCGCCTCCAGCCCGGGATCGGCCGCCGCCGGTTCGGTGCGTACGCTGATCCCGGACTTCACCCGGCCGCGGACGCGGGCGGCGGCGTGCAGCAGGGTGCCCTCGGCGCTGGAGATGCAGTCCACGGTGTACTCGGTACCGGGCAGGTATTCGCTGAAGACGTACTCGACGCCGCTGCCGGCCAGTTGCCGGTGGCGTGCTTCATCGTCCACCCGCTCGGCGCCCTGGCTGCCCTGGCCGACCGCCGGTTTGGCGAAGATCGGGTAATCGGCGGTGCCCGGTTCGACGCCGCGCGGCACGATGCCCAGGTGCTGCAGTCGTGCATAGGTCCGGTTCTTGTTGCGGCAGATGGCGGCGATGGCCGGGTCGGGCACCATCGCCGGGGCGTGCAGCTGCTGCTGGTTGTCGGCGAGTACCGGGATCACGCTGTCGTGCGCCGGCACCACCAGGTCGATGTCCCACGCATCGATCAGCGCGTTGAGCTGGGGCACCAGCTCGGCCGAACCGGCCTGCGCCGCGATCTGGCGGTAACGCGCATAGACGAACTCACCATGGTCCGATACCGAGGACGCGCCATGCAGGCAGATGTCCTTGGCATGGCGCAGGGCGGCATGGATCTCCAGGCCGATCTCCGACCCGCACGGAAACACCAGCACGTTCACCGTCATGGGCCTGCGTCCTCGCACGGCTGGGCCAGCAGGACGGCCTCCCAGCCCTGTGGCAGCTGCACCCATTTGAAGTTGAAGCGGTAGGGGATGCCGAGCCCGGCGATGAAGCGCGGGATGGTCAGCACGTCGTCCCACTTGTGGTACAGGCACAGCGCCAGCTTGGGGCGGAAGCGGCGGATGGTCTGCACGGCCCCGTACAGGGCCGGGATCTCCGACCCCTCGATGTCCATCTTGATCAGGTCCACCCGCTGCAGCCCGTGCCGGGCGACATAGTCGTCAAGGGTGATGGTTGGAATGCGCTCGCCCGGCCCGTCGCCGGGCTCGACCGACGTCGCGCCCTGCAGCCTGGCCTGCTTGATCACCAGCGAACCCTGGCTGTGGTCGGACAGGGCCAGCTTGTTGAGCACGACGCGGTCGCTGATACCGTTCAGCGCATTGTTGTAGCGGAACAGGGCGATGCTCTCGTCCAGCAGTTCGAATGCGTGCACCTGGCAGTCGCCGCCGGTCTTGGCGCAGAACAGTGCGGCGGTGTCGCCGATGAAGCCGCCGGCATCGATGATGACGTCGCCCGGCTGCACCCGGAAACCTTCGTCCTGGTACTGGTCGAACAGCACGTCATGGATGCTCAGCGCCCAGGCATAGGTGGCCAGGCGGAAATCATGGCCCTGCGGGCGCATGTCCTGCAGCACGTAGTGGCCGCCGTCGATCTCGACCGGGGGCCGCTCCGCCTGCCGGATGCGCTCCACCTCGGCGTTGTAGAACGCCATCTCGGCCGGGTCGATGCGATCAATGCCGGCCCAGCGCTTGAGGAACCACACCAGGAAACGCTGTTGCTCGGCCGGTTGCAGGCGTTCGTAGAGCAGCGTTGAGATCGCATCCGAATCAGCCAGGTAGCGCTGGATCAGGCGTTGCAGGCGGGCGTCGTCGTCCGCCGCGCCACCGATGCCCAGCGCCACCAGGTCGGTCATGAAGCGGTTTGTCGCCGGGAACGGGCCGAAGAACGCATCGACCACGCGCGCGGCGGCCCTGCCGTCGTTGAGCGCGCAGAAGCGCTGGCGGAACGCGGCATACCGTTCGGCGTGGGCGGCCTGGACCGCGGGCAGGTCGGCCAGCAGGGCGATCAGCGCGTCGGTGCTGCGCGCGATCGGGCCCGGCAGGTCCTGCTCCATGTCCAGGTAGAAGCCGCGGATCCGCTGCGCATACTGGTCGAGGTCGTAGCAGTAGAACAGGATCGGGCGGCCGCTGGTGGCGAAATCGAAGAAGATCGACGAATAGTCGGTCACCAGCACGTCGGCGATGACGCACAGGTCGGTCGCATCATCCACGTGCGACACGTCGCGGACGTTGGCCGGCAGTGGCCGGTCCCCGAGGCCGCCGCTCACCAGGTGGTGCGCACGGACGAGCAGCATCTGGTCCGGCGCCAGTGCCGCGGCCACCCGGGCGACGTCCAGCCGCAGGTCGAGGTCGAACTGCCAGTGGCCGACCTGGCGGTCGTCGCGCCAGGTCGGGGCGTACAGCACGTAACGGCGATCGAGCGGGAGATCCAGGCGGCGGAGGACGTCCGTGCGTCCGCCGTCCACGGCGGCCAGCGGGTCGGTCAGCGGATAGCCGGTTTCCAGCACGTCGCCCTCGTAGCGGAAGGCACGGCGCAGCACGGCGCTGGAGTAGCTGTTGGCGCTCAGCAGGTGGGTCCAGGCGCGCGACTCGCGGTACAGGTTGTCGCGGGCGTCGACCTCGGGGCCGGCGACGTCGATGTCGTATCCCAGCCGCTTGAGCGGGGTGCCGTGCCAGGTCTGGAGGTAGCGGGTGTCCGGCTTGCGGCCATGCGCGGTGAACAGGATGTTGTTGACGCGGTACCTGGCCTGGGCAAGCAGCCGGTGGTAGGCGGCCGAGCCGCGGCGCACGCGCGCGGGATTGCCGGGGATGGGCGTGTCGCCGTTGTAGGCCCAGACGCAGCGCAGGTCCGGACGCATCCGCCGCAGCGCTTCATGGATATAGCGGGGATTGCCCGCGTATGCCTTGCCCAGGAAGCTCTCGAACAGGACCAGGTCCTCCTGCAGCGGCAGCTCCTCCAGCAGCATGGGGAACGCGGCACGCGTGTTCTCGGCGTCCACGGTGTAGGCGTGCTGCTGCGACGGCGCGGTGAACAGCGCCAGCGAACTGACGCTGTCGCTCAGGTAGGCCGAGATCCCGTGCTCACCGATCGCCTGCTGGAAGAAATGGCGGGGGATGGTCGTGCCGGTCGTGCCGATCAACGGCTCGAACACGCCGTTGCCGTCCAGCTCGGCCTGGACATCCCAGCGCAGCGGGCGATCTTCCAGCAGCGGGGCGACCGGCAGCTCCGCCCGGACCGTGTCGCCCTCGCGGTGGAAATGCAGGGACAGGACCCGAGCACCGTCACGCGAACGCAGGCGCAGCCCGCTCATCCGCGGCGGGCCGGGCTGCAGCGAAAGCAGGAGCCCATGTTCCGCGTCTCCGGCCGCGGGGCGGATGTCGAACACCGGGCGCATCAGCGCGCACCGCCCAGCAGCGGACTGCCGATCCGCGGCGCCCCGGCGACGGCCGCCTCTGCGGGGTCACGGCGGATCCTGGCCTTCAGCGAGGAACTGGAGATGTCCTCGGTGCGGGGCAGGTAGCGGACCTCGCAGTGGCACGACAGGGCGTCGAAATGCCCGGTCCAGTCCGAGCCCATCACCAGGATCGCCGCGCCATGGCGGCGGATGTCGGCGGCCTTCTGTTCCCAGCTGTCCTCGGGAAACACATCGTCGACGTAGCGGATGGCGCGAAGCACCGCCTCGCGGTCCGCATAGCATTGGGTGGCCGTCTTGTTCTTGATGGCGTTGAACCGGTCCGAGGACAGGCCGACCACGAGCCGGTCGCCCAATGCGCGGGCGCGACGCAGCAGATTGACGTGACCCACGTGCAGAAGGTCGAACGTGCCGTAGGTCAGAACAAGCGTCATGAGCGGGGAATCCAGGCAGCCATGGTCGGCCTGCATCAGGCAAGTTCCGTGCCGTTGCCGCTGCCGGCCCGCGCGGACGGCGGCCTCAGTCCGCCGCCTGCTCGCGGTCGATCCCGTACTTGCGCAGTTTCTCCACCAGGGTGGTGCGGCGCAGGCCGAGCAGCTGCGCGGCGTGGGCGACCACGCCCTGGGTGCGCTCGAGGGCTTCGTTGATCAGCTTCAGCTCGATGCCGGCCATGTGGTCGCGCAGGTCCAGGCCGTCGTCGGGCAGTTGCACCGGCACCGGCGCGGCGGCCGCGGCGGGCGGCGATGCCGGCGCCGGGCTGGCGGACAGGCTGGCCAGCGGCCGCTCGTCGTCCAGCGCCACCGGCGGCGGCGCTGCCTCGCTGCGGTAGCGCGCGGGCAGGTCCTGCACCCGCACCAGCCCGCCCGGGTGCAGCACCGCCAGGCGTTCGACCAGGTTGGTCAGTTCGCGCACGTTGCCCGGCCAGCGGTAGGCGGCCAGCGCCTGCAGCGCTTCGGCGGCGAAGCGGACCTCACCACGGCCGGTGCGCGCCAGCTGCGCGGCGATGGTTTCCACCAGCGCCGGGATGTCGGCGATGCGTTCGCGCAGCGCCGGCACGTCGATCGGGAACACGTTCAGGCGGTAGAACAGGTCCTCGCGGAACTTGCCTTCGGCGATGCGCGTTTCCAGGTTGCGGTGGGTCGCGGCGATCACCCGCACGTTGCAGCGGATGGTCTGGTTGCCGCCGACGCGCTCGAAGCTGCGCTCCTGCAGCACGCGCAGCAGCTTGACCTGCATCGGCAGGCTCATGTCGCCGATCTCGTCCAGCAGCAGGGTGCCGCCCTCGGCCATCTCGAAACGGCCCTTGCGCGCGCTCAGCGCACCGGTGAAGGCGCCCTTTTCGTGGCCGAACAGCTCGCTTTCCAGCAGGTCCGGCGGGATCGCGCCGCAGTTGATGGCCACGAACGGGCCGTCGCGCCGCGGCGAGCGCTGGTGGATGGCGCGCGACACCACTTCCTTGCCGGTGCCCGACTCACCCAGCACCAGCACGGTGGTGTCGAACCCGGCCACCTGCTCGATCAGCTGGCGCAGCTCGGTCACCGCCGGGCTGGTGCCGGTGGGGCCGGTGTCCTCGCCGCCGCCGGCATGGTGCTCGGCGTCCAGCCGCCTGAGGCTGGCGCGGCGCAGCAGCGCCTCCATCTGCGCGTGGCGCATCGGCTGCTCCAGCGGCCAGACGTTGGCCTCGTGCAGGGCGTAGTGGCGCGCGAACGCCAGCGGGTCGCCTTCGGCCAGCAGCACCGGCGGCATGCCGGTGCCGGCCAGCCAGTGGAAGAACGGCATGGCGCGCGCCGGGTCCTCGATGGTGCCCACCACCAGCGCCATCCAGTCGTTGACGCGGTGGCGGCTGGTATCGATGTCGCCCACGTCGGTGACCCAGCGCGGGTTGAGGTCCATGAACTCCAGCAGCGCCACCGTGCGTTCGGCGCGGACGCCCTCGCTGTCGATCACGAGGATGCGCGATTCACTCATGGCCCTGTTCCTGCCTGACGTGCTCCAGGATCGGCATGACCTCCTGGATGTAGGACAGCTTGCTGACGAAGTTGTCGGCGCCGGCACGCTGGGCGTGCTCGCGGTGCTCGGCGTCGTCGAAATGGCTGGCGATCACGATGTAGGGCGGCTCGTCCTGGGTCTTGATCAGGCGCGTGGCCTGCAGCCCGCCCATCTCCGGCATCGCCAGGTCCATCAGCACCACCTGCGGGCGCAGCGCCTCGGAGCGCTCGATCGCCTCCAGGCCATTGGCGGCGCTGCCGACCACCTGCAGCCAGTCGACCTTGCGGAAGTGGCGCATGGCCGCGTTGATGAAGCCTTCGTGGTCGTCGACCAGCAGAACGGTGAGCTTGCTCATGGATTTCCTCGGATCAGCCTGCGCGGGCCAGCAACGGACGCGCATTGTGCCGCTTCCGCTCGCGCGCGGGGGCGATGTCCAGCTGTTCGCGGTATTTGGCCACGGTGCGGCGGGCGATGTTGACCCCCTGCCGCGCCAGCAGTTCGGCGATGGCCTCGTCGGCCAGCGGGCGCGCCGGCGGTTCGGATTCGATCAGCCGCCGCACCATTGCCTTGACCGCCTGCCCGGAGATGCTGGCGCCGTCCAGGCGCACGGCGAAGAAGTGTTTCAGCTCGAAGGTGCCGCGCGGGGTCTGCATGAACTTGCCCGAGGTGATGCGCGAGACGGTGGATTCGTGCATGCCGATGGCGTCGGCCACTTCCTTCAGGGTCAGCGGCGCCATGGCTTCTTCGCCCTCGGCCAGGAACGCGGCCTGGCGCTCGACGATGACCCGCGCGGTGCGCAGCAGGGTGTCGTAGCGCATGGACAGGCCGCGGGTGAACCAGCGCGCCTCCTGCAGCAGTTCGCGCATCGGCTGGGCGGCGCTGCCTTCGCTGGCGCCCAGGGCGCGCTCGTAGACCGTGTTGAGGCTCACCCGCGGCGTGGTGGCCGGGTTCAGCGCCACCCGCCACTGGCCATCGGCGCGCCAGGCCACCACTTCCGGGATGACCGCGTCGTCGGCCTGCGGCTGCAGCGTGTCGCCGGGGCGGGGCTGTAGCGACAGCACCAGCCGGAACGCCTCCAGCACGTCGGCGTGTTCGGCGTCCAGGCCGGTGGCGATGGCGGCGTAGTCGTGGCTGGCGAGCAGGTTCAGGTCGCCGTCCAGCAGCCGCGCGGCCAGGTGCCGGGCAGGCACCGTGCCGGGCAGGGCGGCCAGCTGCGCCTGCAGGCACTCGCGCAGGTCGCGCGCGGCCATGCCGGCCGGCTCGCCCTGCAGCAGGCGCTGGCGGATGCGCTCGACGTGCGCGCCGTCGCGGTCGAAGCGGGCGCTGGCCAGCAGGGTCAGCTGCGCCAGCGGCGCCTGCAGGTAGCCGGCGTCGTCGCAATGCTCCAGCCAGAACCCGGCGATCGCCAGGTCGCCCTCGTCCAGGTCCAGCGACAGCGCCTGCAGGATGCGCAGGTGCGGGTCGCTGGATTCGCCCATCGCCAGGCGCGCGGTGCGGTCCTCGTCGGCGTCGTTCCAGCTGGCGCCGGGCACGTCCCACATCGAACTCTCCGGCAGCTCGTCGAACGCCGCGGTCTCCAGCTGCGGGTCGCCGGCGCCGGCGGTTTCGGCGGCGCTGGCGGAGGCCTCTTCCTCGATCTCCAGCAGCGGGTTGTTCTCCAGCACCTGGCGGATTTCCTGCTCCAGCTGCAGGCCGTTGAGCTGCAGCAGGCGGATGGACTGCAGCAGGGCGGGCGTGAGGTGGAGTTGCTGCCCGAGCTGGGTGGCGAGCGTGGCTTTCATGGCGTCTGGTCCCCGTGACCGCTGCGTGAAGCGACCGTGATGGAACACATCTTGCGTAGGGGGTGTCAGGGAATGAATAGGAGAAAACCCGGCGCCATCCGGGAGTCCCCTGAGTGGGTGTAGGGGTTTTTCCTACATTTCGCCATTAATCCGTCGCCGCGGCGGGGGCGGAGATTGGACTATCAATGACTTACGGAATTCTGACGCGCCACGCGACGGATTTCCGAATCTGTGACGCGTTGCCAACGTCGGTCCGCGGGCGGGGGCTCAGGCGAGCTCCTGCTGGTGGCGCACCGCCAGCAGCAGCAGGTCGTTGGCGCGGCGGCAGCCCAGCGCTTCCATCATGCGCGCGCGATGGGTCTCGACGGTTTTCACGCTGATGCCCAGTTCGGCGGCGATTTCCTTGGTGGTGCGGCCGTTGCCGAGCTGGCGCAGGATCTGCCGCTGGCGCGGCGACAGCGCGGCGATGCCGGTGGGGCGTTCGCGCCCGAGCATCGGCGCCAGCATGCGGGTGGAGATCTGCGGGCTCAGGAACACCTGCCCGGAATGCGCCGCGCGCAGCGCGATCTCCAGCTCCTGCGGGGCGGCATCCTTGACCACGAACCCGACCGCGCCGCGGTCCAGCGCATCGCGCACATGCGCGGTGTCGTCGTGCATGGACATCATCACCACGCGCGCCTGCGGCACCCGCCGGCGGATGTCGGACAATGCCTCCAGGCCGCTGCGGCCGGGCAGGGAAAGATCCATCAGCACCACTTCGGGGCGGTGCAGCACCGCCAGCTCCAGCGCCTGGTCGGCGTTGCTGGCTTCGCCGACCACCAGCACACCGCCGAACGTCTGCAGCAGGCGGCACAGGCCGGCACGCACCAGCGTATGGTCATCGACGATCAGGACACGCACGGGCACGGGCATCGCTTGGGAATGGCCGCACCTTAGCCGAGCGCGCGCGCGCGCGCCAAGCGGCAAAGGTCATGCACCGGCCGCTTCAACGCGGGCGCCGGCTGTCGGCGATCTGGCGCCGGTGCAGGCGGAACAGGTGGCGTTCCAGCGCGGTGTCCAGCGCCTCGCCGGTACTCTGCAGGCGCAGCCACAGGTAGAGCCCGCCGTTGCCCGAGGCGGCTTCGCCCAGCACCTGCACCGGCAGTTCGATATGGTCGGGCAGCCAGTCGGCCGGCTGCAGGCGCACGATGCCGGCGCTGCCCTGGACCGCGCCGCTGCGCTGGCCCAGCTCGAGCCGCAGGCCCCGCCGCGACCAGCGCACCGGGCGCAGCGGCAGCGCCTGGGTGGACTGCCGCAGCAGGCGCCCCAGCAATACCAGGGCAAGGTCCATGCGCGCCTCCAGCCGTGCCAGCTGCTGGCTGCCGTCGGCGCCGCGCTCGTCACTGTCGTCGGCGCCGCGCGAGTCTTCCACCAGCGCCACGCTGCGCAACAGCATTTCCGCCGCGCCGGCGCGGATCGCGCCGCTGCCCGGCTCGAACACCGCCGGCAGCGAGACATCGCAGGTCAGCGTGTCCTCGAACAGCTCGACCTCCGCCGGGTGGTGCACGATGCTGGCGCCGGGCGTGTTCATGCCAGCGATTCGGCCTGCTGGTAGGCGTGCGCGGCGCGCACCGACTGGCGCCCGGCGCGCAGCCGCGCCGCGGCGATGTCGCGGCGTACCAGCATGTCGGCCATCAGCGACTGCTGCAGCGCCAGCAGGTTGCGCAGGCCGTTGGCCGCGGACTGCGCGCCGCAGGCCTCCACGAACTCGCGCAGGCGGCGGTCGTGGCCGCTGGCGATGCGCTCGGCCTGGGCGTGGTCTTCCTGTTCCACCGCCACGCGCAGCGCTTCCAGGTCATCGTGCAGGGCTTTGAGGGTGTGATCGGGGTCCATCATGGTCCTCAGGCTCCGGTGACGGCGGGGCGTTGGCGCTGGTCGGGCGGGATCGCGTTCCAGGCCGATTCGATCTCGCCCATGAGCGACAGCGACTCCTGCAGCGCCGCCACGTCGTTGTTGAGGTTGGCCTCGGTCAGGCGCTGGATGACGTAGTCGTACAGCGCCGAGAGGTTGCCGGCGATCTCGCCGCCGGCCTCGTGGTCGAGCGAGCCGTTGAGGTGGCCGATGATGGCGCAGGCCTCGCCGATGGCCTTGCCCTTCATCGCCTGGTCGCCCTGGGCCAGGAACGCCTCGGCGCGACGGATGCGCTCGCCGGCCCCTTCGAACAGCAGGGCCACCAGCTTGTGCGGATCGGCATCCACAACCTTGGTGGACACGCCGACCTTGCGGTACTGCTCGGCGTAGTTGCGGCTGGAACCGTACATGGTGAGAGTCTCCTGGGACCTGTCCGGCGCGCGGTCCGGGCAGCGTCGGCAATGATGGGGTGGTATCCGTGTATCGGCCGTCATGGCCGTTTACTTGAATGTCGGACGGTTATTTCTGCAGTGCGGCAAGCTGCTGCGCCAGGTAGTTGCTGGTGCCCTGCATCTGCGCCACCAGCGAGTCCATGGCGGTGAACTGGCGGGTATAGCGCGCCGACACCTTCTCCATGCGCGCGTCGAGGTCGTCCAGGTCCTTTTCCAGCTTCTTGATCTGCTTGTTGAGCGCGTCGGTACGCAGGGTCAGGGTGCCGGTGCCGGTGTCCAGGTTGCTCTTGAGCAGCTTGGACAGGCCGTCGGACAGGGTGCCGTCCTTGCCCAGCAGGCGCGCGGCCGCGTTCGGGTTCTCGGCCAGGGTCTTGTCGAAGGTGCTGCTGTTCAGCGCCAGGGTGCCGTCGGTGTTGATGGTCAGCCCCAGCGCCTTCATGTCCACCACGTTGGCGCTGAGCTGGCCGCGCAGCTGCTGCTGCAGGCCGCGCACCAGCGAGTCGCCGGTCAGGGTGGAGGCGCGCTTGTTGGTGGCATCGTAGGCGCTGGAGTTCTTGAGCAGGTTGACCGAGGCGTTGTAGGCGCTGACGAAGGCCTGCAGGTTGATCTTCAGCGGCGCGTTGTCCTGGCTGACCGTCAGGGTCTTGGTGGTGCCTTCCTCGGCCTTGTTCAGGGTGAGGGTGATGCCGGGGATGAGGTCGCTGATGCTGTTGCTGCTGGATTCGCGCTCGAAACCGTCCACCCGCACCCGCGCGTTGCTGGCGGCCACGGTCTGGGTGAGGCCGCCGCCGGTGCCGTCCCAGGTCAGGGCGGAAAGCCCTCCGTTGCCGCCGCTGGCCGAGACGGTCAGGGCGCCCTTGGTGCCGGCGTCCACGGCATTGAGCACCAGGTGCTGGCCGTCGCTGGCGGTGATGACGGTGGCATTGACGCCCTTGCCGTTGGCGGTCTTGTTGATCGCCGCGGCGATTTCGGCCAGGGTGCTGCCCGGCTTGATCTCGACGTCGATGGATTTGTCGTCCCAGGCGATCTTCAGGCTGCCGTCACCGACCGCCGCATCGGCGGCGAACGCGCCGGAGCTGAGCTTCTGCGGCTGCGCCAGGCTCAGCACTTCCACGTTGTAGGTGCCGGCCACCGCCTGGGTCTTGCCGGTGGTGGCGTCGGTCACCACGGTCGCGCCGAAGCCGCTGCCTTCCGGCACCGAGGTCTTGTAGGCCTGGTTGCTGGCGCCCTTGACCAGCGCATCGAGCGATGACTGCAGGCCGCTCAGCGAGCTCTTGATGCTGCCCAGCGCCGAAAGTTTGGCGGTGACCGTCGATCCCTGGGTGTTGATGCGGTCGGCGGCCGGCTTGCGCTCGTTGGCGACCAGCTGCGAAACGAGGGTGGGGATGTCCAGGCCGGAGCCGACGACGGAAAGGGAGGACGAGGCCATCTGGATTCCTTGTGCGCAAATGGACGCCCTTGCAGGCATCCCGGATATCGGCACGTTCCCCGGCTTCTTTAGCCACGGGACCGCGCGGGTCACGCCTGGGGTGCAAGTCCCGTGCCGGGATCCCCGGCGCCGCCGGTGCCGGCGACGGCGGCCGCTTTGCATGGCCGCAAATGGATGAAGCCCCCGCCATTGCTGGCGGGGGCTCCGGGTCGTGGCCTGGTCGGGCTGACCCCGACGGATCAGCGCAGCAGGCTGAGCACGTTCTGGGTCGAGCTGTTGGCCTGGCTCAGCATCGCGGTACCGGCCTGCTGCAGGATCTGCGTGCGGGTCATTTCCGCCGTTTCCTTGGCGTAGTCGGCGTCGCGGATGCGGCTGCGCGAAGCGGACAGGTTTTCCGAGGTGGTGGCCAGGTTGGCGATGGTGGAGCTGAAGCGGTTCTGGATCGCACCCATGTCGGCGCGCGAGCTGTTGACCGCGGTCAGCGCCTTGTCCACCACTTCCAGGGCGCGCTGGGCGCCGACGAAGGAAGAGATGTCCATCTTGCCGGCGACGGTTTCCTGGGCCGGGGCGGTCACCGCGGCGGCGGTCTGCGCGGTGAAGGCGGTGGCGCCGGCGGTGATGCCGGTGGCCTGGCCGGTGACGGCGTCGGTGATGGTGCCGAAGGTGAAGCCGGTGGTGTACTGGTTGCCCTTGACCGCCTGCAGCTTGACCGCGCCGGCGCTGTCCAGGGTGGCGTAGACGCCGGTCTGGTCCATCTTGTCGTTGATGGCGGTGGCGACCTTCTGGTTGATGGTCTTCACGCTGTCGCCGGCGTTGAACTTGACGTCGTCGATGTTGATCGTCTGCGCCGCGCTGGCACCGACCTGCTGCACGCTGATCTTCACGCCGGAGATCTTGCCGGCGGCGGCGGCGACGCCCGAAGCGGTCGCGGCAACCACGTTGACGGCGGTGGTGTCGGAGGCGAAATTCATCTTGCCCAGGTTGGCGGTGCGCGAATCAACGATGTTGTTGATGCCGATGGTCTGGCCAGCGTCGGCGCCGACCTGGAACAGCGCGCCGGTGAAGCTGCCGTCCAGCAGCTTGGTGCCGTTGAAGCTGGTCTGGTTGGCGACGCGGTCGATTTCCTTCAGCAGCTGGTTGACTTCGGCGTTCAGCGCGTCGCGGTCGGTGCCGGAGTTGGTGGCGTTGGCCGACTGCACGGCCAGTTCGCGGATACGCTGCAGGTTGTTGCCGATTTCGACCATCGCGCCTTCGGCGGTCTGCGCCAGCGAGATGCCGTCGTTGGCATTGCGGGTGGCCACGTCCAGGCCGCGGATCTGGGTGGTGAAGCGCTCGGAGATCGCCAGGCCGGCGGCGTCGTCCTTGGCGCTGTTGATGCGCATGCCCGAGGACAGGCGCTGGATGCTGGTCGCCAGGCTGGTGGCGCTGGTGTTCAGGTTGCGCTGGGCGTTCAGCGACATGATGTTGGTGTTGATGACTTGTGCCATGATTCGGATTCCTTTTTGGCGTTTGATCCGGCAGCTCAACCTGACCGGTACTGAGTGCAGTGGAGTGGCGTAGGGCGCCGCAGTACCGCTGCTGATACCAATAACGGCAGCATCCCGGGCAGCTTTAGGGCCGCCTGGAAAAACGGATCGCACGATCCGCCGATGCGTCCGGATGCATGGCGTCATATGGAAACGGCGCTGGAACCGCAGGGTTCCAGCGCCGTTGTTTTTTTACATCGCCGCCGCGGCTGGCCGCCCCGCCAGGGGGCGGGCGCCCCCGCAACGACAGAGCCCCGGGCAGGCCGGGGCTCTGGTTCCTGCCGCTTTCGGTGCCGGCTTACTTGAGCAGGTTGAGCACGTTCTGCGGGACCTGGTTGGCCTGCGCCAGCATCGCTGTACCGGCCTGCTGCAGGATCTGCGTGCGGGTCATTTCCGCCGTTTCCTTGGCGTAGTCGGCGTCGCGGATGCGGCTGCGCGAGGCCGACAGGTTTTCCGAGGTGGTCGACAGGTTGGCGATGGTCGAGGTGAAGCGGTTCTGGATCGCGCCCATCTCCGCACGCGAACCGCTCACCGCGGTCAGCGACTTGTCCACGATCTCCAGGGCGCGCTGGGCGCCGGCGAAATTGGAGATGTCCAGGTTCTCCAGGTGGTTGATGCCGCCGCCGGCCGCCGCGGTGCCGGCCGCGGCCAGCGACGCCGGCAGGTCGGCGGCCAGCGACAGGGTGATGCCGGTGCCGCCGCTGAGGGTGCCGTTGCTCACGCCCTCGAAGTCCTGGCCGGCCTTGAGCGAGGTCAGCTTGATGTTGCCGCCGCTGACCTCGGCGTACAGGCCGGTCTGGTCCAGCTTGTTGTTGAACGCCTGGGCGATCTTCTTCTGCACGGCCGCCGCGTCGTCGCCCACTTCGATCTTGACGTCGTCCAGGGTGATGGTGGTGAGGCCGGCGGCGCCGGCCGGCGCGCCGGCGGCGCGGATCGACACGGCGATGCCCTTGATCGCGCCTGAGGCGGTCGCCGCGGTGCCGCCGACGCCGGCGCCGGCGACGGTGTCGGCGAAGCCGGCGCGGCCCAGCTGGTCGATGTTGGCATCGACGATGCTGTTGACCGCGATGGTCTGGCCGGCGTCGGCGCCGACCTGGAACAGCGCGCCGGTGAAGCTGCCGTCCAGCAGCTTGGTGCCGTTGAAGCTGGTCTGGTTGGCGACGCGGTCGATCTCGCTCAGCAGCTGCTGCACTTCGGCGTTGAGCGCGTCACGGTCGCTGCCGGAGTTGGTGGCGTTGGCCGACTGCACCGCCAGTTCGCGGATGCGCTGCAGGTTGCTGCTGATCTCGACCATCGCGCCTTCGGCGGTCTGCGCCAGCGAGATGCCGTCGTTGGCGTTGCGGGTGGCCACGTCCAGGCCGCGGATCTGGGTGGTGAAGCGCTCGGAAATCGCCAGGCCCGCGGCGTCGTCCTTGGCGCTGTTGATGCGCAGGCCCGAGGACAGGCGCTGGATGCTGGTCGCCAGGCTGCTGCCGCTGGTGTTCAGGTTGCGCTGGGCGTTCAGCGACATGATGTTGGTGTTGATGACTTGTGCCATGGGACTTCTCCGTTGTGCTCGGGTCTTGCGTGATATGGGAAGGCGGTTTGCGTTTGTCTGGATCAGCGGATCATGTTGAACAGCGACATGGACTGCATTTGCGTGAACACGGTCTGTGCGGCCTGCAGGGCGGCGCCTTCGAGCTTGTACTGGCCGATGGCCTCGGCGTAATCGAGGTCACGCAGCTGCGAAAGCGAATCCTTCAGGGTGATGGCGTTGGCCTCGCGCAGCGAGGCGGCGTTGTCGATGGCGCTGAGCTGCGCGCCGCCGGATGCGCGCGAATCGATCATCTTCTCCGCGGCGCGGGCCACGTCGCGCAGGCTGGACTGCAGCAGGTTCTGCTGCGCGGTGCGGCCGGCGAGGGTGGAGGTGTCCATCTGCAGCGCCTGGGACAGACGGTCGATGGTGGAGAACACATCGCGGTTGCCGGCCTGGCCGACCGTGAACTCGTCGCCGGCCGCCGGCACGCCGCTCATGCGCACGCGCAGGCCCTGGAAGACGAGGTCGTCGCCCTCGGCATAGGTGCCGCTGCCGACCATGGCACCGCCACTGTCGAGGATGTCGTAGGCGCCGGGGCCGGTGAAGCGCACCGTGTAGCTGTCGCCGCTCCACGCCGCGCTGCCGTCGCGGCTGGCGCCGGTCAGCACCGCCTGGCCGGTGTTGCCGGCCGCGGCACTGCCGTCGACGGTGCCGTCGCCGGTGCGGATGCGCATGAAGATCTCGCTGCCGGGCAGGGCGTCCTGCACGAAGCTGCCGGGCGCGACCTCGACCTGGCGCTGGGTCTGGTCGCCGTTGTAGAGGATCGTGCCGTTGTTGGCCGCGAACGGCGGCACGCCGTCGGCGGTGCCGCCGAACAGGAAGCGACCGTTGCCATCGGTGCTGTTGGCCAGCGACAGCAGCGATTCGCGGATCGAGCGCAGCTCGGCCGAAACGCTCTTGCGGTCCTCGGCCGACAGCGCCGCGTTGTTGGCCTGGATGGTGAGGTCGGACACGCGCTGCAGCAGCTCACCGGCCTGCGCCAGCGCGTTTTCCTGCAGACCCAGCCGGTTCTGCACGTTCGCCGCGTTGGCGCCCAGCTGGTCCAGCTCGGCCAGGATCCGGTCCATGCCCACGGCGGTGCCGGAGGCGACCGGGTCGTCCTTGGCCGAGACCAGCTTCTGCCCGGTGGCCAGCTGGCGCTCCAGGTGGTTGAGCTTGCTCTGCTTGGCGAGCATCAGGTACACCGACTGGTCGTACATCATGCTGCTGGAGATGCGGTTGTTCATCAGCCCACCGCCCGCAGGATCGACTGGAACATGGTGTCGGCGGTGGAGATCAGCTGCGAGGCGGCCTGGTAGGCCTGCTGCAGGCGGAGCATGTCCGCCGCTTCCTCGTCCAGGTTCACCCCGGAGATCGAATCGCGGGTGGCCTGCGCGTTCTCGTTGATCACCTGCTGCGCCTGCAGCGAGTAGTCGGCCGCGCGCGCGGCCGCGCCGATCTGCGTGGTCAGCCCGCCCAGCGCGCCGTTGAGGGTGACGGTGCCGCCGTTGAAGGCCTTGGCGTCCTCGACCGCGGCCATGCGCGCAGCGTTGCCGTTGTCGCTGGAGCCGGCCGGGGTGCGCGACACGGTGAAGGTGTCGCCCGCGGCGGGCTTGCCGTCGAGTACCAGGCTCCAGCCGTTGGCGGCGATGGTCTGGCCGGGCGTGTACGGCAGCGGCGGGCCGCCATTGATGGTGTAGTTGTTGGCATCGATGAAGTCGATGCTGACCGGGTCGAGCAGGGCGCCGTTGGCGGCGTCGGTGATGTCGAGCTTGCCGGCCACGCCGGTACCGACGTTGCCCAGATCGGCCTTGGCCCGCACCGGGTTGGCCGCGGCGATGCGCGACGGGTCGGTGATCGCCACCGCCAGCCCGCCGGGGGCGGCCGCGGTGGGCTGCACCAGGAAGCGGTCGTTGAGCGCCGGGGTACCGCCGACCACCAGTTCGATGCCGTTGACCACGAACGGATCGGCGGCGCTGCCGTTGCCGCTCATCGGCACCTGCGCGCCGGTGTCGGTGCGCGTGGCCACCCAGGCGCTGCCGTTGAAGCGCAGCTGCAGGTTCTGCCCGTCGAGCGCGGCGACGTCGCCGTAGTTGGCGCTGACGGTGGCGGTGCTGGTGCTGCTGTTGCCGCTGTGCGCGGCGACCTTGGGCGGGGCGAGGCTGAAGAAGTCCACGCCCATGTCGCCATACAGGTCCATGCCTTCGCGGTGGCTTTCGTTGAACGCCTGCGCCAGGCCGACGGCGATGCGTCCGAGTTCGGCCTGTGCCGGGGTCAGCACGGTGTCGCGGAACTCCAGCAGGCCGCCGATGCTGCCGCCCAGCGCCTTGCCGTCCAGGACGATGGTCTGGCCCTGGGTCTTCAGTGCCAGCTGCAGGCGCTCGGGCTGGTACGGGTCGGCCACGGTGGTGACCTGCGAGGCGGTACCGCCGACCACCAGCGCATGGCCGCCGGCCGAGTACACGTTCATGATGCCGCCGTCCTGGATCACGGCGGTGCCACCGGTATAGCCCACCAGCTGGGTGATCAGCTGGTCGCGGCGATCGAGCAGGTCCGGCGCGACGCCGGTGATGTCGGCGCCGATCGCGCTGTTGATCTGCGCGATTTCCCGGGCCAGGCGGTTGATCTCGCCGGTGCCGGCGATCAGGCCGTTGTTGACCTCGTTGCCAAGGGTGTCCAGGTTGCCGTTCAACTGCTTGAAGCGGTTGACCAGGTCGTTGGCGTTGTCGAGCATGCTGCGGCGGTCGGCGGTGCCGGCGGCGTTGGCCGACAGCCCGCTGACCGAGTCGAAGAAGTTGGACCAGATGCCGTTGAGGTTGGTCGCGCTGTCGGAGAACAGCGCATCCACCCGGTCGGCCAGCCCGGAAAGCTGCTTCAGCCGGGCCAATTCGCCGCTGCTGTCGAGCAGGCGCGAGATCGCGAGCTGGTCGGCCACGCGGCGGATGTCGGTGATACGGGTGCCGTTGCCGACGTCGCCATAGCCCACGTCGGTGGGGTTGCGCGTGGCGAAGTCGACCTTCTGCCGGCTGTAGCCGTCGGTCTTGATGTTGGCCACGTTGTGGCTGACGGTGGCCAGCGCCCGCTGGAAGGCGATGAGGGCGCTGCTACCGGTGGAGAGGACACTGGACATCGGGTTCTATCTCAACGGCGGGTGAGGCCGGACAGGCCGGCGGCGTGGGCGAAGGACTGGCCGAGGCGGGCGCCGGCCTGGCCGATGGCGGCCACCGCGCGGTCGATGGTCGGGCCGGCGGCGATGGCGGCGATCTTGGCGGCGTAGCCCGGATCGGTGGCATACCCGGCACGTTGCAAGCCCTGTGCAAAACCGCGCACGTCGCTGCCGGCCTTGAGCGCGGCCTGGTAGCGCGGGCTGTTCTTGAGCATGCGTACGTAGTCGCCGAAGCTCTCGGCCGGCGAGCCGTAGGCACGGAAGCGCGCGGTCTGGCTCTGGCGCTGGCCGTCGACGTACTCATGGGTGGCGGCGCTGGCGCTTTCGCCCTTCCAGCCGCTGGCCTTGATGCCGAACAGGTTGTGGCTGCTGCCGCCGTTGTCACGCTTGATGTGGCGGCGGCCCCAGCCGGTCTCCAGCGCGGCCTGCGCGACCAGCGCACGCGGATCGACGCCGAGCTCGCGCGCGGCCTTCTCGGCATGCGGCCAGATGCTGGCGACGAAGCCTTCCGGGGTGTGCTTGCCGAGCTGGTCGGCGGCGGCGTTGGCGGTGGCCATGTCCACGCCATCGGTACGCGGGGCGGCCGGGCCGACGCCACTCCAGCGGTCGTTGGCCAGGGCCCAGTCGGTGGCTGCCGGCGCCGCGTCCGGTGCTGCGCCGCGGCCGCCGATGGCCGCGTGCAGGCTGCCGCTGTCGCGGCCGGCGATCAGGTCCAGCATCTGTTCTTCCGGCATGGCCGGCACATTGCCGCTCAAGGCGTCATGGCCGCCGGGCATGCCCGGCAGCGGGCTTTCCACCGCGCCGGCCGGCCGCGCCCCCCCGGCCGCTGCGCCAGGCAGGGCTTCACGGTAGGCCTGCGCAGCCTTCGCCGCCGGGACCAGCGCGGTGTCCAGCGGCGGGGTCGCCTGGCCGGCGCCGCCGAGCTGGCGCGCGATCATCGCCGACAGGCCCAGGCCGCGGCCCTGGGTCATGGCCTCGGCAATGCGCTGGTCGTACATCTCGCGGAACATCTGGTTTTCGCCGGGGAACAGCGAATCGCCGAAGCTGGCCGCGCGCATGCTCTTGATCAGCATCTGCGCGAACTGGCCTTCGAGCTGGCGCGCGACCTTGTCGATCTTCGCCGGGTCGTTGCCGGCGACCGGGTTGAGTTCCAGTGACGGGGCGGCGATGCGCATGCTCAGATCACCTCCAGCTCGGCGCTGAGCGCACCGGCCTGCTTGAGGGCTTCCAGGATCGCGATCAGGTCGCCGGGCGCGGCACCGACCTCGTTCACCGCGCGCACGATCTCGTCCAGCGTGGTGCCGCCCTCGAAGCGGAACATGCGGCTGCCTTCGTTGCTGGCGCTGATGGTGGACTGCGGCGCGGCCACGGTCTGGCCGCCGCCGAAGGCATTGGGCTGGCTGACCTGGGTGGCCTCGCTGACGGTCACCGTCAACGAGCCGTGCGCGATCGCCGCCGGGCTGACCCGGACCTGCGCGCCGATCACCACCGTGCCGGTGCGCGAGTTGACCACCACCCGCGCCGGCGCGGCGCCCGGCGACAGTTCGATGTTCTCGATGCGCGCCAGCAGGCCGATGCGCGCGCCCTGGTCGCTCGGCGCCTGCACCGCGACCGTGACCCCGTCGACCGCGCGCGCGGCACCTTCGCCGAACGCGTTGTTGAGTGCCGCGACCATGCGCGCGACCGTGGTGAAGTCGTTCTGGTGCAGGTTCAGGGTGATCTCGCCGCTGGCACCGAACACGTCGGGCAGGGCACGTTCGACGGTCGCGCCGCCGGGGATGCGGCCGACGCTGGGCACGTTCACCGATACCCGCGAACCGTCCTTGCCCTGCACGCCGAAGCCACCGACCACCAGGTTGCCCTGGGCGATGGCGTAGACCTGGCCGTCGGCGCCCTTGAGCGGCGCCATCAGCAGCGAGCCGCCGCGCAGCGAGACCGCGTTGCCGATGGAGGACACGGTGATGTCGATGGTCTGCCCGGGCTTGGCGAACGGCGGCAGCTCGGCGTGGATCGCCACCGCGGCGACGTTCTTGAGCTGCGGGTTGACGTTCGGCGGAACATTGACGCCCAGTTCGCCGAGCATGTTCTTCAGGCTCTGCACGGTGAACGGCGCCTGGCTGGTACGGTCGCCGCTGCCGTCCAGGCCGACCACCAGGCCGTAGCCGACCAGCGCGTTGCCGCGCACGCCGCCGACCTGGGCCAGGTCCTTGATGCGTTCGGCGTGCGCCGGCAGCGCGAACGCGAACGCCAGCACCGCCAGCGCCCACAGGCCGGTGGCCCGCGGACGGGGGAGCGCGGCGAAGCCCGCGCGCAGGCAATCGGGCAGGCGCAAGCGCGCTTCACTGGCCGCCGTGGACAAAGTACCGGTCATCGTTCTTCTCCTCAGTACGGCGCCAGGCGCGAGTTGAAGAACCGGCCCAGCCAGCCCATGGCATTGGACTGGGCCACCGCGCCGCGGCCGCCATAGGCGATGCGCGCGTCGGCGACCTTGCTGGACGGGATGGTGTTGTCGGTGGCGATGTCGGCCGCGCGCACGATGCCCTGGATCTGCACCAGTTCGTCGCCCTGGTTCAGGCGCAGGTTCTTCTGCCCCTGCACCACCAGGTTGCCGTTGGGCAGGCGCTGGATCACGGTCACGGTCACGCTGCCCTGCAGGCGGTTGCTCTGCGCGCTGCTGCCCTTGCCGGTGAAGTCGCGTTCGCCCTTGGCGCTGGCGGCGAGCACGTCCTTGCCGCCCAGGGTGACCGGTGCGCCGAACAGGCTCGGCGAGCCGATGTCCATGCTCGACTTCTTGCCGATGGCGGTGTTGGCGCTGGTGGTGGCCGAGGTGCTCTCGACCAGGGTGATGGTCAGCAGGTCGCCGACGTCGCGGGCGCGGCGGTCGCCGTACAGGTTCAGGCCCGGACCGGCGGCGTAGATCGCGCCGGCCGTGGCCTCGGCCGCGGGCGCGACCACCGGCACCACCGGCGCCATGGCCGGGTAGGGGCGGATGTCGCCGGCGACCACGCAGCCGCCCAGCAGCACCAGGCTGGCCGCGGCGCAGGAAAGACGGAGGACGTTGGACAGGCAGGCCATGGCGGGTTCCGTAAGCGGCACGATCAGACGTTGTTGTTGAGGTAGCCGAGCATCGAATCGGTGGTGGAGATGGCCTTGGCGTTCATCTCGTAGGCGCGCTGGGTCTCGATCATCGCCACCAGCTCCTCGACCACGTTGACGTTGCTGCCTTCCAGCGCGCCCTGGACGATGCCGCCCAGGCCATTGAGGCCCGGGGTACCGTTCTGCGCGGGGCCCGATGCCGTGGTTTCCAGGTACAGGTTCTCGCCCTTGGCCTGCAGGCCGGCGGGGTTGATGAAGTCGGTCAGGGTCAGCGAGCCGATCTCGACCGAAGCCGCGTCACCGGCCATCTTCACGCTGACCGTGCCGTCGGCACCGATGGTCAGCGACTGCGCCCCTTCCGGGATCTGGATGCCCGGCTGCACCGGGTAGCCGCTGTTGGTCACCAGCTCGCCCTGCGGGCTCATCTGGAAGCTGCCGTCGCGGGTGTAGGCCGAGCTGCCATCGGGCAGCATTACTTCGAAGAAGCCGCGGCCGTTGACCATCACGTCCAGGGCGCGGCCGGTCTGCTGCTGGCCACCCTGCTGGAAATTCTTGGACGTGGCCACCACGCGCACGCCGGTGCCCAGCTGCAGGCCGGTCGGCAACTGCGTCTGCGCCGAGGACGAGCCGCCGGGCTGGCGCACCTGCTGGTACAGCAGGTCCTCGAAGCTGGCGCGGTCCTGCTTGAAGCCGGTGGTGTTGGTGTTGGCGAGGTTGTTGGAGACAACGGACATGCGCGTCTGCTGCGCATCCAGGCCGGTCTTGGCGACCCACAGTGCCTGATTCATGAGCGGTTCCTCTGCGACGGGTGCCGGCCCTCAGGGCCGTTGCAGGATGTAATGCATGGCCTGTGCCAGACCCGCGCGCCAATCGGCCGGCGCGGCGGCGTCAGCCGTTCAGGCGCAGCAGCGTGTTGGCGCTGCGCGCGTTCTCGTCGCCGTGCTTGATGACCTTGACCTGCATCTCGAACTGGCGCTGCAGCTGGATCATCTGCACCAGTGCGCCGGCCGCGTCGACGTTGCTGGACTCGAGCATGCCGCTGTCCAGCGCCTTGCCCTGGACCTGGGCGAACGGCTGCTGCGGGTTGCTGTTGCGCATCAGCCCGTCGAGGCCGCGCTGCAGTTGCGCGTCGGGCGCCTGCACCACGCGCAGCCGCCCGATCATGGCCATGGTCTGCGGGCCTTCGCCCAGCGGGATGATCGACAGGGTGCCGTCGTGGCCGATCTCCATGGCCTGGTGCGGCGGCACCGCCACCGGGTTGCCGTTCTCGTCCAGCACCGCATTGCCGTCGGCGGTGACCAGCTGGCCGTTGGGGGTGAGCGTCAACGCACCGGCGCGGGTATAGGCCTCGCTGCCATCGCGCGACTGCACCGCCAGCCAGTTGCCCGGCTGCAGCGACAGGTCCAGCGCGTTGCCGGTGATCTGCTGTGCGCCGGTGCGACGGTTGAAGCCGGCATCGACGTGGAGCGCGTCGATCCGCGAAGCGTAGCCCTGGCCCTGGACCGGGAACGCCTCGGTGTTGGCCAGGGCTTCCTTGAAACCCGGCGTGTCGGAATTGGCCAGGTTGTGGGAAACGGTGGCCTGCGCCTGCAGCGAGGCGCGGGCGCCGGTCATGGCGACGTAGAGGGCTTTGTCCATGGGCAAGGGGGACCGGGAAGCGGGAAGAAGGGAACGACGGAATGCCGGCGATGCAGGGCGAGGGGCCAGGCGCGGGGAACGGCGCGGGCAGTGCGCGCCGTGTTATTGCCCGCTCCCGTTTGCCCGGGGTGCTGCCTCAGCGGATGTTGATCACGGTCTGGGTGATCTGGTCCTGGGTCGAGAGCATCTGCGCGTTGGCCTGGAAGTTGCGCTGCGCGGTGATCATGTTCACCAGCTGCTGGGTCAGGTCGACGGTGGAGGCCTCCAGCGAACCGGCCTGGATCTGCCCCAGGTCGGAGCTGTCCGGCGCACCGGTGCGCGGCGTGCCCGAAGCATAGGTTTCCGACCACAGGTTGTTGCCTTCGCCCAGCAGTCCCTGCGGGTTGTTGAAGTTGCTCAGCGCGACCTGGCCCAGTGCGACGTCCACGCCGTTGGAGTAGCGCGCATACACCACGCCCTTTTCCGAGATGTTGATCTCGTTGAGCTTGCCCGAGGCATAGCCGTCCTGGCCGGTGTTGTGCTGGTTGAACTTCTCGCCGTACTGGGTGGAGCCGGACACGTCCAGGCTCATCGCCAGCTGGCCGGCGCCGGTGCTCGGGGTGAAGGTGCCCAGGGTGATCTTGCCGTCGGCCGGCGCGGTCAGTGCGCCGCTGTCGGAGAACTGCAGCAGGGTCGGGGTGCCGATGACCGCCGGTACCGGCGGGGTGGCGGTGGGATCGCCGGGCACGCTGCCGTTGTTGACCGGCACGCCGTCGACGAAGTTGTACACCGCCCACTCGTTGGGATTGGCGGTCTTGACGAAGTACGAGGTCTGGATGTGGCTGACGCCCAGCGAATCGAACACGGTGATGCCGCCGCTGGAGTGGCTGTAGCTGTTGCTGACCGCCGGATCGAACGGCGTGATCGTCGGTTCCTTGGCGTTGGCCGGCAGGGTGAAGGCCAGCTGCAGCTGGCTGGTCGGGCGCGGCGCGCTGTCGCCGGACAGCAGGCGCAGGTCGGTCAGGGCGCCGTCGAAGCGGGTGCCGTCGGCGCTCGGCGCGTAGACCTGCAGCCGCGCGCCCTGCGGGTTGACCACGTAGCCGTTCTTGTCGGCCTGGAAGTTGCCGGCGCGCGAATACACCCGCGAGCCGTTCATGTTCAGGGTGAAGAAGCCTTCGCCGGCGATCGCCAGGTCCAGGCTGCGGCCGGTCTGGTCGATGTTGCCCTGCGAGAACTGCTGGGCCACGTTGGTCAGGCGCGCGCCCGAGCCGATGGCGTTGTTCTGCAGGCCATAGCCGGTCGCGGTCAGGACGTTGGCGAACTCGGCGCGCGATTCCTTGAAGCCGACGGTGTTGACGTTGGCGATGTTGTTGGCGGTGACGCTCAGGTCGGCGTTGGCGGTGCTGATGCCGGACAGGGAGGCATTGAAGCCCATGGCGATACTCCTGGGAATCCGTGGAAGAGGGGGCTCAGCTGACGCGGAGCACGTAGTCGAGCGGGGCCGCGCCCAGCCCCTTGAGGTTCAGGTAGAGGCCGTCGGAACCGACCGTCACGCTCTCCACCTCGGCCTCGACGTAGGTGCTGAGCTTGGTCTGCTTGCCGCTGGCGTCGGTGTAGGTGGCGGCGATGGTGTAGGCGCCGGCCGGCATGCGCTTGCCATTGGCGTCGGTGCCGTCCCACTGGAACGGCACTTCGCCAGAGGCGTCGGCCGCGACGCTGATCTGGTCGACCTTGTTGCCGTTGGCGTCGGTGATGTCGACGACGATGGTGCCCGCGCCGGGCGCGGCCAAGGTGCCGCCGGTCGCGCCCTCGTCGCCGAGCATGAACTTGGTCGACGGCACCAGCACGTCGTGGCCGACCATGGCCGCGCCGCGCAGGATCTGGTCGCCGGCCATCGATTCCTGGAAGCCGGTGACGCTCTTGTTCAATTCGCTGATGCCCTGCACCGTGGACAGCTGCGCCATCTGCGCGACCATCTGGCTGTTGTCCATCGGCTTGAGCGGATCCTGGTGCTGCAGCTGGGTGGTCATCAGCCGCAGGAAATCGGCCTGGTCCAGCGCGTCCTTCTTCTTGGTGCTCTTCGCGGCCGGGGCGTTGAGCCCGAGCGCGCCGAACAGGTCGGTATTGGTGTTGATGCTGCTCATGACGGGATCCTGTGGCGGCCGGCTCAGCGGCCCATGGTCAGGGTGGCCAGGGTCAGTTCCTTGGCCGTGTTGAGCATTTCCACGCCGGCCTGGTAATTGCGCGAGGTGGAAATGAGATTGACCATCTGCGCCACCGGGTCGATGTCCGGCGAGTAGACGTAGCCGTCGCCGTCGGCCAGCGGATGGTGGGGTTCGTAGCGTTTGATCGGCGGCGCCTCGCTCTGCGTGACCTGCTTGACCTCCACCCGGGTCAGTCGCGGATCCTCGCGGCTGGTGACCGCCTGGAAGATCGGCTCCAGCGGCTTGTAGGCGGCTTCGGCCGAGCCGGCCACGGAGTCGGCGTTGGACAGGTTGGAGGCAATGGTGCTCATGCGCACCGACTGCGCCTGCAGCGCCGAGCCGGCGATGTCGAAGATGGGCAGGTTGCTCATGGCGCTCCCCTTACTGGCCGGTGATGGCGGTGGTCAGGGTGCGCACCTTCGACTCGACGAAGCTCAGCGAGGCGCGGTACTCCAGCGCGGCGCGGCCATACGCGGCGCGTTCGGCATCCGGATCGACGGTGTTGCCGTCCAGGCTCGGCTGCACGCCGGGGCGCAGTACCTGGAACGGGTTCAGGCCGTCGCCGCCGATGCGGTAATGCTGTTCGGCGGTGGTGGCCAGCAGGCCGTTGCCGTCGGCGCCACTGGCGTTGCGCAGGGCGGCGTCGAAATCCAGGTCACGGGCCTTGTAGCCCGGGGTGTCGGCGTTGGCCAGGTTGCCGGCGATCAGCTTCATGCGCTGTTCGCGCAACGGCATGGCCTGGGCGTGGATGCCCAGGTAATTGGAAATCAGGTTGGGCATGGCGCACCTCCCGGGGGAACGATGCCCGGAAGGCTGCAAGCGGTGTGCCAGAACGCGGGAAACGCAGGGGAGGCGCGGGGAGCCCGGGGGAGGGCGCCGGTCCCCCGGTGGCGGGCCTGCCGGATCGGGATCGGGGCGCCGGCGGGGCGGGGCGGCCCCCTTGCTTCAGCGCAAGGCGCCCGCCTCCACGCGTCCCGGGGTCAGGCCGCTTCGGCCACCTGGCGCAGGCGCTGCAGCACGAAATCGGCCAGTTCGTGGGCGCTGTACTTGGGCACGAAGGCGTTGGCGCCCACGCGCTCGACCATGGCGTTGTTGAACACGCCCGACAGCGAGGTGTGCAGCAGCACGAACAACCCGGCCAGCCCCGGGTGGCGGCGGATTTCCGTCGTCAGGGTGTAGCCATCCATCGCCGGCATCTCGATGTCGGAGATGACCATGGCATAGCGCTCGGCCGGGTTCTCCCCGGCCGCGTGGATCTGCAGCAGGTGGTCCAGCGCCTGCTTGCCATCCGACAGCAGGGTGGCGGTGACCCCGAGCTGGTCGAGCACGCTGCGGATCTGCTGGCGGGCCACGCGCGAGTCGTCCACCACCAGCACCTGCATCGGCGGCGCGCCGGGCGGCAGGACCATCGACGGGTCCAGCACCGCATCCTTGCTGATCTGGGCGATGTCGGCCAGTACGCTCTCCACGTCGATCACCTGGATCAGCTCGCCCTGGAAGCGGGTGACCGCGGTCAGGTAGCTGGCCTCGGCGCCCAGTTCCGGCGGCGGCTGGATGTCCTCCACCGCGATGTTGACGATCCGTTCCACGCCGCTGACCAGGAAGCCCTGCACCGAGCGATTGAACTCGGTGACCACCAGGTAGCCGGGCGAGGTGTCGGCGTTGGGCTCGCGCTCCGGGTGGCCGATCGCCAGCCCCAGGTCCAGCACCGGTACCGAGCGGCCGCGCACGTCGGCCACCCCGGAGAACTGGGCGGGCAGGCCGGGCACCTGGAACAGGGGCGGGCGCCGCAGCACTTCCTGCACCTTGAAGACGTTGACGCCAAAAAGCTGACGGCCGCCGAGGCGGAACAGCAGCAGGGCCAGTCGGTTGTGGCCGGCCAGCCGGGTGCGCTGGTCGATGCGGTTGAGCAGGTCATGTGACATGCAGCCGGTATCGGCAGGGCGGGGGCGGGACTTGAGGGCCGGCGCGGGCGATGGCCGCACCTTGCGCCATGCATCGTGTCCGGGCACCGCCTGCGGCGGTTCCGGCACGCCGCTTGCAGGGCAATGGCCATTGTTCCCGTGGCGGAGTTCGCCCATGCGCCTGACGGCCCTGTTATGCCTGCTGCTGGCCCTTCCGGTCCAGGCCGCCGATTTCCAGTCGGTGGCCTCGATCCGTGCGGCCGCGCTGTCCACCCTGGACCCGGCCACCGAGGCCGAGGCCAGTGTCGATGCCGGCCTGCGCCTGCCGGCGTGCCCGGCGCCCCTGCAGGCCCGGGCCACCGGCAACCGCACCGTGGAAGTGGCATGTCCCCAGGCCGGCGGCTGGAAGCTGTTCGTGCCGGTGACGGTGCGGCGCGAGCAGGACGTGCTGGTCCTGGCCCGCGGCATCGCCGCTGGAGAAGTGCTGTCCGCCGCCGATATCGGCAGTGTGCGCCGTGACACCGCGCGCATCGCCGGTGCGGTACTGTCCGACCCGCAGGCGGCCATCGGCCGGGTGGCGCGGCGGGCAATGGGCGCCGGCACCCTGCTGTCGGCCAACGACCTAGTCGCCCCGCGGATCATCCGCCGCGGCGACAGTGTCGCCCTAGTGTCGCGGCGCGGCGGGGTCGAGGTGCGGGTGGCCGGCAAGGCGCTCGCCGATGCCGGCGAGGCCGACCGGGTGCCGGTCGAGAACCTGTCCTCGCGGCGGGTGGTGCAGGGCGTGGCCACGGCCAGCGGCGATGTGCTGGTTTCCCGTTAGATTCCACTAAAGATCAGTGCGCCGTTGCCGTTAACCCTTGTGTACCGAATCAGGACTTCCATCACATGAGCCAGAAAATCGACGGCGGGATCACGGCAAGCGCCCCGTTGCGCCCGGTCGCCACGCCCGCCAAGGCTACCCCCGCCGGCAGCGGCGAGGCACGTCCGGTCGAGGCCGCCGACAGCGTGCGCCTGACCGGCGAGGCCACCAGCCTGCAGGCCATGCAGCGGGAGCTGTCCGCCGCCCCGGCGATCGACAGCGCACGCGTGCAGGCCGTCCGCGAAGCGCTGGAGAACGGCAGCTACCGGATCAACCCGGACGCCATTGCCCAGCGCATGCTGGAGCTGGACGGACAGCTGAAGGCATGAAGCTGGGCGTGGCCGATCCCCTGCAGCAGTTGAGCGACGCGCTCGATGGCGAGCGCCAGGCGCTGGTCGAGCACGACGTGCAGGCGCTGGTGGCGGCCACGAGCCTGAAACTGGAAGCGCTGCGCATCCTCGAGGCGCGCCCGCCGCTGGAACACGCCGAACGCCTGCGCGAACTGGCCGAGCGCAACCGCGCCAACGGCGTGCTGCTGGCCCGCCGCCGCCGCGAGGTCAGCTGGGCGCTGCGCCAGCTGGGCCGCAGCGAGGCTTCGTCGGCCTACGACGCCAAGGGCCAGGCGCACCTGCTGCACACCCGCAAGCCGCTCGCCGTCGCCTGAGCGCAGCCCCCGCCGGGCGCTTGGCGCCTGCGCATCCGCGGTTATAGTGGGCGACCGTTCCACCGACCCGCAGCCCCGTGGCCGATACCGCCTCTCCCCCGTTCGCGACCTTTCCGTCTCCCGTCGTGCTGCGTGCGCTGAGCGACCGCATGGGCGACGGCATGCTGCTGTTCAACGACCGGGGCGAGGTTGCCCTGGCCAACGCGGTCGTGCGCGAGCTGTTCGGCGTGGCGCCTGGCGAGGTGGCCGGGCTCGCGCGGCGCCTGGCCGACCTGTTGCCCGCGGCGGCGCTGGGCCAGGCGCGCGAAACCGGTTGCTGGAGCGGCAGCCTGCCGCTGGGCGCGCGCGCGGTGATCGTCCACCTCTACCACCACGAGCACGCGGGCGAACACGCCTGCCTGGCGCTGTTCCGCCACATCGACGGGCAGGAGGATTACGAGCACGAGTTGCAGCGCCGCCATGCCGAGCTGCGCCAGGCCTACCTGCGGCTCAACGGCGCCCAGGAGAAGCTGCTGCAGTCGGAAAAGATGGCCTCGATCGGCCAGCTGGCGGCCGGCGTGGCCCACGAGATCAACAACCCCATCGGTTACGTGCATTCCAACCTGGGCAGCCTGCAGGAATACCTGCGCAGCCTGTTCACCGTGATCGAGGCCTACGAGCGCGCCCTGCGCGCGCCGGATCCGAAGGCATTGATCCCGGAGATCGACGATATCCGCGACCGCCTGGACATCGACTTCATCAGCCGCGACCTGCCGCAGCTGATGGCCGAATCGCGCGAGGGCATCGAGCGGGTGACGCGCATCGTGCGCGACCTGAAGGATTTCTCGTACTCCGGGCGCGACGAGTCGTGGAAGCTGGCCGACCTGCACGCGGGGCTGGAATCGACCATCAACATCATCTGGAACGAGCTCAAGTACAAGGTCACCCTGGAGCGTCGCTACGGCGAGCTGCCGATGGTCGAGTGCCTGCCCTCGGAGTTGAACCAGGTGTACATGAACATGCTGCTCAACGCCGGCCATGCGATCGCCGACCGCGGCCATATCGTGGTCAGCACCGGGGTGGACGGCGACGAGGTCTGGATCGAGTTCCAGGACAACGGCTCGGGCATTTCCCCGGAACTGCGCCAGCGCATCTTCGACCCGTTCTTCACCACCAAGCCGGTGGGCAGCGGTACCGGGCTGGGGCTGTCGATCTCCTACGGCATCGTCAACAAGCACCACGGCCGCATCGACCTGGACAGCACGGTGGGCGAGGGCTCGCGTTTCCGCATCGTGCTGCCGATCCGCCAGCCGAAGGGCTGAGCGCCGGCCACCGCCGGCGCCGCCGTGCCGGCGCGCCGACGGGCCTCACTCCAGGCCGTTGATCGCCCGGCCCTGGCTGCCGCCGCGCTTCTCGTCGTGGGTGCGGAACGCCTGGCGGATGTGCTCGCGCAGCTCGTCGTCGTTCCACGGCTTGGTCAGGAAGCGGTAGATCGCGCCGCGGTTGATCGCGTCGGTGACCGTATTGAGGTCGGTGTAGCCGGACAGCACCAGCCGGATGGTGTCCGGGTAGAGCATCTTCACCCGCCCCAGGAACTCGGTGCCGCTCATGTCGCTCATGCGCTGGTCGGACAGGATCACCTGCACGTCGTTGATCGCCAGCAGGTCGAAGGCGTCGCGCACGTTGCCGGCGGCGAGGATGCGGTAGCCGTCGCGGCGGAACAGGCGCACCAGCGAGCGCAGCACGTTCTCCTCGTCGTCCAGCAGCAGCAGGGTGCGGTCCGGGCGGGTCTCGGCGAACGCCTCCGGGCGCAGGTAGCGACGGCGCAGGGTCATGCCGGCGGCTTCGGCCGACATCGGCTCGCCGAACAGATAGCCCTGGAACACGTCGCAGTCGTTGCGGCGCAGGAAGCCCAGCTGCGCCTGCGACTCGACCCCGTTGGCGATCACCGTCATGCCCAGTTGGTGGCCCATGGCGATGATCGCGCGGGAGATGGCCGCCTCGCGGTTGGCCGCCGGTGCGCTCTTGATGAAGCTGCGGTCGATCTTGAGCTTGTCCACCGGGTAGCGCACCAGCGCGCTGAGGCTGGAGTCGCCGGTGCCGAAATTGTCCAGGCTCAGGCTGATGCCTTCGTTGCGCAGGTTGGCCAGGGTCTCGTAGACGAAGTTGACGTTGTTGGTCAGCGCGCTTTCGTTGATTTCCAGGGTCAGCATGCGTGCCGGCACCCCGGTGGACTGCAGCATCGCCATGGTCTCGGCGAAGAAGCTCGGCCGCAGCAGCTGCAGCGTGGACACGTTGACCGCGATGTTGAAATCGTCGAAGCCCTGGTCGCGCCAGATGCGTGCCTGGCGCAGGGTCATCTCCAGCACCCAGGCGCCGATCTGGACGATGATGCCGAGCCGTTCGGCGGTACGCATGAAGCGTTCCGGCACCAGCATGCCCAGCGTCGGCGACTGCCAGCGCAACAGCGCCTCCATGCCCACGACATGGCCGTCGCGGGCACTGACCAGCGGCTGGTAGCGCAGGCGCAGCTCGCCGTTGTCGATGGCGTCCACCAGCTGCCGGGAAATGATGCTCTCGCTGTGCGCGCTGAGCGGCTTGTGCAGCATGTGCACCTGTACGACGTTGCCGCCCTCGCGGCCGGCCTGGTGCAGCGCATCCTCGGCCAGGTCGAGCAGCCGGCTCGGGTCGGTGGCGTGCTCCGGGCTCAGCGACACCCCGATCTTGGCGGTCAGGAACAGGGTGTAGGGCAGCACCGAAAGCGGCAGCTCCATCTGCTGGCGCAGCTGTTCGGCCATGTCCTCCGGCAACGGCACTCCGTCCGCGCGCGGGATCGCCAGCACGAACTCGTCGCTGCCGTGCCGCCACAGCCGGCCGCGGCCGCGCAGGTGGTCGGCCAGGCGCTGCGCGACCAGCACCAGCGCCTGGTCGCCGACCTCCGCGCTCATGTTCTCGTTGACCGACGCGAAGTGGTCGATGTCCAGGTGCAGCAGCATCAGCGGCGTGCCGCCGCCGGCGGCCTCGGCGACCATCGCCGCCAGTTCCGGGTTGCCGGCGCCCAGGCGCGGCGGGGCGGGCATCGCGGCGGCCGCCTGCGGGGCGGGGTTCCACATCCTCAGGCTCCCTGGCAGGCGCTCGCCTGCGGCATGCGGTAGGGCAGGTGCAGCTCGACCTGGGTGCCTTCACCCGGCGCGGTATGGATGCGCAGCCAGCCGCCGGCGCTCTGCGCGCGCTCGCGCATCACCACCAGCCCGAGGCCGCGCGGGCCATCGGGGTCGAAGCCTTCGCCGTCGTCGCTCACGCGCAACCGCAGCCGGCCATCGCCAGCGTCCTCCAGGCACAGCCGGACCTGGCTGGCCAGCGCATGCCGCAGGGCATTGGTCAGGCTCTCCTGGGCGATGCGGAAACAGGCCTGCTCGACGTCGTTGTCCGGGCGCTGCGGCAGCTCTTCGACCTCCATCCGCAACTCCACCGCCGAGGAGCGGAAGAGCTGCCCGGCCTGCCAGCGCAGCGCCGCCTCGAGCCCGAGCGCATCGAGCTGCGGCGGGCGCAGCAGCATCGACAGGTTGCGCAGCCGCACCACGGTGCTGTCGACCAGCTCCACGATCTGCCCCAGGTCCTCGCGGCGGCGCCGGGCATCGTCCTCGTCCATCGCCGCATGCGCGGCCAGCTTGATCGCGGTGACCGCCTGGCCGATATCGTCGTGCAGGTCGCGGGAAATCGCCCGGCGCTCGTCCTCCTGCACCGAGAACAGGCGTCCGGCCAGGGCCTGCAATTCGCGGTTGCCGGTCTCCAGCGCCTTGCGGCTGGCCTCCAGCTCGGCCACGTCGCGCGCGGCCAGGCGCCGCACCCGGGCCAGCCGCGGCAGCAGCAGGAGCAGGGCGATACCCACATAGGCGGCCACCAGGATGACGGAGGTCACACTCCAGGCCAGCGCATGGGCCGGGATCGCCGTCCAGGCCCAGGGCAGCAGGCCGCACAGCAGGATCAGGCCGCCGCCTGCCACCACCACACCGTATGTGGTGCGTTGCAGGCTGGCCATTGCCGACTTGGTGGGGGCCGGGTGCGGCGAAGGGGGGGAGCCGTTGTGCATGTGCCGTGGCGGGGGGGGCGTGTTCGATCCGTGGACATCTTAACGGGCCATCGCAAACCGTGATGACGCAGTACTCAATTTCCGTGAAGGCCGGCCGTTATCCATAGAGTTCCCGGACCTCGGGTGTTTGACTGGAGCGGTAGCGCGTGGATCAGGGCGTCATTGCGAGCATGATGGGCCACCCGCTGGAGGGGGCGATCGTGCTGCTCGATCCGGAGGGCCAGCCGCTGGCCGCCAATGCCACGGCCCGTACCCTCGACCTGCCGCGCGGCCTGCAGGCGCATCGTCAGGCGCTGCAGGGGGTGCGCGACCGGGTTGCCGGCCAGGGGCAGGGACTGCTGCCATGCTCGGTGCCCACCGGGGAGCAGCGCGTGGATGGTTTCCTGAGCGCCGCCCGCACCCGGGACGGCGCCGTCTGCGCCTATATCTACAGCGCCACCCCGGCCGCGCCGCTGGCGGACGGGCGCTGGCCGCGGCTGCTGCACGACGCCGGGCACGAGGTCTGGGAGTGGGACGTGCCGGCACACCTGCTGGCGCAGTCGGGGCCGAGCGCAGGCGGGACCGCCAGCGGCAGCGTGCAGGCATGGCTCGGGCACACCCATCCCGATGACCGCGCCGCGCAGCAGGCCGCCCTGCGCGCGCACCTGGGCGATGCCACCAGCGCCTATGACTGCCGGCTGCGCGTGCGACGCGCCGATGGCGGATGGCAGACGGTGCACGATCATGGCCAGGTGGTGGCGTGGACGGCCGACGGCCAGCCGCTGCGCATGGCCGGCATCCGCATCGCCACCGCCACGGCGGACGCCGCCGATACCGAAGCGCAGGAGCAACAGGCGCAGCTGCGCCACCTGCAGCGCATCGCCGGACTGGGGACCTGGTCGTGGGAACGCGACGGCGGCTTTTCCTGGTCCGACGAACTGCACGCCGCCATCGGCCTGCCCGCGGGCAGTCTGCCGTCGGGCCGGCGCTGGCTGGAGCGGCTCGACGCCGACGCCCGCGCCCAGGTACTGGCGGCATGGCGGCGGCTGCACCGCGAGGGCCAGCCGCATGCATTCGAGCTGGTGCTCGCGGCCGGACCGATGGACGCCCCCGGCATCCACGTGCGGGTCTGGATGCATCCCCGGCACGATGCCAGCGGGCGCGTACGGCGCGTGGCCGGGCAACTGCAGAACGTGACCGAGCAGCGCCAGACCGACGCATTGATCCGCTGGCGCACCGAACTGCTCAACCGGGTCTCGGCGCTCGGCCGCATCGGCGGCTGCGAGATCGAGGTGGCCACCCGCGGCATGCTGTGGACCGACGAGTGCTACCGCATCCACGGCCTGCGCAAGGAACCGGTGACGCTGGAACAGGCGCTGGCGCTGTACACCCCCGATTCGCGCGACGGCTTCGAGGCCGCGCTCACCCGCATCGCCGAAGGCGGCCTGCCGGAACAGCTGGACCTGTGTTTCTACCGGCATTCCGGGCAGCGGGTGTGGGTGCAGGTACAGGTCGAACTGGACCGCCGTGAAGGCCTGCCGGAACGCTTCGTGGTGCTGTTCCGCGACATCACCCGCGAGCGCGAGGCCAACGAGCGCATCGAGCTGCTGGCCCATTACGACCTGCTGACCGGGCTGCCCAACCGCATCCTGCTGCGCGAACAGACCGAGGACGCCCTGGCCGAGTCGCGCCGCAACGGCAAGATCCTGGCGATGCTGTTCGTCGACCTGGACGGTTTCAAGTCGATCAACGACACCTTCGGCCACGCCACCGGCGACATGCTGCTCAAGGCCGCCGCGGCGCGGCTGCACCAGAACCTGCGCAACGCCGACCTGTTCGGCCGCTTCAACGGCGACGAGTTCGTGGTGGTGCTGCGCGACCTCGCCGACCCGGCCGATGCCGGCCATGTCGCGCGCAAGCTGATCGCTTCGCTGGCCTCGCCGCTGCACCGCGGCGACACCACCTTGAAGGTGGGGGCGAGCGTCGGCATCGCGCTGGCCGACGACAGCCATCGCGATTTCGACACCCTGCTGCGCGCGGCCGACGCCGCCATGCACGCGGCCAAGGAAGCCGGGCGCAACACGTACCAGTACTACAGCCAGGACGTGCTGGCCGGCATCCAGCGGCGCCTGCAGATCGAGCACGCGCTGCACGGCGCGCTCGAACGCGAGGAGTTCCAGCTGGTCTACCAGCCGCTGGTCAATGTCGACGCCACCCGGCCGCCGGCGATCGAGGCGCTGCTGCGCTGGACCTGCCCGGAGCTCGGGCCCTGCAGCCCGGCCGAGTTCATCCCGGTGGCGGAGAAATGCGGCGAGATCGCGCGCATCGGCGAGTGGGTGCTGAACGAGGCCTGCCGCCAGGCGGCCGCCTGGCATGCCGCGGGGCTGATGTTCGAGCGGGTGGCGGTCAACGTGTCGGCCATGCAGTTGCGCGAGCGCGGCTTCGCCGAACAGGTGATCGCCATCTGCGAACGCCACCGCTGGCCACCGCAACGGCTGGAGCTGGAGCTGACCGAATCGGCCCTGATCCGCGACAGCGACGCGCTGCGGCAATGCTTCGACACCTTCGAGCGCAACGGTGTGCTGCTGGCCGTTGACGATTTCGGCACCGGCTTCTCCAACCTGCATTACCTCAACCGCTTCCCGGTGCAGCGGCTGAAGATCGACCGCAGCTTCGTCCAGCGCATGCTGCACGATGCCGGCACCGCCGAGGTCACCCAGGCCATCGTCCACCTCGGCCATGCGCTGGGGATGCAGGTGGTGGCCGAAGGCGTGGAGACGCGCCAGGAAGAGGCGATGCTGTTGCGCCAGGGCTGCGACGAAATCCAGGGCTATCTGTACTCGCGGCCGCTGCCGTCGCGGGACATGGCGCAGTGGCTGCGCCGCTGCGACGAACGCGGCGGCCCCGGCGCGGCGGCCGCTGCCGCCGCGGACATCCCCGCCGCGGTCACCTGAGCCCCGGCGTCCTCAACGCGCGTCGCTCCCGCTCGTCTGCGGCGTGACCGCCACGCGCCGGCCCGCGGATCGCCGGCACCGGGCACGCGCTTCACGCCCCCTCGCCCCCACGCCTGAACCCCGCGCCCGCCTGTCGACGGCGACCGTCGGCGACGGGCGCAGTGGCTGCCGCCGATGGCGCGTCCTGCGGCAACCTCCGGTACCGGCGGCCTGAATCCCGCTATTGGCGCCGCCGCAGTGGCGCAGGGCGTAAACCGATACGAAGCTTGTCAGCGCCGCAGGCCGCAGGGCGCGCTGCCCGCGCAGCGCCACGCCGTCGTCATCGCCATCACTATCGCCATCGCCATCGCCCGGCGGGCAGGGCAGTCGGGCCCGCGCGGGCTGCGGAATGCGCTGCAATGCCAGCGGTGGCGCATGCCTCCGCGGCCGCTTCCGGCCGCTGTCGCCGGCACCGTTACCCGCCCATCGCCCGCGCCGCTGCGCCGGGTTGGCGTCGCGGTCGGCGTGGCCCACCGCCCATCGCCGGCACCTGCTGGCCGGGCGTCAGCGGCACCGGCAGAAGTTCAGGTCCCAGGCCACCAGGATCGCCGCCGGATCATCGTGCGCGGGCAGGTCCGGCATCGGCAGCGGCGCGGTGCGTGCCAGCTCCTGCTGCGCCAGCGCCTCGAGCGCCACCAGGCGGTCGCGGACGTGGGGGCTGCCGGACGCCGGCTCCGCGGCCTGCGGGCCCACCATTGCGGCGGCCTCGGCCCAGCCGGCCGGCAACGACAAAACCCCGGCCGTGGCCGGGGTCGTTGTCGCCTCGTGGCGGGAATCAGAACAGCTCAACCGTTCCCGCGCCCATGCTCTGCTGCGCCACCGGCTTGTGCGGCGGGCGCTCCCACTCGCTGCGCATCTCGCGCAGGCGGCTGCCGGTACGCTGCAGCGCCAGCACCAGTTCGCCGTCGAGCGCGCCGCCACTGCGGTGCAGCAGTTCCTGCAGCGCCACCGCCTCGCGGTTGATCGCGGTCAGGCGGTCCAGGTGGGTGTGCACGCCGCCCAGGGCCTGGGTGGCGATGTCCTCGAACTGCAGGGCGCGCACGGCTTCGGCGACGCTGCTGTCGATCGCGCGGCCGCACTCGGAAATCTCGCGCATGCCTTCGCCCAGCGAGTTGTTGATCGCCGCCACGTTCTCGAGCATGGCGGCCGCTTCGTGGCGCGCCTCGCGGGAGCGGTCCATGTCGCGCGAGGCCATGTGCGAGACGGTCTCGCGGACCTTGGCGATGGCGTCCTTGGAGCTGTGCGCGAGCTTGCGGATCTGCTCGTTGAAGGTGGTGGAGCGCTCGGACAGGTTGCGCACCTCGTCGGCGACCACCGCGAAGCCACGACCGGCCTCGCCGGCACGGGCGGCCTCGATGGCGGCGTTGAGCGCCAGCAGGTTGGTCTGGTCGGCGATCGACTTGACGTCTTCCAGCAAGGCGAAGATGCCGTCCAGGTGCTGCGCCATCTGGTCGATGTGCTGCACGGTGTTGCTGCTCTGGCCGCTGACCTGCTCCAGCGCCTCGACCAGCTGCTCCATCTGGTGGCTGGCATGCTGGGCGAAACGCGCCACGTCCACGCCGCCACCGCCATCCTCGCCGGCACGGTCGACGATGCGGGCCAGCGCCTGGCTCTGCTGGCGCGACTTGCGGTTCATCGCATCGAAGCTGCTGCCCAGCCCGGCGACCGCCTGGCGGATCAGTTCGCGGGCGCGTTCGATCTCGCCACGCGAGCCATCGATCTCGTTGCTGACGAAGCTGCGCAGCTCGTTGAGCAGCTGGTCCTGCTCCTTGAGCACGCGGGCGTGTTCTGGCGAACGCTGCGACTGGCTGTACGCGCTCCAGTAGGCGAACACCAGCCAGCTCAGCGCCATCGTGGTCAGGATCGCCCATACCACGGCCGCGGGCCAGGCGAACGCCAGCGCCAATGCCAGCAGGAAGGTCAGGGCCAGCGGGGCGGCCAGGCGGATTGCAATGCGTGAATACATGGACGTTCTCGGGAGAGTCACGATTGCAGTATCGGCCGTGCCGGTCCGGTCTTTAGCCGCCGCCGCGCAACCTGCGCGAGATCGCTTCGAGCATGGCCCGGCGCGAGAACAGGAAGTCCCAGTAACTGCCGCCGAGCTGGCGCCACAGCACCGCCGAGCGCACCGCCGCCAGCAGCAGCGCACGGATCTCGGCGACCACTCCGGCCTGTCCCAGGTAGTGCGGGTTGCCCTGGACCATGATCCGCGGCTTGAGCTGGCTGATGGTGTCCGCGTACAGGCCGCCCATCGCGCCCAGCACCTCCGGATGTGCCGGGTCGCCCAGCTCGCGGGCCTGGGCGGCGGCACGCGCGATGCCGGCCTGGACCTTGTCCACGGTGGCGCGTTCGCGCACGAAGCGGCGTTCCAGCTGCATCACCGACAGCGCCAGGCGCGGCAGCAGCTCGTCCTTGCCCTGGTTGCCGAAATAGTCGCGCAGCAGGCGCAGCCCCGGTTCCAGCTGGTGGCTGTCGCCGTACACCGCGGCGGGGGAGGGGGCGTCGATGCGCATCACGCTGTCCATCGCGGTGCGGACCACGGCGCCGTCGGAATGGCCGGTTTCGGCGATGCGCCGCACCTGCTGCAGGGCCTGGGCGATGCCGGCCAGCGCCAGGACACGGTCGTCGAAGGAAAAACTCATGCTTGCCTCTCAGGGAAAACGGGCCAGGGCGCACGCTGCTCCAGCGGCGCGTCGGTGGCGGCGATCACCGCACCACCCAGGCATTCGGGGCCGTCATACAGCACCAGCGACTGCCCGGGCGTGACCGCCCGCTGCGGGCGCTCGAAGCGTACCTGCACGGTGCCGTCGTCGCCCACGCGCACCTGGCAGGGCTCGTCCGGCTGCCGGTAGCGGGTCTGCGCGGTACAGCTGAAGGTGCTGGCGGGTGCGCTGCCGCCGATCCAGTGCATGGCTTCGGTGCGCAGGTGCCGGGACTGCAGCCACGGGCTGTCGTGGCCCTGGTCGACATACAGGATGTTGGCCGCCACGTCCTTGCCGACCACGTACCAGGGCGCCGCCGGCCGGCCGCGCACGCCGCCGATGTTCAGCCCCTCGCGCTGGCCCAGGGTGAAATAGAACACGCCGGGATGGCGGCCGATGGGTTGCCCGTGCGGATCGCGGATCTCGCCTTCGCGCGCGGGCAGGTACTGGCCCAGGAACTGGCGGAAATCGCGTTCGCCGATGAAGCAGATGCCGGTCGAATCCTTCTTGGCATGGGTCGGCAGCGCCGCTTCCTGGGCGATGCGGCGCAGCTGGCTCTTTTCCAGGTGGCCGATCGGGAACACGGTGGCGGCCAGCTGCGCCTGGCCCAGCTGGTGCAGGAAGTAACTCTGGTCCTTGCCGCGGTCGGCACCGCGCAGCAGCCGCCAGCGTCCGCCCGCCTGCTCCACCCGCGCATAGTGGCCGGTGGCGATGCGCCCGGCGCCCAGCTCGCGGGCGGCGTCCAGGAAGTGCTTGAACTTGACCTCGCGGTTGCACAGCACGTCCGGGTTCGGGGTACGCCCGGCCGCGTACTCGGCCAGGAAGTGCTCGAACACGCCCTGCCAGTACTCGGCGGAGAAATCGCGGAAATGGAACGGGATGCCCAGGCGGCCGCAGACGGCCACGGCGTCGCGGCGATCCTCCTCGGCGCGGCAATGACCTTTGGCCGCTTTCGGCATCCCGCCTTCAGCGGCACTCGCGCTGTCCTGCGCATCGCCATCGTCGGCCCAGTTCTGCATGAACAGGCCGGCGACATCCAGCCCCTGCCGCACCAGCAGCAGCGCCGCGACGGACGAGTCCACGCCGCCGGACACGCCCACCACCACGTCCGGGCGGCTCATGGCACCTGCCTCAGGATCGACAGCGGGTGGCGCTGCCCGGCCAGCCAGTCCGACACCGTCTGCCAGACCAGCGGGCTGCGCAGCCGGGCCATGTCCGCCTGCAACGCGGCCGGGGTCAGCCACAGCGCCTGCACGATGCCGCTGTCCAGTGCCTGGTCCGGGTGATGCCGCAGCGGCTCGGCGGCGAAGGCGAAGCGCAGGAACGGGGTGCCGTCGGGCGCGTTCCACTGGTAGGCGCCGATGAACGCGGTCGGCCGCACTTCCCAGCCGGTTTCCTCGCGGGTTTCGCGCACGGCCGCCTCGACCAGGCTCTCGCCGGGGTCGAGGTGGCCGGCCGGCTGGTTCAGCACCCGCCGTCCGTCCTTCTCCTCTTCCACCAGCAGCACCTGCCCGGCGCGGCACACCACGGTGGCCACGGTGACGTGGGGTGCCCAGCGCCGGGAGCTCAACGCATCCACCCTCAGTACTCGTCCTTCGCGGTCAGTTCCAGTTCCATCGCATCGGCACTCTTGATCGCCGCGTCGATGGCGTCGCTGAGCACGTCGGCCTTGGCGTTCGCATCGATCTTGACCACGAACATGGCCATGTCGCCCTGCTTGACCCAGCCGCCGAGCTTGGAGTCGTTGGCATCCTCGAGCAGGCGGTTGGCGACCAGCGCCGGCAACTGCGGGCCCGCGGCCTTGTAGCCGGGCGACCAGATCTCGCGGACGCGATGCGCGCCGTAGGTCTCCACCGTCGAGCGCACGAACACCAGCTGGGTGCGGTCATCGTCCATGTCGAACACCAGGCGGTAATCGCCGTCCTCGTCGATCTCATACTTGTATTCGAGCGAATCGAGCAGCCGGCCGACCGCCGCATCGGGCTCGCCGGCCCGCGCGTTGCCAGCCATGCCGGCCCACAGGCCCGCCACCATCATTGCCGCCACGTACTTCTTCATGCGTTCCCTGCGGGGAGTGGTTGAACAGGTGCAAATTGTGCGGCGGCGGGGGTGTTCACGTCCAATTCGGCGCAGCGGCGCCGGGCCAGCCGCTATAATTCCGGGCATGCCCCGCAAGCTCCAACACGACAACGACCATGGCCTGCTGGTGGAACCCGGCAAGCCCGAGATCGCGCCGCCGCCGCTGTACCAGGTGATGCTGCTGAACGACGACTACACCCCGATGGATTTCGTGGTGGCCGTGCTGCAGAACTTCTTCGCCATGGACCTGGACAAGGCCACCCAGGTGATGCTGCATGTCCATACCCGCGGCCGCGGCATCTGCGGGGTCTACAGCCGCGAAGTCGCCGAGACCAAGGTCGCCCAGGTCAACGAGTACTCGCGCATGAACCAGCACCCGCTGCTGTGCACGATGGAGCGGGCCTGATCCACGCCGCGCCGGCGCGACCGGCACCGCGCGCCGGTCGCGCCACCGGCGGCCCGCACTGTTCCGGGCATGGCGATGTCGGCCGTATTGGTTGGCGCCCACCGCGCATCCATTGTTTGCAATGGTCGCCCCGGCGGCTGGCATCCCCCCCGGTGGCTGCCGCTTTCCGGCGTGGCAACCGGCCGCTGCCATCCCCGTCCGGCCACTGCTAACGCCGTCTGAACACCGGCATCCGGTAGGGTGATGGAAAACGTGCAGTCAGGCCGCATATTGTCTCCAACCGCAGTCGGAGTCCCCCATGTTCAGCAAAGACCTCGAACAGACGATTGGCCAGTGCTACAAGCGCGCCCGCGAGGCACGTCATGAGTTCATGACGGTCGAACACCTGCTGCTCGCCCTGCTCGAAAACCCCTCCGCCCAGGCCGTGCTCAAGGCCTGTGGCGCCGACCTGGACCGCCTGCGCCGGGACCTGGAACAGGCCGTGGAGACGTCGGTCTCGCGGCTGGCCGACGATGATGGCCGCGACACCCAGCCCACCCTGGGTTTCCAGCGGGTGCTGCAGCGCGCCGTCTACCACGTGCAGTCCTCCGGCAAGAAAGAGGTCACCGGCGCCAACGTGCTGGTGGCGATCTTCGGCGAGAAGGATTCGCACGCGGTCTACTACCTCAACCAGCAGGACGTGACCCGGCTGGACATCGTCAACTACCTGTCCCACGGCATCGCCAAGTCCGGCGAAGAGGGCGACGCCTCGCCGTCGATCGACGGCGAGGGCCGCGCCGAGGGCGGCGAGGGCGAGGCCAGGGGCGACGCGCTGGCCGAGTACGCCAGCAACCTCAACGAGCAGGCGCGCGCCGGCCGCATCGACCCGCTGGTGGGCCGCCGCGACGAGATCGAGCGCACCATCCAGGTGCTGTGCCGCCGCCGCAAGAACAACCCGCTGTACGTGGGCGAGGCCGGGGTCGGCAAGACCGCGATCGCCGAGGGCCTGGCCAAGCGCATCGTCGACGGCGAAGTGCCGGAGGTGCTGGCCGATGCGGTCATCTATTCGCTCGACCTCGGTGCGCTGGTCGCCGGCACCAAGTACCGCGGCGATTTCGAGAAGCGCCTGAAGGGCGTGATCGGCGCGTTGAAGAAGGTGCCCAACGCGGTGCTGTTCATCGACGAGATCCACACCATCATCGGCGCCGGTTCCGCCTCCGGCGGCACCATGGACGCCAGCAACCTGATCAAGCCGGCCCTGGCGTCCGGCGAGCTGCGCTGCATCGGCTCGACCACGTTCCAGGAATACCGCGGCATCTTCGAGAAGGACCGGGCGCTGGCGCGGCGCTTCCAGAAGATCGACATCGTCGAGCCCACCGTGGGCGAAGCCTACGAGATCCTCAAGGGCCTGCGCCCGAAGTACGAGGCGCACCACAGCGTCACCTACGCCGACGACGCGCTGCAGGCGGCGGTGGACCTGTCGGTGAAGCACATCGGCGACCGCCTGCTGCCGGACAAGGCGATCGACGTCATCGACGAGGCCGGCGCGCGCCAGCGGCTGCTGCCCGAGGGCCAGCGCAAGGCGACCATCGACGTCGAGGAAGTCGAGGCCATCGTCGCCAAGATGGCGCGCATTCCCGCCAAGCAGGTCACCGCCACCGACAAGGACGTGCTGCGGCACCTGGAGCGCAACCTGAAGATGGTGATCTTCGGCCAGGACCCGGCGATCGAATCGCTGGCCTCGGCGATCAAGCTGTCGCGTTCGGGGCTGGGCAACCCGGAGAAGCCGATCGGCAACTTCCTGTTCGCCGGCCCCACCGGCGTCGGCAAGACCGAGGTCACCCGCCAGCTGGCGCTGCAGCTGGGCATCGAGCTGGTGCGCTTTGACATGAGCGAGTACATGGAGCCGCATTCGGTCAGCCGCCTGATCGGCGCGCCCCCGGGCTACGTCGGTTTCGACCAGGGCGGGCTGCTGACCGAGAAGATCGTCAAGACGCCGCACTGCGTGCTGCTGCTGGACGAAGTCGAGAAGGCGCACCCGGACATCTTCAACATCCTGCTGCAGGTCATGGACCGCGGCATCCTCACCGACACCAACGGCCGCGAAGCCAATTTCAAGAACGTGATCCTGGTGATGACCACCAACGCCGGCGCGGCGCAGGCGTCGCGGCGCTCGATCGGCTTCACCCGCCAGGACCACGCCACCGACGCGATGGAAGTGATCCGCAAGAGCTTCACCCCGGAATTCCGCAACCGCCTCGACGCGGTGGTGCAGTTCCAGGCGCTGGGGCTGGACCACATCCTGCGGGTGGTGGACAAGTTCCTGATCGAACTGGAAATGCTGCTGCAGGACAAGCACGTCTCGCTGTCGGCGACCCCGGCCGCACGCGACTGGCTGGCCCGCCACGGCTTCGACCCGCAGATGGGCGCGCGGCCGATGGCACGGGTCATCCAGGACCAGATCAAGCGCCCGCTGGCCGACGAACTGCTGTTCGGCAAGCTGGTGGGCGGCGGCCGGGTCAGCATCGACGTGCGCGACGGCGAACTGGTGGTCGAAACCGAAGCCGAACCGGAGCACCTGTTGCCGGCCACGGTCTGAGGTGGCGACGGCCAGGCGCGGGCAGGCGTGCGGAAGGCGGGCAGGGCATGGAGCCGCTCCGCCAGGAGGCGGCGGGGTCGCGCCCGCCGCCGGTCACGGGTGCGCTCCGCTTCCCCGATACCACTGTCACGGACACGCAAAAAAGCCAGCCCAGGGCTGGCTTTCGGGGTGCCCGGCTACCGCGCTTACTTCATGCGGTAGGTGATGCGGCCCTTGGTCAGGTCGTACGGCGTCATTTCAACCTTGACGCGGTCGCCGGTAAGGATGCGGATGTAGTTCTTGCGCATGCGGCCGGAAATGTGGGCGATGATCTCATGCCCGTTTTCCAGTCGAACGCGGAAAGTGGTGTTCGGCAGCGTCTCGCTGACGGTGCCCTCGAACTCGATGGAGTCGTCTTTCGACATGTAATCCTGTGCGGTTCTGCGGATGGCCTTTTCAGGCCCGGAAGCCAAGCATTTTACCCCGCGCCGCGGAATCATGCAAAGTTTGCGTTAAGCCGCGCCCGTGCTGCCCAGCCGGGCGGCCGGCCAGTGGCCGAAACGGCGGGTCCAGCTTCCCGGCGGCGGGTCACCGGGCTCCCGCACCAGCGCCCGCACCTGGGCCAGGAACAGGGCGCGTGGCAGCTGCACGGCACCCATGCGCAGCAGGTGGGGGTTCTCGACCTGGGCATCAATCAGCGGCCAGCCCCAGCCGTGCAGGACGTGCGCCAGTGCCGCCAGCGCGACCTTGGAACCACCGCTGCGCCCGCTGAACATGCTTTCGCCGAAGAACATGCGGCCGATGGCCACGCCATAGATGCCGCCGACCAGGTGCGGCCCGTCGAACACCTCCACCGAATGCGCATGCCCGAGCCGGTGCAGTTCCACGTAAGCGCGGAGCATCCCGGCGGTGATCCAGGTGCCATCCTGGCCCGGCCGCGGCGCGCTGGCGCAGGCCTGCATCACCTCGGCGAATGCGGTGTCAGCGGTGACAGTCCAGGGGCTGGAGCGCAGTGCCCGGCGGAAGCGCGAGGACAGATGCACGCCATCGGTGCGGAACACCATGCGCGGGTCCGGTGACCACCACAGGATCGGCTGGCCTTCGGAGAACCACGGGAAGATGCCGCCGGCATAGGCGTTGAGCAGGCGCACCGGCGACAGATCGCCGCCGACGGCCAGCAGGCCATCGGGCTCGGCCAGCGCAAGCTCCGCCGGCGGGAACGCCGCGTCCGCTGACTCGGCAAGCAGAAACGGATGCGCTGCGCGGCTCATGTGCCGTCGCCGTCAAGGAATCGGGGATGCTGCCGCGGCACCGGCCGGCAGCGCCTGGAGCGCAGCGCCATACGCGGGTACGGCAGCAACGCCGTGCACGGGACCTTTGCGGCTAGCACGACACGGTTCACCGGATGATCGCGGCAGGGCCGGGGCGACCCTGTCCGGCCCGCTGATCGGGATGACCCCGCAGCGGCCGTCGCTGCAGGGCCAGGCGAAGCCGCCGCCTGCGTGGCAGACGCCGGACACGAAGTAGGGGGAGTGCGCATCCTGAGTAGGTTGACCTGTGCCTGTTCGCAATCCCGGGCACGCAGTCGCCCCGGTGCGGATCGGCATCATAAATGGCTTTCCGGCGTGCTGCGGCATGCCGATGCCCGATTGGACGGTTGGCGCCGGTACACGGCGATGGACACATCGTCCCAAGCCGGCAGCCGATCGGCCCGGAACGCGTCCGCTCATGCCTTGCCGGCCATCTTCCATCCGCGCGTCGGGCCGGCCTGGGCCTGCGGCGCCAGCCTGCCGATGCCGGCCGGCGTTTGAGCGATGCCCGGGCATCATCGAACAGCGCGCACCCTCCGGCCGGTGGACGATGCGCGCCGCAGGTCGCCTGCTCGACGCGACGGCCGGTCGTGTCCGGGAATGAAGCCGGACGCCCGCGGCCCGGGCCCTGCCACCTGCGTGCCGCGTCCGGCGATCCGCCGGCCCGGAGGACGCCCGGAAGGCGTGATGCCGGGGCACTATTCCGCTCCAGGGCCGGGTCCGGCGTCCGCGTTCACTGTGCGGGCGATGCGCGCGACGCCGACAGCCAGGCGGTCGGCGAGACCCCGGCATGCCGCGCGGCGAAGGCGCGCGCGAACGCCGATGCGCTTGCATAGCCGATCTCCAGCGCCACCTGTTTTGGCGGCTGCCCCCGCTTGAGCAGCGTCTTCGCCACGCTCAGCCGCCACTCGGCCAGGTACTCGCCCGGCGGCATGCCCACGACATGGTGGAAGTGCGCGGCGAACCGCGCGCGCGACATGCCGCTGACCCGCGCCAGGCCGTCCAGGCTCCAGGCCTCGCCCGGGGCGCCATGCAGCGCGTTGAGGGCCTTGGCCAGGCGCGGGTCGGCGAGGCCCGCGAGCACACCCTGCGCGACCACGCCTGCGGTCATGCAGTGGCGCAGCAGTTGCAGGATCATCAGTTCGCTGAGCCGGTCCAGCGCCGCCTGTCGTCCGCAGTGTTCGGCGAACGCCTCCTCGAACAGCAGCGTCAGCGTGCCGTGCAGCAGCGGGTGGTCGCGCAGCGGCAGCACCAGCCGCGCCGGCAGACTGCGGGTCAGTGGATTGCCGGCATCGGCGCCGAGTTCGATCGACGAGCAGACCAGCTCCGCGCCCCTCGCCCCCTCGCCACGGATCCAGTGCGGCGCCGGTCGCGGATAGAAGATCAGGCTGGGCGCGTCGACCACGGTTTCGCCGGCGACCGCATCGCCGATCCGCAGCGCCCCCCCGCGCAGCACGTGCAGGTGGCCGACGCCGTCGCGGGCGTCGAAATCGGCGGTGTCGCACAGGCTGCCGGTGTGGAAGACCCGGGCCCGCAGGCGGAAGCAATCGAGCAGTGCGCTGAGTCGGTCCTGCATGTCGAGACGATCCGTGCGTTATTCTGGACGAAATGATACCAATCGTATCGGCCGGGCGGGCACAGTGGCGACTCCCAACCACGGCTTCCAAGGAGCCCACCATGTCTGCCGCATCCCCCCGCATCGCCCCCCTCGACCCGGCCTCGGCCACCCCGGCCGTCGCCGCGACGCTCGCCGCGGTCAAGGCCAAGCTCGGCGTGGTCCCCAACCTGATCCGCACCTTCGCCCGGGCGCCGGTCGCGCTCGACGGCTACCTGGCCTTGTCCGATGCCCTCGCCAATGGCGGCCTGAGCGCCGGCCAGCGCGAAATCGTCGCGCTGTCGGTCGGGCAGGCCAATCAGTGCGGCTATTGCCTGGCCGCGCACACCTTGATCGGCAAGGGCGCCGGCCTGTCCGAAGCGGATATCCGTGCGGCGCGCACCGGCGGCGGCGCCGACCCGCGCGACGCCGCGCTGGCGGACTTCGCGCGGCGCCTGACCGAACAGCGCGGGGTTGTCGGCGACGACGACCTGGCGGCATTCCGCCGCGCCGGCTTCGATGACGCCGCCGCGCTGGAAGTGGTGGCGCTGGTCGCGCTCAACACGCTGACCAACTACACCAACCACCTGGCCGGGACGGCGGTTGACTTCCCGTCGGTGCCGCTGGAAATCGCGGGCTGAGCGAGGCCCGCCGCGGTACTGCGGGGCGCGCCTGCAGGCGCGTCCCGCGTCTGCGCCCGGTGGTCGTTCGGCCCGGCCCAGGCGCATGCCGGAACAGAAGCCCGAGGCCGCGCAGGCGGCTGCGCCGCTCGCATCGTCGCAGGCGGGAAATCCTGGCCATCACGCGCGGCCAGCGTGGGTTCGGCGTGCAGCGCGAGCCGTTGGCACGATGCGTGGCGGATGCCTGCCGCAGGTCGCTGGCGTGGCGTAGCGGCCAACGCAACGCCACGCTCCACCGGTGTGTCCGCGTCGTGTGCGCGGCGACCTGTCCCCGCCAATGGCCGCCCGGCCAGCGCCGGTTACGCCGGCGGGAATGCCGCGCAAAGCGGCGCGGGACGCACGAACGCAGGCGCTGCCCCGCTCATGCGCCGTCGCCGTCGCGGAACGGGGAGTGCCGCCGCAGCGCCTGCGCATAACCGGCGACATCGCGCTCCTCGCGTGCGCACCACTCGCGCAGCGCCTGGCGGAACTGCGCATCGGCGACCCAGTGCCGGCTGCGCACGAGGGTCGGCAGGAACCCGCGCGCGAGCTTGTGTTCACCCTGCGCCCCCGGCTCGAAGCGCTGCAGCCCCTCGCGCAGGCAATAGTCGATGCCCTGGTAATAGCAGGTCTCGAAATGCAGGCCGGGCAGGGCGGCGCCGCCCCAGTAACGACCGTACAACGTGTCGCCACCGCGCAGGCACAGCGCGCCAGCGATCGGCTCGCCATCCTGTTCGGCCAGGAAGATCACCAGGTGCCGCGGCATGGCGGTGGCCAGATGCCGCAGGAAGGGCAGGGTCAGCGCCGGCGCATTGCCGTACCCGACGAAGGTCTGCAGGTAGAAGCCATGCATCGCGTCCAGGTCGGCCGCGCTTGCCTCGTCGCCGTGGACCACGCGGAAGCCGATGCCGCTGCGCGCCACCCGCGCGCGCTCCTGGCGGATGTTCTTGCGGTGCTTGTGGTCCATCGACGCGAGGAAGCCGTCGAAATCCTGCCAGCCGGGCCGGCGCTGCCACTGGAACTGCACGTCCGCGCGCCGCAGCCAGTCCGCATCGAAGGCCGTGTCCTCGGCCGCGGCATGGAAATTGACATGGGCCGAGGACAGCCCCTGCGCGCGCACATGCGCGGCGATCGCTTCCAGCAGCAGGCGCCGGTCGGCGGCGTCGCGGGCCAGCAGGCGCGGGCCGGTGACCGGCGAGTAGGGCACCGCGCCGAGCCACTTGGGAAAGTAAGCCAGCCCATGCCGTGCATACGCATCGGCCCAGGCATGGTCGAACACGAACTCGCCGTGCGAGTTGTGCTTCAGGTAGCCCGGCACCGCGGCGGCCAGTTCATCGCCGCGCCACAGGGTCATGTGGCAGGGCTGCCAGCCCCATTCCGGGCGCAGGCAGCCGTGCTGCTCCAGGCCGGCAAGGAAGGCGTGGCTGACGAACGGGTTGCGCCGGTCGTGCAGGGCATCCCACTGTGCCGCCCCTACCTGGGCCAGGGACGGCAGCACCCGCAGTTGCAGGGAAGACGTCATGGCCGCAGTTGCAGCACGTCGATGGTCGGCGGGTTGAACAGGCGCAGGGGCAGGCCGACTTCGCCCACGCCGCGGGTGGTGAACACCCGCACCGGACCGGCCGCCGCCGCTGCCACCTGTTCCCCGCGGTCGAACCCGTGGGCGCTGGGGATCACCTTGCGGTACAGCCAGGGGATGCGGATCTGCCCGCCGTGGGTATGCCCGGCCAGGACGATGGCGGCATCGCCCGGCAGCAGGTCCATGGCGCTGTCGGGGTTGTGCGCGACGACGATCGCCGGCGCGCGACCGGGCGGCCGATGCAGGAAGTCCGGAGCATCCTTGCCGGCCCAGCGGTCGCCCAGGCCGGCCCAGCGGATGCCGGCGGCATCGACCAGGCGCATGCCTTCGATGATGCGCACGCCATTGGCGCGCAAAGCCGCACGCAGCGCGGCATCGATGTCCGGGCCCGGCGCCTGCTGGTCGTGGTTGCCGAGCACGGCGTAGACCGGCACCCGCAGCGCCGACAGCGGCGAGAACGCTTCGGACAGCACCAGCCGCTGCGGTTCATAGGTCAGGTCGCCGGCAATGACCACCGCATCCACCGGTAGCGCATCCAGCCGCGCCACCAGCCGCTCGAGGAAGCGGCGGTCCTTGTAGACCCCGAGGTGGATGTCGCTGACCAGGGCGATGCGCACGTGCATGCCGGTACCGCGCAGCTCGGTATGGGCGACGCGGATCCACTGCGGCTCGATGAAGCGGGCCCACGTGAACAGGCCGCAGCCGAGCAGCAGGATCGCGAGCACGGCGCGGTATCGGCGGCGGCGGCGCCATTGCCACAGCAGCCAGGCGATGGCCGGGAACACCAGCCAGCTGCCGTGGAACAGCAGTTGCTTGGCGAACACCATGTCCATGCCCGGCTGCCGGAACGGCCGGGCTCAGTGGCCCTGGGCGTCGAGGAAACGCTCGGCGTCGAGTGCGGCCATGCAGCCGAAGCCGGCCGAGGTGATGGCCTGGCGGTAATGCTGGTCGGCCACGTCGCCGGCGGCGAACACGCCCTCCACCGAGGTCTGGGTGGCATTGCCGCCCAGGCCTGAGCGGATTTCCAGGTAACCGTTGTTCATCGCCAGCTGGCCCTCGAACAGGGTGGTGTTCGGGTGGTGGCCGATGGCCACGAAGAAGCCATGCGCGGCGATGTCGCGGGTGCTGCCGTCCTGGGTGGACTTCACCCGCACCCCGGTCACGCCCATCTCGTTGCCCAGCACTTCGTCGACCTGGTGGTGCCACACGGTTTCGATCTTGCCCGCCGCGACCTTGGCGAACAGCTTGTCCTGCATGATTTTTTCCGCCTTGAGCGTGTCGCGGCGGTGCACCAGGTAGACCTTGCGGGCGATGTTGGACAGGTACAGCGCCTCTTCCACGGCGGTGTTGCCGCCACCGACCACGACCACGTCCTGGTCCTTGTAGAAGAAGCCGTCGCAGGTGGCGCAGGCTGACACGCCACGGCCCTTGAACGCCTCTTCGGACGGGATGCCCAGGTACTTGGCGGTGGCGCCGGTGGCGATGATCAGCGCGTCGCAGGTGTACTGCGCGCTGTCGCCGGTGAGCGTGAACGGACGCTGCGACAGGTCGGCGGTGTGGATATGGTCGAACACCACCTCGGTATCGAAGCGCTCGGCGTGGGCCTGCATGCGCGCCATCAGGTCCGGCCCCATCAGGCCATGGGCGTCGCCTGGCCAGTTGTCCACTTCGGTGGTGGTCATCAGCTGACCGCCCTGCTGCAGGCCGGTGATCACCACCGGCTTGAGGTTGGCGCGCGCGGCATACACCGCGGCGGTCCAGCCGGCGGGGCCGGAGCCCAGGATGACGAGCTTGTGGTGGCGGGTGGGCAGGGACGGGGCGCTGGAAGTGCTCATGTATACTCGCGGGAAGTCGGGATTGGCGGCGCGATCGCGCTGCATGGCGACCGTCCGGACCGCTCATAGAGTGGAGACCGGGCTCCGGTGAATCAAGGCGCAGTGATGGAACTGCGCGGCCCACCGGACCGCCCGCACCCACGGTCGCCCCCGTCGCCGACGCTCCGCATGCGTGCCGATGTCCTTTCGCTGCCGTGCCCGTCACCCGCTGCATCGGGCGGATGAAACGGGGCCGCGTGTCGTTTAATATCAATCACTAACCCTGCATTTCTAAGGTCTGGTCCAAGGTGGCGAAACAGGTCCCGGAACGTGACAAGGGCGCTGGCCCGAGCGGCAACGCGCGCAAGCAGGCGGCCGCCGCGGACAATCCACGTCGCAACAGGCTGTGGCGTGACCTGGCGCTGATCGCGATCGCGCCGGCACTGCTGTACCTGTTGGCCAGCCTGTTCACCTATTCGCCGGCGGACCCGGGCTGGTCGCAGGCCGGCTCGGTGGTCGCCCCGATCCACAACATGGGCGGCCGGGTGGGGGCGTGGATCGCCGACGTGCTGCGGCAGTTGTTCGGCTACGTGGCCTACCTGATTCCGCTGATGCTGGCGGCGGTGGCCTGGATCGCCATGTTCGGGCTCAACCGCGAGGACCGCGGCAACAACGACGACCTCGGCCCGGCATTGCGGCTGGTCGGCATCGTCGGCTTCCTGATCGGCGCCACCGGCTTCCTTTACCTGCGCCTGCCGCCGGGCGATGTCGCCCGCGCCGGTGGCGGCCTCGGCGTGCTGGTGGGCAAGTCGCTGCAGAGCGGCTTCGGCCCGGTCGGCAGCAACCTGTTCCTGCTGGTGCTGCTGTTGACCTCGATCACCCTGGCTACCGGCCTGTCGTGGTTCTGGGTGATGGAGAAGATCGGCAAGTGGGTGCTGGCGCTGGGCCCGCTGCTGGACCGCAAGAAGGAACAGGCCAGCGCCTGGCAGCAGACCCGGGCGCTGCGCGAGGAACGCGAGGAAGTGCGCAAGGTCGATGCCGAAGTGCGCGCCAGGCGCGAGCCGGTGAAGATCGAGCCGCGCCCGGTGCCGGTCATCGAGAAGAGCGAGCGCGCCAAGCGCGAGACCCAGATCCCGATGTTCCAGGGCGTCAATGGCGACGGCTCGGACCTGCCGCCACTGGCGCTGCTGGACGACCCCAAGCCGCAGCCCAAGGGCTACGACGAGCAGACCCTGGAAGCGCTGTCGCGGCAGATCGAGTTCAAGCTCAAGGACTTCCGCATCGACGCCCAGGTGGTGGGCGCCTATCCGGGCCCGGTGATCACCCGTTTCGAGATCGAACCGGCGCCGGGCATCAAGGTCAGCCAGATCAGTTCGCTGGACAAGGACATCGCCCGAGGGCTGTCGGTGAAATCGGTGCGCGTGGTCGACGTGATCCCGGGCAAGTCGGTGATCGGCCTGGAAATCCCCAACGTCACCCGCGAGATGATCTTCCTGTCCGAGCTGCTGCGCTCGAAGGAATACGACAAGTCGGCCAGCGTGCTGACCCTGGCGCTGGGCAAGGACATCGCCGGCCGCCCGACCGTGGCCGACCTGGCGCGCATGCCGCACCTGCTGGTGGCCGGCACCACCGGCTCGGGCAAGTCGGTGGCGGTCAATGCCATGGTCCTGAGCCTGCTGTACAAGGCCAGCCCGAAAGACCTGCGCATGCTCATGATCGACCCGAAGATGCTGGAGCTCAGCGTCTACCAAGGCATCCCGCACCTGCTGGCGCCGGTGGTCACCGACATGAAGGAGGCCGCCAACGGCCTGCGCTGGTGCGTGGCCGAAATGGAGCGCCGCTACAAGCTGATGAGCGCGGTGGGCGTGCGTAACCTGGCCGGCTTCAACAAGAAGATCAAGGACGCCATCGACGCCGGCCAGCCGCTGATGGACCCGCTGTTCAAGCCCAACCCGGAAATGGGCGAGGCGCCGCGCCCGCTGGAGCCGCTGCCGTTCATCGTCATCTTCATCGACGAATTCGCCGACATGATGATGATCGTCGGCAAGAAGGTCGAGGAACTGATCGCGCGCCTGGCGCAGAAGGCGCGCGCCGCCGGCATCCACCTGATCCTGGCCACCCAGCGTCCGTCGGTGGACGTGATCACCGGCCTGATCAAGGCCAACATCCCGACCCGCATCGCGTTCCAGGTCAGCTCCAAGATCGACTCGCGCACCATCCTCGACCAGTCCGGCGCCGAAGCGCTGCTGGGCAACGGCGACATGCTGTACCTGCCGCCGGGCACGGCGATGCCGGACCGCGTGCACGGCGCGTTCGTCTCCGACGAGGAAGTGCACCGGGTGGTCGAGCACCTCAAGGCCAGCGGCCCGGCCGACTACATCGAGGGCGTGCTGGACGAGGTCCAGACCATGGGCGACGGGGTGGTGGTCGGCGCCACCGGCCTGCCCGAATCCAGCGGCGGTGGCGACGAATCCGATCCGCTGTACGACGAGGCGCTGCGCATCGTCACCGAGACCCGGCGCGCCTCGATCTCCGGCGTGCAGCGGCGGCTGAAGATCGGCTACAACCGCGCCGCGCGCCTGATCGAAGCGATGGAAGCGGCCGGCGTGGTCAGCGCGCCGGAGCACAACGGCGACCGCAGCGTGCTGGCACCGCCGCCGCCCAAGTGAGTGCCGCGGCGGCATTCGATCGCGATTGCCGCCCATTCAGTTTATGCCGGGCAGACTCTGCCCATTCCCCCGTCCATCGATGACTACCGCCATGAACGTCTTCCTGCGTCCCACGTTGATTGCCGTCGCCCTGGCCGCGGCCGGTCTCGCCGCCGACGCCCATGCCGGCGCGCGCGACGACCTGAAGTCCTTCACCAACGGCCTGCGCGGCCTGGACGGGCAGTTCAGCCAGCAGGTGTTCGACGCCCGCGGCAAGCTCAAGGAGTCGTCCAGCGGCCGCGTCGCGCTGTCCGCGCCGCGCCTGTTCCGCTGGGAATACACCCGCCCGCATCCGCAGCTGATCGTCGCCGACGGCAGCAAGGTGTGGGTCTACGAACCCGACCTGGAGCAGGCCACCGTGCGCAGCCAGGGCGAGGAGGAGCAGAACAGCCCGTTGACCGCGCTGATCAACCCGGCGCAGCTGGAACGCCAGTACGACGTCAGCGAAGAGGCGGCTCCGCGCGATGGTCTGCAGTGGCTGTCGCTGAGCCCCAAGCGCGAAACCGATGCCAGCTTCCAGTACGCCGCACTCGGCTTCGGCCAAGGCGGACTGAGCCGCATGGAAGTGGTCGATGCGGTCGGCCAGCGCACGGTGATCGACTTCAGCGGCTGGAAGAAGAACCCGGGCTTCGCCGCCGGCACCTTCCGCTTCACCCCGGCCAGCAACGTGGACGTCATCGGCGAGCGTTGAGCGCCGCAGCCAGCCCCGATAGCGAGCGGCGCAATGACGGTCGCCGTCACCTGCGGCCACGCTAGAATGCCGGCGTGGCCAGATCCAGAAACACGTTCTCCGACCCTCCTGCCGACCTGTTGAGCGCGGATCGAGAGGGCATGCGCCCGCTCGCCGAACGCATGCGCCCGCGCACGCTCGACGAAATGGTCGGGCAGAAGCGCCTGCTGGCGCCCAATACCGCGCTGCGCCGGGCCATCGAGTCCGGCCGGGTGCACTCCATGGTGCTGTGGGGGCCGCCGGGGTGCGGCAAGACCACCTTGGCGCTGCTGCTGGCACGCTATGCCGATGCCGAGTTCCGCGCGATCTCGGCGGTCCTGTCGGGCCTGCCCGACGTGCGCCAGGTGCTGGCCGAGGCCGCGCAGCGGTTTGCCGAAGGCCGGCGCACGGTGCTGTTCGTCGATGAGGTGCACCGCTTCAACAAGTCGCAGCAGGATGCCTTCCTGCCGCACATCGAGCGCGGCACCATCATTTTCGTTGGCGCCACCACCGAGAACCCATCGTTCGAGCTCAACTCCGCGCTGCTCTCGCGCTGCAGGGTGCACGTGCTCGAGGCGGTGTCGCCCGAGGATGTGGCCGAAGCGCTGCAGCGCGCCCTGGACGATGGCGAGCGTGGACTCGGCGGCGAGGTCATCCAGGTCTCCCGCGAATCGCTGCTGGAGATCGCCCGCGCCGCCGATGGCGACGTGCGGCGTGCGCTGACCCTGCTGGAAATCGCCGCCGAGCTGGCGGCGGGCGAGGGCGGGCGGATCACCCCCGAAACCCTGCTGCAGGTGCTGGCCGACCGCACCCGCCGCTTCGACAAGGGCGGCGAGCAGTTCTATGACCAGATCTCGGCGCTGCACAAGTCGGTGCGCAGCTCCAACCCGGACGGCGCGATCTACTGGCTGGCGCGCATGCTCGATGGTGGCTGCGACCCGTCCTACCTGCTGCGGCGCTTGACCATCATGGCGGTGGAGGACATCGGGCTGGCCGACCCGCGCGCCCTGGAAATGGCGATCAACGTCTGGAACGCCTACGACCGCATCGGCGCGCCGGAGGGCGATATCGCCCTGTCCAACCTGGTGGTCTATCTGGCCAGTACCGCCAAGTCCAACGCCGCCTATGCGGCGCTGAACGCCGCCCGCGCCGACGTCGGCGAACTGGGGTCGCTGCCGGTACCGCTGCACCTGCGCAACGCGCCGACGCGGCTGATGAAGACCCTCGGCTACGGCAAGGGCTACCAGTACGACCATGACGTCGCCGGCGGCATCGCCCTGGACCAGACCGCGTTCCCCGACGAGATGGGCGAGCGCGTGTATTACCGGCCGGTCGAGCGCGGGCTGGAAATCAAGCTCAAGGAAAAGCTCGACCGGCTCCGCGCGGCACGCGAACAGGCCAGGGGCGGCGACTCGACAAAGGACTGAGCGGCGCCCCGTGCCGCGCCCGGCAACCTTGCGCGGCATTCCATGACAGCAACAGGAGACATCAGCCGATGTGGCTTTCCTTTGTGGCGATAGGCGTCGGAGCGGCCATCGGGGCATGGCTGCGGTTCGGCCTAAGCGTATGGCTCAATCCGCTCCATTCCACCGTTCCGCTGGGCACGCTGGCCGCCAATCTGCTCGGCGGCTACGCCATCGGCCTGGCGCTGGCATGGTTCGCGGTACGCCCGGACATCGCGCCGCAGTGGCGCCTGTTCGTGGTGACCGGCCTGCTCGGCGGTCTGACCACGTTCTCCACCTTCTCCGCCGAGGTGGTGCAGTTGTTCCTGCGCCAGCAACTGGGCTGGGCGCTGGCGACCATGGGCCTGCACCTGGCCGGCTCGCTGTCGATGACCGCGTTGGGCTGGGCCACCTGGCGACTGTTGCGCCCCTTGGCGTGAACCGGCTTTCCAACGCATGATCCGCTTTCCATCTGTAGCGATCGAAAGACGACATGCCGGTAGAGCAGGGTAGAGTGAGCGAGCCGGTACCGGCAACGACCATCATCGGTGCCGACGTCGGCGGAACCTACGCCCGGCTGGGCTGGGCCACCCTGCGACCAGGCGAGCCGATCCGCATCAACGGTTTCCGCCGCTACGCCTGTGCCGAACATCCAAGCCTGGCGGCGATCCTGCAGGATTACGCCAGCGGCCTGCGCGCCGATCCTGCGCTGCCGCCGGTTGGCCGCGTGGTGGTGGCCATCGCCGGGCTGCTGGAGGGCGACCGCCTGCTCAACACCAACCTGGCGTGGCCGGTTTCGCTGGCCGCCACCCGCCGTGAGTCGGGGCTGGGCGAACTGGAGCTGATCAACGACTTCGTGGCGGTGGCCCAGGCCATCCCCCACGTCGCGCGCGATGCGCTGCACCCGTTGTCCGGCGACCCCGCCCATGACCACGGTAGCCCGGCCCTGGTGCTTGGCCCCGGCACCGGGCTGGGTGTGGCGCTGCGCCTTGAGAACAGCCAGCCGCCGGTACTGGCCAGCGAAGGCGGGCACGCCGCGCTGAGCGCCGGCAACGCGCTGGAGCTGGACGTGCTGCGCATGCTGCTGCAGCGCCATGGGCATGTGGACTGCGAGCGCATCCTGTCCGGCCCCGGGCTGATGACGCTTCACGCCTGCCTTTGCGAGCGCGAAGGCGTGGCACCGCGCTGGCAGACGCCGGCCGAGCTGGTGCAGGCGGCGCGTTCCGCCGATGACCCGCTCGCACTGGCCAGCATCCGCGCGTTCTGCGCGTGGCTGGGCAGCGTCACCGGCGACCTCGCGCTCACCTTCGGCGCCCGCTCGGTCTACCTCACCGGCGGCATCACCGGGCATCTCGCCCCGTGGCTGCACGAAGGCGGGTTCCAGCAGCGCTTCCTGGCCAAGGGCGCATTGTCGTCCACGCTGCAGCGGGTGCCGGTGTGGCGCATCGACGACGGCGAACTCGGCGTGCTCGGCGCGCTGGCCTGGCATGCGGACACCAGCGGCCGCGGCCGCATTCCCACGGGAGAGACGTTATGAGCAACCGCAGGCAGTTCCTGCAGACCTCGCTGCTGTTGGCCACCGCCGGCGCCGCGCCACGCATGCTGGCATCGCCCACGGCCGCCAATGGCGCGCGCGTGGTCTCCACCTGGGACTTCGGCGTCGGCGCCAACCAGGCCGCGTGGAAGATGCTGGCGGCCGGCGGCAGCGCGCTGGATGCGGTGGAGGCGGGCGCCCGCTGGGCCGAAAGCGACCTGTGCAACCCCACCGTGGGCCGCTGCGGCAACCCGGACCGCGATGGCGTGCTGACGCTGGATGCCAGCATCATGGCCGGCGATGGCCGTTGCGGATCGGTCGCGGCGCTGAGCGACATCCTGCACCCGGTATCGGTCGCGCGCCGGGTGATGGAACAGACCCCGCACGTGATGCTGGTGGGCGAGGGCGCGCAGCAGTTCGCCGTGCAGCAGGGCTTCGAGCGGCGCAGGCTGCTCACCCCGCAAGCCGAACACGCCTGGCGCGAATGGCTGAAGACCGAACACTACGCGCCGCAGATCAACGCCGAGCGTCGCGGGCGCCCGGGCGACAAGGACAACCACGACACCCTCGGCATCCTCGCCATCGATGGCAACGGCCACATGGCCGGTGCCTGCACCACCAGTGGCATGGCCTTCAAGATGCACGGCCGCGTGGGTGACAGCCCGGTCATCGGTGCCGGGCTGTACGTCGACAACGACGTCGGCGCGGCCACGGCGTCGGGCATGGGCGAGGAAATGATCCGCAACGCGGCCTCCTTCCTGGTAGTGGAACTGATGCGCCAGGGACGCTCGCCGGCCGACGCCTGCCGCGAAGCCATCGAGCGGGTAGTGCACAAGCGCCCCGAAGCCAGCCGTACCCTGCAGGTGTGCTTTCTTGCCATTGGCAGGAACGGCGACGTCGGCGCCTACGCCCTGCATCGCGGCTTCGTGTACGCGGTCTGCGATGCGCGCAGGCAGGACACGCTGCTGGATTCCCGTTCGGTCTACACCAGCGAGCAGACATGAGCGGGCGCCGCCTGCTGGAGATCGCCAGCAACTCGGTCGCCTCGGCGCTGGCCGCGCAGGCCGGCGGCGCCGACCGCATCGAACTGTTCGACAACCTGGCCCAGGGCGGTACCACGCCGTCGCGCGGCAGTGTCGCCGTGGCCCGCGACCGCCTGCGGATTCCGCTGTTCGTCCTGATCCGGCCGCGACCGGGCGATTTCCATTACGACACCCAGGAAGCCGAGATCATGCTGCGCGACATCGAAAGCTGCCGGCAGCTGGGCTGCGATGGCGTGGTGATCGGCGCGCTCACCGTTGACGGCGATGTCGACGTCGCGCTTTGCCGGGAACTGGTCGCGGCGGCAGGACCGCTGGGCACCACGTTCCATCGTGCCTTCGACGCCGCCCGTGATCTGCCGGCGGCCCTGGAAACGATCATCGGCCTGGGCTGCCAGCGCGTCCTCAGCTCCGGCGGCGCCGCCAGCGCCATGGCCGGCCGCCAGGTGCTGCGGCAACTGGTCACCCACGCTGGTGGACGCATCGGGCTGATGGCCGGCGCCGGCCTGGATGCGCAGAACATCGCGACGATCGCCGGACACAGCGGCTGCAACGAACTCCATGCCTCGGCGAAGGCGCTACGCCGCTCGACCATGCGCCACCACAACCCGGCGCTGACCGGCCTAGAAAGCGACTGGATACAATCCGATGCGGAACAGGTGAGTGCATTGCGGCGGGCATTGGACCAGCAGGTGTGAGCATGCGGGCTGACCTGTATCGCTGCTCTGAATTTTACATAATATACATTATGCGAAATGCAGGACCACTCCTGATCGTGCTGGGCGTGGCCGCAGCCCTGTTCCCCTGACGGGACAACTAGATCTGTACTTTTGCGCCATCTAAATCTGTACTTCTTATGGCGTAACTACACATCTAAACGGGCCCGCCGATCTCTCACTCAGGTAGCGGGACAACGGCTGGTCGATATCGACCACGCCCTGCTCCTGCAGCTGCATGGCCTCCAACGCGGTGAAGGTCTTGGTCACCGAGCCGATGCCGACCTGGGTGCCCGGGGTCATGGCAATGCCGGCGTTCTTGTCCGCATAGCCGAAGCCCTGTTTCCACACGATCTTTCCATCCACGACCAACGCGGCCGACACACCCACCACGCCGCTGTCCCGCTGGCGCTGCGCCAGCCATCGGCTGAGCTCCGCGATATCCGCGGACGTCTGCGGCCTGGCGGCCCAGGCCACCGCCGGCAGGATCGACCACAACACGGCCAGGAAGATGCCGATGTTCTTTGCTTTCATGGTGTGGCTTGGACTCCGTAAATGGGCATTAATGCGTGATGCAGTTGAGGCCTACTGGCTTCGCGAAGTGCAAGCCCCCTCCTCTTTTACTGCCAGCTCCGGGTCGGGAGTTACGGCTGCACGCGCCCAGACGTAGCGTTCGAGTCACCGTCAGCTTCGCGATCTGGATGAAGTGCGACAGCCCCCCGAAGTACGCGTCCCCACGCATCGCTGGCCGGCGCAGCGACACAGGGCTTCCACCGTCTCCCGTACGCCAGTCAGCGCAGCTGTTCTGGCGTTGTTGGTGGCGGAGACAAATGCCAATGCAGATGGGTAAGGAGTCGGTCGCAAGCGGGAGGATCGCGGTTGCTCAGGCACACCATGGTCATGTCGTTGGAAGGATAGACCGACAAAGCCGTGCTGTTGCCGGCCGCTCCGCCACCATGGCCCCAGTGAGGAAACTCCTCGGGCCCGGATGAAACGAAGCCATAGCCATACCATGCAGTCTGCTGCTTGATGGCCTGGTTCAACAGGGACGGCGGGATCAGCCTGCCACTCTTGAGGGCATCCACGAAGCGTACCTGGTCGTTGGCGGTGGAAATCCCGCCACCCGCAGGCGTCCCCCTCCATGGCAGCAGACTGGCGCTGGAGACCAGCTTTCCATCGGCGCCCCGGGTGTAGCCGTTGGCGACACCGGACAGGTGCGCAATGTCCGGGAAGCCAGTCGCAGTCATGCCGGCGGCACCAAAGACATGCTCGGCGAGGTAAGCGTAATAGCTCTGGCCGCTGACCTTTTCCACCAGTGCACCGAGCAGCACGGAACCGTAGTTCGAATAGTCGAATGCCGATCCCGGGGGAAAAGAGGGGCCACGATCGCCGTTGAGCGTCATGAGATCGTCGATTGTGCGGACCCAGGCCCGATTGCCCGCCTCTTCCGGCTGCAACACGCCGATATCGCCGGTTCCGCCCTGATGTGAAAGCAACTGCCGCACGGTGACTTTCGCCATCTCCCTGTTCGGGTAGTCGGTCAAATACGTTCCGACAGGATCATCGAAGTTGATCTTGCCCGCATGGATCAACTGCAGTACTGCGACGGCCGTGAACATCTTGCCCTGGGAGGCGAACAGGAACGGGGTGTCGAGCTGGACCGGCACGTTGTTCTCGCGATCGGCCAGCCCGAATGCCCTGCCGTACAGCCGCCTTCCGTTCTGTTCGACAACCAGCACGCCGGAGAAGCGGTCGGTGTCCGCAAGACGTTCCGCGAAGGCATCCAGTGCTTCCAGCGCCCTGTCCTGCGGCAGCGGCTGCGGGTCCTGCCTGACTTCCTTCAGCAACGCGTCCCCGGCCTTGCCGAAGGTGACCGTGATCCGCCGGTAAGCCGGAAAGCTGCGCTCCTGCGCCATTGCCACGAAGACCGTCGGCTCGTTGCGCTCGATCCTGATCACGTCCAGCCCGCCGGTCTCTTCGCGGCTATCGAGGAGATGGTCGAGGTTGTGATCCGGGTCGGCGAAGCGACGTTCATTGAACTCGCGGAGCGTGGCCCGGTCGCCGCTGTTGAACGCCGCCAGCCATTCGTCGAATGCCCCTTCGGCAGGCAACGTGGCAGCGGCGTTCGAGGCGATGAGAAGGAGAGCGGCCGCCACGCCGATGCGATGGGTCGAAAGATGCCTTGCCGTACCTGCCATGCGCTTTCAATCCGTTTCTCGTCTTGCCCAATACTGGGTGAGAAGTCCGGTGCCATCAACCTGCCCGCCCCTGCGCCCATGACGGGCTCGCCCACCCTGCTCGACATCGGCTGGGGGCCGCACCCGCAGGCCGGCACGGCGGTCGAATGATCCGCCCTGAACGATGCCATGGCGTAGTGCTGGCGCCTGGCAACGGGGCGGCCGGCGCGGCCGATCGTCTTCCACTCCATCGCTGCTTGCGATCGCGGACCTGTTCGCAGCGGATGGCTGCGCTGCGGAGGCACCAGGGCGTGAGACCGCCCCGCCCCATGCCATGGACGCCGGAGTCCGCCACGCCGGCCACCGCATCAGACAGCCAGCACATACCACCGGACGCGCACGCGGCCCCTTCATATCTCGACACACCTGTCGCCTGCCTGCCGTTTCAATCCGGTCCGCGCCGGTGGCCCCGCAGACGCGGCAGGGGCGCAATCGCGCTTGCCCGACGGTATGCTGCGCGGCCAGATGCGAACGGGAGCGCAGCGCGGCTGCACGGGAGTGGCATGGAAAATCGTTACGGAAGGCTCGCGTCATGGGTCTACAACCTGGACAAGCCGGTCGGCCGGTCGTTCGGTGATGTGGAGTACTACCAGCAGTTGCTTGGCGGGTGCGCAGGCCCGGTTCTGGAACCTGCGGTTGGCAACGGGCGGGTTCTGGTACCGCTGCTCAAGGCTGGATTCGCGGTCGAAGGGTTCGACACCTCCGAGGAAATGCTGGGCTACTGTCGCGCGGCATGCCGGACGCATGGCGTACCCGCGAACCTGACGCGCCGCGGTTTCGAGGACTTCGCCTATGACAGGAAGTTCGCCGCGATCATCATCCCGGCCGGCTCCCTGCAGCTGATCACGGATGCCGCGGCGGCCTGCGCCGTGCTCAGGCGGTTCCATCAGCATCTGCTGCCGGGTGGCAAGCTGGTCCTCGACCTCGACGCGATCGACGGCTTCCTGGGCCCGTCCGGCACATTGCGCAGCTGGACCACCGGGGAAGGTGAACTGTTGACGCTGACGGATCATCGGGTCGAGACCGACTACATCGCGCAGACGACCCTGTCCCACCTGCGCTATGAGCACTGGCGGAACGGCAACCTGGCAGCGACCGAGCTCGACCTGTTCAAGCTGCGCTGGTGGGGAGTCGAGGAGTTCGCTCTGGCCTTGTACGCGGCCGGTTTCACGGACGTGGTCGTTTCAGGCAATTACCAGCGCGGTCGCCGCCCCCGGAAGGGCGACCAGGTCGTCACCTTTGAAGCGACGCGCCCGGCAGGCGGAACGGCCTGAGCCCGACCTCCGCGATGGCCCGCATGCCCTGTCGTGCCACGGCCTCCCTGCAGGGCATGGCCCCTCCGCCGTGACCGCAGCGGCACGGTGCGCAACCGGGATGCGGCCATGCGGGCCGCATCCCGGGCACAGCGCGCAGCCCGTCCTCAGAACGCGGTGGACAGGCGTGTCATCCAGTCCGGCAGGTGGTCCAGCGCGAAGGCTTCGATCCGGCGGTCCGCACCGCTGAGGATCAGCCCGCCGACGAGCAGCAGCAGGACGCCCAGCAGTTGCTTGCCGCGGCTGCCGGCGCCCATCAGCCGGCCACGCCAGCGGTCCAGGGCACCGCGTGCGGCGAAGGCGATGACCAGCAGCACGCTGGCGATGCCCAGGCCGAACGCCGCCATCACCAGCAGGGCGGCGCCCAGGCTCTGGCCTGCCGCCGCCAGCGCGATGGCGGCCCCCAGCGTCGGCCCGACGCAGGGGGCCCACACCACGCCCAACAGCATCCCGACCAGGGCCTGGCCCCACAGCCCTCCCCGCGCGTCGACGGCGAGCTGGGTGCGGCCCGCCCAGCTGGCCAGCGGCGTGGCCACGCGGGTCAGCAGGCGCTGCAGCGGCGGCAACAGCAGTACCAGCCCGGCCAGGCACAGGATCACCGCGCCCGCGGCGCGTACCGCCAGGGTGTCGATGCCCAGTGACTGGCCGAACGCCGCCACCACGAAACCGGTGGCGGTGAACGCCAGCACCAGGCCCGCCGACAGCGCCAGCGGCGCCAGGCGGTGGCGCTGCGCCGCCGACGACAGCACGATCGGCACCAGTGGCAGCACGCACGGTGACAGGATGGTCAGGGCACCGGCCACGTAGGCCAGTGCCGGATTCAAACCCAGGCTCATGCAGCGCCGGCCTCAGCTGCCGGACAGGGTCGAGCGCAGCACGGGCGCGACCCGCGCCACATCGCTCTCGTGCGCCACCCGGCCGGTTTCACGCTTGCCATGGAACCCGATCAGGGTCGATTGCATGGTCGCGCCGAACTTCTGCCACAGCGGCTTCTGGGTATCGAAATCGATGCGCAGCACCAGCAGGTCGCGGTAGGCGGGATCGGCGGTGATCTGCTTGATCGCCTTTTCCTGTTCGCGGCACACCGGGCACCACGGCGCGTGCACCCACACCAGGATCGGCTTGTTGGCCGCCTGCGCCTGGTCGAATGCCATCTGGTCATAGGCGCGTACCGCCACGCTGGGCGTCATCGCCATGGCCATGGCCGGCGCGGCGGCCGGCGGGTCGGCGGCCAGCGCGCTGGTGGCGGGCACGCCGGCAGCGGCGAGGACGGCAACGGCAAGCAGGGAACGGAAGCAATGCATGGGAATCTCCAGTGGGTGGGTGGATATCCATTCGCGCGATGCGGGCCGGCGGTTACACGCCACCGCAACCGCGTGCTGCTGCATTCATGCGCAGTGCGCCGGCGGCCGGCGCCGCTCCAGCATCCGGCCGTTGCGGCCTGGCGACGGGCGGAACCGGCGCGCGCCGCGGCATCCGCCGGGCCAATGCGCTGCCGCCATCGAGGTGGGTCCGGCGCCGCCCCGGGCGCGGCTCACCAGCGCAGCAGGCGCGGCCCCAGCAGTGCGCCGGCGGCGGTGGGCAGCGACAGTCCCAGCACGTACCACACCGCCCAGAACGGCACGTCCATCTCCGGGCAATGCAGGCTGTAGACCACGGCGGCGACGGCGGCCGACAGCAGCCCGGCTGCGGCACCGGCCAGCCGCAGGCGCGTCGGCGCCAGTCCACGCAGCGCCCAGAAGGTCGTTGCCATCAAGGGCAGCGAAAGGCCGGCGATGCTGAAGGCACAGCTGCGCCAGCTGCGCCCCAGCAGCATCGCCACGCGCTCGTCGCCCGGTGCCAACCACAGCGCGGCCGCGGCGGCGCCCCACAGCAGCAGCAGCGGAATGCCCGGTCCCGACCAGGCCGCCGCCACCGTCCGGCCCGGGCGCGACAATCGCGCGGTCACCCACAGTGCCCCGCACAACATCGCCAGCGCGAACCCGGCCTTGGCCCAGAACAGCGGCTGGACCGAGACCTCGGCCAGGTCGGGCCGCAGCCCATAGCCGGCCAGCATCAGGCCCAGCGACAGCAGCGCTCCCGCCGGCAGCGCCAGGCCGAAGCGGCGCGCGGCCGCGTGCCGCTGCACCGGCACCGGGTCGCTGGCCAGCAGGTCGATCAGATCATGGGTTTTCATGCCGCACTCCGTATTTTCAATGCCAGTGCCTTCAGGCCGCGGTGGATGCCCACTTTCACCGCCGATTCGGACATGCCGGTGAGCCGCGCGGTTTCGCTGACGGACAGGCCGCCAAGCTTGACGTGCAGGATCGGCAGGCGATGGCGGTCGGGCAGCGCCTGCAGCAGTTGTCCGAGGTCATGCCGGGCCTGGGCCGATTCGGTGTCGGTGGCGGCGAACACGTCCTGCGCTGCCTCCAGCGGCAGGTTCAGCGCCTCGCGCCGGTGGTGGCTGCGATGGAAGTCCATCAGTTTGTAGCGGGCGATGGCATAGACCCACGCGGTCAGGGGTTCGCCGCTGCGGTAGGTGTGGCGGCTGTTGTGGATGGCCAGCAGGGTCTCCTGCAGGATGTCCTCGACGTCATCCGGCGCCGCACCCAGCCGCCGACGCAGGAACGCACGCAGGCGTGCGCTCAACGCGTCCAGGAAGCGCCGGTGCGCCGCCGTGTCGCCGCCCAGCCCGGCCTCGAATTGCGCACGCAGCACGGTCTCGATCGGGTCGGCGGGTGGCGGCGCCGCGGACGCCGGCGTGGACACGGGGCTGCTCACCGGCCACCCTTCCATGCCCCGGGGCCCGGACAGGCGCGCCACCCACCCATTCCCGCGACGCAGCGCCAGCGCAGTGCGCACGGGGCTGGCGGGAGGGACACGGGCGTGTTTGGCGAAAAGTCGGTCATCCAAAGGGTTTCGCTGCGCGGGGCATTCCGGTTACAGCCAGCGCCATGATTGTTGGACGCTGGTCATCGGTGCTGCGCGGCGGGCGTCCCCGGCACCGCCATGGTGCCGATCCCGCGCGCCCTTGCCCCCGCGCCGCGGTCGCCCGCGATCCGGCACCCGGCGCGTCATCCGTCATGGGGCGCCGGCGCGAGCCCGGGCCTGCCCGGCACCGCCACCAGCCGATGCCTGCTGCTGCAGCCGAACGTACCACCTTCGCCCGCGGGGTGCGGCGGGAGGCGCATGCCGCCCCGCGCCCGGGGGCGGAAGCCGACCCTGCCCCGGTTTCCGCCGGACGCGGTGGAAGCCCGGTTCTTTTCGCACCGGTAACAGTCGCAGGCGCAGCGTGATGCAAGCTTTCCGGAGGATCGACCATGAACCCGCTGACCGCCGCACTGGAACCGCTCTTCGCGCAACTGCAGCCACGCCTCGTGGAGATCTACCAGGACCTGCACCAGCACCCGGAACTGTCGATGCAGGAACAGCGCACCGCCGGCATCGCCGCCGACCACCTGCAACGGCTCGGCTATGTCGTGACCCGCGGCGTCGGGGGCACCGGCGTGGTCGGGCTGCTGCGCAACGGCGACGGGCCCACGGTCATGCTGCGCGCGGATATGGATGCACTGCCCATGGCCGAGCAGACCGGCCTGCCCTACGCCAGCACCGCCACAGCCACCGACGACGACGGGCGCACGGTGGGCGTAGCCCATTCCTGCGGCCACGACCTGCACGTGACCTGGTTGATGGGGGCCGCCCAGGTGCTCGCCGCGGCGCTTGGCGCATGGCGTGGCACGCTGATGGTGGTGTTCCAGCCCGGCGAGGAAACCGCCCAGGGGGCCAACGCGATGATCGCCGACTGGGAGCGTCTGGGCCTGCCGCGTGCCGAGGTGGTGCTGGGCCAGCATGTGATGGTCGGCGCGGCCGGCACGGTGAGCTATCGGCCCGGGGTGATCCTGTCGGCAGCCGACAGCCTCAAGGTCACGCTGTTCGGGCGCGGGTCGCATGGCTCGCAACCGCAGACCGCGGTGGATCCGGTGGTGATGGCCGCGGCCACCGTCATGCGCCTGCAGACCATCGTTTCGCGCGAAGTGGCACCGCTGGACAGCGCGGTGCTCACCATCGGCGCGCTGCAGGCCGGCACCAAGGAGAACATCATTCCCGACGATGCCACCCTGAAGCTCAACATGCGCACCTATGACGAGGCGGTGCGCACGCACATGCTGCAGGCGGTCAGGCGCATCTGCTGCGCCGAGTGCGACGCCTCGGGCGCGCCGCGGCCGCCGGAGTTCACCACGCTCAGCAGCTACCCGATGACCGACAACGACCACGACGCCACCGCACGCGTGGCGGCGGCGTTCCATGCCCAGTTCGGCGACAACGCGCTGCAGAGCAAGCCGATGTCCGCCAGCGAGGACTTCAGCGTGTTCGGCCGCACCTGGGGCGTGCCCTACGTGTTCTGGTTCGTCGGCGGCACCGATCCGCGGGCGTACGCCAAGGCCCGGGCCGAAGGCACCCTCAATACGCTGCCGAGCAACCACTCGCCGCGTTTCGCACCGGTGCTCGAGCCGACGCTGAAAACCGGGCTGCAGGCGATGCTCAGCGCGGCCGCGGCCTGGTTGTGCGCGCCGCCCGAAGGCCCCCGGGACGGGAACGCATGAACGCCACCACGCGCACCGCGGATACCGCGGGTACCGCATTCCACGGCATCGACCGCCTGCTGTACGGCATGATCCTGGGCGTGGTCACGTTCTGGTTGTTCGCGCAGACCACGCTCGACACCGCCCCGCGCGTCAAGGACGAGCTGGCCATGCGCGAGGCAGCACTCGTGGCGCCGGGGTTCAACCGGTTGATGGTGGTCGGCGCCATCGCCTCGATCCTGCTGACCATTCCGCCCGGCAAGCACACCCGTTGAGGCGCAGGGCGTGCAACGCCCGCCCGGGGTGCCGGCGCGCTGCGCCCCGGCCCCCCGGGTTCCCCCGGCTTCAGTCGGCCAAGGTGGCGTTGTCGATGACGAAACGGTACTTCACGTCGCCAGCCAGCATGCGCTCGTAGGCGTCGTTGATCTGCCCGGCGGCGATCAGCTCGATGTCGGCGACGATGCCGTGCTCGGCGCAGAAATCGAGCATTTCCTGGGTCTCGGGAATGCCGCCGATCATCGAGCCGGCCAGGGTGCGGCGCTGGGTGATCAGGTTGAACACGTTCGGCGACGGGTGCGGCGTGGCCGGCGCACCGACCAGCACCATGGCGCCGTCGCGACGCAGCAGCGCCAGGAAGGCGTCGAGGTCGTGCGGTGCGGCCACGGTGTTGACGATCAGGTCGAAGCTGCCGGCATGGGCCGCCATTGCCGCGCGGTCGCGCGAGACCACTACTTCGTCGGCGCCCAGCGCCAGCGCCGCCTCGCGCTTGGATTCGGACGTGGTAAAGGCGACCACCCGCGCGCCCAGCGCGTGGGCCAGCTTGATGCCCATGTGGCCCAAGCCGCCGATGCCGACCACGCCGACCTTGCGCCCGGGGCCGGCGTGCCAGTGGCGCAGCGGCGACCAGGTGGTGATGCCGGCGCACAGCAGCGGCGCCACCGCGGCCAGCTGTGCCTCGGGGTGGCGGATGCGCAGCACGTAGCGCTGGTGGACGACGATGCGCTCCGAGTAACCGCCCAGCGTCCAGCCCGGGGCGTCGGCGGTCTTGCCGTTGTAGGTGCCAACCATGCCGTGGCAGTAGTTTTCCAGCCCTTCGGCGCAGTCGTCACAGTGGCGGCAGCTGTCGACGATGCAGCCCACGCCGACCAGATCGCCCGGCGCGAAGCCGGTCACCTCGGCGCCGACCGCCGAGACGCGGCCGACGATTTCATGCCCGGGCACGCAGGGGAAGTGGGTGCCATGCCACTCGGCGCGCACCTGGTGCAGGTCGGAGTGGCAGATGCCGCAATAGGCGATCTCGATCTGCACGTCGTGCGCGCCAGGCGCGCGGCGGGTGATGTCCAGCGGCTCCAGGGGGCGGTCGCCGGCGTGGGCGCCATAGGCTTTGACGGTCTGGTTCATATCGGCAGCATCCGGTGGAAGGTGATGCATTCTGCACCGTCTGGATGGCGATGATCAGCCGGGCGACGCCGTCGCGCACCATTGAATTTTCCAATCGATCCGGCGCGTCATGCCGGCATCGTGTACGCCGCCGGCACGACCGGATGCGGGCGTGCCGGACGGCGCATCCGCCCATTCTGCGATCAGTTCGCGTGCCGCCAGCTTCCGTAGGAATGGCCTGCAAACGTCAACAGGAACAGCGCCAGGTAAGCCGACGACAGCGAATTGGCGTACAGGGTTTTCCATACACCGCCCCTGCGCACCGGCCACGGCGGGGTGCCGGGCGCGATATCTTGCACCTCGGCGGCCGGCTCCAGCTGGCGCGACTCGGCCGAACCACGCTGACGCAGCCCGACGGTCAGCAGCACATACATGCCCATCTGCAGGAACTCGCTTTCCCAGTTCTCGAACGTGGCCGACAGGAAGTGGCCGCTGTGCAGGTAGCGGGCCAGCGTCACCGGGGCTGCGCCCTGGTCGGCGCGTTCGTCATTGAATGCGCGCAACCCGGTCCATACCTGCCCGGCCAGCGAGACGGCAAACAAGGCCAGCAGCACCAGCGAGAGTCGGTTGCGGTAGATGAAGGATGTCTGCTTGCTTGTCATGGGTGTTCCTCCCTCCGGTGCGGGCAGCACGTTGGTCGGCGCAAGCGAAAGTCGACGTCAACGATCGCCCTGCCACGCGCCCGGCCGGCTCACATCGATGAACATCCGGCCAGCGCCATGCATCACGCATGCAGCCGCTTCACGCCGGCAGCAAACCACCCCGACAACAATCGGCGCTCCAGCACATCTCCCCAGCGAGGGCCATGCGATGAACCGAGACCGGAAGGACCCGCCCGATCCGGGCGAAGACCGCGACTGCACCGAAACCCCGCAGGAGCGCCGCGAACGCAAACGGCACGAGAGCGACAACCACGACGAGGCGCTGGAAGAGACGTTCCCGGCCAGCGATCCGGTGTCCCCGTTCGTACCGGCCAAGACCCCGGAGTGAACGCCGCCGTGGCGGGTGCGGCGCTACTGCGCCGCCCTGCCCCGCGTGGCCACGGTGTCACTTCTGCTAGAACCAGTGCTGGCGGCGGCCCAGCGCGAACGCGCCCAGCGCCATCGCCAGCAGCCCGGCGATCACCCCATAGAAGCCGGCGTCGCCGCTGTCGAACAGGCCTGCGCCGAAGTTCATGCCGAGCGCGCCGACGATGGTCGCCATCAACCCGGTCACCACGGTGACGAAGGTCAGCACCCGCATCGCCTCGTTGGTGCGCAACGCGGTCTGGTTGCTGAACAGTTCGAAACTCCCCAGTACCTGGTCGCGCGCATTCTCGACCATGTCCAGGGCGCGTTCGAAGCGCATGTTCAGGGCGGTGAAGTGGCGGCCCGCCTCGCGCCCTTCGTCCGGGCGGAAATCCGGGCGCGACATGGCACCGAACACGACCCGGTGCGGCGCCAGCATGCGCCGCAGGCGCGACGCCCAGCGGCGCAGGCGCTGCAGTTCCTTGAGCGCATCGCATGCGCCCTTGCCCAGGATGCTGACCTCGAGCCGCTCGATCGCCAGTTCGTGTTCGTCGATGGCCTTGAAGTAGCTGCCCAGCAGCCGGTCGAGCACGGTGGCCACGAAGCTCTCCGCGCCCAGCACGCCGACCCTGCCGGGCTGCTGCACGCGCATGTCCTGCAGGAAAGCGACCTGCTCGCGGCGGAAGGTGACCACCCGGTCGGCACCCGCCACGCACACCAGCACCACGCCGTTGATCCGGTCCTTGTCGCCGCCGCCGGCAACCACCGCGCGCACCCAGAAGAATGCCTCGCTCTGCCCGACCTCCGGCACGGTGCCGCCGTCCAGGAAAAGACGCGCGGCGGGCGGCAACTGCCACGCCGCCCACACCGCGTCGATGTCCGCGTCGGACGGGTCGCACAGGTCCACCCACGCCAGGGTGTCGCGCGCCGGCTGGCAGGCGCCCAGCGCGCACCGGCTGACCACCTGCGACTGGCCACGGGCGTCGAACAGGCGGCAGAAGAACGCGGCCCCGGTGCCGGTCGCGTCCTCCGCCGCGCCGTCGTTGCCGGCTTCCATCGTTACAGGTAGTCCTGCCGGGCCTTTTCCGCACGCGCCGCGCCGATGGCGGTCTGCACGTCCTTCTGCTCTTCCGGCGGCGGCAGCACCGCGGGCATGCCCAGGCGTTGGATCCACAGCTCCCGCGCCCATCCGCGGGTGTGGTACAGGTGATGGTCCTCCTGGGTCTCCACCGCGGCGTGCGCCTGCGCCAGCACCTCGGCGTGCGGCCCGCCCTGCTCTGCAACCTGGCCGATCAACTCCCAGTTCATGTGGTCCTTGGTCTCGGCCAGCACCACGCATTCAGCCGCGACCAGCTCGGCGTCGGCCGGCTTGGCGTTGGCCATGGCCATCTCGATCGCCGCCACCAGCGATGCGCCCTGGTGGGCCACCACCTCACGGCCAGGGCTGGACATCTCGGTATCCAGGCCCATCGCCTCGAACACGCGGGTCAGGATCCGCTCGTGGTTGCGCGTCTCCTCGAGGTAGCCCTCCCACTCGTGCTTCAGGTCCTTGTTGCAGGCCGCGCGGATCGCCGCGCCGTACACCTGGATGCCACCGCGTTCGGTTTCCAGTGCCTGCAGCAGCAGTTCGCGGACATGCGCGGCGTTGGGCTTCGAGGTCATGGACAGTGCTCCTGGTGGGATGAGGGTCCACCGGTATAGGCAGGCAATCGAAACGAGCGCGTGATCGGGTGTGAAGCGCACGTATCGGCGCGTGGCCGGCGCGGCAGGCCTCCCGCGCGGGGAGGCCTGCCGCGCACATCAGCCGACCACCAGGGACCAGGGAATCTCCGAGCCAGTGAACTTGTAGCGGAATCCTTCGCAGTCGACCTGCCGGGCAAGGTTGCCCTGGTCGTCCGCCAGCGTGCTGACCTCGATCAGTGTGTTGGCGGCCGCAGGCGCGCTCCTGATGGGAATGCCCATGGTCTTGATGTCGGCCAGCTCCGTGGCGATGCGCCTGACCGGGCGACGCTCTTGTCCCGGTCCCACCAGATAGAGTTGAACACCTTTCACAGCAAGATTTCCTCATGGTTATTCCCGCCCCGGCATGCCTGCTTTAGCGCGCGCGGGGTGAAGCCGTTGCCTGCACCATGCGGACGCGGCGTGAAACTATGAAGTGGATCACGCCGATGCCGGTGCCTGCGCCCGCGGCGTACATGCTTCGGGTGCGGCGCGGCGCCGCATCACGTACCGCGCGCGGTGATCGCCGTGTACGTGGCCGTCACCGACCTGCTGCACGCTCTTAATTCCCGGCCGGCGAGGATGACCCCCGGAGCACTTCCGCTCCGCGTGGAGAATCGACATGGACACCAGCAAGATGAAGCATCTCCTGCTCCTGGGCATCGTCGCGACCGCCTGCGCGGGTGCCCTCGCCACCGGCCCTGCCAGCGCACAGGCGCACGGCACCCAGGGGCATGATTCGGCGCAGCCCGGCAGCGACACCTGGATCACCACCAAGGTCAAGGCGGACCTGCTCGCCAGCAAGGACATCCCCGGCATGGCGATCAAGGTGGAGACCGTCAACGGCGTGGTGTCGTTGAGCGGCGACGTCGACAGCCAGACCGAGGCGGACAAGGCCGTGGCCGTCGCCAAGGGCATCAAGGGCGTGAGCCGCGTGGATAACCGGCTGATGGTCCGCGGCGCCAGGTAACCGCCCCGGGCGGCCGCTCGGCCCACGGGGCAGACGGCCGCCTTTGCGCGCTGCAGGGCGCGCTCGGGCCGCAGGCCGCCTGCAGCCAGCGCGGTCGGCGCGCGTGCCCATGGGATCGACGCACGGGCGACGCCCGGCATGGCATGCGCGGGATACCCGGCGCCCGCCGGCTCAGCGCCTGCGACCGCGCGGGCTGCGCCCGGCCAGCTGTGCGGTGACCTGGCCCAGGTCCTGGTGGATACGCTCGATGTCGCCCCACGGGTGACCTTTCAACCGCTTCATCCGGCGTGGCGCCGACACGATGTCGTAGGCGTCGCCACGCCGCACCCTGGACAATTCCTCCCAGCGCAGCGGCATCGCCACCGGTGCACCGGGCCGGGCACGCAACGAGAACGAGGCGATGCTGGTGGCGCCACGGCCGTTGCGCAGGTAGTCGACGAATATGCGGTCCTTGCGCACGCGCTTGCTGGCCGTGGCCACGTAGGCCAGCGGGTCGGACGCGGCCATGGATTCGGCGAAAGCGCGCGCGAACGCCTTCACCCGCGGCCACGGGCAGGCCGGTCGCAGCGGTACCACCACGTGCAATCCCTTGCCGCCGGAGGTGCGGACGAAGGATGCCAGGCCGAGCTCGTCCAGGCGGTCGCGCACCCAGCGTGCCGCGGCCACCACCCGTGTCCAGGCCACGCCCGCGCCCGGGTCGAGATCGAACACGATACGGTCGGCGCTGTCCGGGGTTTCGGCGTGCGCGCCCCACGGGTGGAACTCGAGTGCGTTGAACTGCACCAGTTCCAGCAGCGCGGTGCCGTCGCGCACGACGATGTAATCGGCGCGGGTGCCGTCCTCCTCCTCGATCGCGACCGCATCGACATGCTGCATGCCGGCCGGCAGGTGTTTCTGGAAGAAGCACGGGCGCGCGATGCCCTGCGGGCAACGGACCACGGACAACGGCCGGCCGGCGATCTCCGGCAGCAGCCACGGCAGCATCGCGTCGTAATACGCATATACGTCCTGCTTGCGGATGCCCGCATCCGGGTACACGACCCGGGTCGGACTGCTCAGCACCACCGCGGCGGCGCTGGCGCGGGGGGCGGATGGGGCGGGCGTGTGCGGCACGGGAACCTCCGGTGGCGGGGCCGACCCGGCCGCGCGCAGGTCGGCGACCGTCTTGTCGGCACGAATGGCCTTGAACGACGCCTGCCGCAGCAGGCCCTGGTTGCCGGTGCCGTGGTGGAACACCTCGACCACCATGGCCGGCTTCACCCACTGCACCTGGCCCACGGTGGTAACCGCCGCGCCGGTCGCCACCGTGGGTGTGTCACGGGCCAGCGGCCGCAGGCGCCGCACCAGGTCGGCGAGCGTGTGCTGGTCGAAGCCGCTGCCGACGCGCCCGGCATAACGCCAGCCGTGGCGTCCCTGCGGTGCCGCCAGCAGCAGTGCACCCAGGCCGCTGCGGCTGCCCTTGGGCGCGGTGTAACCCACTACCGCGAACTCCTCCGAAGCGCGCTGCTTGATCTTGCGCCAGTCGTCGCCCCGGCCGCCACGGTACGGTGCCGCGGCCCGCTTGGAGATGATGCCTTCCAGCCCGCGTTCCACCGCCATGGCCAGGGCGCGCTCGCCGTCCCCGCTCACGTGCGAGCTGTACACCAGCGGCGGCTCCGGCTGCCCCAGGAGCGTGGCCAGGACGCTCTTGCGCGCCTCCTGATGGCAACCACACAGGTCGACGTCGCCCAGCTGCAGGATGTCGAACAGCACGTAGGACAGCGGGGCGGCGCGTTCGCCGGACAAGGTGGCCTGCAGCAGGCCGAAATCCTGCTGGCGGCCTGCGCCGGCGACCAGCTCGCCGTCCAGCACCGCCTCGACGCCGAGTGCCTGCAGCGCCTGCACGATCGCCGGCAGGCGTGCGGTCCATTCCAGCGCGTTGCGCGACCACAGGCACACCTTGCCGCCGTCGAGCTGGGCGAGCAACCGGTAGCCGTCCCATTTCGCCTCGTGCAGCCAGCCCTCGCCGGCCGGAACCGCCGTTGCCAGCGTGGCCAGCTGCGGCGCATGGAACGCCGGCGCGCGGCGGGTGCGGCGGGCGCCGGGCAGCGTCGCGACGCTGTCGAGCAGGCGCCGGATCCGCGCGGTCGCCGCGGCCAGCCGCCGCCGCTTGCCCGCGGCGTGCTGCGCCGCCGGCGCGGGCTGGTCCAGCAGGTCGTCTGCCTCCTGCTTCGCGGCGTAGCGGTCGCGCGCCTTGAACAGCAGCCATTGCGGCTTGCGCCCACGGCCACCGGAGCGCACCAGGTGCCAGCTGCCCTTCAGCTTGCCGCCGAACAGTTCGAAACGCAGGTGGCCCTTGGCCAGCTGTTCTTCCGGGTCACCCTCGCTGCTCCACACGCCGTGGTCGAAAATGGCGACATGGCCGGCGCCGTACTGCCCTGCGGGGATGTCGCCCTCGAACCGCGCGTAATCAAGCGGGTGGTCCTCCACCTCGGCCGCCAGCCGTTTCACCGTGGGATCGAGGCTGGGTCCCTTGGGCACCGCCCAGCTGCGCAGCACAGCGCCCACCTGCAGGCGGAAATCGTAATGGCGGTGGCTGGCGTGGTGCAGCTGCACCACGAAGATCGGCTGCGCGGCCGGTGCGCGGCGGACCTTGGCGGATGGCTCCGGGGTGCGTTCGAACTGCCGTTTGCGGCGGTACTCGTGCAGGCTCATGCGTGCTCCTGGACCGGGCAGGCGGGCGCTGCCACCAGGCGGTTGCGTGCATGCCATGCGCGCAGGCCGGGAATATCGTCGTCCGGCGGCCGCGCATCCAGCAGCACCTGTGCATCCATCGCATCGCGCAGCTGCCTTAGCGGCGCGCTGCCGTCGGCGGCCGGCCAATCCCCGGCGGGACCGAAGCGGTCGAGCAGCGCCTGCACGTCGTGGTGCCACCGCTCATGCGCCTGGATCAGGCGCTGGCGCACCCAGCCACGCAGTGGAGCGTGCGCCACGAATCCCCGCGCCACCTGCCCGTCGCGCCAGGCGGCGAGCAGCGCGCCCGCTCCACGCAGCCATTCGGTACGCCCGCCGGCACGCGCCGGCACCAGCAGCGGCGGCGGCGCGGCATGGGCGCGCAACTGCCGCTTCAACGCGGTCTCCCAACCCCTTGCCTCGGCTTCGCTGCCCGCCTCCAGCAGCCAGCCTGCATCGAGGTCGAAGAACTCGAAGTAACGCGAGGAGAACGCCTGCATCCGCGTCATCGGGTCTCCGGCGATGCCCAGCTTCACGTGGTCCTCGTTGGCGCAGGGCAGCACGTAGAGGCAGGTGTGGCCCCGCATGCGGCGGCCCATGCTGCCCAGCGGAACGATGCGTCGACCACCGGCCATCGTCAGGACGCGCCCGTGCGCCGCGTGCTCTTGCGGGGCTTCTTCGCCGGCGTCTTGCGTGCGGCGGTCTTCCTGGCCGGCGCACGTTTGCCGGCGGGCGTGCGCTTGTTCTCGTCCAGGCTCTTCTGCAGCAGGGCCATGAAGTCGACCACGTTGGTGGCGGCGTCCTCCGGCTCGGCATGCTCGTCGACGATCCGGGTGGTGGCACCCTTGGCTTTCAGGCGCTTGCGGATGATGGCCTCGAGCCGGCCGCGGAACTCGTCCTGGTAATCGTCCGCGCGCCAGGCCACCGACATCGACTCGATCAGGCTGGCGGCCATCTCCGCTTCGCGCCTGGAAATGCGGTAGTCGGCGGGCTTGCCTTCCGGCAGCCGGTACTCGGCCGGGTCCACCAACTCCTGCGGGTAGCGCAGCATCAGCAGCAGCAGCGCATCGCCCTCGGGCACCACCGCGCACAGGTACTCGCGGGTGCGGATGACCACCCGCGCGATGCCGACCCGGCCGGTGTCGCGCAGGGTCTCGCGCAGCAGCACGTAGCCCTTCTCCGCCTTTTTCCCGGGCACGATCACATAGGGTTTCTCGTAGAAGCGCAGGCTGATCTCGCCGCGCTCGACAAACGCTTCGACGTCGATGGAATCATGGGTCTGCGGCGCGGCCGAGGCGATGTCCTCCTTGTCCACCACCACATAGCTGCCCTTGTCGTACTCGAAGGCCTTCACGATGTCCTTCCACGGCACTTCCTCGCCGGTCTCGGCATTGACCCGCTCGAAGCGGATCGGCTTGCGGTCGCGCGAATCGAGCATGCGGAAGCTGATGTCCACCCGGCGTTCGCCGCTCATGAGCGACACCGGGACATTCAGCAGGCCGAAAGACAGGGTTCCCGTCCAGATCGGACGCGCCATGGCGTGCCTCCCGTGGTGGATTGCCGGCAACGCTCGCCAATCACGGCTAAAGCAGGCGTGAAGAACCGCCCGGGCGCGTTCACGGCTGCGCCGGGAACACACCGCGCACGTCGCGCGAGCGCACCACCGGCACCAGCAGCGACTGCGCGACCACCGCCAGCGCATCGCGTTTGCGCCGCGGACTGATGGCGGCCACGCAGTCGGCCGGCACCCACAGCCCGAACTCGTGCATCTTGGCGTCCTGCGCGGTCGCCAGGATGCACGAATCTGCCGCCACCCCGGTCAACACCAGCCGCCGCACGCCCAGCTTGTGCAGCAGGATCGCCAGTGGCGTGGCGTGGAACGCCGAATGCTTCGGCTTGAGCACGTGATAATCATGCCGGCGCGGCGACAGACGCCTCACCGTGGCCGCGGCATCGCCGCCGGCCGCGAGGCAGGCGTCCACCAGGTCGCTGAACTGGCCCTGCCAGCGGGCGAAGTTGTCGTTGACGTGGATCACCGGCTGCGCCGCCGCGTCGAAGCGCTGGCGCAGGCGCGCGATGGGGGCGCAGATCGCCACTGCCCGCGCACCCAGCGCGTCGCCTCCCTCGAAGTCGAACAGGTTGACCATGTCCAGGATGATCAACGCGGTCGCGTTTGCCTTGCGCGATGCCATGCCCGCGGTCCCGGACTCAACCCCGGGGGCCGCCCATCACCGGCAGGATCACGCCGCTGATGTAGCTGGCGGTGACCGGCGATGCCAGGAACACATACGCCGGTGACAGCTCCTCCGGCTGCGCGGGCCGGCCCATGTCGCTGTCCTTGCCGAACGTGGCCACGTCCGCAGCCGCCTTGTCCGCCGGGTTCAACGGCGTCCACACCGGCCCCGGCGCGACGCAGTTGACGCGGATGCCGCGGGGCAACAGCTGCGCCGCCAAGGACAGGGTGAAGGCATGGATCGCGCCCTTGGTGGCCGCATAGTCGACCAGCGACGGGCTGCCGAACAGCGCCGTCTCCGAGCCGGTGTTGATGATGCTGGCACCCTGGCCGAGATGCGGCAGCACCGCCCGCGCCATGTGCACATAACCGGCGATGTTGGTCTGCAGGGTTTCCTGCAGGTGCGCGTCCTGCAGGTCCTCAAGGCGATGGCAATGCAGCTGGAAGGCGGCGTTGTTGACCAAGATGTCGATGCCGCCCAGCGCCTCGCGCACCTGCCGTGCCGCTTGGTCGCAGAAGACCGGGTCGCGTACGTCGCCGCTGATGGCGAGGCAGCGTCTGCCCTCCGCCTCCACCGCCGCCCGGGTCACCTGCGCATCCTCATGCTCGTCCAGATACAGAATCGCCACGTCGGCCCCTTCGCGCGCGAACAGGACGGCCACCGCGCGACCGATGCCGGAGTCGCCGCCGGTCACCAGGGCACGCATGCCCTGCAGCTTGCCGCTGCCACGGTAGTCCGGCGCCTGGTAGCGCGGTGGCAGCTGCAGTTCATGTTCGTTGCCCGGCTTGTCCAGATGCTGCGCCGGCATCTTTGCCGGCTGCCGCCGCGCGCCGGCCTGTACACCGCCGCGCTTCGCTTCGGGCTTCTTCGTCTTGCGCCCGCCGGCCTGCGCCTGCAGGTCGCGCTGGCGCTCGGCGGTGCGTTCCGCCTGCCGTCCCGCCGCCTGGCCACGGGACGTTGCGCCAGGCGTGGTGGCACGCGGCGGCGCCTTCCTGGATGTCGTCTTTCTGCTGGTTGCCATCGGTCATGCCTCCGCGCGGGTCTGCGTGCCGGTCATCGCCTCACCCCCGCGCATGGCGTGCGCAGTGCTCGCAGCAGTACACCACGCCGCCGCGCTCAGCGCCGTGTTCGATGACCGCGCACTGGCAGTGCCCGCAACGGGGCGCCATGGCGTGGATCGCGCATTCGAAGGAATCGAAGGTGCCGGTTACCGCGCCCTGGGTGACCGTGAAGCTGTTCCGGTATGCATTGCCGCAGACATCGCAGGTTGCCATGACGGACTCCTTGCTCGTGGTTGCCGGGTGATGCACGGATTGTTGGATGCCCCCCTGCGGGTCAACCGTGAAAGAACGTGGACGCGATGTACACGGCGCCGCAGCAGCGGCCATGGCGTGCGGTCAGCGGTGGCAGGAACGCAACAGCCGCAGCGCCGCCGCCTCCATCTGGCGGATGCCGCGCAGCGCCGCCAGCGGCTGCAGCCGTCCGGCGCGCCAGGCGTCGAACACACACGGGTCGATGTACGACCTGCGGCATACCGCCGGGGTGTTGCCGAGCATGGCGGCCACCGCGCCGATGACCTCGTTCTGCAGTGACTGGCACCGGGCCGGACTGGCGTCATCGGGCACCGGCAACCGTGCCAGCGCCATCAACGCGGTCAGGGTCGCGCCCCAGGTGCGGAAATCCTTGGCACTGAAATCGTCGCCTGCGGCCTGCCGCAGGTAGTGGTTGACGTCGCCCGAATCGATGGGCCGCACCTGCCCGTCGTCATCCTGGTACTGGAACAGCATTTTCCCGGGCAGGTCGTGGCAGCGCCGGATCAACGCCACCAGCCGGGGATCGTCTATGTGCAGCACCTGCAGGCGGCCGGACTTTCCAGCGAACCGTATCTGCGCGGCGCGCTTGCCCGGCAGGCTCACGTGCCGCGCGCGCAGGGTGGTCAGGCCGTAGGAATGGTTGCTGCGGGCATACGCCGCGTTGCCTACCCGCGCATAGGTGCGGCCCATGACCGAAATGACCAGCGCCAGGACCTTGTCGCGCGGCATGCCGGGTAGCGCCAGGTGCCGGCGCACCTGCCTGCGCAATGCCGGCAATGCCTTTCCGAAGGCCAGGATGCGGTCGAACTTGTCGGTACCGCGCTGCCGCATCCAGTCCGGGTGATAGCGGTACTGCTTGCGGCCCCGCGCATCGCGGCCGGTCGCCTGCAGGTGCCCCTCCGGGCGGGCACAGATCCAGACGTCGGTATATGCCGGCGGGACCGCCAGCTGGCGTATCCGCCGCAGCACCGCGGGATCGCGCACCGGCCTGCCGTCCGCGTCGACGTAGCGGAAACCCTTGCCCACGCGCAACCGGGCGATGCCCGGCTGCCGGTCGTGGACATGGCGCAGCCCTGCCTCAGCCATCGCCGCGCCGGACCATCGGCGGACGCCGCGATACCGCTCCCGGCCAATGCGGCTGCCGCATGCCGGTCACCACGGCGGGATGACGAGCATCAGCACCAGCGCCAACACGACGGCGCCTATGAGCAACATCCAGTGGCTTCGTTTCATTGTTGAATCACCTCGGCATGACATTAGGTCAACGGATACGGGGCTCGCGCCGGCGACAGCGCGACACACGGCCGTCGGCGTTCGTCGGCACGCGATGTGCCCGCCTCCGGGAAGGGGCAGACCTGCGACAGACCCGGCGCGGTGCAGCGCGCAGCCCACGCGGTACCGGCGTGGGCCGTCGGAGCCGCGGGCGTGGCGCGCGACACCGGTGTTGCGCCAAGGTCTGCCGCGCGCACGTCGCGGGCTCCGGGCGCTGCATGCACCGTTGACCACACCCGATGCCGGCGGCGGCACCGCCATTGCGGCAGCGTGGCCGGGCGCGGGTGCGGCTCGGCGGCAAGCATGGATGGGTGCCCACGTGGATCACGCAATGATGGCGCCGGCAGGCAGGTCGCAACCCACGCGGATCCGCGCCGCCAAGGGCGCAGCAGGGTGATCCCCACCCCATCGTGACGCGTACGCTGCTCAATACGCCGCCACGGCACTGGACCAGATCGACTGCGCCATGATCGCCGCAAGCGCGCCGAGCGACATGTAGACAACGGCTGAAAAGCTGCGCGAGAGCAAGCGCTTCATCACCCTTCTCCTGCGGTACGGCGGGAGCACTGTCATAGCGCCCGTGACGTGACCGGCGCGGGAAGATCGGTGCAGGTGCCGTGAATGCCTCCGCTTGACCGCGGCCGCCAGTATCACGCCCATGACATTCCCACCACGAAACACCGGCGCCCAACCTGGCGTGGCGGCGCCACGCGGGCGGTGGTTGCGCCCGCCACGGCGCGCATGGCGTCGTCTGCGCGGAACGCACCTGCGCTGCGCCTGTGCACGCGACTGAGCGCCCCTTTCACGGGCCGCGGCGTGTCCCGCATCCGGCGCGGGCCGCATGCCACGCCGCCCGCGCCCTCCTCCCGCCGCCGGCATCGTGGTGCCCTGCCTCTCCCCTGCGCTTACTGCCGGGGCGCGCGCACCGCCACGTGCAGGCGCCTGCAGGCAGCACCGGTGGCCGGGCTGCAGTACCGGCCTTGCCAGGCGGACCTACCAGCAGGCCTCGTGGACCTTGTTGTCCCATTCACTGGAAAGCGCGAACCCACGCTTCAGCCCCGCTTTGCGGAAGGCCGCTTCCCGCTGCCGCCTGGCTTTGGCGCATGCGCTCTCCACCGCGCGGGCGTTGCGCCGTGCCGGAGCCAGGCGGCGCGATCGCGGCTCGCCCCTCGCCGCTGGCGGCACCACCACGGAGGGCGCCGCCGGCGGCAGGCGCAGGACGGTCCATGCCTTGGCAGGCGGTCCTGCGCACGGCAACGACTGGTACGACACCTGGCCGTCGTCGAGACACTTGAACACCTGCATCGGCACTGCCCGGGGTGGCCCGGCCGCCGCCAGCAGGAACAGGATGCCCATGGGGATTCCAAGGGTCGCCATCGCCGACTCCGTTCAGCCATTTCCGGGGCAATGCTGAGGCAGGCAACGCGGCGGAAACATCGCCTTCCGGCCTCGCCTGGGGTCGGCGCGATACCCGGTTCGAGGTCAGGCAACCCGCCGATGCGCGCATGCAATTTTTTTTTCACAAATGGCTTGCTCGGCCCGAAAAGCCGGGCTATCATTTCGTTCTCGGCAACAACGCAACAACGGGGCCATAGCTCAGCTGGGAGAGCGCCTGCATGGCATGCAGGAGGTCAGCGGTTCGATCCCGCTTGGCTCCACCAAATCCGGACATTAGGCCGTCCGGAAGCCGAAAAAATTTGATGAAGTTTACGCGTCCCCATCGTCTAGAGGCCTAGGACATCACCCTTTCACGGTGGCGACCGGGGTTCGAATCCCCGTGGGGACGCCATTCATCGAAAAACAAAGACCCAGGCAGTCACAGGGTCTTTTTTGTTGGAGTCATTGCCCTGCCCAACAGGCAATGAGGAAGAAAAAGCTTCCACTCCAACGAAGAGTCCGGTAGTATTCCGCGCTCGAAAATTTGGATACGGGGCCATAGCTCAGCTGGGAGAGCGCCTGCATGGCATGCAGGAGGTCAGCGGTTCGATCCCGCTTGGCTCCACCAAATCCGGACATTAGGCCGTCCGGGTTGAATGAAAACGAAGCATACGCGTCCCCATCGTCTAGAGGCCTAGGACATCACCCTTTCACGGTGGCGACCGGGGTTCGAATCCCCGTGGGGACGCCAATTCAAGGAAGCTCTGCCTAGGCAGGGCTTTTTTGTTGCCTCGGGAAAAGACCTGCGCGCCGCTGCCGGCCTGCCGGACGGCTCACTGCGGCCGCACGGCCCTGTGCAGGGCCTGACGCAGGTCGCTTCCGGCATAGGGCTTGATCAGCTTCACGCCCGCATCGAATATCCGCGGCAACCGTGCCGCATCCATGCCGGTGGCGACCAGAAAGGGAATGCCGCGCGCCGCGAGCACCTCGGCAACCGGCGTACTGTCCTCGTCGTCTGCCAGGCAGAAATCGAGGAACGCCACCTGCGGCTGCAGTGCGTCGATCATGGCCAGCGCCGATTGCACGGTCGCGGCTACGCCGACCACGTGCATGCCCTCGCGCTCGAGCTGCAGTTGCAGCAGGGTCGCGTTCAAATCGTCGTTCTCCACGATCATCACACGCATCGAGTGCAGCGGATCCATCGCCATCCCTTGGTCTCGGATGCGGGAAGTATAGCCAGCGCCACCCGCGCCCACTTTGCGAAAACAGCCGCCCGGACCTGCCCAACCCGAAGGCCCTCCGTTATACTTGCGCCCCTGCCAGCCGAAGTGGCGGAATCGGTAGACGCAGCGGACTCAAAATCCGCCGCCCTTAAAAGCGTGTGGGTTCGAGTCCCACCTTCGGCACCAGCACAGCAAAAAGCCAGGCAGCGATGCCTGGCTTTTTTGCGTTCCTGGCCCTGGCGCGGGTGCATGGCGGAAGGCCGGGCGACAGGCCCTCCGCCATGGGCGCGATCAGCGCCGCATCAACCGCGACGCGCGCGCGCGAACGCCTCGGCCAATGCGTTGTTGGCCGGTGGCGCGGCGCTGCCGGAACGCGCGCCCCGCGCGGGCGCACCACGCCCCCCGTCGCGGCGCCCGGCCGCGCCCTGCCCCGCCCCCTGGTCCGCGCCCCTGTCCGGGCGCCGGGCCGGGGCCGGGCTGTCGTCCAGGCGCCGGGTCAATGCGATGCGCTTGCGGGCGACGTCGACCTCCAGCACCTTCACTTTGACGATATCGCCGGCCTTGACCACGTCGCGCGGATCCTTGACGAAAGTATCCGACAGCGCGGAGATGTGGATCAGTCCGTCCTGGTGCACGCCGATGTCGACGAACGCGCCGAAGGCGGCCACGTTGCTGACCACGCCCTCCAGCACCATGCCCTCGCGCAGGTCCTTGATGTCTTCCACGCCGTCGGCGAAGCGCGCCGCCTTGAACTCGGGGCGCGGGTCGCGGCCGGGCTTCTCCAGTTCCTTCAGGATGTCGCGCACGGTCGGCACGCCGAAGGTCTCGTCGGTGAACTGCTCGGCCTTGAGCCCGCGCAGGAAGCTGCCGTCGCCGAGCAGCGCCTTGATCGGCCGCTGCGCCGCGGCGACGATGCGCTCGACCACCGGGTAGGCCTCGGGATGCACGGCCGAGGCATCCAACGGCTCGTCGCCATCGGCGATGCGCAGGAAGCCGGCGCACTGTTCGAAGGTCTTGTCGCCCAGGCGCGGCACCTTCAGCAGGTCGCGACGGCGCCGGAACGGGCCGTTCTCGTCGCGATGGCGGACGATGTTCTCGGCCACCGTCGACGACAACCCCGACACCCGCGACAACAGCGCGGCCGAGGCGGTGTTGACGAATACGCCCACGGCGTTGACGCAGTCCTCGACGCGCGCGTCCAGCGCCCGGGCCAGGCGGAACTGGTCCACGTCATGCTGGTACTGGCCGACGCCGATCGCCTTGGGCTCGATCTTGACCAGTTCGGCCAGCGGATCCTGCAGCCGCCGCGCGATCGATACCGCGCCGCGCAGCGACACATCCAGATCGGGGAACTCACGCGCGGCGAACTCGGAGGCCGAGTACACCGAAGCGCCGGCCTCGCTGACCACCACCTTCTGCAGCTTCGGGTTGTCGCAGGCCTTGATGACCTCGCCGGCGAGCTTGTCGGTCTCGCGGCTGGCGGTACCGTTGCCGATGGCGATCAGCTCGACGTTGTACTTGGCGCACAGGTGGCGGAGCGTCTGCAGCGACTGCTCCCACTGGCGCCGGGGTTCGTGCGGATAGATGGTTTCGGTGGCGAGCAGCTTGCCGGTGGCGTCGACCACGGCGACCTTGCAGCCGGTACGGATGCCCGGGTCCAGCCCCAGCACGGTCTTCGGGCCGGCCGGCGCGGCCAGCAGCAAGTCCTTGAGGTTGTCGCCGAATACGGCGATGGCCTCGGCCTCGGCCTTTTCGCGGGCCTGGTTGAACAGGTCCAGCAACAGGTGCATGTGCAGCTTGGCGCGCCAGGTCAGGCGGCACGCATCCAGCAGCCAGCGGTCCGCGGCACGGCCCTGGTCGGCGACGCCGGCACTGCGCGCCACCCGGCCCTCGGCGTAGTGGTGGCCGGCGTCGGCGTCGCTGCCCGGGTCCAGTTCCAGGAACAGGATTTCCTCGCGGCGCGCGCGGAACAGCGCCAGCAGCCGGTGCGAGGGAATCTTCGCCAACGGCTCGGCATGCTCGAAGTAGTCGCGGTACTTGGCGCCTTCGGTTTCCTTGCCTTCGGCGACGCGGGCGCGGATCACCCCGACCTCGCCCAGCCACTGCCGCAGCTCACCCACCAGTGCCGCGTCCTCGCCCCAGCGCTCCATCAGGATCGCGCGGGCGCCTTCCAGCGCGGCCTTGGCATCGGCCACGCCCTTTCCGGCATCCACGAAGCCGGCGGCAAAGGCCTGGGGATCGCGGGTCGGGTCGGCGAGCAGGCCGTCGGCCAGCGGTTCCAGCCCGGCCTCGCGGGCGATCTGCGCGCGGGTGCGGCGCTTGGGCTTGTACGGCAGGTACAGGTCCTCCAGCCGCGACTTGGTGTCGGCGGCCAGGATCTCGTTGCGTAGTTCGTCGCTCAGCTTGCCCTGTTCCGCGATGCTGGCCAGCACCGCGGCGCGGCGGTCTTCCAGCTCGCGCAGGTAGGTCAGGCGCACTTCCAGGTTGCGCAGCTGGGTGTCGTCCAGGCCGCCGGTGACTTCCTTGCGGTAGCGGGCGATGAACGGGACGCTGGCACCTTCGTCGAGCAGCGCGATGGCGGCCTTGGCCTGCGCGGGCTGGGCGCCGATCTCGTCGGCGATGGTCTGCGCGATCTGCTGCGCGAGCTTGCTGTCTTGCATGGATTCCAGGGGGCTACCGCTACTGGGGAAGCCCGCATTCTGGCAGCGCGTCCCGGGAGGGGAAAGCCATTGACAGCCCGGCCCGGGATTGCTTCGCGGCGCGGCGACCGGCGGCTAGCCGAGGTGCCGGCTCAGGCGCTGGAACGCGATATCGTCGCGCAGGCTTTCCAGCACCATCACCCGCATGCGGCCGCGGCCGCTGACGTCCATCACCCGTTCCACGTAGATCTCGGGGCCTGCCTCGGTATCCCTGCGGGTCTTGCTGAAGCCATAGGGCACCACGCCCTTCTCGCCATCCTTGCTGCCACCGATATAAAGAACGACTGCCATGGTGACCGGTACTCCTGTTGCGTCTGTAACGGGCCCACTCTAGGTGGGCGGGCGTTACCAGGATGTACAAAAAAAGTTGATGCGCCATGACGCGCCGGTTGCATGCCGAAGACAGGCGCCGGCCACCGCTCATCGCAGGCGCGGCCACCAGCCGCGCCCTTGCAGCGCATAGCGGTCGGCGGCGCGTTCAAACGGGTTGCGCACGCTGACCCCGCCGCAGGCCAGGTAGACCGGCAGGAACAGCGGCCCCAGCACCATGTACTGGAACACATGCGCGCGCTCATGGTCGCCGAGCCGCACCGGCGGATGCAGGCAGCGGCCGGCGCGGTGCTCGTAGGTCGCGCAGGCCACGTCCAGGCTGTCGCCGGTGTGCAGGATCACCATGCCCAGCGTGATCGCGCCGCCCGGGCCCCACGGCCAGCGGTGGAATACCAGCGCGCAGTCGCGGCGGTTCCAGCGCGGCCGCGCTCCGGCCGGCATGCCCGCCAGGCCCGCCACCAGCCCGAACAGGGTGTTGGGCGCCGTCCACAGCGCGCCCAGCACGCATGCCAGGCGCGGCGCCCATGCCGCCACGCGCCCGTGCCTGCCCGCGGCCGCGCCGCCTGGAAGATGCATTGGAACCGTCAACCGCCGCGCAGCCGCAGCAACTGCTGCCGGAACCAGGGCGCGGCGTCCTGCTCGGCGTGGCCGGGACAGGCCACCCGGTAGGGCTTGCCACTGAGGCTGCTGCGGCTGGCGGCACGCTCGATGAACTGCTCGGCGGTGTCGGCCAGGCCACGCTTGAGCAGGTAATCGTACTTGCGCTGCAGGTGGCTGCGCGCCTCGCCGGCATCGTGCCAGCTGCCATTGCGCTGGAAGCGGCATCCGGAACCGGCCAGCGCCTGCATCAGCCCGTCGATCTCCTGCCGGGCGGTGGCGTCCGGCGCGGCCGGCAGGGTAGCGGGAACCGCCGCCAGTCCCAGCCCCAGCAACACCGCCAGCAGCGGGCCGTGGCTCATGTCCGCGCGCTCAGCCAGTCGTGGATGGCGGCGGGCACTTCGCGCTGCGCCCGCGCCGACACGTAAATGCCGATATGGCCACCCCGGAAGCCCACTTCGGTGTAGTCGCTGCTGCCGGTGCGTCCGCGCAGCGCCCGCGACGCCGCCGGCGGCACCAGGTGGTCCTGTTCGGCGTAGATGTTGAGCACCGGCATCCGCAGCTTTTCCAGGTCCACCGCCTCGGCGCCGATGCGGATGCCGCCATGCATCAGACCATTGCCCTGGTAGAACTGCTTGACGAACTCGCGGAACGCCTCGCCGGCCAGGTCGGGCGAGTCGAAGATCCATTTCTCCATGCGCAGGAAATCCTCCAGCGCCTGCCGGTCGTCCAGGATGTCCACCAGCCCCACGTACTTCTGCACGTTGAGCCGGAACGGCTTGAGCATCAGGTAGCTGGCGTTCATCAGGTCGGCCGGGATGTTGCCCAGCGTATCGACGAACAGGTCCACGTCGACGTGCCGCGCCCAGTGCGAGAGCATGTTGTCGGGCGTGTGGAAATCCACCGGCGTGACCATGGTGACCAGGTTGCGCACCTTGTGCGGACGCAGCGCGGCGTAACACAGCGAGAACACCCCGCCCTGGCAGATGCCCAGCAGGTTGGGCGGGCCGCCGTGCTGCGCCTGCAGGTGGTCGACGGCGCCATCGAGGAAACGCAGCAGGTAGTCCTCCAGGGTGAAGAACCGCTCGGAACGGTCCGGGTAGCCCCAGTCCAGCACGTACACATCCTGGCCGACGGCGAGCAGTTTCTGCACCAGCGAGCGGCCATCCTGCAGGTCCACCATGTACGGCCGGTTGACCAGCGCGTAGACGATCAGCAGTGGCGGCCGCTGCCCGGACGGCGCCGCGCCACCGACAAAGCGGTACAGCGTGACCTTGCCGTCGCGCCACACCGGCTGGCGTTCGGTGACGCCATAGTCGACGTCCTCCACGCCCGGCAACAGCTTCAGCCCGTCGGCCAGCTTCTGCTGCAGCTGCAGCGTTTCCTGCAGCAGGTCGTCCATGCCGAACCCGAGCGGTCCCTTCATGGCCCGCCTCCACGCCGCGACCTGGCCGGGCTGGACGCACTGCTGGGTGCGCCGGCACTGCCGGGTGCGGCCGCCTTGCCGGCTTTCCTGGCCTTGGTTGCCGCGGGCCGGTCCTGCGGCGCGGTGCCGGCGCTGCGCGCGGACTTCGCCCTGGCCCGGGGCGTCGCGGGTGCGGGCGCCGGCGGCGGGGCGGCCGCGGCATTGCCGGCAGCCATGCGCCGCATCCAGCGCTCCAGTTCGGCGATGCGGCGATGGGCCGCATCCATCTCGGTACGCGTGGGTACCCCCATCAGCTCGCAGGCGCGCTCCAGCTCTTGCTGGGTGGCGGCGCGCAGGCGCATCTGGGTGTTGGCCAGATCGGCATAGATGCGCTGGAAATCCTCGGACATGGCAACCGTGGCGTAGGCCTCTTCGGCGGCGTCGATCCACAGGTCGAACATCGCGCGGGCGCTGGTGAGCTGGCTGCCCGGCGCCTCGTGTTCGGCCAGCTTGGCCTCGAAGCGGTGGAAGGCGTCGTCCAGCACCCCGCGGATGGAGCCGACATAGGCCTGCATGCGGGCCTGGTGTTCCTGCTGCGCGCGCAGCAGGGCCTGCCAGCGCGCCTGGTGTTCGCGCGCGGGACCGAACGCCGGGGCGTTCAGCCAACCGTCCTCGCCATGACCGGCCTGCAGCGCGTGGACGAAATCGCGTATCCAGGGCTGGTCGCCCAGCGCGTTGCCACCGCGGGCCGCATCGAGCATCCAGCGGATCATGGCGTCGCCCTGGCCCTCGACGGCGTCGCGCCAGGCGCCGGCGACTTCGGCGGCGCTGCTGTCGCGGCCGGCGAAACGCGCCGCGACCTGCTGCATCGTGCCCAGCCAGTCGCCGGCCTGCTGCTGGAAGCGCGCGCCGAGTTCATGCACCTGTGGCGCGGCGCCGGTGCCGACCAGCCGCGCCCACTGCGCGATGCCCTCCTGCCAGGGAAAGGCATCGGCGGCGCCCGCGCCGCCCTGGCCCACGGCCTGCTGCCATGCCTCCCAGGCGCGCTTCAGGCCGGCGTCGAACCCCGTGCTGTCGTTGTCGTCGGCCACTGCCCTTGCCCTGCTCCGCCGTTGTCGCGGCGATGATAGCAACGCGGCCGCGTCGCCGCGGTCAGGGTTTGGGAATATGCAGGGTCTTGCTGATCATCAGCGAGCCCGACAGTGCGAACAGCAGGACCAGCGGATGCAGCTGCCACGGTCCCAGCTGCCAGACGCCGCCCCACAGGTTGGCGCCGATCGCGCCGAAATGCGCCGCCACCGCCAGCAGGATCACCAGCGCCAGGCTGGTGGGAATGGGGGTTCCCTCGAAGTACGGGACCTTGTCCGAGTCGCCGGCGATTTCCTCGGCGGTGACGTTGTAGCGCGCCAGCCGGCTGACGCCGCAGCAGACGAAGTAGCTCAGCACCAGCCAGTCCCAGCCGCCCTGCATGCCGCAGGCGTAGGCCAGCGCGGCGGGTGCGACGCCGAAGGAGATCACGTCGGCCAGCGAATCCAGTTCGCGCCCCAGGGTGGAGGACGATTGCCGCCAGCGGGCGATGCGGCCGTCGAGCGCGTCGAACACGAACGCCAGCGGGATCAGCGCCATGCCGAACAGCAGGAAACCGCGCTGGCCGTCCTGCAGGAAGCGCATCGCCGCGAACACCGCGCCGGTGCCGCAGAAGGCGTTGCCCAAGGTGAACCAGTCCGCGAGCCGGAACTCGCGCAGCATCGAGAAATGGCGTTTCATGTCGGGTTTCCGGATCATGGCGGCGTCAGCCTAGCGCGATTGCCGTGAATACGGCCATGTCGGATGCGCACGGCGCCGGTGCGGCCAGGTGAGCCCATGTGAGCGGCGGCGGCTTACAGCCGCGTATAGCTCCACGACTGCATGCGCCCGTCGCGATACGGCATCACCCCATGGAACGGCCGCGGATCGGCGTCGAACACCAGCGGCAGGAAATGGCGGTCGCCTTCCCACAGCGGCAGCGATTCGAGCTGGTCCACCGGCACCCACTCCAGCGTGCCTTCGGGGTTGGACTGCAACGGGGTACCGGTCCAGTCGTCGATCACGAACACGAACGCGAACCAGTCCTCGCCCTGCTTGCCGAAGCCCGGCCAGCTGAGCGTGCCGCGCAGGCGGGTGGTGCCGCATTCGATCCCGGCTTCCTCGCGGATCTCGCGGTGCATGCAGGCCAGCGCGTCCTCCTGCGGCTCCATCTTGCCGCCCAGTCCGTTGTACTTGCCCAGGTGCATGTCGCCGGGACGGGTGTTGCGATGGATCATCAGGGCCTGGGTACCGTCCTTGGACAACACGTAACCCAGGGTGGCGAGAATCGGGGTATAAGGCATCGGACTCGGAGCGCGCGGCGAAAACCCGCAGTATGACCGATCGCCCCGCGGCGCGACGGCCGCGCCGGTCCTAGACCAGCACGCCGGCCTCGTCGAGACGGCGCAGCGTGGCCACGCCATGCCCGCGTTCCGCCAGGTACTCCAGCCACTTGCCGAGGAATGTGTTCATGCGCAGGCGGTGGCTGACCAGTTCGTCCGCGGGCGGGTACATGCCCATGACGTCCTGCCAGCGCCGGCCGACATAGCAGTGCGTGGTCTCCACCTGCCGCGCATCCCGGTACAGGCGCACGTAGGCCGACGGATCGGGCTCGCCGGTCAGCGGGTCGAGGATGCCGTAGGTCATGCGCAGTTCGACCGTGTAGCGGTGGCACTCGATCACGTCCAGGTACAGGTCCAGGCCGTCGCCGATGGACGAGGCGTAACGCCCCGGGTGCAGGCGGTCCGGCGCGAACAGCCGCATCAGGTGCTGGTAGTTTTCCGCGTACAGCCCCATCAGCCAGCCGAGGCGGCCCAGCCGGGGAATGCGATCGACGCGGGAAAGAGCCTGGTTCATGCGCCGATCCTACACGGCGCCCCCGGCCGCGGCATGCGCCCCGGGTTCAGAACATCTCCCGCTGCAGTCCCAGCGTGCCCAGCACCTTGCTGGAGATCTCCTCGATCGAGGTATGGGTGGTGCTCAGGGTCGGGATGCGTTCCATCCTGAACATGGTTTCGGCCGCGGCCACCTCGCGCCGGCAGACCTCGGCACTGGCATAGCGGGAGTTGGGCCGCCGTTCCTGGCGGATCTGCTGCAGCCGCTCGGGGTCGATGGTCAGCCCGAACAGCTTGTTGCGGTAGGGTCGCAGGCGCGGCGGCAGGCGGTCGCTTTCCAGGTCCTCCTCGGTCAACGGATAGTTGGCCGCGCGGATGCCATAGTGCAGCGCCAGATAGATGCAGGTCGGCGTCTTGCCCGCGCGCGACACGGCCACCAGCACCACGTCGGCCTCGTCGTAGTTCACCGCGATGCCGTCGTCATGGCTCAGCGCGAAGTTCATCGCATTGATGCGGCGGTGGTAGGTGTCGAAATCCACCATGCCGTGGGCCTGGCCGATCCTGGAGTGCCGGGTCGACTCCAGCTCCTGTTCCAGGGGGCCGATGAACGGCGCGAACACGTCCAGCACCAGCGCCCCGCTCTCCTCCAGGATCCGCCCCAGCGCCGAGTCCACACAGGAGCTGACCACGATCGGGCGCACCTGGTAGCGCTCGCCGGCGGCACGGATGCGGCGCGCGGCCTCGTGCGCTTTGTCCACATCGTCGACGAACGACATGCGATCGGTCACGAAACTGAAGCCGGAGAACTGGGTCAACAGGCTGTGGCCCACGGTTTCGGCGGTGATGCCGGTACCGTCCGAGACATAGAACACCGGCCGGATCGCCGTCATGCAGGACTCCTTTGGAGGGGGGATGGCACGGGGGGCGGCGGATGACCCGTCGCTGTCCCGGGAAAGACAAGCACAAGACAAAGTAATGTCACAAGCTTGTGCCGCTTAGGTGTGCACTGCATCATATTGGCTTCTTCCTACGGACGTGGCCATACCAGCCCGCCTCGGGCGATGGCCTCAACGGAGCATCGCGCTTGAACGAGAACATCCTGTGGTTGCATGAACTGCGCCTGGCCGACCTGGCCCGCGTGGGGGGCAAGAATTCCTCGCTCGGCGAGATGATCGGCAACCTTGCCGGCCTGGGAGTCTCGGTGCCGGGCGGCTATGCCACCACGGCCGAGGCGTTCAAGGATTTCATCGCCCACAACGACCTGTCCAAGCGCATTTTCGACCGCCTGGCCACGCTCGACGTCGAAGACGTGAACGCCCTGACCGCCGCTGGCGGCGAGATCCGCGGCTGGGTGATCGACGCCCCGCTGCAGCCGGCGCTGGACAAGGACATCCGCGACGCCTACGCCCGCCTGTGCGCCGACAATGGCGGCGGCGAGGTGGCCGTGGCGGTGCGCTCGTCGGCCACCGCCGAAGACCTGCCCGATGCCTCCTTCGCCGGCCAGCAGGAAACCTTCCTCAACGTCACCGGCGCCGACGACGTCGTGCGCAAGGTCAAGGAAGTGTTCGCCTCGCTGTACAACGACCGCGCCATCGCCTACCGCGTGCACCACGGCTTCAAGCACGAGGACGTGTTCCTGTCCGCCGGCGTGCAGCTGATGGTGCGCTCGGGCGTGGGTTCCTCCGGCGTGCTGTTCACCCTGGACACCGAGTCCGGCTTCCGCGACGTGGTGTTCGTCACCTCCTCGTTCGGCCTGGGCGAGATGGTCGTGCAGGGCGCGGTCAACCCCGACGAGTTCTACGTCTACAAGCCCACGCTGCAGGCCGGCAAGCCGGCGATCCTGCGCCGCGCGCTCGGCAGCAAGGCGATCCGCATGGTGTATTCGGACGTCCCCGGCGAGCGGGTCAAGGTCGAGGACACCCCGGCCGCGCTGCGCAACACCTTCTCCATCAGCGACGAAGACGTGCACGAGCTGGCCCGGCAGGCACTGACCATCGAGAAGCACTATGGCCGCCCGATGGACATCGAGTGGGCCAAGGACGGGGTCAGCGGCAAGCTGTTCATCGTGCAGGCACGCCCGGAAACGGTGAAATCGCGCAGCCACGCCACCCAGATCGAGCGCTTCGCGCTGACCGAGAAGGGCGGCAAGGTACTGGCCGAAGGCCGTGCGGTCGGCGCCAAGATCGGTGCCGGCGTGGCGCGCGTGGTCAAGACCCTGGACGACATGAACCGCGTGCAGCCGGGCGACGTGCTGATCGCCGACATGACCGACCCCGACTGGGAGCCGGTGATGAAGCGTGCCTCTGCCATCGTCACCAACCGCGGTGGCCGCACCTGCCACGCGGCGATCATCGCCCGCGAGCTGGGCGTGCCGGCCGTGGTCGGCTCGGGCAACGCCACCCAGGTGATCGAGGACGGCCAGCTGGTCACCGTCAGCTGCGCCGAGGGCGATACCGGCTTCATCTACGAGGGCAAGCTGGGCTTCGAGCGCGCGACCACCGACCTGGGCAACATGCCGCCGGCGCCGCTGAAGATCATGATGAACGTGGCCAACCCGGAACGCGCCTTCGATTTCGGCCAGCTGCCGAACGCCGGCATCGGCCTGGCCCGCCTGGAAATGATCATCGCCAGCCACATCGGCGTGCACCCGAACGCGCTGCTCGAATACGACCGCCAGGACGCGGCAACGAAGAACAAGATCGACGAGAAGATCGCCGGCTACAAGGACCCGGTGAGCTTCTACGTGGACCGCCTGGCCGAGGGCATCGCCACCCTCACCGCCTCGGTCGCGCCGAACCCGGTGATCGTGCGCCTGTCGGACTTCAAGTCCAACGAGTACGCCAACCTGATCGGCGGCAGCAACTACGAGCCGCATGAAGAGAACCCGATGATCGGCTTCCGCGGCGCCAGCCGCTATGTCGACCCGAGCTTCTCGGCCGCGTTCGCCCTGGAGTGCCAGGCCGTGCTGCGCGTGCGCAACGAAATGGGCCTGGACAACCTGTGGGTGATGATCCCGTTCGTGCGCACCCTGGAGGAAGGCCGCAAGGTGGTCGAGGTCCTGGCGCAGAACGGCCTGAAGCAGGGCGAGAACGGGCTGAAGATCATCATGATGTGCGAGGTGCCGTCCAACGCGCTGCTCGCCGATGAGTTCCTGGAGATCTTCGACGGCTTCTCGATCGGCTCGAACGACCTGACCCAGCTGTCGCTCGGCCTGGACCGCGATTCCTCCATCGTCGCCCACCTGTTCGACGAGCGGAACCCGGCGGTCAAGAAGCTGCTGTCGATGGCGATCAAGGCCGCGCGTGCCAAGGGCAAGTATGTCGGCATCTGCGGCCAGGGCCCGTCCGACCATCCGGACCTGGCCGAATGGCTGATGCAGGAAGGCATCGAGTCGGTGTCGCTGAACCCGGACACCGTGGTCGATACCTGGCTGCGGCTGGCCAAGAGCAAGGCCGCCTCCTGAGCCGCGCCCGTCGGGCGACCGCGTGATCCATGACAGGCCCCGGGAAACCGGGGCCTGTTTTTTTTACGGCTTCTCGCCGCCCCGCCGTGCTCTGCACTGCCACTCTTGCCGCCGCCGAATTGCCGCCGCCGATGGCAGATGAAAACAGCGCCCCGATGCGGGGCGCTGCCTGAAGCGTGCGGGTGTGGGAAGCGGACGCCTTCCCGCGGGGAACTCAGCGGCGGGCGGCCGCGGCATCCACCGCGGCGGTCTGCGTCACCACCTGGCCGTCGATCACCGGCAGGCGGTCGCTGGCCGGCTTGTCATCCATCCGCACCTTCTTTTCCTGGCCGTTGAAACGGTAGGTGACGTCATAGCCGACGGTGCGGCTGGCATTGCCCAGGGCGATGCGGCTGCCCGGCTGCTTGTCCATTCGCATGCTGCCGGTGCTGCCGTCGGCCTTGCGGTAGGTGACGTTGTAGCCGGTGACCCGCGACGATTCCGACGCGGTCTGCTCGGTATGGCACTGGCGCTCGGTACGCTGCACCACGCGGCCGCCGACATGGCGCTTGTCGATCTGGTTGCCGATCACGCCACCGGCCACGGCGCCGGCCGCGGTCGCCGCCTTGCGCCCGTCGCCCTTGCCCACCTGGTTGCCCAGCAGGCCGCCGATGACCGCGCCGGCCACGGTGCCGCCGACGTTGCCATCGCGCTCGGGCAGGCGCTCCTGCACCACCACGTCCTCGCACACCTCGCGCGGCACCGTGGTGGTGGAGGTTTCGCGGACCGGCTCGCTGCCGATGACCGTGGCGTAGGCCGGTTCGCTGCGGGTCACCGGCTCGACCTTGAGTACGTCGGCGTACTCCAGCATGCCCTGCTGCGGCGCCAGCGCGTTGCCGGCCGCGGCGTCATCGGCCAGCGGGGTGTTGTCCAGTACCGGCGCCTGGCCCGGCGCCAGCGGTAAGGCCTTGTCACGGGTGCTCATGAACGCCGCCGTGGCGATGCCTCCCACCAGCAGGGCACCGGCAGCCACCAGAACAGTAGTCGTGTTGCTCTTCATCGTCTGCTCCCAGCGGGTCGTCCGCCTGTTGACCTGCGCGCAATTCCAGCACGATAAACCTGAACGAAGGCATCGCACGGACCCGGCCGCTCGTGAAATGCCGGCCGGCTGTCGCAATATTGCACCTGCCGCCCCCGCCCCGCCGCCAAGGATCCCCCCATGTCCAGTCCCCTGCTGCTGCCCTTCATGGAATGGGCGCGCAAGTTGCGCTACCCGACCCTGTTCAAGATCACGGCCGGCCTGTTCGTGCTGAGCCTGCTGCTGCCTGACCCGGTGCCCTTCATCGACGAGATCCTGTTCGGCCTGGGTACCCTGCTGCTGGCCAACTGGAAGCGGCGCAAGAACCCGGTTGCCGCCGTCGAGCCGCCCGCGCTGCCGCGCAAGCGCTGAACCATGCAGTTGGTGGACAGCCATTGCCACCTGGACGCCCCGGCGTTCGATGGCGACCGTGACGCGGTGCTGGCGCGCGCCGGCGCCGCCGGCGTGGCGGCGATGGTGGTGCCGGCGGTCACCGCGGCGGGCTGGCCCGGGCTGCGCCAGGCCTGCGCCGCCAACCCCGCACTGCATCCGGCCTACGGCCTGCACCCGATGTTCCTGGCCGAGCATCGCCCGCCGCATCTGGATGCGCTGCGCGCTTGGGTGGAGCGCGAGGCGCCCTGTGCCATCGGCGAGTGCGGGCTCGACTTCTTCGTCGAAGGCCTGGACGCCGACACCCAGCGCCAGTACTTCCACGCGCAGCTGCAGTTGGCGCGGGAGACCGGGCTGCCGGTGATCGTGCATGCCCGCCGTGCCACCGAGGAAGTGATCCACACCCTGCGCCGCGTGGGCGGCCTGCGCGGGGTCGTCCACAGTTTCTCCGGCAGCCCGGAACAGGCGCGGCAACTGTGGGACCTGGGCTTCCTGGTCGGCCTGGGTGGGCCGCTCACCTACCCGCGCGCCAACCGCCTGCGCACGCTGGTGGCGACCATGCCGCTGGAGTTCCTGCTGCTGGAAACCGACGCGCCCGACCAGCCCGATGCCGCCATCCGCGGCCAGCGTAACGAACCGGCGCGGTTGCCCGCCGTGGCCGCGGCCATCGCCGGCCTGCGCGGGCAAACGGTGGAGGAGATCGCCGCTCGCACCAGCGAGAACGCGCGGCGCCTGTTCAAGCTGCCGCCTGCATGATCCGCGGCGCCGGCGACCATGACAACGGCGCGGGCCGATGCCGGTTGCCGCGCCACGGCGTGATCAGGCCTTCGGCTTGAGCAGCATTTCCAGGGCCTTGCCGACCGCGGCGAAAGCGAACGCGCCGGTGATGTGGGTCGCCGCGCCGAGGCCGGCACCGCAATCGAGCTTCAGCGCCGCGTCGGCACCCAGGTTGGGGCGCAGCCCGCAGACGCTGCCATCGGCCTGCGGGTATTTCACGTTCTCCAGCGAATACACCGCCGGTACGCCGAAATAGCGTTGCGGGTTCTTGGGGAAGTTGAATTCGCCGCGCAGCTTCTTGCGGATCAGCGCCAGCATCGCGTCGTGCTCGGTGCGCGACACATCGCGCACCCGCACCAGGGTCGGGTCGGTGCGGCCGCCCGCCGCGCCCACCGTGATCAACGGCAGCTTGCGGCGCCGGCACCAGGCGATGGCCTCCACCTTCACCCGGAAGCTGTCACAGGCGTCGATGACCAGGTCGAAACCGCGATCCAGCAGCTCGGCCATGTTGGCTGCGGTCAGGAATGCTTGCACCGGTTCGATGCTGGCATCAGGGTTGATCGCACGGCAGCGCTCGGCCATCGCCACCGCCTTGTTGCGCCCGTACTGGCCGGCCATCGCCGGCAGCTGCCGGTTGGTGTTGGACACGCAGATGTCGTCGGCGTCGATCAGGGTCAGGTGGCCGACCGCCGAACGCACCAGCGCCTCCACCACCCAGGACCCGACGCCGCCCATGCCGATCACCGCCACCCGGCTGGCGGACAGCCGTTCGATGGCGCCGGCGCCATACAGCCGGTCGATGCCGGCGAAACGTTCGCGCAGTTGTGCTTTCATCCGCGCATTCTAAACGTGGCCGCAAACGTGCCGTGCGTCGTACCATCGGTGCATTCCCCAAGGAGCCCGGGCCCATGACCGAACCCAGCCGCACCCAGTCCAACGCATCCCGCTACCTGTTCGTGCTGATCGCCGGCCTGCTGATCGGCGGGGTCGCCACCGTGATGGCGATGCGGGCCATCCAGGCGCGGCAGGATCCGTTCCCGCACAGCCTGATGAATGTCATGGCACGCCAGTCCCAGCTGCTGGGCGACAGCCGCAAGCAGAACCGCTGCACGATCAACGACTCGACCCCGCGCCTGCAGACCCTGCGCCTGCTGACCAACGACCTGGACCTGGCCTTCCCCGGCCTGCGCGACGATGCGCGCTTCCAGCAGCATGCAAGCCGCTTCCGCGCGACCTTGAACGACGCCCTGGCCGCGCCCCCGGCCGACTGCACCGCACTGGCCGCGGTCACTGAACAGCTTGGAAACGACTGCAAGGCCTGCCACCAGGATTTCAGGTGATTCGACCCGGGTTTCACGCGTGGTTGGCTCGCCATTCACGCGTGAAAAGGGAGGATTCACCGTGCCGGGTATGGCCATACCCGCTACCCATCTGGCAAGGAGAATCACCATGAAGATCCAGTTGATCGCTGCGGGCGCCATCGCCAGCCTGGCCTTGGCCGGCTGCGCGACCTCCCCGGGCTATGGCGGCAGCTATGGCGGTGGCTACAACAATGGCGGCTACAACAACGGCGGTTACAACACCACCCGCTGCGCCGATTGCGGCATCGTCACCCGCATCGACACGGTGGCCTCGGGCCGCACCGCACCCTCGGCCACCGGCGCCATCCTCGGCGGCATCGTCGGCGCCGTGGCCGGCCATGAAATCTCCAGCCACACCGGCGGCAGCAAGGGCAACCAGAACATCTCCGCGGCGGCCGGCGCGGCGGCCGGTGCGCTGGCCGGCAACAAGATCCAGCAGAACGTCACCGGCAATTCCTACGACATCCAGGTGCGGATGGACGACGGCCGGGTGATCGTGGTCAACCAGAAGGACCTGGGCGGCATCCGCGAGAACACCTACGTGCGCGTGGTCAACGGCCGCGTGGTGCTGCGCTGAGCCCGGCCCACCCGCATGGAGCGCACGGAAAAGGCCCGCATCCGCGGGCCTTTTCCTTTCTGCGGTACCGCGTGTGGTATCAGACCGGCTGCACGGCGTCAGCCTGCAGGCCCTTCTGCCCCTGCACCACGGTGAAGGTGACCTTCTGGCCTTCCTTCAGGCTCTTGAAGCCCTGGGTCTGGATGGCGCGGAAGTGCACAAACACGTCTTCGCCATTCTCGCGGCTGATGAAGCCGAAGCCCTTGGCGTCATTGAACCACTTGACAATGCCGGTTTCGCGATCGGACATCTCGACTGACTCCCTGTTGCTCTCTCGTTTGATGGATACGCCCCGGAAGGCGGCTGACTGCAAGGAGGAAGCGAGGTGCAACGATGCAGCAAATCATGCGATCTACCCATCAGGCCACGATTCACGGTGACCTTGCCAAGCTCAGCGGCTGAAACTTAACCCGACCATAACCAAAAATCAATCGGGGAAAGACAATCTTGTCAACCCCTTTTGGTCCTCCCCCGGAACCTGCATGGACTATTCATTCATATTGTATCTGCTAGCGGCCGTGCTCGTTCTCGTCGGCCTGGCCGGCGTGATCCTGCCCGCGCTGCCCGGGCTGCCGCTGGTTTTCGCCGGCCTGCTGGTGGCGGCCTGGACCGACGGGTTTGCCCACGTCGGCTGGCTGCCGCTGGTGGTGCTGGGCGCCCTGACCGCACTGTCCATCGTGATCGACGTACTCGCCACCACCCTGGGGGCGCAACGGCTCGGCGCCAGCCGGCTGGCGCTGGCCGGGTCGGTGCTGGGCACCGTCGTCGGGCTGTTCTTCATGCCGGTCGGGCTGTTCGCCGGCCCCTTCGTGGGCGCCCTGCTCGGCGAATACCTGCATGGCCGCCGGCTGGGCCAGGCTGCCCGGGTGGGCCTGGGCACCTGGCTGGGCATCGTGCTGGGCGTCGCGCTCAAGCTCGGGCTGGCGGTGGCCATGCTCGGGGTATTCGCCGTCGCCTGGTTCGTCTGAACCGCGGGTACGGCACCCATGACTCCCGCTGCACACGGGGATGACCGACAATCCCCCTGGATCACGCCCTGGCCGCAGGGCGCCTGCCCTTTGTACCGATGGACCGTTCCCGCATGCACATCTCCCGCGCCCGCCCCGCCCTGCTGCTGGCCCTGTCGGGCTGCTCCGCCGCCGTCCTGGCGCAGGAGTCGATCACCACGCCCGCTTCGCCGCAGGCCTGTTTCGCCCTGGATTCGGACGCTGCCCGCCTGAGCTGCTACGACAGCGCGCTCGGCCGCACCCCGGCCGATACCCGGGCCGCGGACGCCGCGGCCAGCGCCGCGCAGCAGACGCTCAAGGAGGCCAAGGCCAGCGCCCGCGAGGCCGAGCAGCCGCTGCCACGACGCAACGAGCTGTTCGCCCATGACGACCTGGCCTCGGCCGTGGCCAACGCTGGCCGGGGGTCGATGCTGGACAGCCGCTGGGAGCTGGCGAAAGACTCCAAGCTCGGCCTGTTCCAGCTGCGCGCCTACAAGCCGGTGTACCTGCTGCCCGCGTTCTGGAGCAGCAAGCCGAACCGGTTGCCGCACTCGCCCAACCCGGCCAACACCGCGACCGAGGCCGAGGACCTGGACGCCACCGAACTGAAGTTCCAGCTCAGCTTCAAGACCAAGGTCGCCGAGAACCTGTTCGGCGACAACGGCGACATCTGGGTCGGCTATACCCAGAGTTCGCGCTGGCAGGCCTACAACAGCGAGATCTCGCGCCCGTTCCGCGAGACCAACTACGAGCCCGAGGCCATGCTGGTGTTCCGCAACGGCTATTCGCTGTTCGGCTGGAACGGGCGCATGACCGGCATCAGCCTCAACCACCAGTCCAATGGCCGCAGCGACCCGCTGTCGCGCAGCTGGAACCGGGTGATCCTGAACGTCGGCCTGGACCGTGACAACTGGGCGATCATGCTGCGGCCCTGGTATCGCATCCCGGAGAACGGCCGCGACGACAACAACCCGGACATCGAGGATTACATCGGCCGCGGCGACGCCACCGTGGTCTACAACCGCAACGGCCACGAGTTCTCGGTGACCGCGCGCCATTCGCTGCGCGGTGGCGACCGCTCGCACGGTTCGGTACAGCTGGACTATGGCTTCCCGCTCAGCCGGCTGCTGCGCGGCCACGTCCAGGTGTTCGACGGCTATGGCGAAAGCATGATCGACTACAACCACCGCGCCACCTATGTCGGCGTTGGCGTCTCGCTGTTGGAATGGTTCTGAAGGCAATGAAAGCAACGATCTGGCACAACAACCGCTGTTCGAATTCGCGCGGCGCGCTGGCCCTGCTGCAGCAGGCCGGCGCCGACATCGAGGTCATCGACTACCTGGCCACGCCGCCCGACCCGGCCACCCTGCGCCAGCTGCTCGATGAGATGGGCATCCCCGCGCGCGCGCTGCTGCGCAGCAAGGAGCCCGCCTATGCCGAACTGGGGCTGGCCGACCGGCTCGACGACGAGGCGGCGCTGGTCGAGGCGATGGCGATGCACCCGGCGCTGATCAACCGGCCGATCGTGCGCACGCCCAAGGGCACCGCGCTGTGCCGCCCGCCGGAGACGGTGCGCACGCTGCTGTAGTCCTCGCGGGCACGCGCCGGCAACGGCGCAGGCCTCCGCGGCGGCGGGCAATGCCGCCGCCTGCCGCCAGCGCGCGCCCTGCACCCGGCAGGGCCGGGCTTGTGGCCCTTCGCCGGGTACAGGCAGAATCGCGCGGCCCCTCGACAGGAAGTCCGCGCATGGCCCGACCGCACCGCTCCTTCTTCGCCCACGCGTCCGCGCTGCTGGGGCTGCTGAGCCTGATGGCGGTGGCCTGCTTCCACTTTCCCGAACTGCTGACCAGCCGCGAGTTCCGCGCCGTCTACAACGAACAGTTCGCCCGCCACCTGCTGCTGGTCGGCCTGGCCGCCGCGTTCGTGCTGGGCACGCTGGCCATCCTGCGCGACCGCAACAAGCGCATCGCCACGATCGGCGTCGGCAGCGCGACCCTCGCGGTGTTGCTGGGCGGCACCAACGTGCAGTTCGACGCGATCGGACAAACCCCTTATTCGCTGGGACTGGACTGGTTCGTGCTGTCGCTGTTCTTCTCGGCGCTGGTGTTCGTGCCGCTGGAGCGTTACCTGGGCAAGCGCATGCTGTCGCCGCTGCGCCCGGGCTGGCGCACCGACGTGGCCTATTTCTTCATGAGCCACGTGCTGGTGCAGTTCATCCTGATCTTGGTCACCGCCTCCACCTCCACCCTCGCCGGGCTGGCCGCGTTCCCGGCGCTGAAGGCGGCGATCCAGTCGCTGCCGGTCTGGGCACAGTTCCTGATCGCGGTGTTCGTGGCCGACATGGCGCAGGCGCTGCTGCACCGCGCGTACCACAACATCCCGTGGCTATGGCGCTTCCACGCCGTGCACCATTCCAGCCGGCACATGGACTGGCTGGCCGGCTCGCGCATCCATATCGTCGAGATCGTGATGACCCGCAGCGCGGTGCTGCTGCCACTGCTGGTGCTGGGCTTCTCGACCCCGGCGGTGAACGCCTACGTGATCCTGGTCGGGCTGCAGGCGGTGCTGGCCCATGCCAACCTCGGGCTCCGCTTCGGCTGGCTGGAATACCTGGTGGTGCTGCCGCGCTATCACCACTGGCACCACGCCCGGCAGCGGGAATACGTGGACGTGAACTACGCCATCCACCTGCCGCTGGTGGACATGCTGATGGGCACCTTCAAGCTGCCGCGCGACCCGGCGCAGTGGCCGCAGGAGTACGGCGTGATGAAACTGGAAACGGTGCCCAAGGGCATCGTGCGCCAGCACCTGATGCCGTTCCAGGGCGGCCGCAAATTCGACGACTACGTGGATTGAGCCGCTCCCGGCAGGCCCGTGCCCGGCAGCGCGCCCACATGGGCGGGCAACGGCCGCGGCGCGGGTTCAGGTCCAGTCGCTGATACCCTCGCGGCGGTAGACCTCGGCCAGCGCGGGGCGGTCCTTCATCCGCCGCGCATGCGCGGCCAGCACCGGCCAGGCGTCGCTCGGGCACGGCATGTTGCGCGACCAGCGCATCAGCATGGTCATCATGAAGTCCACCACCGAGAGCTGCGCGCCGAGCATGTACGGCCCCTCGTCCTGCAGGTGATCGGCCACCTGCTGCCAGGCCGCCTCCAGCTGCACCCGGGCACGCCCCTTCACCGCGTCGATGTTGCCCTCGCCGGCCGGTTCATGCGGATAGAACCACGCCCGGTAGGCCGGCATCAGGGTGTAGACGCAGAAACACATCCAGCGGTAGTACGCGCCGCGCGCCGCGGTGCCGGGGGCCGGCGCCAGGCCCGCCTGCGGGTGCAGGTCGGCCAGGTGCATGGCGATGGCGGCCGACTCGGTCAGCACCTGGCCATCAATCAGCAGCGTCGGCACCCGGCCGGCCGGATTGATCGCCAGGTAACCGGGCGACTTCTGCTCGCGCCGCTCGAAATCGAGCTGGTGCAGCTCATGCTCGATGCCCAGTTCGATCAACAACCAGTGCACCACCAGTGAAGCGGTACTTTGCGATCCATACAGGACGACGGACATGCGGCTCTCCCTGGCAGTGGTGCGCCATCTTAGCGTCGCCGCGGCCGCCGCGCCGCGACTGCCCCCCGCCCGCCCAGGCCCGCGGCGGCGGGTGGCCGCTCAGTTGCAGCCGGCCATGCAGCTGTTCAGCCGCTCGCCGCAGACCGCGGCCGCCGAGCGGTTCTGGCAGAACGCCTGCGAGGTCTGGCAGGCGCCGCGCAGTTCGGGGTTGGTGATCGTGTCGCACTGGTTGTCGCGGCTGGCCTGGCCGCAATCGCCGTAGCCGCGTGGATTGGCGTTGCAGCGCTGATAGGCGCTCTGGCAGTGGTTCACGCATGCGGCCGGGTCGTCGCGCGGTGGATCGCGCCACCCGCCGTCACTGGAGCACCCCGCCATCAGCAGGGTGACGCCCACCCGCACCGCCCACAGCCCTTTACGCATGTCTGCACGCCTCAAAGAGAAACGGCCCGAGCATACGCCCGGGCCGCTTCGAAGACACCGCCAGGGCGGCCGCACCTTACTCCACGACCACCGGGATCTTGCCGATGCGGGCCTGCCATTCGCGCGGGCCGGTGGTGTGCACCGACTCGCCGGTGGAATCGACCGCCACCGTCACCGGCATGTCCTGCACGGTGAACTCGTAGATCGCCTCCATGCCCAGGTCGGCGAACCCGACCACCTTCGAGGCCTTGATCGCCTTGGACACCAGGTAGGCCGAACCGCCGACCGCCATCAGGTACGCCGACTTGTTGTCGCGGATCGCGTCGATCGCGGCCGGGCCGCGCTCGGCCTTGCCGACCATGCCCAGCAGGCCGGTCTGCTCCAGGATCTGGCGGGTGAACTTGTCCATGCGGGTCGCCGTGGTCGGGCCGGCCGGGCCCACCACCTCGTCGCGCACCGGATCGACCGGGCCGACGTAGTAGATGAAGCGGCCCTTCAGGTCCACCGGCAGCGGCTCGCCCCTGTTGAGCATGTCGACCATGCGCTTGTGCGCGGCGTCGCGGCCGGTCAGCAGCTTGCCGTTGAGCAGCAGGGTCTGGCCCGGCTTCCAGCTGGCCACTTCTTCCGGGGTGATGGTGTCCAGGTCGACGCGGGTGCCCTTGGAGGCGTCGTAGGTGATCTGCGGCCAGTCTTCCAGCGACGGCGGATCCAGCATCACCGGGCCGCTGCCGTCCAGGGTGAAGTGCGCGTGGCGGGTGGCGGCGCAGTTCGGGATCATCGCCACCGGCAGGTTGGCGGCGTGGGTCGGGTAGTCCTTGACCTTGATGTCCAGCACCGTGGTCAGGCCGCCCAGGCCCTGCGCGCCAATGCCCAGCGCGTTGACCTTGTCGTACAGCTCCAGGCGCAGCTCCTCGGCACGGTTGGACGGGCCGCGGGCCTTGAGCTCGTTGATGTCGATCGGCTCCATCAGCGCCTCCTTGGCCAGCAGCATCGCCTTCTCGGCGGTGCCGCCGATGCCGATGCCGAGCATGCCCGGCGGGCACCAGCCCGCGCCCATGGTCGGCACGGTCTTGAGCACCCAGTCGACGATGGAGTCGGACGGGTTGAGCATGGCGAACTTGCTCTTGGCCTCCGAACCGCCGCCCTTGGCCGCGACGATCACCTCCACGGTGTCACCAGGCACGACCTTGACGTTGACCACGCCCGGGGTGTTGTCCTTCGTATTGGTGCGCTTGCCGGCCGGGTCGGCCAGCACCGAAGCGCGCAGCTTGTTGTCCGGGTAGGCGTAGGCGCGGCGGATGCCCTCGTTGGCCATGTCCTCCACACCCATGGTGGCGTCGTCCCAGCGCACGTTCATGCCGATTTCCAGGAACACGGTGACGATGCCGGTGTCCTGGCAGATCGGGCGGTGGCCCTCGGCGCACATGCGCGAGTTGATCAGGATCTGCGCCATCGCCTCCTTCGCCGCCGGCGACTCCTCGCGCTCGTAGGCCGCGGCCAGGTTCTTGATGTAGTCGACCGGGTGGTAGTACGAGATGTACTGCAGCGCGTCGGCGATGGACTGGATGAGGTCTTCCTGCTTGATCGATGTCACGGCTTGCTCGAGGCTGGCGGGGGTTGAGCCGGGCATTTTACGCCCTGCCATCCATGGCGGGCGCCCTGCGGGCCATCGCCGCGCGATGTTGGAAACCGCTCCCGGCGGTTTCCTGTCCGCCCTGCGGGCCATGGCGGCTCTGCAACGCACCGTCCGCGGCCGCCGGCCGGCCGGTGAGGCAAAGTAACCGCTCCCGCTGTCACGCCGGCGCGCGCTGCCGCGTCCTTGCCGCATGGACATGACCGACACCTTCCAGCACCACCGCCCGCGCCTGCTGGCGCTGGCCTACCGCCTGCTCGGCAGCCGCGCCGACGCCGAGGACGTGGTCCAGGACGCCTGGCTGCGCTGGGCCGGGGCCGATGCCACCGCCATCGCTGATCCGCAGGCCTGGCTGGTCACCGCCACCACCCGGCTCGGCCTGGACCGGCTGCGCGCGGCCACGCGCCAGCGCCTGGACTACGTGGGGCCCTGGCTTCCCGAACCGCTGCACATCGCCGCCGACCTTCCACCCGCACCCGATCCCGCCCAGGTCCACGCCCTGGCCGAGGACGTGTCGCTGGCCTTCCTGGCCCTGCTCGAGCAGCTTGGCCCGGAGGAGCGCGCTGCCTTCCTGCTCAAGGAGGCGTTCGACCACGACTATGCGGTCATCGCCGGCCTGCTCGGCCACAGCGAAGCCAACTGCCGCCAGTTGGTGCACCGCGCGCGCAGGCGCCTGCAGGAAGGGCGGCCGCGCTTCTGCGCCGATGCCGGCCAGCACCGGCGGCTGCTGGCGCGGTTCATGGAGGCCTCGCAGCAGGGCGACAACGCCGCCATCCAGGCCCTGCTGCACGCCAACGCGCAGCTGATCTCCGACGGCGGCGGGGTGGTCACCGCGGCGATCCGGCCGCTGCTCGGCGCCGAGCGCATCGGCCAGCTGTTCTGGGCCATCGCGCGCCGCGGCAGCGCCCATCCGGCGCGTCTGGGCAGCGTCAACGGCGAGCCGGCGATCCTGCGTTTCGAGGGCGACCACCTGCATTCGGTCACCACCATCGTGGTCGATGGCGACCGCATCGCGCGCATCTACAGCGTGCTCAACCCGCACAAACTGCGCGCCCTTGTCACGGCCGGCGACGCGGGCGCGTCCTTGCAATGAAGGCGGCCACTGCCGACCGCCAACTGGAACCCCTCACGATGAGCAGCACTTCCCCCCGCGTTCCCTACACCCGCCTGGCCGCCGATGCGTTCAAGGCCCTGCTGGCGACCAGCCAGGCCGTGCACTCGGCGTCGCTGGAGCACGACCTGCTGGAACTGGTGTTCCTGCGCGTCTCGCAGATCAACGGCTGCGGCTACTGCATGGACATGCACGCCACCTCGCTGCGCAAGGCCGGGATCGAGCCGCGCAAGCTGGACACCCTGCCGGCCTGGCACGAAAGCCGCTTCTTCGACGAACGCGAGCGCGCCGCGCTGGGCTGGGCCGAAGCCCTGACCCGCCTGCCCGACGGCGCACCGTCGCAGGCTGCGTTCGACGCGCTGGCGCCGCATTTCGATGCCAAGGGCATCAGCGACCTGAGCATGGCCGTGGCCGTCATCAATGCCTGGAACCGTCTCGGCGCCGGCCTGCTGCCGCCGCTGCCCTGACCGGCCCCGGCCGCTTCCCGCGGAGGGGCGGCGCTTCCGCCCGCGCCCCCTGCCGATGGCCGCCGCCGGCGGCAGGCCGCACAATACCGCCGCATGGGAACCCTGGTACTGATCCTCGACCTCATCGGCACCTTCGTCTTCGCCCTGTCCGGGGCGACGATGGGGGTACGCCGGCGGCTGGACATCTTCGGCGTGCTGGTGCTGTCGTTCGCTGCTGCATTGGCCGGTGGCATCACCCGTGACCTGCTGATCGGCGCCACCCCGGTGGCGGCGATCAGCGACTGGCGCTACCCGGCCATCACCCTGGCCGCTGGCATCGTGACCTTTTTCTGGGCGCCGCTGATCGAACGCCTGCAGTACCCGGTGCGCATGTTCGACGCGATGGGCCTGGCGCTGTTCGCGGTGGCCGGCACGCAGAAGGCGCTGGCCTTCGGCATCGCCCCGCCGATGGCCGCAGCGCTGGGCATGCTCACCGGCATCGGCGGCGGCATCGCCCGCGACGTGCTGCTGGCGCAGGTACCGCTGGTGCTGCAGGCCGAGCTGTACGCCGTGGCCGCGCTGGCCGGCGCCGCGGTGGTGGCGCTCGGCTACTGGCTCGGGCTGCCGCCGCTGCCGTGTGCGCTGGCCGGCGCCGGCCTGTGCTTCGGGCTGCGGATGATGGCCATGCACTATGGCTGGCACCTGCCGGTCGCGCTGCAGTCCTCCGACCCGCCGCCGCCGGAAGGCCCACGCCGCTGAGGTGACGGCGCGCTCACGCCGCCTGCGCCATGGTGGAACCCCCTTCCCGCAGGAGACGGCCATGGCCGCGGAACGTTCCGATACGCTGATCGGTGACGAAGTAGTGCGCACGCTGGGTGCCCAGGGCCGTTTTTCGCAGGTGCTGGTACAGGTCAGCGAGGGCCACGTCACGCTCTCCGGCGACGTACCCGACGCGGCGACCAGGCGGCAGGTGGAAGCCACGGTGGCGGCGATCGACGGCGTCCGCGGCGTACGCAGCCACCTCAACATCGACAGCGGCAGCCATTCCTTCGGCCCGCACGGCCGTGCGGTGCGCGACGACCCGGACGGCGATGGTGCCGCGCACGGCGGCGCCACCGGCCAGGACGGGAACGGCTGAACCCCGGCGGCAACGGTTAACCTGAGCCGGCCCCCTCGCACGAGCCCCGCATGCCGCCCGCGTCGCCCGCTTCCGCCTCCGGCAAACGCCCCAGTTTCCGCGAGCGCATGAACGCCATGCGCAACCTGCCGCCGTTCCTGCGGCAGGTATGGCAGACCAGCCCGGGGTTGACCCTGGCCAGCCTGTGCCTGCGCCTGCTGCGCGCGCTGCTGCCGGTGGCGATGCTGTACGTCGGCAAGCTGATCATCGACGAGGCGGTGCGCCTGGCCGGCGCCGGTGCCATGCCGCCACTGGGCGAGGCGCTGGCCAGCGGCCAGCTGGACACGCTGCTGGAGCTGCTGGCACTGGAGCTGGGCATCGCCATCGCCTCGGACCTGTTGGGGCGGGTGGTCAGCTATGCCGACACCCTGTTGTCGGAGCTGTTCACCAACGCCACCAGCGTGCGCCTGATGGAACACGCCGCCGAACTGGACCTGGAGGATTTCGAGGACCCGGAGCTGCAGGACAAGCTCGACCGCGCCCGGCGCCAGACCATGGGCCGCATGAACCTGATGAGCCAGTTGCTCGGGCAGGCGCAGGACATGGTCACCGTGATCAGCTTCGCCGCCGGCCTGGTCGCCTATGCGCCGTGGCTGATCGCCCTGCTGGCGCTGGGGCTGGTGCCGGCGTTCCTGGGCGAGTCGCACTTCAACACGCTGGGCTATTCGCTCAACTACAGCTGGACCCCGGAGCGGCGCCAGCTCGACTACCTGCGCCAGGTCGGCGCCAGCGTGGAAACCGCCAAGGAGGTGAAGATCTTCAACCTCCACCGGTTCCTGATCGACCGCTACAAACTGCTGGCCGGGCGCTTCTACCAGGCCAACCGCAGGCTGGCGCGCAAGCGTGCGCTCTGGGGCACGGTGCTGGCGGCGCTGGGCACGCTGGGCTACTACGCCGCCTATGCCTACATCGCCTGGCGCACGATCCGCGGCGATTTCAGCATCGGCGACCTGACCTTCCTGTCCGGCAGCTTCCTGCGCCTGCGGCAGCTGCTGGAAGGCCTGTTGACCGGCTTTTCGCAGGTCGCCGGGCAGGCGCTGTACCTGGACGACCTGTTCTCGTTCTTCGCCATCGAGCCGGAAATCCGCTCACGCCCGGATGCGCTGCCGGTGCCGCGCCCGATCCGCCAGGGATTCGTGTTCGAGAACGTGGGCTTCCGCTATCCCGATGCCGAGCGCTGGGCGGTGCGGCATCTCGATTTCCAGCTCAGGGCCGGCGAGGTGATCGCCCTGGTCGGCGAGAACGGCGCCGGCAAGACCACCCTGGTCAAGCTGCTGGCACGGCTCTACGACCCGGACGAAGGCCGCATCCTGCTCGACGGGCGCGACCTGCGCGACTACGACCTGGACGACCTGCGCGCCAACATGGGGGTGATCTTCCAGGATTTCGTGCGCTACCACCTGACGGCGGGCGAGAACATCGGCGTCGGCCAGGTCGATGCGATGCCGGACACGGCGCGCATCCGCGATGCCGCGCGGCGGGCGCTGGCCGACGAGGTGATCGATGCCCTGCCCGAAGGGTATGGGCAGTTGATCGGCCGCCGCTTCAAGAACGGCGTGGACCTGTCCGGCGGCCAATGGCAGAAGATCGCCATCGCCCGCGCCTACATGCGCGACGCGCAGGTGATGATCCTGGACGAACCCACCGCGGCGCTGGACGCGCGCGCCGAGTTCGAGGTGTTCCAGCGCTTCAAGGAGCTATCCGAACAGCGCACCGCGGTGCTGATCTCGCACCGCTTTTCCTCCGTGCGCATGGCCGACCGGATCCTGGTGCTGGCCGACGGCCGCATCGAGGCCAGCGGCACCCATGCCGAACTGATGGCCCAGGGCGGGCGCTACGCCGAACTGTTCGAGCTGCAGGCCGCCGGTTACCGCTGAGCGCGCGCAGCGCGCCGGCGCCCCTGCCGGCAGCAGCGCCCCCCGCCGGCAGGGGCGACAAACGGTCGCATTACGGCCGCCCGGGGGCGGTTTGCTAGAATGTGCAGGTTTACATCCCCCCGAAGAATCCCGGCATGTCTTCCGCTTACGGCACCGAAACGGTGCTTGAAGTCCGTCATTGGACGGACGCCTACTTCAGCTTTTCCACCACCCGTGACAATGGCTTCCGCTTCGAGAACGGCCAGTTCGTGATGATCGGCCTGGAAAACGAGGGCGGCCGGCCGTTGATGCGCGCCTACTCCATCGCCAGCGCCAACTGGGAAGAGCAACTGCACTTCTTCAGCATCAAGGTGCAGGACGGCCCGCTCACCTCGCGGCTGCAGCACCTCAAGCCCGGCGACACCATCCTGGTCGGCAAGAAGCCCACCGGCACCCTGCTGATCTCCGACCTGCACCCCGGCAAGCACCTGTACCTGCTGGGTACCGGCACCGGCCTGGCGCCGTGGCTGAGCATCGTCAAGGACCCGGAGACCTACGAGCGCTTCGAGAAGGTCATCGTCTGCCATGGCGTGCGTTACGAGCGCGACCTGGCCTACCGCGAGTACTTCGAGAAGGCGCTGTTCGAGGACGAGATCCTCGGCGACATCGTCCGCGACAAACTGCTGTACTACCCGGCGGTCACGCGCGAGCCGTTCCGCAACCAGGGCCGCCTGACCACGCTGATCGAAACCGGCGAGATGCCGCGCACGCTGGGCCTGCCGGCGTTCGACCCGGCCAACGACCGCTTCATGATCTGCGGCAGCCCGCAGATGCTGGCCGACCTGCGCACGGTGCTGGACGCACGCGGCTTCGAGGTCTCGCCGCGGATCGGTTCGCCGGGGCACTACGTGTTCGAGCGCGCGTTCGTGGAGAAGTGAGGCTGTAGGGAATTCACCGACAGCCGGCGCCTTTGAAGCGTCCTGTCGATCGTTTAACGTACCGGCCGGATCACGAAGATCCGGCCGTTTTCTTTACAGGACACAGTTCATGGATCCAGTCGCTTCACGCAGCAGCTTCATCGACCGACAGCGCACCGTGCTGCTTGAAGAACTGGCCCAGTGCCGGCAACGCCTCGACAGCGCCAAGCAGGCGCTCGGCACTGCCTACCCTGCCGCCTGCCAGGCCGCCCAGGCCATGCGCCCGGCATTCGAGCAGGGCCTGGCGCAGGCCCGCCGCGACGCGCTGCAGGCTGCGCGCAAGGGCACTCTGGGCCCGGCGCTGAGCCTGAAGGCGGCGCTGGGCACCGGTGGCTTCCGGCTGCTGGTTTGGCTGGGCCTGCTCGGCAGCCTGCTGCTGTACTTCCAGCTCAGCCAGATCTTCACTTTGTACAGCTATCGCTTCCCGTTCCCGGTGAGCCTGCTGTTCGGCCTGTGCGCCGTGGTGCCGCCGGCGCTGCCGCTGTACGCCGCGCTGGTGTGGCTGGGCCGGCGCCGGCTGGTACGACGCAACGCCGCCCCGGTGCTGGCCTCGATCGACGAACTGGGCAAGCGCCAGCTGCAGCTGAACGCCTTCGGCAGGAAGCATGAGGACGGCCGCGCGCATCCCTACCCGGTGGTGCGCGCACCGGCACCGTCGGCGGAGAAGCTGGGCATCAGCTGGCAGCTGGCCGACAAGCACGACAATTCCCACGCGGTGATGGTCGGCCTGGGTACCGACATCGCCGCCGACAAGGACCCGGACATCTTCATCCGGTTGCCGCTCAACGGCCATCCAGGCGGTTTCGTACGGGTCCGTGCCGAAGTCGACGGCCACCGTGCCGTCTGGGAGCCGCTGGCCGCCACGCTGGCGCCGCTGCTGGCGCCGTTCGCCCCGGCCATCGTCGAGCTGCAGCAGCTCAGCGCGCCGCACGAACGCGAGCAGCAGGTGCTGCAGTCGCTGCTCACCCGCCTGGGTTCGCTGGACAAGATGGAAGCCAACTGGCAGGACGTGGCCATTCCCGAGGCGACCCTGGAGCAGGTGGTCAAGCTGGTGGACCGGTTCGCCGCCGGCCAGCCGCCGCTGCCCAAGGGCATGCTGCTGTGGGGCCCGCCGGGTACCGGCAAGACCCTGATCGCGCGCAAGCTGGCCCGGCACGTGGACTGCAACTTCGTCGCCGTCACCATCGCCGACCTGAAGGGCGAGCACATCGGCCACACCGGCCCCAAGGTCAAGAAGCTGTGGGAGCAGGCGCGCGCCAAGGGGCCGACGATCCTGTTCGTGGACGAGTGCGAAAGCGCGTTCGCGCGCCGCGGCAGCCGCGACACCGACAATTTCGGCAACGAGCTGGTGCAGACCTTCATCGCCGAATGGGACGGTTTCAACCAGGGCGGTGGCAACGTGCTGGTGATCGGCGCCACCAATCGCCGCGAACTGATCGACGATGCGGTGCTGTCGCGCTTCACCGTGTCCATCGAGCTGCCGGCCCCGGACGCGACCGCGCGCGAGCGCATCCTGCAGGCGGAGTTCGGCAAGGCGCAGCTGGCGCTGCCGGTGACCGAGGCGCTGGTGCGCGAGACCAGCGGCATGTCGGGGCGCGACCTGTCCACGCTGGTGACCAGCGTGGTCTCCACCCACCCGGCCGGGCGCCCGACGGCGGAGGATTTCAGTGCCGCCATCGCGCGCCTGCGCGGCAAGAATTCGACCTCGGTGCAGGCGCTGGGCTGGGACGACGTGATCCTGCCCGCCTCCACCCGCGCCGAGTTCGAAAGCCTGGGCAAGGAGCTGCTGCACGCCGAGGAACTGGCGCGGATGAACATCCCGGTGCCGCGCGGCATCCTGCTCTATGGCCCGCCGGGCACCGGCAAGACCCAGATCGCACGCGTGCTGGCCAGCCAGTCCGGGCTGTCGTTCATCGCCGCGTCCTCCACCGAGGTGAAGGGCCAGTTCCTCGGCGACGGCGGCGCACGGGTCAAGCAGCTGTTCGAGAAAGCGCGCGCGCAGGCACCGTGCATCGTGTTCCTGGACGAAATCGACACCATCGCCCCGCCACGCGGCGGCGAAGGTTCGGACAAGCTCAACGCCGAGATCGTCGCACAGCTGCTGCAGGAGCTGGATGGCGTGGGCACCCGCCAGGGCCAGGTGTTCCTGCTGGCCGCCAGCAACCACCCCGATGCCATCGACAGCGCGCTGCTCTCGCGCCTGGAGCGGAAGATCCGGATCGGCCTGCCCGACGCCGGGGCGCGTGCCGCCATCCTGCGCCTGCAGCTGGCCGGCAAACCGCTGGACTTCGCCGTCGACGAGGTGGTGGATGCGCTGGCCGCGGCCACCGAAGGCCGCTCCGGGCGCGACCTGCAATCGCTGGTCACCGCCGCCACCCGTCGCGCCCTGCAACGGGCGATGGCGGAGGATGGCGACCCGACCCGCACCCGGCTGCAGCACCAGGACCTGCTGGAAGCCGCCGGCGACGCGACGCCGGCCTGAGCGGCCGGCGGCTCAGCCCAGCGCCGCCCGGACATCGCCTTCCAGCGACTCCGGGCGCGCGGTGGGCGCATAGCGGGCGATCACCCGGCCGTCGCGCCCGACCAGGAACTTGCTGAAATTCCACTTGATCGCGGCGATTCCCAGCGCGCCGCGCTTCTCGCGCTGCAGCCAGCGCCACAGCGGGTGCGCGCCGGCGCCGTTGACCTGCAGTTTGGCCGACATCGGGAAGCTGACCCCGTAATCGAGGCTGCAGAACGCCTGGATCGCGGCCGCGTCGCCCGGCTCCTGGTGGCCGAACTGGTCGCAGGGGCAGCCCAGCACCACCAGCCCCTGCGCCGCGTACTGGCGCCACAGCCGCTCCAGCCCCGCGTACTGCGGGGTGAAGCCGCAGCGCGAGGCGGTATTGACCACCAGCAGCACCTTGCCGGCGTAGGCAGACAGCGGCAACGGCGTGCCGTCCAGGGCGGTGAGTTCGAAATCGGTGGCAACGGTCACGGCAGGCTCCAGGCGGAGCTCCAGCGTACGCCATTCGCCGGCATGGCTTTGCAGCAGCAGGCATTCCGCCGCAACCCTGCCATTCGACACACCCGCCGGCGGGGCCGCCGGGTTACCCTGAAGGTTCAGCATTTTTCCGGAGTTTCCGACCTTGAACACCCGTCTTGCCCTCGCCCTGGCCGTGTCCCTGGGCGTCGCCCTGCCGGCCTACAGCCTGGCCGCGAACGCCGCCACCGGGCAAACCGCCCAGCAGGCCAACCCGTTCTTCGCCGAGAGTCCGCTGCCCCTGCACTACCCGCAGTTCGACAAGATCAAGGACGCCGATTTCGCCCCCGCCTTCGACGCCGGCATGAAGCAGCAGCTCGAGGAAGTGGAGGCCATCGCCAACAACCCGGCGCCGCCGACCTTCGACAACACCCTGATCGCGCTGGAAAAGAGCGGCGCCATCCTCGACCGCGCCACCACCGTGTTCTTCTCGCTGATCGGCGCCGACACCAATGACGCGCGCAAGCAGCTGCAGGCCGACTACTCGGCCCGCTTCGCCGCCCACAGCGACGCGATCAACCTCAACGGCAAGCTGTTCGCGCGCATCGAGACCCTCTACAACAACCGCGCCAAGCTCGGCCTGGACGCCGAAGGCCTGCGCCTGGTCGAGAAGTACCACGACAACTTCGTGCGTGCCGGCGCCAAGCTGTCCGACGCGGACAAGGCCAAGCTCAAGGACATGAACGCCGAGCTGGCGCGGCTGGGCACCAAGTTCAGCCAGAACGTGCTGGCCGAGGTCAACGCCTCCTACATCGTGGTCGACGATGCCAAGCAGCTCGATGGCCTGTCGGCCGAGCAGATCGCCGCCGCCGCCGAAGCCGCCAAGGCGCGCAAGCTCGACGGCAAGTACGTCATCGCCCTGCTCAACACCACCGGGCAGCCGGCGCTGACCAACCTGACCAACCGCGACCTGCGCCGCCGCATCTACGAGGCGTCGGTGTCGCGCGGCAGCAAGGGCGGCGAATACGACAACACCGCGCTGGTCTCGCGGATCATGACCCTGCGCGCGCAGAAGGCCGCGCTGATGGGCTTCGCCAACTACGCCGCCTATGGCCTGGGCAACCAGACCGCCAAGACCCCGGAAGCGGTCAACGCCATGCTCGGCCAGCTGGCCCCGGCCGCCGTGGCCAACGCCAAGCGCGAAGCCGCCGACCTGCAAGCGATGATCGACGCCGAGCAGAAGGCCGCCGGCAAGCCGGGCTTCGAGCTGCAGCCGTGGGACTGGGCCTTCTACAGCGAGAAGGTGCGCCAGGCCAAGTACAACTTCGACGAATCCCAGCTCAAGCCCTATTTCGAGCTGAAGAACGTGCTGGAGAACGGCGTGTTCTTCGCCGCCGGCAAGGAGTTCGGGCTGAGCTTCAAGCAGCGCACCGACCTGCCGGTGTACCACGACGACGTCACCGTCTATGACGTGTTCGACGCCGACGGCAGCCAGCTGGCGATCTTCATCTTCGACCCATACGCGCGCGAGTCCAAGCGCGGCGGTGCGTGGATGAACGCCTACGTATCGCAGTCGGGCCTGACCGGCGACAAGCCGGTGGTGGCCAACCACCTGAACATCCCCAAGCCGCCGGCCGGCAAGCCCACGCTGCTGACCTGGGACGAGGTGACCACCACGTTCCATGAGTTCGGCCACGCCCTGCACGGCATGTTCTCCAACGTGAAGTACCCCTACTTCTCGGGCACCGCGGTGCCGCGCGACTTCGTCGAGTTCCCGTCGCAGGTGAACGAGATGTGGGCCGACGAACCGACCATCCTGGCCAACTACGCCAAGCACTACCAGAACGGCTCGGCGATGCCGCAGGCGCTTCTGGACAAGGTGATCGCCGCGTCCAAGTTCAACCAGGGCTTCGCCACCACCGAGTACCTCGGCGCGGCCATGCTGGACCAGAGCTGGCACCAGATCGGCGTCGACCAGGTCCCGGCCCCGCAGGACGTGGTCAAGTTCGAGCACGAGGCGCTGGTCAAGGACGGCATCTACTACGCGCCGGTGCCGCCGCGCTACCGCACCACGTACTTCAGCCACATCATGGGCGGCTATTCGGCCGGCTACTACGCCTACATCTGGTCCGAGGTGCTCGACGCCAACACCCAGAAGTGGTTCCGCGACAACGGCGGCCTGTCGCGCGCCAACGGCGACCATTTCCGCAAGACCCTGCTGTCGCGCGGTGGCAGCGTCGATGCGATGGAACTGTTCCGCAACTTCGCCGGCCACGAGCCGCAGATCGGGCCGCTGCTGGAGAAGCGTGGCCTGACCGGCGCCGAAGGCAAGTAAGCCCTCCTGCCGCGCTCCGCGCAAAGCCGCCCGGTCCGCCGGGCGGCTTTGTTTTTGCCGCGCTGCTGGCACGCCGATGACCGCGGCGGCGGGGAGCGCGCCGGGGGCGGCTAGCGTGGGGCGACGTACCCGCCCGCCACCCCGCGCGGCGACAGCACCAGCTGCCACAGCTGCGCATGGCGGGTCCGGAAGCTCGCCATCGAGGCCGCCAGGTAGAAGCGCCACATGCGCCGGAAACGCTCGTCATAGCGCGGATCCAGCTGCTCCCACGCCGCCTCCACGTTGTCCCGCCATGCCTGCAGCGTACGGTCGTAGTCGGTGCCGAAGTTGTGCCAGTCCTCGAGCACGAACAGCCCTTCCATCGCCGCGGTGATCTGCGCGGCCGAGGGCAGCATCGAGTTGGGAAAGATGTAGCGCGCGATCCACGGGTCGGTGCGCTCGCGGCTGACATTGCTGCCGATGCTGTGCAGCAGGAACAGCCCGTCCTCGCGCAGGCAGCGTTGCGCCACCTCGAAGTAGCCGCGGTAGTTCTTGACCCCGACATGCTCGAACATGCCCACCGACAGGATCGCGTCGAACGGTTCGTCCAGCTCGTGGTAGTCCTGCAGGCGGATCTCCAGCGGCAGGCCGGCGCACAGTCCGCGGGCGAACTCGGCCTGTTCCCGGGAGATGGTGATGCCCACGCCTTCCACGCCATGGTGCTGCGCGGCGTATTTCAGCGCTTCGCCCCAGCCGCAGCCGATGTCCAGCACGCGCATCCCGGGGCGCAGGCCGAGCTTGCGGCAGATCAGGTCGAGCTTGGCCGCCTGCGCGTCATCGAGGTTGCCGGCGTCGCGCCAGTAGCCGCAGCTGTAGACCAGGCGCTTGCCGAGCATGGCCCGGTACAGGTCGTTGCCGAGGTCGTAGTGGCGCTTGCCGACCTCATAGCTGCCCTGCCCGGCCTGCAGGTTGAACAGCCGTGCCTTGAGTGCGTCCCAGACCTCGCCGCCACCATGCACGCGCTCGTCCAGCCGCGCCTCCAGCAGGTGGGCCAGGAACGCGTCGAGCGAACGCGCCCGCCACCAGCCGTCCATGTAGCTCTCGCCCAGGCCCAGCGAGCCGTCGGCCAGCACCCGCGCGTGGAAGCGCGGGTCGAGGATGTCGATGTCCTGCGGGCGTCCCCCGCCGGGGGTGATGCCCGCCTCGTGCAGCAGTGCCTCGACGCGTCGTTGCAGCCCTGCATCCATCGCTGGCCTCCACGGTTCAGGGGTGTGCGAACAGCTCCCGGTAACCGGCGGCCACGTGCGGCAACAGCACGGACGCCGGAACGTCCACGGTCTGGGTGCCGTCCGAGTATGGACCGACCTGGTAGGGAGGGAACACGAAGCGCAGCGCGGCGATGCGCCCGGCGGCGTCCATCACCGGTTCGAACTGCGCGAAGTTGGCGGCATCGGCGGTGGTGCCCTGGTCGATCATCTTGGACAGGTTGCGCACCTGCGCCTGCTGCTCTTCCGGGGTCATGTCCTCGCCCTGGGCGCGGACCATCGCCTGCTCCAGCAGCTTGTCGCGGGTGTAGTCGCTGACCGCCTGCCAGCCCCTGGGCGAATCGACCAGCGCCTGCGCGGTCAGCAGTTCCTGCCGTTCCGGCAGCCAGACGAAGCGCGCCACCAGCGGCTGCCCGTGCGCGCCGCCGGTATAGCTGCTGCCTTCGGCCGACACCGCCACCACCTTCGGGGTGTTCACGGCCATATCGAAGGCCAGCGACAGTTCGTAGGGCGCGGTAGGGGTGTCGTTGCCAAGCTCGTCCACCGCCTTGAGCAGCTCGGACCGGGCATGCTCGGCATAGTCGGACAGGGCCTTGGCAAGACCGGGGTAGGCGTTGGCGGCAGGCGGGTAGCTGATGCCCAGCACGTAGCGGGCATTGGTGTCGATCACGTCATGCAGCTCCACCGCCACCGGCGCGGCATCGGCAGGTGCCTCCGCCACCGGCGCCGCGTCCGGCGCGGCCACCGGTGCCTGCGCCTCGTGTTTCCCGCATCCTGCCATCGCCAGTGCGATCAATGCCGCCGCACAGGCTCCCTGTCCCGACCTTTTCATGTCCTTTCCCTTGTGGATGGATCGCGCGGCTCCACCCGGAGCCGCGTCCGCCGCGGATTATCCCAGCAGGTCCGCATATTCTCCATGACGCTGCATGAAGGCCACCGCATAGCTGCACTCGGGGATCACCTTGAGGCCGGCCGCGCGCGCATGCGCCAGTGCCGCCCGGGTCAACCACGCGGCGATGCCGCGGCCGCCGATGGCGCCGGGCACGCCGGTATGGGTGATCACCATCGCGTCGCCGCGCCGCAGGTAATCGAGTACCGCCGGGTGGCCGTCGACGACCACGCTGAAGCGGTACGCGGCGGCATCGTGCGCCACCGGCGGAAGCGCGGTGTCATCATGGCTCATGGCAGGGCTCGCTGGACGGGGTAGCCCATTGTGCCGCGGTCACGCGCCGGTGTGACGTGAAAGGCGCGGCGCACCGCCGCGGGACGTCACTTTCCGACCGGCCACCCGGCGCCCAGCGGCCGGTCGCCCTTCGCCACGCGCGGGCGGAGCGGCTGGCACGCGGTTTGCTGCGGGACGTGGACGTTTTTCCGCTCGCCGTCCCATGCCCGTACCGTTCGACGCTTCGCACCCGCTGCCCCCCGACGACCCCGATGCACTGCTGCTTGAAGGCCTGTTCCAACTGGCTTTCAACGGCGAGACCCAGGGCTGGGAGTTCAAGAAGATCGACGAGGAAGTGCACGCCCGCCTGCTGGCGGCCTACGCCGCCTAGTACGGCCGGCCGCGGCCGGTGCTGGCCACGGCCCCGCCTGGGCCCTGCCCCGGTGACGGCGCCGCACCGTCCCGGGCCGGTGGCGCTGCGCGTCAGCGCCCGAAGCGCGGGTTCATCAGCTGCTCCAGGAACACCTGCAGCACCTGCGGTTCCATGAACAGCATGAACATCACCCCGAACGCGGCACCGGCCAGGTGCGCGCTGTGGTTGACGTTGTCGTTGCCGCGCTTGTCCATCCAGATGCTGTAACCGACGTAGAACACCCCGTAGAGGATGGCCGGCGCCGGAATGAAGAACACGAAGATCAGCGACCACGGGGAAATCAGGATGAAGGCGAACAGCACCGCCGACACCGCGCCGGACGCGCCCAGGCTCAGGTAGTTCGGGTTCTTCTGGTTCTTCAGGTAGCTGGGCAGGATCGAGACCACCAGCGCCGCCACGTAGAACAGCGGGTAGGTCCACCAGTTGCCGGTGACGCGCAGCATGATCTGTTCGATCAGCCGCCCGAAGAAGAACAGCGTGACCATGTTGAACAGCAGGTGGGCGAAATCGGCATGGATGAAGCCGTAGGTCACCAGCCGGTCGTACTGGCGATGGCGGTCCACCGCCGGCGGCCACAGGATCAGCCGGTCGGCGAGCTTGCGGTTGCTGAAGGCCAGCCACGAGACCAGGCTGGTGACGGCGATCAGCAACAGGGTTATCGGTCCTTGCATGGTCAGGCTGCCCGGTAGTTGTCGACCATCCTGTAGCGGCGTGCGTACAGGCCGAACGCCAGGGCCGCGACGAACGCGAAGCCGGCGAAGAAGAACATCAGGAACGCCGCCTCGCTCAACCCGGTGCCGGCGATGCGCGCGGTCACCGTGTCGTTGCGCACCGCCGCGTTGGACAGCAGCACCCACAGGTTGCCGATGGTGGTGGTCAGGTTCCAGAAGCTCATGACCACGCCCTTCATCGACGCCGGGGCCTGGCTGTAGGCGAACTCCAGGCCGGTGGCCGACACCAGCACCTCGCCGAAGGTCAGCAGCGCATAGGGCAGGATCTGCCAGAAGATGGACAACGCGTCGCCGCCGTCCATCGCCACCTGCAGGCCGCCCACCACCACCCAGGCCAGGCCGCTGAAGGCGATGCCGGCGGTCATGCGCCGCAGCGCGGTCGGCTCGAAGCCGAAGCGACGCAGCATCGGGTACAGCACCAGGTTGTTGAACGGAATCAGGATCATCACCAGCAGCGGGTTGATCGCCTGCATCTGCGAGGCGGTGAACCAGGCCGGCATGGTCATCTGCTGGCCCTGCAGCACCCAGGTCGAGGCCTTCTGGTCGAACAGCGAGAAGAACGGTGTGGTCAGGGCGAAGATCACCAGCACCTTGAGCACCGAGCGCACGCCTTCCACCGCGCTGTCCGGATGCGCGCCGCGGGCGCGGTCCAGCTGCAGCATGGTGCCGCCGCCGATGCCGGCCAGCAGTGCCACCAGCGCCAGGCACAGGTAGATCACCACGCCCAGCCCGCCTTCATGCAGCCCGCCCAGGGTCAGCGCCGCCAGCACCAGCGCCCACAACGCCAGCGCGATGCCGGCCAGCGCCACCAGCAGCCCGGCATTGCCCTGCCCCGGTGCGCGCGCCAGCAGCGCGGTGCGCACCACGTTGGCGAACGAATGCGGGTCCTTCGGCGGCAACGGCACCAGCACGTAGCGCCTGCGCCCCAGCCAGAACACGAACGTGGCGATGAACATCAGGATGCCGGGGATGCCGAACGCCCACTGCGGACCCAGGTTCTTCAGCGCCAGCGGGATCAGCAGCGAGGCGAACAGCGAACCGAAGTTGATGATCCAGTAGAAGGCATCGAAGACGATCTTGGCCAGGTGCTTGTTGCCCTGGTCGAACTGGTCGCCCATGAACGAGGCCACCAGCGGCTTGATGCCGCCGGCACCGAGCGCGATCAGGCCCAAGCCGAGGAAAAAGCCCTCGCGGCTGTTCTCGAACAGCGCCAGGCACAGGTGGCCGGCGCAGTAGACCAGGCTGAACCAGAGGATGGTGCGGTACTTGCCGAAGAAGCGGTCGGCCAGCCAGCCACCGAGCAGCGGGAAGAAATACACGCCGATCATGAAGCTGTGCATGATGTCCTTGGCCTCGCCGGCACGGCCGTCGGCGGTCAACTCCTGCAGCAGCAGCGAGGTGATCAGGAACTGCACCAGGATGTTGCGCATCCCGTAGAAGCTGAAGCGCTCGCAGGCTTCATTGCCGATGATGTAGGGAATCTGGCGGGGCATGCCGGCCTTGCCGGCGGGGGCTGCTGCCACGTCGTTGCTCGTCATCTGTAAGGCGATCCTGCGAATGCAAAGGGGGCAAGGGTAACGCAAGCGGCCGCCCGCGCGCGCGCGGCAGCGCACGACGCCGCGCCTGCACGGGCCCTCGACAGCGCCGCGCGCTAGCATGGCCGCCAGTCCGTACTGGTCGTCGCAATGAAGCACTGGGGCTGTCTGGCGCTGCTCGCCTTGTCTTTCGCCGTGGCCGCCGAGCCCGCCCCGCCGGTGCTGCGGATCGCCAGCCTGCGGCTGCCCCAGGACAGCGCGCAGTGGGAGCGCCAGCGCGGGCGGATCCTGGAACTGCTGGCGGACCTGCGCGCGGACGTGATCGCGGTGCAGGACGTGCGGCAGTCGCCGGGCGCACCCAACGCCGCCTGTTGGCTGGCCACCCGGCTCAGCTACAGCTGCGACTTCATCACCGCCGACCCGCCCAGCCATGCGCAGCGCCGCGGCAGCGCGCTGCTGGCCGGACTGGACGTGATCGAGGACGGGCTGACCCTGCTGCATGGCCCGGGGCAGCTCACCGCCGCCGGCATGCAGCGTGCGCGCCTGCAGCGGCAGGCGGTCAACATCTACGTCGCGCGCATCGCCCCGGAGGGCAACGACCCGGAGGTGCGGGCGCGGCAGGCGGCGGACCTGCTCGCCTGGATCGGCGCGACCGACGCGGACCAGCCATCGCTGGTCGTGGGCGAGTTCTCCGCGCCCACCGACGAACTGGTCCGGCAACTGCCGGGCTTCCAGCCGGCACGGCGGAACCCGTCGGCGCGGCAGCCGGCCGCCGGCGGCACGTCCGGGGGCCGCCCGCATGGCCTGGACGTGCTCTACCAGGTGCGCAGCTTCGCCGACGTGGCCCAGCAGGCAGTGGCGCTGGCACCCACCGGCGAGGAACCGGCGCCGCTGGTGCTGGGGGTGATGACCACCCTGCGCCTGATCGGCGAAACGCCGGCCGATCCATCGGCGCCGTGAACGGCGAAGCCGGACGTTTCCGCCCGGCTTCGTTGGTCATCCGTGCGCGGGACGGGGCACTGCCCCGCCCGCGTCGATCACCGCGACCGGTCAGGCCACGGCTTCCTCGTAGCGGCGTTCCACTTCCTTCCAGTTGATCAGGCTGTAGAAGGTCTCGATGAACTCGGCGCGGCGGTTCTGGAACTTCAGGTAGTAGGCGTGTTCCCACACGTCGATGGTCAGCACCGGGGTACGGCCCTCCATCAGCGGGCTTTCCTGGTTGCCGGTCTTCTCCACCACCAGCTTCTTGTCGGCGGTCACGCTCAGCCAGGCCCAACCCGAACCGAACTGGGTCAGCGCGGCCTTGGTGAAGGCCTCCTTGAACTTGTCGAAACCGCCGAGCTGCTCGTCGATCGCCTTGCCCAGCGCGCCACCCGGGGTGCCACCGGCGTTCGGGCCGATCACGTCCCAGAACAGCGAGTGGTTGCCGTGGCCGCCGCCCTGGTTGCGGACGCCCTGCTGCAGGTTCTCCGGCAGGGTCTTGACCTTGCGCAGCAGGTCGTCGATGGGCAGGTCGGCGTACTCGGTGCCCTCGACCAGCGCATTGAGGTTGTTGACGTAGGTCTGGTGGTGCTTGGAGTAGTGGATCTCCACCGTGGCCGCATCCATGTACGGTTCCAGCGCGTCGTAAGCGTAGGGCAGCTTGGGCAGGGTGTAGGCCATGAGGATTCTCCTTGGGTGTGATGCCTGGGTTCGGGGGCCCGGCGCATGCCGGGCAGTGCACCGGCAATGGTAGGCAGGAAGCGGCAACTTACCAAGGTCGATGTAAAGGAAACTTCGTCCTGCCGTGGGTACAAACCTCACGCGCGCCGCGAAATCCGCGTGTTCCACGCGCCGGCACGGCACAGCGCCCGCCGCCGCCGGCCGATGGCCCGCGTTCAAGAAAAAACGCGCGCAGGCGCGATAATCGCCCTTTGCACGCGACACAGGCCCCGCTCCATGCGCAAACCGTTGCTTTTGCTCACCGCCGTGGTCGTGCTGGTGGCCGGCCTGTGGGCCATGCGCACGCTGCAGCAGCCAGCGCCCCCGCAGTTCGCGCCGGCGCTGGGCCAGGCCGTGGCGTCGGAGCGCGCTGGCGAGCCGCGCCGGTCCGGCGCGGGCGACGCACTGCCGGCCTTCCTGCCAGCGGAGGCGCACGACACCATCGCGCTGATCCTGCGCGGCGGCCCGTTCCCGCACCGCCAGGACGGCAGCGTGTTCGGCAACCGCGAACGGCGCCTGCCGCAGCGCCCGCGCGGCTACTACCGCGAGTACACCGTGCGCACGCCCGACCTCGGCCACCGCGGCGCGCGGCGGATCGTCACCGGCGGCGATCCGCCCGACGTCTGGTACTACACCGACGACCACTACGAGACCTTCCGTGATTTCCAGGTCCCGGCCAACGGAGGCGCGCAATGAGCGACAGCGGATTCGACATGGGCCTGGAGGACGTGGGCCAGGCCGGGGTCTATGGCGTGGCCCACGGCGATCTCGGCGGGCTGGCGGCGGCCGCGCGCGATGCCGGGCTCAAGGTGCTGCGCGTGGACCTGGAATCATGCACCGACAAGCGCACCCTGCTGCTGCGCATCGGCACCCAACTGGATTTCCCGGCGGGCCGCGGCCGCAACTGGGATGCGTTGTCCGATGCGCTGCGCGACCTGTCCTGGCTGCCGGCCAGGGGGTATGCGCTGTTGTTCGGCGATGCCGGCGACCTGCGCGACGCCAGCCCGGCGGATTTCGACACCCTGCTGGACGTCCTCTCCGAAGCCGCGGCCAGCTGGGCCGCGGACAACGTGCCGTTCTGGGCGTTCTTCGAATTGCCGCACGGCGGCGAGGCCGCAGCAACGGACGACCTCTGAGCCGGCGCCGTCAGCCCGGCGGCCGCGCGGGGCCCTTGAGCTCGATCACGTTGCCGTCCGGATCACTGAAATACAGCGACAGTCCGTCGCCCTCGGCGCCGAAGTTGACCTCCGCCGCGGCCGGCACGGCGACCCCATGGCGCCCCAGGTGGGCGACGATGCCCGCCTCGTCGAATGGTTCGACCCGCAGGCACAGGTGATCCACGTTGCGCGCGCCCTGCCCCGGCGCGGCACCGCCACGGGCGCCCAGGGCGCCGTCCACGCTGACCAGGTCGATCATCGACGCGCCGGCGCGCAGGTGTACCAGGCCCAGGTGCGCGCGCCGCCTGACCACCTCGCAGCCGAGCACGGCCTGGTAGAAGGCGGTGCTGCGCGACAGGTCGCGCACGCGGAACACCACATGGTCGATGCGCTGCACCGAAAACGGCATTTCCATCGCATGCTCCATGCAGAAACCCGGGAAGCGGGGTCGATGACCGGCGCCCGTGCACGGCGATTGTCACACGGCCGCAACCGCGGTTGGCGCGGCGCTGGAGGAACGCCGCGGCGCTGCGCCCACCCGTGAGCACCGGTGGGCCGGGCGGCAGCCAGGCTCAGCCGTCGAGTTCTTCCCAGCGCGCGTAGGCCGCATCCAGTTCCGCCTGCACCCGGGCCAACTGCTGGGTGTGCGCGCTGACCTCGGCGCTGGAACGGGTGTAGAACGCCGGGTCGTTCATCGCGCCGGTCAGGCCTTCCACGTCGCGCTCCAGCTGTTCGATCTTCGCCGGCAGCTGTTCCAGTTCGCGCGCGTCCTTGAAACTGAGCTTGCGCCTGGCCGGCGCCGGCTCGGCAGCGGCCGCCGGCGTGGTCGCCGGCTTCGCGGCCGGTACCGCCGTGGCCGAGGCCCTGGCCACGGCCATGCCGCTCTGCGCCGGCGCCGGGCGCTGGCGCAGCGAGTCGGTATAGCCGCCGACGTAATCGCCGACCCTGCCCTCGCCTTCCAGCACCAGGGTGGAGGTGACCACGTTGTCGAGGAAATCGCGGTCGTGGCTGACCAGCAGCAGGGTGCCGGTGTAGTCGCCCAGCAGCTCCTCCAGCAGCTCCAGGGTCTCCACGTCCAGGTCGTTGGTCGGTTCGTCCATCACCAGCAGGTTGGACGGCTGCGCGAACAGCTTGGCCAGCAGCAGGCGGTTGCGCTCGCCGCCGGACAGGCGGGTGATCGGCGCCCGCGCGCGCTCGGGGGTGAACAGGAAGTCCTGCAGGTAGGCGTGCACGTGCTTGCGCTTGCCGTTGAGGTCGATGAAGTCCGCGCCCTCGGCCACGTTCTCGATCGCGCTCCAGTCCTCGCGCAGGGTGGCGCGGTACTGGTCGAAATAGGCGATCTGCAGGTTGGTGCCCTGGCGCACCTCGCCGGCATCCGGCTGCAGTTCGCCCAGCAGCAGCTTGAGCAGGGTGGTCTTGCCGCTGCCGTTGGGGCCGATCAGGCCGATGCGGTCGCCGCGCAGGATCGTGGTCGAGAAATCCTTGATCATCACCCGCTCGCCGAACGCGAAGCTGACGTCCCTGACGTCGATGACCTTCTTGCCGGAGTTCTCGCCCGAGGCCGCTTCCAGGCGGACGTTGCCGCCCAGCTCGCGGCGCTGGCTGCGTTCCACGCGCATGGCCTTGAGCCGGCGCACGCGGCCTTCGTCACGGGTGCGGCGCGCCTTGATGCCCTGCCGGATCCACACTTCCTCCTGCGCCAGCAGCTTGTCGAAGCGTGCGTTCTCCTGCGCCTGCGCGTTGAGCCGTTCCTCGCGGCGGCGCGCGTAGTTGTCCCAGTCACCCGGCCAGCTGGTCACCTGGCCGCGGTCGATCTCGACGATGCGGGTGGCCAGCGCACGCAGGAAGCGGCGGTCATGGGTGACGAACACCACGCAGCCGTTCCAGCCCTTGAGGAAGCCTTCCAGCCAGTCGATGGCCTCGATGTCCAGGTGGTTGGTCGGCTCGTCCAGCAGCAGTACGTCGGGCCCGGCGACCAGCGCGCGCGCCAGCAGCACGCGGCGCTTCATGCCGCCGGACAGGCGCCCGAACTCGGCATCGCCGTCCAGCTCCAGCTTGGTCAGGGTTTCGGACACGCGCTGGTCCAGCGCCCAGCCATCGGCGGCGTCGATCCTGGCCTGCACCTTGCCCATGGCATCGCCATCGAACACGTCGGCATGGCTCAGCCGGTGGAACTCGGCCAGCCAGTGGCCGAGTTCACCCAGGCCATCGGCGACCACGTCGAACACGCTGCCGGCGGCGCCATGCGGTACCTCCTGCTCCAGGCGGGTGACGCGCACGCCCTGCTGGACGCGCACTTCGCCGTCGTCCGGCTTCAGTTCGCCGGCCATCAGCTTCATCAGGGTGGATTTGCCGGCGCCGTTGCGGCCGATCAGGGCGATGCGCTCGCCACTTTCGATCGACAGTTCGGCTTTCTCCAGCAACAACGGGCCGCCGACGCTGTAGTCGACGTTCTGCAGGGTGATCAAAGGCATGCGCGCATTGTACGGGAGCCGCGCTCAGGCGTCGGCGAACGTGCCCGGATCCAGCGCCAGCAGCCGCCGCAGGCTGGCCGCCACCGGCCTGCCCGGGTGCCGCAGCACCCACAGCTGCCGCCGCAGCGGCGGCAACGGCGTGGCCAGCACGTGCAGCCGGCCCAGTGCGATGAGATCGGCCACCGCGTGCCGCGACAGGCAGGCCAGGCCCAGCCCGGCGACGGCGCCCTGCTTGATCGCCTCGGTACCGCCGAGCTGCAGTACCTCGGCGAACCGGTGCAGGTGCGGCAGCAGCGCCTGCTCGGCCGCCTCGCGGGTGCCCGAGCCCGGCTCGCGCAGCAACCAGCAGGCACCGCGCAGCCGCGCCATGTCCGCACCGGCCCGCAGTGCCGCCGCGTGCGGGTGGCGATCGCCGAACACGACGACCAGTTCGTCCTCGCGCCAGGGCGCCACGTCCAGCCCCGGCTCGTGACACGGGCCCTCGATCAGGCCGATGTCCACCTCCAGCCGCTGCACCGCAGCGGCGACTTCGCGGGTATTGCCGATCACCAGGTCGACCCGGGCCTGGTCGTTGCGCTCGCGCAGGTCGGCGATGCGCGACGGCATCAGGTAGTTGCCGATGGTAGTGCTGGCGCCGACCCGCCAGCGCACCGGCGCGGCGGCCTCCCCGGCCCGGCCGTAGCGGCGCTCGATATCGTCCACGGCCGCCAGCAGCGCCCGTGCCTCGGGCAGCAGCGCACGGCCGTGGCCGTTGAGCACCAGCCGGCGTCCGACGCGGTCGAACACGGCCAGCCCGAGCAGGCTCTCCAGCTCGCCCAGGGCCGCACTTACCGCCGACTGCGACAGGCCGATGGCCTCGCCCGCGGCGGTGGTCGTGCCGGTCTCGGCGACGGCGGAGAAAATCTGCAGCTGGCGCAGGGAGAGATGCATTACTTACCTGAAATATTGTTTATCCATACGAATATTATCTGTTTTACAGATTATTGGCGCGACGGCAGGATGGGCCATCTCCTCATAACCGTCCGTCATGAACACCGCCCTCCAGGGCCACGCCCCGGCCCACCCACATCGCCTCCCCGGCCTGCTGTTGACCGCCGCCATCGCCATGCTTTCCCTGTGGCTGGGTACCCTGCCGTGGCTGCAGGCCCATGGCATCAGTGCGCTGACGCTGGCGATCCTGCTCGGTATCGCCCTGGGCAACACCGCCTACGGCAGGCTGGCGCCGCGCGCGGCGGCAGGCGTGGGCTTCTCCAAGGCGACCCTGCTGCGTGCCGGCATCGTCCTCTACGGCCTGCGCCTGACCGTGCAGGACATCGGCCAGGTCGGCGTCGCCGGGGTGCTGATCGACGCGCTGGTGCTGTGCTCCACCTTCGCCCTGGCGTGGTGGCTGGGCACCCGCGTGCTTGGGCTGGAGCGCAACACCGCGCTGCTGATCGGCGCCGGCAGCTCCATCTGCGGCGCCGCGGCGGTGATGGCCGCCGAGCCGGTGGTCAAGGGCCGCGCCGAGCAGGTTGCCATCGCCGTGGCCACGGTGGTCGTGTTCGGTACCCTGGCGATGTTCCTGTACCCGCTGCTGTACCAGTGGGGCCTGCATGCCGGCTGGATGCCGCTGGACGAAACCGGCTACGGCGTATTCACCGGCTCCACCGTGCATGAGGTGGCCCAGGTGGTCGCCGCCGGCCGCGCGGTCAGCCAGCCGGCCGCCGACGCGGCGGTCATCGCCAAGATGGTGCGGGTGATGATGCTGGCGCCGTTCCTGGTGTGCCTGTCGGCACTGCTGGCACGCGGCCGCCGCGACCGCCAGGGCACGCGCTCCAGGATCGCCGTGCCCTGGTTCGCGTTCGGCTTCATCGGCATGGTCGGCTTCAACTCGCTGCAGTTGCTGCCCGCCGGGCTGGTCGCCGCCCTGGTCGAGCTGGACACCGCGCTGCTGGCGATGGCGATGGCCGCGCTGGGCCTGACCACCCATGTCTCGGCCCTGCGCCAGGCCGGTCCGCGGCCGATGCTGCTGGCCGCGCTGCTGGCCGCCTGGCTGCTCGGCGGCGGTCTGCTGATCAACCTCGCGGTACGTGCGCTGTCCTGAATCGGGCGCGCCGCGGCGGCCACCAGGGCGGCACGGCCCGCCGGCATCTGCGAAAATACGGCATGACCGATTTCTCCTCGTTGCCGCTGATCCCGGCCCTCGCACCCGGCATCGACGCGCTGGGCTATACCGCCATGACCCCGGTGCAGGCACAGAGCCTGCCGCCCATCCTGGACGGGCGCGACGTGATCGCCCAGGCTCCCACCGGCAGCGGCAAGACCGCCGCCTTCGGCCTGGGCCTGCTGAACCGGCTCGACCCGGCCACCCTGCGTACCCAGGCGCTGGTGCTGTGCCCTACCCGCGAACTGGCCGACCAGGTCGGCCGGCAGCTGCGCAAACTGGCCACCGGCATCCCCAACCTCAAGCTGCTGGTACTGACCGGCGGCGTGCCGCTGGGCCCGCAGCTGGCGTCGCTGGAGGCGCACGACCCGCAGGTGGTGGTGGGCACGCCCGGCCGCGTGCAGGAACTGGCGCGCAAGCGCGCGCTCAACCTCGGCCAGGTGCGCACGTTCGTGCTCGACGAAGCCGACCGCATGCTCGACATGGGCTTCGAGGAGCCCATCCGCGAGATCGCCGGGCGCACCCACAAGGAGCGGCAGAGCCTGCTGTTCTCGGCCACGTTCCCCGACGCCATCCGCGAACTGGCGCGCGCCCTGCTTGATGACCCGGTGGAAGTCACCATCGACGGCCAGCAGGAAGCCCCGGCGATCCAGCACCTGTTCTTCGAGGTCGAGCCGACGCACCGGCAGAAGGCGCTGGCCGGGCTGCTGCTCAGGTACACGCCCGAATCGGCGGTGGTGTTCTGCAACACCCGCAAGGACGTGGACGAGGTGGCCAATTCACTGCGCCAGTTCGGCTTCTCGGCGCTGGCCCTGCATGGCGACATGGAACAGCGCGACCGCGACGAGGTCCTGCTGCAGTTCGCCAACCGCAGCTGCAACGTGCTGGTCGCCAGCGACGTGGCCGCGCGCGGCCTGGACGTGGAAGAGCTCGCCGCGGTGGTCAACTACGAAATGCCCAGCGACCTGGACACCTACCGCCACCGCGTCGGCCGCACCGCCCGCGCCGGCCGCCGCGGCCTGGCGCTGAGCCTGGTCGCCGGCCGCGAGCGCCACCGCGCCGATGCACTGGAAGCCGACCAGGGCAGCGCGCTGGACTGGCAGAAGACCCCGCTGGCCACCGCACGCCCGGCACAGCTGCCACAGGCGGCGATGACCACGCTGCGGATCGATGGCGGCAAGACCGACAAGCTGCGCGCCGGGGACATCCTCGGCGCGCTCACCGGCGATGCCGGGTTGTCGGCCAAGACCATCGGCAAGATCGACATCTTCCCCACCCGCTCCTATGTGGCCATCGCCCGCGAGCACGCCGGCAAGGCGGTGGCACGACTGGAAGCGGGCAAGATCAAGGGCAGGCGCTTCCGCGTGCGCAAGCTGTAAGCCAGAACACGATCCTGCCCCTCCAGCGGACCCGGCTGGCATGAGGCCGCAGGTGCGGGGCTTGCCCCGCACCGAGGCTCCACCGGCAGGTTCCGTGCGGGGCAAGCCCCGCACCTACCGACGCCTCACCACGAAGCCGGGACTCAATACACCAGCGTGGCCTGCAGCGGCAGCCCTGCCGGCCAGCGCGGACGGCCGCCCAGCCCGTCCAGTTCCACCAGCACCGCCGCCCCGAGTACCTCGGCCTCCAGCCGCCGCGCCAGCAGCAGCGCCGCGGCCAGCGTACCGCCGGTGGCGAGCACGTCGTCGATCAGCAGCACCCTAGTGCCGGGGGCGATGGCACCGGCGCAGACCTCGATGCGGTCGCTGCCGTACTCCAGCGCGTACTCCTGGGCCAGGGTGGCGCCGGGCAGCTTGCCCGGCTTGCGCACCGGCACGAAGCCGGCGCCCAGTTCCAGCGCCAGCGCGGCGCCGAGGATGAAGCCGCGCGCCTCCACCCCCAGCACCGCCTGCACGCCGGCCGCGCGCCAGGGCTCGGCCATCGCCGCGATCGCCGCGCGGAAGCCATCGGCATCGGCCAGCAGTGGGGTGATGTCCTTGAAGCGGATACCGGGCCGCGGGAAGTCGGCCACGTCGCGGATCGTGCTGGACCAGTCGGGATAGGGGTTCGTCATCGGGTCATTCGGAAGGGAAGGAATCAGGAACTGCACGACAGCATGGCGCAGCCGGCGCGCGTACGCGCCCAGTCGGGACGCCGCCGGGCGAACGCTTCGCGGCCGGGCTGCTCGTCGCCGGGACGCCGCATCACCTCCAGCAGTTCGTCGATGCCGCCGCTGTCGCCCTGCTCGGCGCGGTCGATGGCCTGCTGCACCAGCCAGTTGCGCAGTACGTATTTTGGATTGGCCACCTGCATGACCCGGCGCCGGGCGGCGGCATCCAGGCCGGCCCCGCGCACGCGCGCGGCGTGGCACTGCAGCCAGTCCAGCAGATCCGGCATCACCCGCTCGCGGCGCGCGGGCGAATAGAACGCACCCTCCAGCGCCGCCACGTCCGGCCGCTGCGGGTCGACGTCGAGCAGCGCCCGGAACGCCAGGGTCATGTCCATCTCGCCGGCATGCAGCAGTGCCTGGAACCGGGCCATCAGCGCCTCGTCGCCCTCGCGGTAGTCGCCCAGCCCGAGCTTGGCGACCAGGTGGCCGCGGGCTTCGGCCGCGTAACGCGCCTGGAACGCATCCAGCCCCGCCTGCAGCGGCGCCGCCTCCGCGAACAGCGGCGACAGCGCCTGCGCCAGCCGCACCAGGTTCCAGTACGCCACCTGCATCTGCGCACCGAAACGGTAGCGGCGGCCCTGCGCGTCGGTGGTGTTCGGCGTCCAGTCCGGGTCGTAATCCTCGATCCAGCCATACGGGCCGTAGTCCAGGGTCAGGCCCAGCACCGACATGTTGTCGGTGTTCATCACCCCGTGCACGAAGCCCACCCGCATCCACTGCGCCACCAGCACCGCGGTGCGCGTGCAGATCCCGGCGAACCAGTCGGCATGGCGCGAGGGGCCGGGCGGCAACTGCGGAAAGTCGCGGTCGATGCAGAAATCCACCAGCTGCCGCAGCAACGCCCGGTCGCCGCGTGCCGCCGGCAACTCGAAACTGCCGAAGCGCAGGAACGAAGGCGCCACCCGGCACACCACCGCGCCCGGCTCACCGCGCGGATGGCCGTCGTAGAACATGTCGCGGACCACCGTCTCGCCGGTGGCGACCAGGCTCAGCGCACGCGTGGTCGGCACGCCCAGGTGATGCATGGCCTCCGAACACAGGAATTCGCGGATCGACGAGCGCAGCACCGCGCGGCCGTCCGCGCCGCGCGAATAGGGCGTTGGCCCGGCCCCCTTGAGCTGCAGCTCCCAGCGCCGGCCATCGGCCAGCAATTCGCCGAGCGAAATGGCACGGCCATCACCCAGTTGCCCGGCCCAGTGCCCGAACTGGTGGCCGCCATAATTCGCCGCCCATGGCTGCATGCCGGGGTACAACGCATTGCCGGCGAACACCGCGGCGAAATCCGGCGCCTGCACGGCCGCGCGGTCGAAACCCAGCATCGCCGCCACCTCCGGCGCATGCGCCAGCAGGCGCGGCGCCGCCACTGGGCTGGGCATGACCTGCGACCAGGCCGCGCCCGGCACCTCGCGCCGGCGCGGTCCGGTTTCGGCGTCGCCGGGCAGTTCGCGCAGGAAACGGTTGTCGAAATGCAGCACCGGGATAGTCATCGATAGCAGATGGGGGCTGGGCCCGGGGTCACAAGCACGGCGGCGATGGCAGCCCGGTTTCCGGCACCCCGGCCGAAGGCCCCGGAGAGGCCGCCGTGCAGGGCGGGCGCAAAAACCGGCGGGAGCGCTGGCGCCATAAACAAAAACGCCGGAAGCTTTCGCTTCCGGCGTCGTGGCGACCTTGCGGTTGCGGGGGCTGGATTACAGCGCCTGCACCTGGTCAGCCTGCATGCCCTTCTGGCCCTGCACGGCGACGAAGGTCACCTTCTGGCCTTCCTGCAGCGACTTGAAGCCGGTGCCCTGGATGGCACGGAAGTGCACGAACAGGTCGGGGCCGCTTTCCGGGGTGATGAAACCAAAACCCTTGGCATCGTTGAACCACTTCACCGTGCCGGTCTGACGCTCAGACATTACAAACTCCTGGAACTATTGATTGGAAATCGCAGCCGCCGGGGATCGGGGCCGAGACTGAGTTGCAGGCGTTGGTAAAACGGAACGATGAGCGGATCGGTGAGATCAGCTGCATCAGGCCACGATTCACGGTGACCCTTGCAAGCACAGTGGGGCGAAAGATACGCGGCTTTCCAGCAAAAAGCGACAAATACCGCATTCATCCGCACCGAAACCCCACCTCCCGGCAACAATCCCGCTAAATTCATTGGCTTGGCGCCCCGCATCGGGCGGCTCCGGCCCGTCCCGGGCCCGCGCAGCGGCTAGACTGCGCGCCATGGAATCCACCCTTGCCGCCCCCTCCCCCCGCATCTGGGTGGACGCCGACGCCTGCCCGGCGGTCATCCGCGACATCCTGTACCGCGCCGCCGAGCGCACCCGGATCGAGGTGATCCTGGTCGCCAACCGCTGGCTGCAGACGCCCCCCTCGCGTTTCATCCGCGCCATGCAGGTCGCCGGTGGCCCGGACGTGGCCGACGACGCCATCGCCGAACGCGTGGCCGCCGGCGACCTGGTCGTCACCCAGGACATTCCGCTGGCCGCACGGGTGCTGGCCAGGGGCGCGGCCGCCGTGGACCCGCGCGGCGTGCCGTTCAGCCCCGACAGCATCGCCCAGCGCCTGTCGATACGCGATTTCATGGCCGAACTGCGCGGCGCGGGCGTGCAGACCGGCGGCCCGCCCAGCCTGCACGCGCGCGACCGCCAGGCCTTCGCCGCGCGCCTGGACCAGTGGCTGGCGCGGCAGCGCTGAAGCGCGGCCCGTCGCGGCTGCGCCCGCGCAGTAGAATGGCGGTCTTTGCCCCGTGATCCCATGGCCCTTACCGCCACCATCCGCAAGGCCGAGCTGCAGATCAGCGACATGGACCGCGGCTACTACGCGACCCACCACCTGACCCTGGCCCAGCACCCCTCCGAGACCGACGAGCGCCTGATGGTGCGCCTGCTCGCCTTCGCGCTGAACGCCGATGACCGCCTGGAGTTCGGCCGCGGGCTGAGCACCGACGACGAACCGGACCTGTGGCAGCACGACTACACCGGCGACATCCTGCAGTGGATCGACCTGGGCCACCCCGACGAGTCGCGGGTGCGTAAGGCGTGCAACCGCAGCCGCCAGGTGCAGGTGATCAACTACGGCGGCAACGCCTCGGACATCTGGTGGCAGAAGCAGGGCAAGGGCCTGGCCCGCTTCGGCAACCTCTCGGTGGTGGACCTGGACGCCGGCTTCGTCGAGCGCTGGGGCCAGCAGATCCAGCGGGCGATGCGCTGGAGCGTGCTGATCCAGGACGGCGAGCTGCAGATCCTCAACGACCAGGTCCAGCTCGACGTCACCCCCGCCTGGCGCAAGCGCGCGGCGGCTTGAGTGGCGCGCTTGCGATGAACCAGTGCATGGCTGCCCAGCACTGCGACGTGCTGGTGATCGGCGCCGGCGCGGCCGGCCTGATGTGCGCGCTTACCGCCGGCCAGCGCGGCCGCGTGGTGCAGGTGATCGACCACGCCAACAAGCCGGGCAAGAAGATCCTGATGTCCGGCGGCGGGCGCTGCAATTTCACCAACACCGGCACCACCGCCGCCAACTTCATTTCGGCCAACCCGCATTTCTGCAAATCGGCGCTGGCCCGCTACACCCCGGCCGATTTCATCGCCATGGTCGAGCGCCACCGCATCGCCTGGCACGAGAAGGAGCTGGGGCAGCTGTTCTGCGACATCTCCTCCAAGCTGATCGTGCGCATGCTGCTGGACGAATGCCAGCAGGCCGCGGTGCGGATCCGCACCGACTGCGCGGTGGAGGGCATCGAGCGTGGCGCCGACGGCTTCCGCGTGCGCACCGGCCACGGCCTGTTCCACTGCGCGTCGCTGGTGATCGCCAGCGGCGGCCTGTCCATTCCCAGCATGGGCGCCAGCGGCTTCGGCTACGAGGTCGCGCGCCAGTTCGGCCACGCGGTGCTGCCCACCCGCGCCGGGCTGGTGCCGCTGACCCTCAGCGGCAGGCACCAGGAACGGCTGGCCGACCTCAGCGGCGTGGCGCTGCCGGTGGAGGCGCGCTGCAACGGGCAGGCGTTCCGCAACTTCATGCTGCTCACCCACCGCGGGATCAGCGGCCCGGCGATCCTGCAGATTTCCTCCTACTGGCAGCCCGGTGACGACCTGCGCCTGGACCTGCTGCCGGACCAGGACGCACTGCAATGGCTGCGCGGCATGAAACGCGAGCGCGGCGCCTCCGAACTGCGCACGTTGCTGGCCGAGGTCATGCCCAAGCGGATGGCGCAGCGCCTGTGCGAGCACTGGCTGCCGGACCGGCCGGTGCGCCAGCTCGACGAGCCGCAGTTGAAACAGGCGGCGGCATTGCTGGCCGATTTCCCGCTGGTGGCCAGCGGCACCGAGGGCTACCGCACCGCGGAGGTGACCCTGGGCGGCGTGGACACGCGCCAGGTGTCGTCCTCCACCTTCGAATCGCGGCAGGTGCCGGGGCTGTATTTCGTCGGCGAGGTGCTGGACGTGACCGGCTGGCTGGGGGGCTACAACTTCCAGTGGGCCTGGGCCTCCGGGCACGCGGCCGGACAGGCGGCCTGAGCCCGGCACAGGAACCGCGTCACAGGCAAGCGATCGGCTCATGGACGGCACCGCGGCCATGTTGTATTAAACCCGGTCAGAGGGGAGTCCTGAATGCAGAACGGCAAAGAATCAACCCTGCGCCTGCTGATCGTCGATGACAGCGCCGAGAACGCAGAGGCGATCGTCAGCACCTTGCGCAACAGCGGCATCGCCGTCCGCCCATACCGGCCGCAGGCACCGGCGGAACTGGCGGACATCGTGTCCAGCCAGGCCATCGACCTGGTGCTGTGCGCGCCGTCGCAGGTGATCCCGCAGCTGCTGCTCAGCCAGCAGATCGCCGCCAGCGGCAAGGACATCCCGGTGATCGCGCTGGCCGAGCAGGTGGACGAGCAGACGCTGGTGGAATCGGGTGCCAATGGCATCCGCGCCATTGCCCTGCGCCACCGGCCCGAGCACCTGCTGGCCGTGGTGCGCGACGAATGGACCGACCTGCAGGCCCGCCGCGGCCTGCGCCGCATCGAGGCGCAGATGCGCGAGACCGAGCGCCGCTGCGACGCGCTGATCGCCTCTTCGCGCGACCCCATCGCCTACATCCACGAAGGCATGCACATCCGCGCCAACGAGGCCTACCTGGAGATGTTCGGCTACGACGCGTTCGAGGACGTGGAAGGCATTTCGCTGCTGGACATGGTCGCGCCGCAGCATGTGGAGGATTTCAAGCAGCTGCTCAAGGCGCTGGGCAAGGGCGAGCCGCCGCCGCCGCAGTACGAGGTGCATGCGCGCAACCAGGATGGCGAGAGCTTCCCGGCGACGATGGAGTTCACCGCCGCCACCTACGAGGGCGAGTCCTGCTTCCAGGTGGTGTTCCGCCGCCGCGAGGAGTTCGACCCCGAACTGGCGCGCGAGGTCGAGGCGCTGCGCCAGCGCGACCAGGTCACCGGCCTGCTCAACCGCCCGACCTTCATGGTGCACCTGGAAAACGCCGTGGCCCAGGTCAGCCGCAGCGACGGCCAGTACGGCTTCCTGCTGGTGGAGCCGGACCACTACGCGCGGCTGCTGCCCGACATCGGGCTGGACTCGGCCGACGCACTGGTTGCCGCGCTCGGCCAGCATCTGGCCGCAACGCTCGGCGACGGCCTGTCGCTGGCGCGTTTCGGCGAGCACAGCTTCGCCATCCTCGCCCAGGGCGACTACGCGCATACCATGGGGCTGGCCGAACGCGTGCGCGGCGCCTTCGCCTCACATGTATTCAGCATCGGCGCACGCTCGGCGACGGTCACCGTCAGCATCGGCGGCGTGCAGGTCGGCGAGAAGATCGCCAGCGTCGGCCAGGTGCTGGCCCGCGCCAGCGACTGCACCCGCACCGCGACCGAACTGGGCGGCAACACGGTCAAGGTGTTCGACCCGGGGGCCGCCGACCGCGTCGAGGAAGAGCGCATCCAGCGCTGGGTGGAGCTGATGCGCGGCGCGCTCGAGGGCGAGGGCTTCCAGCTGCGCTTCCGCCCGGTCATCAACCTCATGGGCGAGGCGATCCAGCTGTACGACACCTCGCTGCAGCTGCGCAACAACAACGAGATGGTCGGGCCTTCGACCTTCCTGCCGATCGCCGAGGACCAGGGCCTGCTGGCGCCGATCAACCGCTGGGTGGTCGGGCATGCGATCCAGGCGCTGGGCGAACGCCGCCGCGCCGGCCATCGCACCTGCATGATGGTGCGGATCACGCCCGAATCGTTCTCCGATCCGCAGCTGCTGGCGGTGATCCGCGACGGCCTGCAGGCCGAGGGGGTGTCCGGCGACCAGCTGTGGCTGCAGGTCCCCGAGGCCAAGGTGTTCACCCACCTGCGCAATGCCCAGCAGTTCCTGGCCGCGGCCTCGGCGCTGGGTTGCAAGGTCGGGCTGGAGCAGTTCGGTTCCGGGCTCGATTCGTTCCAGCTGCTGGCCCACTTCCAGCCGGGTTTCCTCAAGCTGGACAGCAGCTTCACCGCGGACCCGGCACTGGCCCGCGAGCAGCTGCCCAAGATCCAGGAAATCACCACGCGCGCGCAGTCGCAGGACATCCGCACCATCGCCGAGTTCGTCTCCGATGCGGCGACGATGAGCCTGCTGTTCACCTCCGGCGTGGATTACGTGCAGGGCGACTTCGTCGGCCCCGCCGGCCCGGAGATGAACTTCGAGTTCAACGCGTAAGACCGCGCCGGCCAGCGGCCGGCCCGGGTCGCATGCGAAAAGGCCGGCGTGGACGCCGGCCTTTTGCGTATCAGGTCAGGTCAACCAGGTTCTCAATCTTCACGTCCGGGTTGACGTCGGCGTCATAGTCCACGCCGTCGATGCCGAAACCGAACAGGCGCAGGAAGTCCGCCTTGTAGCCGGCCAGGTCGCTGATCTCGTACAGGTTCTCGTTGGTCACCTGCGGCCACAGCGCGACCACCCTGCCCTGCACCTCCGGCGCCATTTCCTTGTAGTCGGCGCGCAGGCGGCCTTCCTCGTCCACCAGCGCGACGCTGCGGCCCTTGCCGTCGACCAGGTCGCGGCGGATGTGGTCGGCGGCGTTGGCGCCGCCCTGCGGCCCGTTGTAGAGAATGTCGTACAGGGTGTCGAGCTGCTCGATGCAGCCTTCGTGGGTGCCCTCGTCCTTCATCACCTTGAACAGCAGCGACAGGTACAGCGGCATGGTCGGGATCGCCGAGCTGGCCTGGGTGACCACCGCCTTGAGCACCGACACGCGGGCGTCGCCACCGATGCCCTGCAGGCGGGCGCGGATGTCCTTGACCTTGGCGTCCAGGTCCTTCTTGGCGGCGCCGATGGAGCCGTTCCAGTAGATCGCCTGGGTGATTTCCTCGCCGACGTAGGTGAACGCGGTGGTGGTCGCGCCCGGTGCCAGCACCCCGGCTTCCAGCAGCGCGTCGATCCACATCTGCCAGTCTTCGCCGCCCATCACCTGCACGGTGCCGGCGATTTCCTCGGCGCTGGCCGGCTGCAGGGTGGTCTCGGTCAGCACTTCCTTGTCGGTATCCAGGCCGCGCAGCGTGATCGGCGCGCCGATCGGCTTGAGCGTGGAGCTGATCACCTCGCCGGTCTTCGGGTGCTTGCGGCGCGGCGATGCCAGGCTGTAGACCACCTGGTCGACCTGGCCCAGGTCGGCCTTGATGATCTCGATGACCTTGGCCTTGACCTCGTCGGAGAATGCATCACCGTTGACGCTGCGCGCGTACAGGCCGGCCTGGTGCGCGTACTTCTCGAACGCAGCCGAGTTGTACCACCCCGCCGTGCCCGGCTTGCTTTCGCTGCCCGGCCGCTCGAAGAACACGCCCAGCGTGGCGGCGCCGCTGCCGAAGGCGGCCTTGATGCGCGCGGCCAGGCCGTAACCGGTGGACGCACCGATCACCAGCACCTTCTTCGGGCCATGGGCGAGCCTGGGCTGCGCCTTGATGTAGTCGATCTGTTCCTTGACCGCCGCGTCGCAGCCGGCCGGATGGGTGGTGACGCAGATGAAGCCGCGCACACGCGGTTTGATGACCATGGAAACCTCGGTTGGATACGGGAAAACAGCGCCGCGGCACACGCCGGGCAGGCGCCGAACCGCGAGGATCGTAGTGTGCGCCCGCAGCGAAAACAACCGACGCCACCGCATGGAACCGGCGCCCCGGCGGCGTCATCGCGGGCAGGCCGCAAATGGAAAGAGCCGCGCGGTGCGCGGCTCTTTCGCGGTCGGGAGGTGGCGGGCCTTACGGGCGGCGCGCCAGTTCCTCGACGTCCTTGGCCTTGGGCAGCAGGTCCTGCTTGGAGACCTTGAACGGCCCGATGCTGAGCAGCGGGACGGCCACGATGACCGACGACACCACCACGATCACCGCGCCGACCATGTGGGTCTCGGCCAGGCCTTCCATCGACTCGCCACCGTACAGGTACAGCGCCAGCGCCGACAGGAAGAACAGCACCGCGGTGATCACCGTGCGCGACAGCGTCTGGTTGATCGAGCGGTTCAGCACTTCCAGCGGCTCCACGCGCAGGCTGCGGAAGTTCTCGCGCACGCGGTCGAACACCACGATGATGTCGTTGATGGCAAAGCCCATCACCGACAGCATGCCGGCCAGCACGGTCAGGTCGAACTCGCGGCCGAGCAGCGACATGTAGGCCACGGTCAGGATCAGGTCGAAGAACGCGGTGATGCTGGCCACCATCGCGAACTTCCACTCGAAGCGCGCGGCGATGTAGATCAGGAAGCCGATCACCATGAACAGCGTCGCGTAGATGCCGTTCATCACCAGGTCCTTGCCGACCTGCGGGCCGACGAACTCGCCCGGCTGCGCGGTAGCGGCGTTGCCGGGCAGGCTGATCGCGGCGCGGACCTTCTCGGCGACCTTCTGCGCGGCGTCGGCGGCGTTGTTGTGCTCGCCATCGGGCGGCAGGCGGATCATCAGGTCGTTGCCGCCGCCCACGCTCTGCACCTGGGCGTTCTCGAAGCCGGCCGCGGCCAGGCGCTCGCGCACCGCTTCGGCGTCGACGCTCTTCTCGAAGTGGGTACGCACCACCGTGCCGCCGGTGAACTCCAGCGCGTAGTTGAAGCCCTTGAAGCCGATGATCGCCAGCGACACCAGCAGCAGCACCACCATCAACGCGAGCACCGGCCTGCGGTGGCGCATGAAGTCGATGTTGGTGTCGTTCGGGACGATGTGGAGCGGGAATAGTTTCATGCAGGGATTTTCCTTAAAAAACCCGCACACGCATGTGCGGGCTTTCGCGAAGGGATTCGCGTCAGATCGCCACGGACTGGAGCTTGTTGCGACGGCCGTAGATCAGCACCGCCAGCGCACGCGACACGGTGATCGCGGTGAACATCGAGGCGAAGATGCCGATGATCATGGTCAGCGCGAAGCCCTTCAGCGGACCGGTGCCGAACGCATACAGCGCCACGCCCACGATCAGGCCGGTGAGGTTGGCGTCGAGGATGGTGCCCGAGGCCTTCTCGTAACCGGCGGCGATGGCGGCCTTGCCCGGCATGCCCAGCCGCAGTTCCTCGCGGATGCGCTCGTTGATCAGCACGTTGGCGTCCACCGACAGGCCGACCGACAGCGCCAGGCCGGCGAAGCCCGGCAGGGTCATGGTCGCGCCGAACAGCGACATCACCGCCACCACGATCAGCAGGTTGAACAGCAGCGCCACCGAGGTGATCGCGCCGAACATGCGGTAGTAGATGGTGAAGAACACCAGGGTGAACACGAACGAGAACACCACCGCCTTGACGCCGCGGGCCACGTTCTCCGCGCCCAGGCTGGGGCCGATCACGTATTCCTCGACGAAGTCCATCGGCGCGGCCAGCGAACCGGCGCGCAGCAGCTTGGCCAGGCTGTCGGCCTCGGTCTTCTCCAGGCCGGTGGTGATGAAGTTCTTGCCCAGCGGGCTGTTGATGTTGGCCACGGAAATGACTTCTTCCTTGACCCGGAAGCTGCGCACTTCCTTGCCATCGACCATGGTCACCTGCGGAATGCGCTCGGTGTAGACCACGGCCATCGGCTTGTTCACGTTGACGCTGGTGACGTCGAACATGCGCTGGCCGCCGACGCTGTTGAGCGTGACCGCGACCGCCGGCAGGCCGTTCTGGTCGGTGGAGACCTCGGCCTTGACCATCTGGTCACCGGTGACGATGGTGCGCTTGTTCAGCAGCACCGGCATGCCACGGCGGTCGCGGTACAGGCGCGCTTCCGGCGGGATGCGGCCGCTGGTCATGGCGTCCTGCGCGTTGCCGTCCACCACCAGGCGATACTCCAGGGTGGCGGTGGCGCCGATCATGCGCTTGGCTTCTGCGGTGTCCTGCACGCCCGGCAGCTCGACCACGATGCGGTCGTCGCCCTGGCGCTGGATGATCGGCTCGGCCACGCCCAGCTCGTTGACGCGGTTGCGCAGGGTGGTCAGGTTCTGCTCGATGGCGCCGGAGGCGATCTGCAGCATCTCGGCCTGCGGCACGGTCACGGTGATGCGCTCGCCGCTGCCGGAGTAGGTCAGGGTCGGCTGCGCCTTGACCAGCGCGGCACGGGCCTTGTCGGCGTCGGCGGCATTGGCCAGTGTCACCTGGATGTCGCTCTCGCCGCGGCGCTCGACCGCGCGGTAGCCCACGCGGCTGTCGCGCAGCGTGGTGCGGATGTCCTCGGCGAACGCGTCGAAGCGCTTGTCCACCGCGGCCTTCTTGTCCACCTGCAGGGCGAAGTGCACGCCACCGACCAGGTCCAGGCCCAGCACCATCGGCTTGCCGCCGAGCCCGGCCAGCCAGTCCGGCACGGTCGAGGCCAGGTTCAGGGCGACGGTGTAGTTCTCGCCGGCCGTCTCGCGCAGCACGTCGTTGGCGCGGGTCTGGGCATCGAGCGAACCGAGGCGGACGATCAGGCTCTCGCCTTCCTTCTCCACCGACTTGGGCGTGACCCCGGCCTCGCCCAGCGCCGCGCTGACGCGCTGCTTGAGGGCATCGTCGATCTGCCCGCCGCGGTTGGCGGTGATCTGCACGGACGGGTCCTTCTGGTACACGTTGGGCAGCGCATACAGCGCGCTGACCGCCAGGACGACCAGGATCAGGAAGTACTTCCAGCGTGGGAATTCAAGCATTGCGGGTTCCTGCGCGACGCCGGTCCCGGCGCCGCGTCATGACGGAAGGGAAACTCGGGCTCAGGCCGCGGACTTCAGCGTGCCCTTGGGCAGCACGTTGCCGATGGCGCCCTTCTGCACGCGGATGCGGACGTTGTCGGCCACTTCGACGGTGATGAAGTTGTCGCCGATGTCGGTCACCACGCCGGCGATGCCGCCGTTGGTCAGCACCTCGTCGCCCCTGGCGATCTTCTCCAGCATCGCCTTGTGTTCCTTCTGGCGCTTCATCTGCGGGCGGATCATCAGGAAGTACATGACCGCGATCAGGGCGATCGGCAGCAGGAAAGTGCCCATGCCCGGGGCGGCCGGGGCGGCCTGGGCGACGGGAAGCAGGATAGCCATCGGGTTCATCGTGTGTCCTTAACTGTCGGGCGGTGCCTGCCGGGGCCGGCGCCGCGGAACGGATTCAAGCGTGGAAGTATGCCATAGAGGCGGGCCGGTCCAATTGCAAGGCGGGGCCTGCCGCTGACTGCCGCACGGCCCTACTCCCGGGCGCCCGTGTCGTGCCTGTCCGCCCGCCCTGCCCCTGCCGACGGCCTGCCGGCGCGGCCCGGCCCGGCGGCCACCCTGCTGTGGGGGCAGGAAAAACGCTACAGCGCCGGCGCGAGCGCCCCGCGCGCCGCATAGAAGGACTCGCGGAAGGCCAGGAAGGTTCCCGCCTCGATGGCCGCGCGCATGTCGGCCATCAGCTTCTCGTAGTAATAGAGGTTGTGCAGGGTACCGAGCATCGGCGCCAGCATCTCGTTGCAGCGGTCCAGGTGGCGCAGGTAGGCGCGGGTGTAGCCGCTGCTGCAGGCATGGCAGCCGCAGCCCGGCTCGATGGTGTCCATGTCGCGCTCGTAGCGGGCGTTGCGGATGCGCACCGTGCCGGTCGAGGTGAAGTAATGGCCGTTGCGCGCGTTGCGGGTCGGCATCACGCAGTCGAACATGTCCACGCCGCGGGCCACGCCCTCGACCAGGTCTTCGGGGCGGCCCACGCCCATCAGGTAGCGCGGGCGGTCGGCCGGCAGGATCGGGTGCATGTGCTCGAGCATGGCGTTGCGCTCGTGCTCGGGCTCGCCCACCGCCAGCCCGCCGATGGCATAGCCGTCGAAGCCGATCTGCTGCAGGCCTTCGGCCGAGCGGCTGCGCAGGTCGGGGTGCACGCCGCCCTGGACGATGCCGAACAGCGCCGCGTCGTTGCCCAGCGCGTCATGCGCATCGCGCGAGCGCCGCGCCCAGCGCAGGCTCAGTTCCATCGAGCGCCGCGCCACGTCCTCGGTGGCCGGGTACGGGGTGCATTCGTCGAAGATCATCACCACGTCCGAATCGAGCACCTTCTGGATCTTCATGCTCTCCTCCGGCCCCAGGAACACGCGGGCGCCATCGGTCGGCGAGGCGAAAGTGACGCCCTGCTCGGTGATCTTGCGGCGGTGCGCCAGCGAGAACACCTGGAAGCCGCCCGAGTCGGTCAGGATCGGTCCGTTCCAGCGGCAGAAGCCGTGCAGGCCGCCATGGTCGCCGATCACCTCCAGGCCCGGGCGCAGGTACAGGTGGAAGGTGTTGCCGAGGATGATCTCGGCGCCGAGCGCGCGGATCTGCTCGGGCAGCACGCCCTTCACCGAGCCGTAGGTGCCCACCGGCATGAACGCCGGGGTCTGCACGGTGCCGCGCGGGAAGCAAAGCTGGCCGCGGCGCGCGTTGCCGTCGGTGGCCTGGAGCGTGAACTGCAGTCTGGACATGGGTGTGCTTCGGTCGGTCTGCCGTCCATTGTCGCGGATCGGCGACGCTGGCGCAGGAAAGGCGGGATCAGGCATCGGGCTGCGGGAACAGCAGCATCGCGTCGCCGTAGCTGAAGAACCGGTAACGGCTGGCGATGGCGTGGGCGTAGGCGTCGAACACCCGCTGCCTGCCGGCGAACGCCGAGATCATCATCAACAGGGTGCTTTCGGGCAGGTGGAAGTTGGTGACCATCGCGTCCACGCTGCGGATGCGGTAGCCCGGGGTGATGAAGATCTGGGTTTCGCCGGCGAACGGCTGCAGCTCGCCCTCGCGCATCGCACTCTCCAGCGCCCGCACCACGGTGGTGCCGACCCCGATCACGCGACCGCCGGCGGCGCGGGTCCGCCGCACCTGCTGCACCAGCCCGGCACCGACATTGAGCCATTCGCGATGCATCACGTGTTGCGACAGGTCGTCCACCCGCACCGGCTGGAAGGTGCCGGCGCCCACGTGCAGGGTGATATGGCCGAACGCCACGCCGCGCGCACGCAGCCGCTGCAGCAGGGCGTCGTCGAAATGCAGGCCGGCGGTGGGCGCCGCCACCGCGCCAACCTCGCGCGCGAACACGGTCTGGTAGCGCTCGCGGTCGTCGGCGCCCGGCTCGCGCTGGATGTACGGCGGCAGCGGCAGCCGGCCGGCGTGCGCCAGCCAGGCTTCGAGCGGCTCGGGCAGGTCGAAGCGCAGCAGGTAGAACTCGCCGTCGCGGCCGAGCACCTCGGCCTCGCCACCGGCGTCGAGCTGGATGCGGCTGCCGGGCTTGGGCGACTTGCTGGCGCCGACCTGGGCACGGGCCTGCTGGCCACCGAGCAGGCGCTCGATCAGTATCTCCACCCGGCCACCGCTGGCCTTGTGTCCGAACAGCCGCGCCGGGATCACCCGGGTATCGTTGAACACCAGCAGGTCGCCGGGCTGCAGCAGCTCGGGCAGGTCGCGCACGTGGCGGTCGTCGTAGGCGGCCGGCGCCGGCGGCACCACCAGCAGGCGGCTGGCGGAGCGCTCGGCCAGCGGCGCCTGGGCGATCAGTTCCTCGGGCAGGTCGTAGTGGAAATCGGACTTCTTCAAGGCCGGAACATCGAACGGGGGAGCCGGCCATTGTACCGGGCGCGCGCCGCATACCCGCAGGTGCGGGGCTTGCCCCGCACCTGCGTGGACGCCCGGATGCGTCAGCGCTCGAACTTGGTCGACAGGATGATGGCGCTGGTGGTGCGCTCGACCCCGTCGATCACGCCGATGGCGTCGGTGACCACGTCCATCTCGCCGACCCCGCCCACCACCACCATCGCCACCAGGTCATGGGCGCCGCTGACCGAATGCAGGCTGCGCACCTCGGCGATCTCGCGCAGCGCCTTGACCACCGCCGGCATCTTGCGCGGCGACACGGTGATCAGCACGTGCGCGCGTACCTGGCCCTGCTCGTAATCCTCGTGGGTACGCACCGTGTAGCCGGCGATCACCCCCTGCTGCTCGAGCCGGTCGATGCGGCTCTGCACGGTGGTGCGCGACAGCCCGAGCCGGCGCGCAATCTGCGCGGTGGACGCGCGCGCGTCCTCGCGCAGCACGGACAACAGGCGTTCGTCGGCGGGGGAAGTCTTCACATCTTGGCCCGGTTTCGTCGATTCGACGAAATTAACCCGATTTTCGACGGAATGACAGCTGCCATATGACCAGAATCTCCAGATAATGGCTATACAAGACCTTTCTGGAGATGAGCATGACCGTACTCGGCCCCCTCGCCGCGCTCCGCGCGCACGCCGGCGCCCGCCTGACCACGGGGCTGGACGATGCCGCCGTCGAACGCCTGGCCGCCGCCCATCCCGACCTGGTCGCGGCGATCGCCGCGGCCGCCAGCGAATACGCCCGCATCAAGGACGAGGCGGCCGACCTGCTGGACCTGGACGAGAAGGACCAGATCGCCGCGATGCAGTCCGGGTTCGTCAATTTCTACGCCGATGACGCGGTGGTGCCGTACATCGCACTGGCCGCCTGCGGCCCGTGGGTGGTCTCGCTCAAGGGCGCGGTGCTGTACGACGCCGGCGGCTACGGCATGCTCGGCTTCGGCCACACCCCGCCCGAGGTGCTGGCCGCCGCGGCCAAGCCGCAGGTGATGGCCAACATCATGACCCCGAGCCTGTCCCAGCGCCGCTTCGTGCAGGCGCTGCGCAAGGAGATCGGCCATACCCGCGGCGGCTGCCCGTTCTCGCACTTCATGTGCCTGAACTCCGGCTCCGAGGCGGTCGGCCTGGCCGCGCGCATCGCCGACATCAATGCCAAGCTGCAGACCGACCCGGGCGCGCCGCACGCCGGCGCCACGATCAAGCGCGTGGTCATCAAGGGCAGCTTCCACGGCCGCACCGACCGCCCGGCGCTGTATTCGGACTCGACCCGCAAGACCTACGACCGCTTCCTGGCCAGCTACCGCGGCGAGGACAGCGTGATCGCGATCGCCCCGTACGACGAGGCGGCGCTGCGCAAGGTGTTCGACGACGCCAAGGCCCACAACTGGTTCATCGAAGCGGTGTTCCTAGAGCCGGTGATGGGTGAAGGCGACCCGGGCCGCGCGGTGCCGGTGAGCTTCTACAAGCTGGCCCGCGAACTGACCCGCGCCCACGGCAGCCTGTTGCTGATCGACTCGATCCAGGCCGCGCTGCGCGCCCATGGCACCCTGTCCTTCGTCGACTACCCGGGTTACGAGACCCTGGACCCGCCGGACATGGAGACCTACTCCAAGGCCCTGAACGGCGCGCAGTTCCCGCTGTCGGTGCTGGCCGTCACCGAACACGCCGCGCACCTGTACCGCAAGGGCGTGTACGGCAACACCATGACCACCAACCCGCGCGCGCTGGACGTGGCCTGCGCCACCCTGGCCCGGCTGACCCCGGAGGTACGCCGCAACATCCGCGAACGCGGCGAACAGGCGGTGCGCAAGCTCGAGGCGCTCAAGGCCAGGCTGGGCGGGCTGATCACCAAGGTCCAGGGCACCGGGCTGCTGTTCTCCTGCGAACTGGCCCCGCAGTTCAAGTGTTATGGCGCCAACTCCACCGAGGAATGGCTGCGCATGCACGGCGTCAACGTGATCCATGGCGGCGAGAACTCGCTGCGCTTCACCCCGCATTTCGGCATGGACGAAGCCGAGCTGGACCTGCTGGTGGACATGGTCGGCCGCGCGCTGGCCGAAGGCCCGCGCCGCGAGCAGGCCGACGCGGCCTGATTGCCGCAAGGGATGGAGAACGGAAAGAGGCGGCCACTTGGCCGCCTTTTTCCATATGGGGAAGGCCCATGCGGGGCGAGCCCCGCATCTACGGAAGCGCGAAGGCTGCAAGAGCCCACCTGTAGGTGCCGGGCTTGCCCGGCACGGCGCTCGGCCGACAAGACCTGCACGCACCGGGCAAATGACAGACGCAAAGCGGAAAGAGGCGGCCACGTGGCCGCCTCTTCCCATATGGGGAAGGCCCATGCGGGGCGAGCCCCGCATCTACGTAAGCGCGAAGGCTGCAGGAGCCCACCCGTAGGTGCCGGGCTTGCCCGGCACGGCGCTCGGCCGGCAAGACCTGTGCGCCCAAGGCAAATGACAGACGGAAAGCGGAAAGAGGCGGCCACCTGGCCGCCTCTTTCCATATGGGGAAGGCCCATGCGGGGCGAGCCCCGCATCCACGGAAACGCGAAGGCTGCAAGAACCCACCGTAGGTGCCGGGCTTGCCCGGCACGGCGCTCGGCCGGCAAGGCTGCATGCAGGCAAGCCGCGCATCTGCCGGGCGAGTCAGTGCGTTTCGACCACCGCGACCGACGGTGCGGTGGCCGAGGCCTGGCCCCAGCCGCCGAGCGCCTTGTACACCGCCACCACGCTGACATTGACCCCGGCCTCGGCGTCGGCCAGCGCATCGTCGGCCGCCAACTGGCTGCGCTGCGCGTCGAGCAGCGCCAGGAAATCGGCCGAGCCCTCGCGGTAACGGACCTGCGCCAGCGCCTGCGCGCGACGCGCGGCCTGGGCCTGTTCGGCCACGATCAGCAGTCGCGCCTGCTGCCTGGCGTAGCGTGCCAGCGCGTTCTCGGCATCCTCCAGCGCCAGCAGCACGGTCTTCTCGTACTCGGCCGCCGCGCCGTCGGCCTGGGCGCGGCTGGCGCGCAGCCGCGCGCGCACGCTGCCGACGTCGAACGCGCTCCAGCGCAGCGATGGCGCCAGCGACCAGGCCTTGTTGGCGCCATTGACCAGGCCGCCGGCATCGCCGCCGAGGAAACCGACGAAGCCGGTCAGCGACAGCCGCGGAAACAGGTCGGCGGTGGTCACGCCGACCCGCGCGGTGGCCGCGGCCAGGCGGCGCTCGGCGGCGCGCACGTCGGCGCGCCGCTGCAGCAGCACGGTGGTATCGCCCAGCGGCAGCGGCCGGGCGAACGCCTGGACCGGGCGCGGCTGCAACAGCGTATCCAGCGTGCCGGGGCGCTGCCCCAGCAGCACCGCCAGCCGGTGCCGTGACTGGGTCTGCGCCAGTTCCAGCAGTGGGATGTCGGCCTCGATCGCCTTCAGCCGCGCACGGCTGCTCTGCACGTCGAGTTCGCTGCCCGCGCCCAGGGTCCAGCGGGTCTCGGTCAGCGCCTGGGTGTCGCGCAGGTTGACCAGGGTCTGTTCGGCCACCGCGATGCGTTTCTGCGTGCCGCGCAGCTCGAAGTAATTGCGCGCGACCTCGGCGGCCACCAGCACCTGTGCGTCGACCAGGTTGGCCCATTCGGCGTCCAGGTCGGCCCGCGCCGCTTCGGCGGCGCGGCGCTGGCGTCCGAACAGGTCCAGCTCCCAGCCGGCATCGAAACCAAGCTGGTACTGCTCGCCGGACACGCGTGCGCCGCCCTGCGCCGGATCCGGTTGCCGATGGCGTTCCTGGCTGGCGGCCGCGGTGACGTGCGGCGCCTGGTCGAGCCGGCGCTCGACGAACACCGCCCGCGCCTGCTGCACGCGCGCCAGTGCCAGCGTGAGGTCGAGGTTGTCGGACAACGCCGCATGCATCAGCTGGGCGAGCACCGGATCATCGAACTGCGCCCACCAGCCCGCCACCGGCGACTGCGCGCTGTATACCGGTGCGGCGGCGCCGCGCAGCACCACCGGCGGCTGCGCCGGGGCGTGGTAATCCGGGCCGACACTGACGCAGCCGGCCAGCAGCAGGCCGGACAGCGCCGCGGCCAGTGCCGCCCTCACCATGGCAGCACCTGCCCGAGATGGGTGAAGCTGCCGCTCGGCCCGTCCGCGCCGAGCAGCGCCATCTGCACGCTGGAGCGCGCGCCGTCGGCGACGTCGATCTCGCCCGCGCCCGCGTTCATGTCGGTCCGCACGTAGCCCGGGTGCACGGTGTTGACCTTGATCGGCGTGCCGCGCAGTTCGTACGCCAGCGACAGGGTCCAGTTGTTCACCGCCGCCTTGGACGCGTTGTAGGCCGGCACCTTGAAGTCGTAGATGGGCGAGCCGGGATCGGCATGCAGCGCCTGCGAGCCGAGGATGCTCGACACGTTGACGATGCGCCCGGCCGCCGAGCGCCGCAGCAGCGGCAGGAACGCCTGGGTGACGGCCACCAGCGCATGCACGTTGGTGTCGAAGGTCCGGCGCCAGGTATCGAGCGGCTGCGCCGACGGCGGCAGCGCCGGGGCTTCCAGCAGCACGCCGGCGTTGTTGACCAGGATGTCGAGCCGGCCGTGGTGCCGTTCGACCTCGCGCACCGCCGCGGCGATGCTGGCGGCATCGGTGACGTCCAGCTGCAGCGCCTCCACCGGCAGCCCTTCGGCCTGCAGTTGCAGTGCCAGCGCCTGCGCGGTGTCGCGCTGGCGGCCGGCGAGCAGCGTATGCACGCCGGCGCGGGCCAGCTGGCGCACCGTTTCCAGGCCGATGCCGCGGGTGGCGCCGGTGACCAGCGCGATCGTGTTGTGTTGGGTAGTCATGGATGCATGTCTCGGTTGGATGGGCCGTCGCCCGAGGGTGTCAGGCGACGGCCGAAGGTCGGGTCAGTGGTGCAGGGTCGGTTCGCCATGCCGCACCAGCTGGCCGCCGCCGTTGCGGGTGACGAAGGTGCGCAGCGCCACGTAGAACACCGGGGTCAGGAACAGGCCGAACAGGGTCACCCCCAGCATGCCGGCGAACACGGTGATGCCGGTGACCGAGCGCACTTCGGCGCCCGCGCCATGCGACAGCACCAGCGGCACGGTGCCGGCGATGAAGGCGATGGAGGTCATCACGATCGGGCGCAGGCGCAGGCGGCACGCCTCCAGCGCGGCGTCGACGATGCGCTTGCCGCCCATTTCCAGCTCGCGGGCGAATTCGACGATCAGGATCGCGTTCTTGCACGCCAGGCCCATCAACACCACCAGCCCGACCTGCACGAACAAGTTGTTGTCGCCACCGCTCAGCCATACCCCGAACAGCGCCGACAGCAGCGTCATCGGCACGATCAGGATCACCGCCAGCGGCAGCGACCAGCTCTCGTACAGCGCGGCCAGCACCAGGAAGGCCAGTAGGATCGCCACCGGGAACACGATGAAGGCGGCCTTGCCCTGCGTGGCCTGCTGGTAGCTCAGGTCGGTCCATTCGGTGGTCATGCCCACCGGCAGCACCTTGCCGGCGATCTCGGTCAGTCGGTTCATCGCCTCGGCCGAGGACAGCACGCGCGGGTCGGCCTCGCCGGCCAGGTCGGCGGCCGGGTAGCCGTTGAAGCGCAGCACCGGGTCGGGGCCGTAGGTTTCCTTGATGGTCACCATCGAACCGATCGGCACCATCTCGCCGCGGTCGTTGCGGGTACGCAGCCGGGCGATGTCCTCCACGCTCTCGCGGAACGGGCCGTCGGCCTGGGCGATCACCTGCCAGGTGCGGCCGAACTGGTTGAAGTCGTTGACGTAGGCCGACCCCAGGTAGGTCTGCAGGGTGTCGAACAGTTCGGTCAGCTGCACGCCCTGCGCCTTGGCCTTGACCCGGTCCACCTCCGCGTCCAGCTGCGGCACGTTGGCCTGGTAGCTGGTGATCGGGAAGGCCATGCCCGGGGTCTGCGCCACCGCGCCCTGCATCGCCTGCACCGCGTTCTGCAGCGCGCCGTAGCCGAGGTTGCCGCGGTCCTCGATGAACATCTGGTAGCCGTTGCCATTGCCCAGGCCCAGGATCGGCGGCGGCATCATCGAAAACGCGAAGCCTTCCTGCAGGCCGGCGATCTTCTGGTTGATCTCGGCATTGATCTGCGCGGCGCTGCGGCCGTTGCGTTCGTTGAACGGCTTGAGCGGGATGAAGGCCACGCCGGTATTGGGGGTGTTGGTGAACTGCAGCGCGTTCAGGCCCGGGAACGAGATGGTGTGGGCCACGCCGTCGGTTTCCTGGGCGATCTTCGCCACCTTGCGCAGCATGGCATCGGTACGCGCGATCGACGCGCCTTCCGGCAGCTTCACCCCGGCGATCAGGTACAGCTTGTCCTGGGTCGGGATGAAGCCCGGCGGCACCAGCTTGAAGATCACGCCGGTACCGACCAGCAGGATCGCGTAGACCACGAACACCGCGCCACGGCGGCCGAGGATGCGGGCCACGCCACGCTCGTACTTTTCCGAGCTGGACCTGAAGAAGCGGTTGAACGGGCGGAACACCCAGCCGAACAGGCGTTCGATCAACCGGCTCGGGCCGTCCTTCGGCGCGCCGTGGGGCTTGAGCAGCCGCGCGGCCAGGGCCGGCGACAGGGTCAGCGAATTGATCGCCGAGATCACCGTGGAAATGGCGATGGTCACCGCGAACTGCTTGTAGAACTGGCCGGTGACGCCGGACAGGAACGCCATCGGCACGAATACCGCGCACAGCACCAGGGCGATGGCGATGATCGGCCCGGACACTTCCTTCATCGCCTGGTGCGCGGCGGCGGTGGGCGACAGGCCCTCCTCGATGTTGCGCTCGACGTTCTCCACCACCACGATCGCGTCGTCGACCACGATGCCGATCGCCAGCACCAGGCCGAACAGGCTCAACGTGTTGATCGAGAAGCCCAGCAGGTACAGCGCGGCGAACGTGCCCACCACCGACACCGGCACCGCGATCAGCGGGATGATCGAAGCGCGCCAGGTCTGCAGGAACAGGATCACCACCAGCACCACCAGCGCGATCGCCTCCAGCAGCGTGGACACCACCGCCTTGATCGAATCGCGCACGAAAATGGTGGTGTCGTACACCGCCTCGTACTTCACGTCGGCCGGAAAGGTCTTCTGCATGGCGTCCATGCTGGCGATGACCTGGTCGCGGATCTCCAGTGCGTTGGCGCCGGGCGCCTGGAAGATGCCGATGCCCACCGCGTTCTTGCCGTCCAGCTGCGAACGCAGGGTGTAGTCGCCGGCGCCCAGCTCCAGGCGGGCGACGTCGGACAGGCGCACGATCTCGCCGTCGCCGCCGCTCTTGAGCACGATGTCGCCGAACTCCTGCTCGCTCTTCAGCCGGCCCTGGGCGTTGATCAGGGTCAGGAAGCGGCTGTCCGGCAGCGGTTCGGCGCCGAGCTGGCCGGCTGAAACCTGCACGTTCTGTTCGCGCATCGCGCGCACCACGTCACTGGCGGTCAGGCCGCGCGAGGCCACCTTGCCCGGGTCCAGCCAGGCGCGCATGGCGTAGTCGCCGCCGCCGAAGACCTGCGCGTCGCCCACCCCCGGGATGCGCGCCAGCGCGTCCTTGACGTGCAGGCGCGCGTAGTTGCGCAGGTACAGGGTGTCGTACTTGCCGCCCGGCGAGGTCAGGTGCACCACCATCAGGAAGGTCGGCGACTGCTTCTGCGTGGTCACGCCCTGCCGGCGTACGTCCTCGGGCAGGCGCGCCTGCGCCTGCGCCACGCGGTTCTGCACCTTCACCGCGGCCGCATCCGGGTCGGTGCCCGGGCGGAAGGTGACGGTCATCTGCAGCACGCCGTCCGAGCCGGCCACCGACTTGAGGTACATCATGCCCTCGACGCCGTTGATCGCCTCCTCCAGCGGGGTGGCGACGGTCTCGGCGATGACCTTGGGGTTGGCGCCCGGGTAGACCGTGCGCACCACCACCGACGGCGGCACCACTTCCGGGTATTCGCCGACCGGCAGGATCGGAATCGCGATCAAGCCGGCGGCGAAGATCACGATCGACAGCACCGCCGCGAAGATCGGCCTGTCGATGAAGAAACGGGAAAAATCCATCTGCGGAATCCTTGCAATGGCCGGGCGCCGGCATGCAGCCCGCCTGCCCCCGCCCATGCGGGCGAAGGCCAGGCGGCCGGCCGCCGGGCCGGCGTCAGGTTGAAACGGGGGGTCAGTTCAGCGCGGTGGCGTCATGGCCCACGCCGGGCGTCGGCGTGGACTGCATCGCCACTGCCCTGGCCTGCACCGGCATGCCCGGCATGAACACCTTCTGCACGCCATCGACGATCACCTTGTCGCCCGGCGCCAGCCCGGCCTCGACGATGCGCAGGCCCTCCGCGCTGCGCCCCAGCTGGACATCGCGGCGCTGCGCCTTGCCTTGCTTGTCGACCACGTACACGTACTTGCGGTCCTGGTCGGTCAGCACCGCCCGGTCGTCGATCAGCATGGCCTCGAACGCGCCGCTGCCGAGCAGCCGCACACGCGCGAACAAGCCCGGGGTGAACTGGCGGTCGCGGTTGTCCAGCAGCGCGCGCACGCGGATGGTGCCGGTGCTGCGGGTGACCTGGTTGTCGAGGAAATCCACCTTGCCCGCATGCGGGAAGCCCGCCTCGCCGCTCAGCGCCACCTTCACCGGCAGCGCCTGGTCGCGCTCGCTCGGACGCTCGCCACTGCGTGCCATCCGCGCGTAGCGCAGGAACGTGCCCTCGTCGGCGTCGAAGTACACGTGCACGGTGTCCAGCGACACCAGGGTGGTCAGCACGCTGGCGCTGTCGCCGGCGGTGACCAGGTTGCCGGCGGTGACCATGGCGCGGCCGGCGCGGCCATCGATCGGCGCGCGCACCTTGGTGAACTCCAGGTTGAGGCGCGCCGCGTCCACCGCGGCCTGCGCCGCCTGCACCGCGGCGCCGGCCTGCTCGGCGGCGGCACGGCGCTGCTCGGCGGTCTCCGCGGCGATGGCCTGCTGCTCGGCCAGGCGGCGCGCGCGCTCGGACTCGCTGCGCGCCAATGCGGCCTGGGTGCGGGCGCGGGCGAGCTCGGCGCGGGCGCGGTCGTACTCGGCCTGGTAGCTGCGTGCGTCGATGGTGAACAGCACATCGCCCTTCTTCACTTCCTGGCCTTCGGTGTAGTTGACCCTGTCGATGTAGCCGGACACGCGCGGGCGCAGTTCCACGCTCTGCACCGCTTCCACGCGGCCGCTGAATTCATCCCACTGGCTGACCTGCCTGACCAGCACCGGCGCCGCGCTGACTTCCGGCGCCGGCGGCGCACCGGCTTGCTGGGCGTGGCCGCCGCTGCACGCGGCGAGAACGGCGATGGCCAGCGCCGTCATGCCCGCCAGGGCAATGCGTCGCGGGGTCCGGGAGGGGCTGGAGATACCTTTCATGTCATGCATCCTGGAGGGGGAAGAGGGGCCGCTGGGTGGCAGGGAACGGGGCCGTTGCCGGGTGCGCGGGACAGTGTGCGCAGGCGCTGCTGACAGCGGCTGTCAGCAGCCGCCGATGGCGGCGCGGGAAACCCGGGGTGGCACGCGGCCTGCGCGCACGCACCCGGTTGCCGCCCATGCCGCCGCTCGTCAGCGGCATTTCCACTGTCCCGCTCACGGAAATTTTTCTCCCGCTGGCGGGACAAACGCCGCCGCGAAGCATTCGGCCAGGCGCCGACCCAGCGTCCGCGACGGCGCCAGGGACGCCGGCGCGCGCATCCCGCGCAGCGCAGCGAAGTGCTGTGGATTCAAGCCGTTGTCCCGCCAGGCGCGGCGGTCGACCGTGGAAAACGCCGGCAGGCGGCGCGTCGGCTGGAAGGCAGGAAGGTGGCGCAGGCGCATGGCTGCAGGTCCGATCTGGGCGGAGGCCGCCAAGTTACGCCTCTAATCCATACTTGATTAGTACGGATTGAAGGGAATAATCGCCCCGTCGCCGGCACAATCCCGCTGCCGAAGGAACCTCTCCCATGGCCAACGATCTCAACGACACGCTGATCTTCGTCAAGGTGGTCGAACAGGGCAGTTTCACCGCCGCCGCACGCCTGCTCGGGCAGCCCAAGACCACGGTCAGCCGCAAGGTGCAGGAACTCGAGGAACGGCTCGGCGCGCGCCTGCTGCACCGGACCACGCGCCGGCTGGGGCTGACCGAGGCCGGCTCGGTCTACTACGAGCACTGCCAACGCATCGCCCGCGAGCTCGAACAGGCCGAGAGCGCGGTCAGCCAGCTGCAGTCCGGGCCGCGCGGCTGGCTGCGCTTCACCGTGCCGTACGCGGTCGGGGTCAACTGGATCGCCCCGCTGCTGGGGCAGTTCCAGGCGCAGTACCCGGAAATCCGCGTTGACATGCACCTGGGCAACGAGATGCTCGACCTGATCTCCGGCGAGACCGACCTGGCGCTGCGCGTCGGCCCGCTGCCCGACTCCAACCTGATCGCACGCAAGCTCGGCAGCCTGCGCACCCAGGTATTCGCCAGCCCCGCCTACCTCCGGCGTCACGGCGAACCGCGGCATCCGGACGAACTGCAGCATCACCGCACGCTGGCGCTGCGCAAGCACCAGCAGGGCCAGAACAACCGTTTCGCCTGGTCGTTGGCCGAAGATGGCGGGCAGATGCGCGAGTTCCCGGTCAATCCGCTGATGGTGGCCAACGACACCGCCGCGTTGAATTCGATGCTGGTCGGTGGCGAAGGGCTGATGCTCAGCAGCGACGTGATGGCCAAGCCATTCATCGAGTCGGGCATGTTGCGCCGGGTACTGGCCGGGTGGACCGGCCCGGACTACGACTTCAGCGCGGTGTTCGCCGGCGGCGGCATGGTCTCGCCCAAGGTGCGCGCCTTCGTCGATTTCCTGGTGGAGAAGCTCAACCTCGACGCCAATTACATGCTGCTGCAGTGCCCCAACGCCAAGCACCTGGTCGAGCGCGAGCCGGCGTACTGCCAGCGCGGCCTGGAAGTGCCCGAGCTGCGTGTGCTGGAGGCGCTCAGCGCCTGAGCCGCGCACGCGTCGCGGGACGGAAACGGAAACGGCGGCCGATGGCCGCCGTTGTTGCCTGCGCCAATTGGCATCAGTTGCCGCGGCCGTAGGGCCACAGCGGCACCACCTGCACTTCCCTGCAGCCGTCGTAGCGGCTGCAGCTGCCGAAGTAACCGGGGCCGGAGTAGCGCTGGCGCGCATCGCGGTTGTACGGGCTGTTGTAGAAATCCGGGCGGTACAGATGGCCGGCGCCGTGGTAGCGCATCGGCGTCTGCGGCGCCGCGAACGGCTGCGCGGCGGCGCTCGCCACGGCCGCGCCGTCGCCACCGGTCACATAGCCTTCCTGCGGGTCGTAGCGGACCATGCGGTAGTAAATGGTCTCCCCGTCCTGCCGGCGCGTGCGCAGCGCCTGCATCGCGCCGTCGGCGTACACGTACGGGCGGCCGTTCTCGAACACGACCTCGGAAGGATTGACCTGCTCCTCCTCCAGCGGTGGCTGCTGCGCCAGCGCGCTCCCCGCCATGGCCGCCAGCAGCAGCGCTGTCCCTGTCACGATCCTGATCCTGCCTGCGCGCATGTCGTTCCTCCCTGGTGGTTGCGCCGCGCCACTGCGGTGTGGGCGGGCCGGGCCAAGTATAGGCAGCGCGGGCGGCAGCCACACCCGCCCGAACACGGAAAGCCGACGCCGTTCGCCGCGCGGCCGTGCGCCCGTTCCCGACCCGCGCAGGCCCCAGCCAACCCGGCGAAGCCCCCCCGGCAGCCAGCGCGAAATAAATGACGCAAACGGCGCCGGTTCCGTGATTGCTCCCGTATGGGCGATGCATCCGCCCCTTTCCCCCGAACCGGAGTCCAGCGTGAACCACGATCCCTATGCCGCCCCCGCCGCCCCCATCGCCGTCGCCGTCGCCAGCACCAGCGCCGTCGACATCGACACACTGCAAGTATCCGAGCGCTGGAAGCGCTATTTCGCAGGCATCCAGAGGTGGGGAGGGCTGCAGCTTCCCGCCTTCAAGGCGCTGCCGCGGAGCGTGGGAAAACGCCGGGCCGCGATGAAGGACATCCAGCCGCCGGCGGCCAGCATGGTGCTGGCCTTCGTGTTCGGCTTCTTCTACTACCTGGCCAAGGGCATGTGGAAGAAAGGGCTGGTGCTGCTGGCCATCCTCATCCCGTCGATCCTCGTGCTCAGCATCGTGCTGTACATGATCGGCGGCGAGGCCATCGCCAGCATGGTCAACTTCCTCGGCAGCGCGGTCTTCTGCTACATGGCGCCGCGCGACTACTACGCCTTCATGGTCGACGGCGACAGGGGCTGGCTGCCGTCGCGTCCGTTCTGACCGTCCAAGCGCTCACCATGACAGCATCCTTCCCCATGCCTCCGGACCACGCAGCCAGCTCCCTGCCTGCTGTCGCGCCGTACCCCGGCTTCGTCAGGTGGTGGCTGGGCATCGACCTGGCGCTGTGCGTCGTCGTCGGCCTGGCCGCCCTCATCGGCACCGCCAACCTGCTGCGGGGCGAGATCGGCGACTACGACCGCACCCACGCAATCGCCGAAACCCTGATCCAGTACGGTACCGCGACCTTCGGCATCCTCGGCGACGTCCTGCTGCTGCGGCGCCGTCGCGCCGGCTGCTGGCTGGCCTGCGTGGCGCTGGCGTTCGTCGGCGCCAGCATGGCGCTGGTGCTCCATGCGATGCAGCTGCGCATGGCGGCCATGGATCCGGACGAAGCAGCGGCGTTCGCCGTCGGCGTGGTCCTGATCCTGTGCTGCCGTGGCGCCATACACCTGGTCTACGCGTACGTGCTGCGCCGTGCCTGGCGTTCGCTGTCCGCGGCCGTCCGGCCGGCAACGCCATGACGCGCCCCGGTCCGGCACGACACCTGTCGCCAGCGGTCCGGAACGCCCGGCGGCTCCTGCGTCGGCGCAGGCCCCCACCGCGACCGCCGGCGGCGAACGCAAGCTGCCGACAGCCGAGCTGCATCCGCCACTGGACACCCCTGCCCGCGCCCGCGGCAGCATACCGCGCTGCGCGCCCCACCCCATCCCGAACCCACTGGAGTCACCATGACCGATACCTCGCAGGGCAGCCAGTCGAAGCCTGTCGTCCTCCTTTCGAGCCTGTTCCTCGTACTGCTGTGCGCCGGCTCGCTGTACATCCTGTTCAGCGGCCCGAACCCCCGCAGTAGTTTCGCCTTGTTCCGCAGCGGACTTTTCACCTACCCCATCGGCCTGGCGGGCGCGCTGCTGTTCGGCCGCATCGCCTGGCTGGGCTTCAAGCGGCTGCGCACCCTGTGACGCCGGCGGTGATGCCCATGGCGCCGGTTCCGGCTCCTCCCGCCTGCGGCCGATGCCGCCGCCCTGCCCGTCCCCGCCGCGCATGAAGCTCCACCTCGCCAGGGAGTGGCCCGCCATCGCCGCTCCTTTCGCCGTGCTGCATACCGCGGTGCTGGACGATGGCACGCTGATCGCCCTGGTCGAAAGCCGTACCTGCGGCTACAACCTGCTGCAGCTGCATCCCGATTCGCCACGGATACACCTGCGCCCATTGCCGCATGTGCGTCCCGACGACCGCGAAGACAGGCCGGTGCTGCTCACCCGCGGCATGGCCTGGGCGCTGCTGGACGGCCGCGACGACCTGCACCTGCATGCCGACCCGGAAGCCGAAGCCCTGCACGTGCGCATCGCCGACCCGCATCAGGTCTACCCGCCGCATGCGCGCAAGCACGCGGCCTCGGTTGCCGCCACTGCCGGGTCCCCTGCGTTCGTCTGCGTGGAACGGGCGCCGGCCTACCTGGGACAGGCGCGGCATTTCGCCGAACTGCGATGGCGCGTGGACGAACGAAGCGCGCAGTGGCGCGGCCTGGCCTCCCTCCAGCCCAGCGCCGATTGCCCGGCCTCGGCGCAGGGCCTGTCTCCACGGGTGGGGCACCTGGCGTCGGCGGCCGATGGCGGCCTGTACGCCTTCGTCCCCGGCAGCCAGAGCGTGGCCGCCGAGAAGTGGGGCATGGACTACTGGGCGCTGGCGCGGATCGACCGCGCCGGCCGGGTCGAGCGCGTCCTGATGCGCGGCGGCGACACGGGCGACGGCAGAAAACGCGGCGTCCGCGCGGCCTTCATGGCGTGCGCCGGGTACCTGCTGCTGAGCCCGATGTTCGCCGGCGACGAGTGGAGGGGCCGCCAGCGGCTGTTCTCGATTTCCGACGGGACGCTGGAGGAGGTGGCCATGCCGCGTGGCAGGTCCGCCTATCGGCTGCTGCAGCACCGTCAATCCCGCTTCTGGATCTGCCGCCAGGACGCCGGTCGGCTTTCCCTTGCCCTGTGCCGGGGTGAACCATGAGCGCGCCGGCACCGCGCCTGCTCCGGTTCGCCGAGTTCGAGGATGAACTGAGCGAGGGATCACCGCTCAGGCTCGCCGCCGGCCGCAGCAGGACGCTGCGCGACAGGAAATTCTTCGTCTACCGGGGCGACAGGAAGGCAAGGAAGCTGCTGCTCGATCTCGACTTCTTCCCGCGCGTCGGCTGGGACCGGTCGATGTGGGCCTACCCGGTGATACTGGGGAACATCGTGGCCGACGAGCTCTATTTCCATGGATGCGTCGAGGGCGACGTGAGCGCAAGGAACCTCTACTGCGAACGGTTCGCCCGGTTGCCCGTCGCCGTCGGCTGCGCGGGAACGCTCGATGTCGGCGAGCTCTGCTGCGTCAATGGCACGGCGCTGGTCGCGGGCAGGCGGGCCATCGCGCACACGGCCATGCTGATGGGCCACGCACGGCTGACCGCACCGCAGCGGGAGATCGCCCACGCCTTCGCCTTTCCGTCAGCGGGCCGCAACCACGACTGGTCGAACCATACCCGCGAGCAGATCCGGCAGCACTTCCGCGACCGGGTCATCGACGATATCGATCGCCTGGACCGATACTTCGGCGTCGACCTGGAGGCGATGATCCCGATGCGGCCCTCGTTCGCCATGGACGGCTGCTTCCGTTGGATACGCGGCGATCCCGGCAACGTCCCTCCAACCGCTCCAACGACGCCATGACGGGGCCTCTCCCGCCCTGCGCCGCCGACACGGCTGGCGCCATGCCCCGCGGCCATCCGGCCAATCCGGGCCTGGCCTCCCGGGTACGCTTCGACCTCGAACGCCCTCAGCAAGCCGGGCCGGGATCGAGCGGTGGTCGGAGGACATCGATCTGGTCGAGCTGCTGCACGATGCGCTCGCCGCCACCGGTTGCGTCGCCCGGCGCCAGGGCGACTGGCTCGTGGCGGACAACGCACTGTGGCTGCGGCCCGGGTTCGTGGAGCACGTGCATGGCGAGGATGCCCTGCTCACCACCACGGTGGACATCGCCCATCCGGCCTTGCTGTCCCGGCCCTGCTTCGAGTATCAGCATGCCCGCAGCGAGGATTCGGCCGGCGATGCGCTGCGCGACGGCTTCGCGCAATGGGCCCGCACCGACTGGAACGTGTTCGTCGACCTGGCCGGTCCCGGCCCGGGCCATTGCCCCTGGATGGACATCACCTTTCCCGGCACGGCGCAGAACCCCGGCGTGGCCGTACGCCGCGTGCGGCTCGGCGCCGTCACCCGCGTCATGGCCAGCGGAACCTGCGGGAATGGTCCGCAGGCGCATCCGGCATGCGACGGCTGCCTGTTCACCGCGGCCATGAACACATTCGCGCCGCAGCTACATGGCACCGGCACGTTCGGCGTGCGGCTCCATGCCGCCCGCGACGTGGACGGCGGCCCCATGGCCGACCGCCGGGTCAACGGCGAGGACTGGCCGGCGGGCGTGGAGGCATTGCGCGCCCACGTACGCGATTGGCCCGGCGCGGGGTTCGAATCACGCCGGCAGTACGTCCTGATCGGTCCTGCACCCGCGCGTGGCTGAGGACGGGCGTCACTGGCCGCCGCACCCGGGGCCCGGGTCGCGGCAACCCGCCGCGATGCGGTGGATCGCGGCATGCACGCGCTCGATCCTTGATCAGGAACTGCTTGCCGCGGACCGTTTGGCGGGACTCGATCTGGACGCGATCCTGGACAGCCGCGAGTCGGCGTCCTTCGACGATGCGTGGGTCACCAGCTGGCATACGATCGAACACGCCTGGTCGGCGCGCAGCATGGCACCGGAGGGAAGGCGCGCGGTAAGGGTGCTGCGCAGAGTGGCCTTCCTGGCGACCTCCCGCGCCACCTGCCAGCACGAGGTAGCCGGTTGCGTCAGCGACGATTTCGAACTGCTGGGCAAGGCCGCGCTGCTCGGGATAGACACCCCGTTCCTGGCCGGGCTGTGGGCCGCCTACGCGTCCGGCACGATCCCGGGGCGTCCAGCGCAGGCCTGATGCCCGCCTCGCGCGGGTGCGCCGTGTGGTGTTGCTACGCGCCGCCCTGCGCTGGCGCGCGCAGGACAGCCACAGCCTGCCGCCGGGCGTGCGGCGAGGCGATGGCCGAGTGGCGCAGCCACCGGGCGCTGCCGGCCAGCAGCGCCTCGCTGTCGGCCGTGGCCTTGCCCTGCTGGCGCAGGCACAGGCCAAGCACCAGCTTGCTGTGCGCATCGCGCCAACGCGCGTGCGGCGGCAGCCGCGGCTGCCGGCCGGCCGCGGCGATCTGCGCGCGGATGGCCGTGGCGCCGGCTACATCGCAGCGGCCATCGGCGGTGTCGAACTGCGCCAACAGATAGCGCGCGAAGATCACGCTGTCGGCCGTGGCTGCCGGGTCCAGCCGCCCCAGTCCTTCCAGTGCCGCATGCGCGTGGCCGCGCGCGGCAGCCAGATCGCCGAGGTCGCGTTCGTCCTCGGCCAGCCCGATCCGAAGCAGCTGCGCATCGATGCCGGCGCCGTCGCCGTTGTCCTGCAGTACCTGCAGCGCCTGGCGGTGCCGCGCACGCGCGCGCGCCGCGTCGCCTTGGTATAGGTGCGCGTTGCCCATCAGCTCCAGCGCGTCGGCGGTCTGCCCGGAGCCGATCCGCCCGAGGGCGGCCAGCACGTCGGCCGCGATCCGCCCGGCGGCGGCGTACTCCCCATTGGCCAGGCGCAGGCGCGCCAGGTTCTGCGTCGTCACGATGGTGCGGTAGCCGTCCTCGCCATCGTGCGCGGCGGCATAGCGGCGCACCTGTTCGCCGTGGGCGATGGCCGCATCGATGTCGCCCTGCGCGAATTTCGACGCGGCCAGGGCGATCCGCGCGCCCGCCGTGGTCTCGGCATCCTCGCCGAACTGCGCGCGCGAAAGCGCCAGGACCCGCACGAGGATCGCATCCGCCTCGGCGTAGGCCGATTCGCGCACCAGGGCGCGCGCCAGCCAGCTGGAGCTCAGCAACGTACGCGGGTGCGTCTGGCCGTAGATGCCATGGCTGGAGGCCACCACCCCGCGCAGCAGCGCCACCGCCTCGTCGTTGTGGCCGGCGCTGCCCAGCAGGTTGGCCAGTTCCTCGCGCAGCAGATCGATCTCGGCCACCGACCCGGTCCCGGCGCGCTCGCGCAGCGCGATCGCCTCGCGCAGGCGCGCGATCGCCTCGTTGCGCCTGCCGCGTGCTTCGTCCAGGCCCGCGTACTGGTGCAGCGCCTCGGCGAGATCGGCCTGGGCGGGTGCGCCCAGCCCGCGCAGGACCTCCACCGCGCGGCGGAAATGGGCCTCGGACGCGTCCAGGCGCCCCACCCGCTTCTGCAGCGCCGCCAACTGGTAGGTGGCGATGGCGGACTGCCGCATCGCCCCCGGCGATGCGCCCGGGTCGACGGCGACGATGTCCTCCAGCAGGGCGATCACGCCGTCATACGGACCGTCGCCATGGCCCGCCGCCACGGCCAGCGCGCTCGCCAGCGCGACGGCGGGCTCCGAGCGGGTGCCCAGTTGTCCCGCCGCTCCGGCATGCGCCTTCTCCAGCAGTGCTCTCGCCTTGTCGTACTCGCCCAGGCCGATGTAGGTCCGTCCCAGTGCTTCGAACAGCCGCGCCTGCATCGCCGGCTGCCCGGCAAGCCCGCTTCCGGCCTGGCGCACGCCGGCGTCGACCAGGTCCAGCGCGGTCGGCGTGCGGCCCAGCGTGACTTCGGGGTTGGCCGACTCGAACACGCTGATCAGGAAGTCGCGCACCGCATTGGCGGTAAGCGCCTGCGCGGTGGCGCGCGCCGCCTCCGCTTCGGCCCGTTGCTGCTGCTGTCGCGCCTCATGCGCCTGCCACAGCGTTCCGGCCATCCCGCCCAGCAGGCTGAGCAGCAGCGCCGCCGCCACGCTGACACCGATGCGATGGCGCTGCAGGTAGCGGCGCATGCGATCGAACGCGGATGGCGCGCGCGCGGCGACCGGGCGCCGTTCGCACGCCGCGGCGATGTCGGCCAGCAGTGCGTCCACCGTGCCGTAGCGCGCGGACGGGGACTTGGACAGCGCCTTGTCCACGATGGCGTCCAGGTCGGACAGCAGCGGCTGCGATGCGCCGCGCACCACTTCCCCGGGCGCGCGCGCCGTGGCGGGCCCGGGCGGTTCGTCGCGCACCCGGGCGACCATCGCGCCCAGCGCCAGCCCCTGCAGCGCCAGTGGCGGGCGCCCGCACAGCAGGAAGTACAGCACCGCGCCAAGCGCGTAGACGTCCGAACGCACGCTGGCGCTGTTGTCGACGATCAGCTCCGGCGCGGCGAATTCCGGCGTCAGCGCTATCTGGGTCGCCGCGGCGTCCGGATCGGCGTCGCCCGCCAGCACCCGGGCGATGCCGAAATCGAGCAGGTGCGCGTTCGCCCCGGCGTCGACGAGGATATTGCCCGGCTTGATGTCACGGTGGACGACCAGGCGCTCATGCGCATAGGCCACGGCCGTGGCGACCTGCCGGAAAAGCGCCAAGCGTGCGTCGAGACCGGGCCGGGCATGGGCGAGCCAGGCATCGAGCGTGCAGCCGTCGATATGCTCGGTGACCAGGTAGGGATGGCCGTCGGCGAGCGTGCCGGCATCGAGCAGGCGCACGATGCCCGGGTGCTGCAGCCCGGCGAGCACGCGCCGCTCGGACTCGATGTTGCGCGCCAGCGCCGGGCGGTCGCCGCGGATGAACTTGATGGCGACCTTCCTGTCGAACAGCCCGTCGGCGCGCTCGCCCAGCCAGACCTCGCCCATGCCACCGCGCCCGATCAGGCGCAGAGCCCGCCAGTTGCCCGCGACCTCGCCTTCGTGGCCGATCGGGTCGGACGCGGATTTCGGCACCAGATAATCGGCCGACCGTTCGATGCCGGCCAGCCAGCGACGCAGCGCCGCCGCATCCGCGGCATCGCCGCACGCCACTTCGGCAATGAAGGCGGCGCGTGCGCCTTCCGGCAGGTCCAGCAGGCGATCGAGCAGGGCCTCACGGCGCCGCCAGTCGTCGGGCGTGGATTCGCTCATGCGTCCGGGTGCAGCCGTTCGTACAGCCAGCCGCGCGCCTTCAGCCAGTCGCGCCGCACCGTGCTGCGGTCTATGTCGAGCACCTCGCCGGTTTCTTCTTCGCTCAGGCCGGCGAAATAGCGCAGGTGGACGACCTGGGCCAGCCTCGGCCGCACCTTCTCCAGCCGTTCCAGCGCGTCGCCGAGTTCCAGCAGCCGCGAGGCCTCGGCGAAGTCCGCTTCCAGCAGGTCCTCGCCCAGCGTTTCATGCGCCGCGCCGCCGCCGCGCTTCTGCGCCAGCCGGTCGCGCGCATGGTTGATGACGATGTTGCGCATCGCCCGCGAGGCGATGGCGAGGAAATGGCTGCGGTCGATGCGGTCGAACAGTTCCGGCGAGGAGGCGAACCGAAGGTAGGCCTCGTTGACCAGGGCGGTGGTGGACAGGGTCTCGCCCACCGAGCCACGCCGGCGCCGGTGGCGCGCGATCTGGCGCAGCTCCCCCTGCATGTCGGTCATCAGCCGCGACAGGTCCACGACCCGGTCCCCGATCAGGCTTTGCAGCCGCTGGCCGATCTCCTCCTCGTATTCGATGTCTTCCCTGGATTCCATGCGCCAGTCGCGTCTTGCCGCCATCGCGCCAAGCGTAACAGCATCCAGGGTGGAGCCTGCCGTCCAGCGCGGTTGCGTACTGCCCGCGCGGCCACGGGTGCGGCGGCCATGCCCGTGGTGCGTGCGTCCCCCCTGGCCCATCACTGCCGGCAACGATCCGCGGCCTGCGGCCCGCCTTGTCCGGCACAGCGGCCACGCCAGCCAGCATGGGCGGCGACGGCGGACGGGCCGGCCAGCCGCGCATGCGGCGTCTATCTGCCGTAACGCTGCATCGCCTCGCTGATCAGCGCCCGGGCTTCGGCCGCGTTGCCCCAGCCGTTGAGCTGCACCGGGTTGCGGCCCTGCGGCAGGTCCTTGTAGACGCGGAAGAAGGCCTCGATCCGCTGCCGCTCGATTTCCGGCAGGTCGGCCAGGTCGCGGATGCGCGCATAGGTCGGGTCGACCTTGTCGGTCGGCACCCCGATCACCTTCTCGTCGTGCTCGCCGTCGTCGATCATCTTCAGGTAGCCGATCGGGCGGAAGCGCACGATCACCCCGGGGTGCAGCGGCTCGCGGGTCAGCACCAGCGCATCCAGCGGATCGTTGTCGCCGGCCAGCGTGCGCGGCATCGAGCCGTAGTTGGCCGGATAGGCCACCGGCATCGACTGGAAGCGGTCCACGTGCACCAGGCCGTCCTCCTTGATCTCGTACTTGGTGAAGCTGCCGGCCGGGATCTCCACCGCCAGGTTGGCCTCCTGCGGGGCCTGCGCCGGCTGTGCGGCCAGGAACGGATGCAGCACGGCATCGGTGGCGGCCGCTGCGCTGGCCAGCAGCAGGGACGCGCCGATGGCGGCCAGCGGAACGATGCGGCGGTGTCTGGTCATCGGTGCGTCCTCATTCCCAGCAGCGGTCGGCGCGGCCCTTGGCGGTCTGCGCGCGCGGGCAGTCGCGGGGGGCGATGCGCCCTTCGACAAGCTCCCGGAGTTCCTTGCGCCCCTCGGCATCGCGGCGCAGCTCGAAGGCGTCGTACAGGCGCCCGGTTACGGTGCGCGCTTCGTAGCGGAGGCGCCGGGGGTCGATGTCCAGCACCTGGAACAGCTGGGTGTCCTCGGCCACCGGGACCATGGTCCTGCGCGCTTCATCGGAGAGCCGGTACTGCTTCGGCCCGGCCACGGTCACCACGTACTGCGGCGTCGCAGCCTGCCCTTCGCCACGACGGCCGTAGGTGTGATCGTGGCCCTGCAGCACCAGATCGACGTTGTGGCGGCGCACCACCGGCAGCAGCACGTCACGCAGCGCGGCGTTCTCGCGCCCTTCGCGCGGCGAGTAGAACGGCTGGTGCAGCAGCACGATGGTCCATGGCTGCGGGTTGCCGGTCAGGACCTTGTCCAGCCACTGTGCCTGCGCCTTGGCCGTGCCGAGGTCGAGTGCCGAGGTACCATCGACCACGGCCACGCGCACGCCCTGTGCATCGAACCAGTAGCTGGTCTGCCGTGCGGCGGTGGCGCCATTGCCCGGCAGCGCGAAGGTCACGGGCCAGTGCCGGCCCAGCACGCGCCGCTCCTGCGGGGTGTCCTCGAATTCCTCGAAGTACTCATGGTTGCCGATCGCCGGGGCCACCAGCGTTTCCTGCGCCAACCAGCCGGTGGCGGCAAACCACTCGCCCCATTCGCTGTCGTCCATGTTGTCGCCGCCGCTGACCAGATCACCGGCGAACAGGCTCATGCGCGCCTGCGGCGCAGCCTTCTGCGCGGCACGCACCACGCGGCTGACATGGCTGACGTTCTTGTTCTGGGTATCACCGAAGTACAGCAGGGTCAGCGGCTGGTCGGCGCCGGCCAGCGTGCGCAGCTGGTTCCAGGCGCTCCAGCTGCCATTGCCCTGCACGCGGTAGACGTACAGGGTGTCCGGCTGCAGGCCACCGATGTCGGCACGATGGTGGTGCGACAGCCCGTTCTCGGTCTGCAGTGCGCGCGTCGTCGCACGCACCTGGCGGATGCCCTCGATGGCTGGCGAATCTGCGGCCAGCGCGATCTCCAGCAGTGGCGCCTGCACGCTGCCATCGGTACGCCAGGCCACGGCAAAACCGTGGCTGGGATCAGCCGAGGGCGAGGCGACGATACGGTCCGGCACCGATGTCGCCGCATAGTGGCGGCTACCCTCCGGCACCTGGGTATTCGGTTCGGCCACCGCGAACGACAGCGACGGCAGCGCCAGCAGCAGGCCCAGCGCCAACGTACGCATCACACACTGCCCGCTCATGCGCCACACTCCAGCGGCAGCGCGAGCTGCCTGGCGATGCTCTCCCAGTCGAAGGCCACCACGCCCTGGTCGTCATGCACCGCATACAACGCACCGTGCGGGAAGCGCGCGCTGGGCTGCTGCATCATCCAGATGCCATCGGTGTTGGCCACGGTGTTGCCCTGGAACGCGCCGACCGGCTTCAGCGTGTGCCGGTCGAACAGGTGGAACACGCTGCGTTGCTTGCCCTGCTCGGTGGTGATCCACCAGCCGTCCTTGCCGCAGGTGCGCAGGGTCACGCCTTCGGCCTGGGCCTTGAACACGTCGCGGCCGAAGGTGGTGCCGGTGAAGCGTCCGGCCAGGGTGTAGACCTTGAACTCGCTGGCGTAGCTCTCGTCCTCTTCGGCAATCAGCAGGCGGTCGTTCCCGGGGTCGCCCCAGATCGACTCGACCACGCGCAGCGCTCCCGCCTCGGTGGTATCGCCGATACTGGCCACCAGCTTCGCGTCGACCTTCTCACCATTGCGGGTCACCTGATACTGGCGCACGCGCTTGTCCAGCTCAGCCAGCGGCGGCAGGATGTCACGCCCCTGCGCATCCTCGCCGTTGTCCCAGGAGTCGGTGACGTAGACGCTGTAGCCATCGGCGCGGCGGTCCACCCACAGCCCGTACGGCTTGCGCAGGTCGTCCGCAGCGAACGTCGCCAGCGGCGTGAAGTCCGGCAGGCCCAGCACCTGCACGCGGTGATTGTCGCGCTCCACGATCCACAGCAGGTCGTCGGTCACCGCGATGCCGTTTGGGCGGTCGAACTGCCCCGGTGCGGTGCCGCTGCTGCCGACGTCACGCAGGTGCTGGCCGGTGCTGCCGTCGTAGACCACCAGCTTGTCGGTGGCCTTGGCGGTGGCGATCAGCCACAGCGCGCCGTCCGGCGCGCGCCAGGCCGCGGGCGAATCGATGTTGTCGGCCGGGGTCATCGGCGTGAGGAAGGCTTCGGCGATGGTGGTCACCACGCGCTCGCCGCTGGCGGCCGGCGCGACCGCTCCCGCGACCGGATCGTTGCCGGTGGCCGGCGTACAGCCGGCGACCAGCGTGGCCGCCAACGCGGCGGCCAGGACGGTGACGTTACGCCCCATCACAGCGCCACCTTCAGTCCCAGCGCATAGGTGCGGCCGTACTCTTCCATCTGCAGGGTGCGCGAGCGGGTGCCTTGGTACAGCTCAAGCGGCTTGTCCAGCAGGTTCTGCGCTTCGAAATACATGCTCACCCGCGGGCTGAACCGGTAGTCCAGCGAGAAATCGAGCTGAGTGTTGGGTGCCACATAGATGTCGAATGCGCGCCCCTTGCCGATGCTGTCCAGGTACTCGCTGCGGTACACCGCCGCCAGACGCGTGCTTACACCGTATTTTTCATAGCCGATGTGCGCGCTGTAGACCTGCTTGGAGGCGCGCGGCAGGGTGAAGTCCTCGCCCTCCCGATCCTTGATGCCGGCATCGAATTTGGTGTCCAGCCAGGTGCCACTGGCACCGACCAGCAGGCCATCCAGGCCGTCCGGCAGGAAGGCCAGCTGCTGCTGCCAGTTGAATTCCGCACCACGCACGGTGGCCTTGCGGCCATTGATCGGCTGGGTCACGTCGAAACCACCGTAGGCGGGATCATTGGTACGCACGGTTTCCACGATGTAGCCATCGATCGACTTGTGGAACAGGCCCAACGAAACGATGCCGCTGCTGCCGATGTACTTCTCCACCGACAGGTCGATGTTCCTGGACTCGTACGGATCGAGTTCCGGATTGCCCAGGCGCACTTCCTCGTCACCCCGGCTGTAACCCACGCGCGGCGAGACGTCGCCGAACGAAGGGCGCGATACGGTCTTGTTGGCCGAGGCGCGCAGCACCCAGTCGTCGGCCGCGTCATAGCGCAGGTGCAGGCCCGGCAGCACGTTGGTGTAGCTGCTGTTGGCCACGCGCGGGGTGACGGTGAAACTGCGGCCGTTCGCAGCCACGTCCACCTGGTTGCCGACCGCCTTGAAGCGGGTGTTCTCCACGCGCACGCCGCCGATGATGCGCAGCGCGCCCACGTCCCAGGTACCCATCGCATAACTGGCGAAGATGTCCTCGCTGGCCACGTAATCCTCTTCCAGCGAGGTCATCGCGTTGTCGCCCACATCCTGCGGGCGGGCGCCGTACTGGCCACCGTTGGCCGCCCAGTAGTCGCGCATCGCATCCGAATCCATGCCATCGCCCATGTTGCCGTGGCGGTGGTCGGGCGAGCCGGTGGTCCAGTCCGACAACGCCACCTTCGGGCCGACCCGCAGCTCGCGCTCATCGACATTCACGTCGCGGTCGCGCCAGCGGCCCAGCAGGCCGAACTTGATGCTGCTGCCGTCGCCGTCGAAGCGCACGTTGACCTGTGCGCTGTGCTCCTTGTCGTTCACCTGCTTGGGCGAGATCACGAAACGATCGAAGGCGTAGTTGCCGTTGTCCAGCCACTGCGGGTTGTCGAAGCTGTAGGCCGGCAGGCGGCCGCGCTGGTCCAGCGTGCCGTTGAAATCCTCGCCATCCAGCTTCAAACGCGCCTCCATTTCATCGTTCACCCGCTCTTCGGTACGGGTATAGCCGACCTTGTAATCGACCACCGCGTTGGTCAGCCGGTTCTCGCCACCCAGGCTGGCCGCGAAGGTGTTCTCCTTCTTGGTGCGGTAGCGCATGCGCTTGTCGATGGCATCGCCCGGCATGTCGTCCAGGCGGTACTGGTCGGCACCGGTACTGACCATGTCCGCGTCGTCGAAGTTGAAGATCACGCGCTGCCGGGTCTCGGCATCGTCGAACTGGCTGTACAGCGTGCGCAGGTAATACCTGTTGTCCTCGTCCGGGCGCCAGTCGAGGTTGAAGTTGGCACCGATGCGCTTGCGCTCGATCTCGTACTTGCGGTGCTGCAGGTTGATCGCAGTCACGTCACCGGGGACGGCATCGTCCTCGCCGTCGTACTCCACTTCGGTGTTGTCCGACTCGAACTTCCGCTTCTGGTAGTTCACGCCCAGCGCTACGCCGAAGGTATCGTTGAACACCTCGCTGTAGTTGAAGGCGGCCTTGGGACTGGTCTGGCCGGACAGCTGCTGGTGGCTGCCCTCGATCTTGCCGCGCAGGCTGCGGCCCTCGCGGTCGAAGGCCGAGGCCGATTCCACCAGCACGGCACCGCCGATGGCATCACCGGGCATGTCCGGGGTCGGCGATTTGACCACGCGCAGGCGCTCGGTGGAGTCGGAGGGAATCACGTCCAGCGGCGCCGCGCGGCTGGAATCTTCCGGGGTACCCACGGCGATGCCATCCACGCTGACGCTGTTGAGATTGGCATCCAGGCCACGAATGACCACGAACCGGCCCTCGCCCTGGTCGCGGGTCACGCTGACGCCGGGCAGGCGCTGCAGCGATTCGGCCACGTTCTTGTCCGGGTACTGGCCCAGGGCATCGGAGGACACTGCGTCCTCGATGGCATCGCTGCTGCGCTTGAGATCGACCGCGCGGACCTGCGATTCGAGCTGGGCGCGCACTTCGACGCGGTCCAGGTCGATCGCGTCGGCCGTCGCGGTGCCGGCAGCGGTGAGCGCCGGCTGTGCGGCCGCCTGCCGGGGTGCCGTCGCGCCCATCGCCAGGGTCAGGGTGATGGCAACGGCCAACGGAGTCTTGATATGCACTGGTAAGCCCCATTCCTGTTAAGAATGGGTCTGCACGGTATGTCCGTAAAATTGCATGGCCGTGACACGCGTGCGGTTTCCCCGGCCCGGCTTGGGGTTCGACCCGGCGATCCGGCAGAATGATGGCCTCCCCTCTTTGCACGCCCGACCATGAAGATCGTCGAAGTACGCCACCCGCTGGTGCAGCACAAGATCGGCCTGATGCGCCAGGCCTCGCTCAGCACCAAGGAGTTCCGCGAGCTGACCGACGAGCTGGGCAGCCTGCTCGCCTACGAGGCCACCGCCGACCTGGAAACCGAGCCCTGCACGATGGACGGCTGGGCCGGCCCGGTCACGGTGCAGCGCATCGCCGGCGCCAAGATCACCCTGGTGCCGATCCTGCGCGCCGGGCTGGGCATGCTCAACGGCGTGCTGTCGCTGATCCCGGCCGCGCGCGTCAGCGTGGTCGGCCTGCAGCGCGACGAGGAAACCCTGCAGCCGGTGCCCTACTTCGAGCGCCTCACCGGGCGCCTGGAGGAACGCGACGCGCTGATTCTGGACCCGATGCTGGCCACCGGCGGCACCCTCATCGCCACCATCGACATGCTCAAGCGCGCCGGCGCCCGCCGCATCAAGGGCATTTTCCTGGTGGCCGCGCCCGAAGGCCTGCGCGCGGTCGAAGCGGCCCACCCGGACGTGGAGATCTACACCGCGGCCATCGACGAGCGACTCAACGACAAGGGCTACATCCTGCCCGGCCTGGGCGATGCGGGCGACCGCATTTTCGGCACCCGGGTGCATTAAAAAAACTACATCGCGGCTTCACGACGGCTTGCTCCCCGGCGGGCGGATGCTTGCGCCCGTCACCCACCCCGGAGCCGCGCCATGTACCGTCCCGCCCTGCTTGCCTGCCTGCTGTTGGCCACCGCCGTGCCGTTCGTGGCCGGCGCCGGCACGCCCACCCCGCAACAACAGCGCATGGCCGAATGCGCGGCCAAGAACAAGGGCCTCAAGGGCGATGCCTACAAGGACGCCCAACGCACCTGCCTCAGCGGCCATCCCGCCGCTGCCACGGCGGCGGTGACCCCGCAGCAGCGCATGACCCGGTGCAATGCCGATGCCTCGGCCAAACACCTGAGCGGGGATGCCCGCAAGACCTTCATGAGCGACTGCCTGCGCAGCCACTGACGACGGATGGGGGTCGGCGGATCGTCGCCCGTCGTCGACGCCCCGGCAGCGGCGCGCGTCAGCGACGTACCCGCTGTTCGCCCGCCGCGGCCGGTGCCTCGAGCAGTTGCCGCGCCCGCGGGTCGTCCAGCAGCTCGGCCTGCAGGAAGGCGGTGCCCAGTTGCCGGGCGCGCTCGAACAGCGCTTCCGGCTCGCCGCCGATGAGGTTGTGCCCGCCGCCGGCCAGCACCACCGCCTGCCTGTCGCCGGCCGGCGCGGTCTGCACCGGGTACAGGTGGTCGGCCGGGTCGCTGACGAAGCCCGGCACGCGGTCCTCGTCGCCGGTCACCAGCAGCAGCGGCACCGCCAGCGATGCATAGGAATCGGGCCCGATCAGCCCCGCGATGCGGCCCGGCGAGGAATAGCCCAGCACCGCCACCACCGTGGGATCGCGCAGCGGCCCGAGTCCGGCCAGGGCGCCGCCCAATATCGCCGAGATCAGCGTGCCCAGGCTGTGCCCGGCCGCGGCCACCGGCACATCCGGCCAATGCGCATGGGCGTAGGCGCTGGTCGCGCGCATGTCGGCCAGGCGCTCGCCGAACCCCTGCTGCAGCGAGAACGCTTCGCGCCCCGGGTACTTGAGCGAGTCCACGTGCAGCGGCGCCAGCACCACGAAACCGGCATCGGCCCAGGCCTGCAACAGGCGCTCGTAGCGTTCCGGCCAGGCGCCATGCCCGCTGGAGAACAACACCACCCCGCGCGCCTGCGCCGGTTCCCAGATGGCCAGCGTGGTGGCGCGTCCGGGCGACACCTGCAGCGGCACCTTGGCGCTGGGCGCGGCGAAGGCGTGCTGGGCAAGGGCCAGCGACGCCAGCGCCAGGGCGAACACCCTCCGCAGGAAAGAGCGCCTGTGCATGGCGCACGGCGAGCCCTTTCGGGAAGTTCCGCTCTGGAAAACCGTCGTCTCGTTGTTCTTCATGCCAGATCCCGCGTTGGAAGACGGGACCAGTGTCCGCGATGCGCCCGCGGCCGGCAGGAGCCGGCAGTCACCCGTGCGGGGTGCCGGAAGTCACTTCTTCATGCGGCCAGCGAACGCGCGCGCAGTTCGGCGACTTCGTGGGCGACGCCGAACCGGCCCTTCTCGTCGCGCGTCACCTGCGCCATCGCGCACTGCGGGTCGTGGGTGAAGAACAGGTGCACGTTGCGGGCGAGCTTGTCCTCGAGGAAGGCGCGCTTCTCGTCGATCAGCAGTTCCGCGTTGCGGTCGTAGCCCATGGTGATCGGCACGTGCACCCAGGAGCGGCCCGGGATCAGGTCGGCACAGAACACCAGGCCGCCATGCGGCTGGCCGTCGATGCGCTCGGGGCCGACGATTTCGGCCAGCATCAGCCCCGGCGTATGCCCGTCGCTGAAGCTGAAACGCACCGATTCGCCCAGCGCCCGCGAGTGTTCGCCCGACACGATTTCCAGGCGGCCGCTGGCTTCGAGCAGGCCGGGCAGTTCCGGGATGAAGCTGGCGCGGTCGCGCGGATGCGGGTGGCGGGCGCGCTCCCAGTGCGAAGCACCGACCACGAAGGTCGCGTTGGGGAACAGCAGCTCCGGCCCGCGGCCTTCCGACCACGGCGCCAACAGGCCACCGGCATGGTCGAAATGCAGGTGGCTGAGCACCACCACGTCGATGTCCTCGTGCTCGAAACCGGCCTCGCGCAGCGAATCGATCAGGACATGCCGCGGTTCCTGCACGCCATAGCGTTCACGCAGCTTCGGCTCGAAGAACGCGCCGATGCCGGTTTCGAACAGCACCGTCTTGCCACCCAGCGGGCTGGCCAGCAACGCGCGGCAGGCCAGCTCGATGCGGTTCAGGTCATCGGCCGGCGACCATTTTTCCCACACGGCCTTGGGCGCGTTGCCGAACATCGCGCCACCGTCCAGTTTCTGGCTGTTGCCACGGATCGACCATAGTTTCATATGAAAAATTCTACCGCCGCCGCGTTAAATATTCGCAAGGCGACGCGCGCCCTCGCGCCGCCCCCGGGGGCCGCTTCCCGGGGCCCCGGGGGCGGCTCAGCGATACACCGGGTGCGCCCGGCACAAGGCCACCACCTGCTCGCGGACGCGTGCGCCGACCTGGGCCTGCGTGCCCTCGCCCAGCGCGTCGAGCACGTCGCACAGCCAGCCGGCCAGCTGCGTGCATTCGGCCACGCCGAAGCCGCGCGTGGTCAGCGCCGGGGTGCCGATGCGCAGGCCCGACGTGACCGACGGCGGGCGCGGATCGCCCGGCACCGTGTTCTTGTTGGTGGTGATGCCGGCCGCGTCCAGTGCCGCGTCGGCGTCCTTGCCGGTATAGCGGCGGTCGCGCAGGTCGATCAGCATCAGGTGGTTGTCGGTACCACCGGACACGATCCGGTAACCGCGCTGCTGGATCGCCGCCGCCATCGCCCGCGCGTTGGCCAGTACCTGCCGCTGGTAGGCCCTGAACTCCGGCCGCAGGGCCTCCTTGAAGGCCACTGCCTTGGCCGCGATCACGTGCATCAGCGGGCCGCCCTGCACGCCGGGAAACACCGCCGAGTCGAGCTTGCGATAGAAATCGGCACCCTGCCCATGGGCCAGGATCAGGCCGCCACGCGGGCCGCGCAGGGTCTTGTGCGTGGTGCTGGTGACCACGTGCGCATGCGGCAGCGGGTCCGGATACTCGCCCGCCGCGACCAGCCCGGCCACGTGCGCCATGTCCACCCAGAACAGCGCGCCGACGCGGTCGGCGATGGCCCGCATGCGCCCCCAGTCCTTGTGCCGCGAGTAGGCCGAGAAGCCACCGATCAGCAGCCGCGGCCGCGTCTCCAGCGCGATGCGCTCCATCGCGTCGTAGTCGACCAGCCCGGTCTGCGGATCCACCCCGTACGCCACGATGCGGTAATGCCGGCCGGAGAAGTTGGACGGATTGCCATGGGTCAGGTGCCCGCCCTGCGCCAGGTTCATGCCCATCACCGTATCGCCCGGGCTGGCCAGGGCCAGGAACACCGCGGCGTTGGCCTGCGCCCCGGCGTGTGGCTGTACGTTGGCGTAGTCGCAGCCGAACAGCTGCCGCGCGCGTTCGATCGCCAGGCGCTCGGCCACGTCCACGTTGTCGCAGCCGCTGTAGTAGCGGCGCCCGGGATAGCCCTCGGCATACTTGTTGGTGAACACCGAATCCTGCACCGCGCGCACCCGCGGGCTGGCGTAGTTCTCCGAGGCGATCAGTTCGACATGGTCCTCCTGCCGGCATTCCTCGGCGTGGATGGCCGCGGCCAGTTCGGGATCGAAATCGGCAAGGCGCGACGATGGGTCATGCATGGGGGCAACTCCTGGGCGTGGATCGGGGCCGGGCCGGTGGGCCCGGCGGGGATTGGCAAACGTGTGGCTCACGGGCCGGCGGCCGGCCAGTAATGGTTGTCGGGCGTATCGCGCCCGCCGAAGATGGCCTGGCCGACGCGCACCACCGTGGCGCCTTCCTCGATGGCGATCTCGAAGTCGCCGGACATGCCCATCGACAGCTCGTCCAGGCCGATGCCGTCCGGTGCCTGCGGGCGCAGGCGGTCGCGCAGTTCGCGCAGGCGCACGAAGCAGGCGCGCACCCGCGCCGCGTCCTCGGAGAACAGCGCCAGGGTCATCAGCCCGCGTACGCGCAGATGCGTGAACCGCGGCAATGCGGCGATGAAACCAGCCACGTCGGCCGGCGCCAGCCCGTACTTGCTGTCCTCGCCGGAGGTGTTGACCTGCACGAACACGTCCAGCTGGCGGCCTTCCACCTGCAGGCGGTGGTCCAGGGTCTGGGCCAGGCGCAGGCTGTCCAGTGCCTGGAACTCGCTGGCGAAACGCGCGACCAGCTTGGCCTTGTTGGTCTGCAGGTGGCCGATCACCGACCAGTGCAGGTCGCCCAGGTCCTGCATCGCCTCCCATTTGTGGTGCGCCTCCTGCACCTTGTTCTCGCCCAGCAGGCGGCAGCCCGCGGCGTAGGCCAGGCGCAGGCTCGCCTCTGGCTTGGTCTTGCTCACCGGCAGCAGGCGCACGCTGGCCGGGTCGCGGCCTGCACGCTGGCAGGCGGCGGCGATGCGCGCCTGCACCGCGGCCAGGTTGCGGCGGACATCATCGACCGTGAGCGCCTGCGGGTAGCGGCCATGGCGGTCGTGCGAAGTCGGGGTGGCCGGGATCATGGACGGGTTGCTCCGGCGTCGGCGACCGATGCCGGGCGCCCGTCCGGCAGCCGGCCGTTGAGCAGCAGGTGCGCGAGCAACCCGATCACCAGCCCCCAGAATGCGCCGCCGATACCGAACAGCGTGATGTTGGCGGCCGCCGCCAGGAAGGTGATCAGCGCCGCCTCGCGGGTGCGCGCATCGGCTACCGCCGTGGCCAGGCTGCCGCCCAGGGTGCCCAGCAGGGCCAGCCCCGCCAGCGTGGTGATGAAGGTCGCCGGCAGCGCCAGGAACACCGCCGCCAGGGTTACCCCGAACACACCGACAAGGATGTAGAACACACCTGCCGCGATGCCGGCGATCCAGCGCCGGGACGGATCCTCGTGCGCCTCGGGTCCGGTGCAGATCGCCGCCGTGATCGCGGCGATGTTGAAGGCATGGGAACCGAACGGCGCCATCAGCAGCGAGCCGAGCCCGGTCGCGGTGACGATGGGATCGGCGGGCGTGCGGAAGCCGTCGTTGCGCAGCACCAGCATGCCCGGCATGTACTGCCCGGTCAGGGTGATCAGGAACAGCGGCAGCGCCACGCCCAGTAGCGCATTGACGGTGAACACCGGCATCGTGAACACCGGCGCGGCCAGGCGCAGCTCCAGACCATGCAGGTCGATGCGCCCCTGCACCAGCAGCAGGCCCAGCCCCGCCAGCAGGATGCCGACCACCGCATAGCGCGCGCTCACCCGCCGGAGCACCACGTAGGCCAGGATCAGCGCCCCGGCCAACAGCGGGTCGACGTCCAGCCCCGCGAACGCCTTGATCCCGAACTGCAGCACGATGCCCGCCAGCAGGCCGGCGGCCACGCCCGGCGGCACCCGCCGGATCACCCGTTCGAACCGCCCGGACAGCCCGAGCACGACGAAACCCGCGGCCGACAGCACGAACGCCCCGACCGCTTCGGCCCACGGCGTGGTCGCCAGCGCGGTGACCAGGAACGCGGCGGCCGGCGTCGACCACGCGGTGATGACCGGCGCACGGTAGCGCCAGCTCAGCAGCAGCCCGGTCAGGCCCACGCCGATGGACACCGACCAAACCCATGAGGCGGTCAGCTGCGGCCCGAGGCCGGCCACCTTGGCCGCCTGGAACACCAGGATGAAGGTGCCGCCGTAGTTGACGATGACCGATACCAGCCCGGCCAGGACCGGGTGCGGCAGGTCGCGCATGCGCAGCGCAGGGACAGGGACCGATGGCATGGGCGGATGCGGGCTCCAGACAGTTGACGGGGCGATCCCGGGGCTGTTTTATAGCCGCGCAATGGACTGATTTACCCATCCATTTTTCTCGCTTGATACCTGCCAATTGTTCCGTCATGCCCAACTTGAATCGGTCAAGGCCTGGCTGGTCGACCCGGCGCATGCCGGCCTGCCGCTGCACGCACGCATCCAGCGCGCCCTGCGCCAGCTGATCCTCGAGGGCGCGATCGACGTGGGCCGGCCATTGCCGGCGTCGCGCGCGCTGGCCCACTCGCTCGGGGTTTCCCGCGACACGGTGGAGGCCGCCTATGGCCAGTTGCATGCCGAGGGTTTCATCGAACGCCGCGTGGGCAGCGGCAGCTTCGTGTCAGAGCGCGTGCGGCGGCGGCGCAGCGCGGCGCGCCGGGCCGGCCCGGCACCGCTGGCCGCCGCGCTGAGCCGGCGTGGCGCGGCGTTGTTCCGCGACGGCGGGGTGCGCGATTTCCTTGCCCCGCGCGCGTTCGCGCCCGGCCTGCCCGAGACCCGCCATTTCCCGCTGCAGACCTGGGAGCGGCTGCAACGGCAGGTGCTCAGGCAACACGGCAGCGCCGCCCTGCTGCACAGTCCGCCGCAGGGCATGGAAGCGTTGCGCCAGGCCATCGCCGACTACGTCAACCTCGAACGCGGCGCCCGCGCCACGCCTGAGCGCGTGCTGGTGCTGACCAGCTCGCAACAGGCGCTGGCGCTGTGCGCCAGCGTGCTGCTCGACGCTGGCGACCGCATCTTCATCGAGGACCCGGCCTACCATGGCGCGCGGCGCGCGTTCGAGGCCGCCGGCCTGGACTGCGTGCCGGTGCCGGTGGACGCCGACGGCATGCGCGTGCAGCAGCTGCACGACGCGGCACCGGCGCGGGCGGTGTTCCTGACCCCCTCGCACCAGTTCCCGACCGGCGCCACGCTGGCGCTGGACCGGCGCCTGGCGGTGATCGAATGGGCGCGGCGGCATGGCGCCTGGATCATCGAGGACGACTACGACAGCGAGTTCCACTACGCCGGCAAACCCACCACCTGCGTGCAGGGGCTGGACCCGCACGAGCGCACGATCTACATCGGCACCTTCACCAAGTCGCTGTTCCCGGGCCTGCGCATCGGCTACATGCTGCTGCCGCCGGCGCTGGTGGAACCGATGACCGTGGCGCGCACGCTGCTGGACGGGCACAGCGCACCGGTTCCGCAGCTGACCTTGGCGCGCTTCATCGAAGGCGGCCATTTCGGCGCCCACGTGCGCGCCATGCGCCAGCTCTACGGCGAGCGGCGCGACCTGCTGGCGCGGCTGGTACGGCGCCATCTGGGCGGTTACCTGCAGCCACGGGTGCCGGCCGGCGGCATGCAGATGCCCTGCCTGCTCACCCGCGACATCGCCGAGGCCCGCGCCGTGGACGCCGCACGGCGTGCGGGCATCGACCTGCTGGGGCTGGGCGGGCTTTACGCAGGGGAAGCTGACCAGGCCGGCTTCCTGATGGGTTTCGCCGCGCATGCGCCGGACGAACTGGAAGCGGCGGTACGCGGGCTGGCCAGCGTGCTGCGCAACCTCGAGCGCTGAGCGCGCGGCGTGTCCGAAAACGCGGAACCCCGCCACGCGGCGGGGTTCGGTGTGGCATCCGGATGCGCGGGCGGCTCAGTCGCCCTTGCCCATCCTGCGCACCTCGGCGCTGCCGACCGGGTTGCGCGGGTCGCTGCCACCGCTGAGGGTGTTGCTGCGGCGGTCCCATTCCACCGTCTGCAGGTTGCCCCACACGTGGCTGGAACCACGCCCGCCGTCGGCGCTGTCGCCGGGCAGGTCGACCTTGTGGCCCATGGCCTGCAGCTGCCGCGCCACGTCCGGGGTGAACGCGCCGCTCTCGGCCGAGATCTCGTCCGGCAGCCACTGGTGGTGGTAGCGCGGCAGCGCGGCGACCTGCTGCGCGTCCAGCCCGGCGTTGTAGCCGAGGATGCCCAGCAGCACCATGGTGATGATGCGGCTGCCGCCCGGGGTGCCGATCACGATCACCTTCTCGCCGTTCTCCATGAAGGTCGGCGTCATCGAGCTGAGCATGCGCTTGCCCGGCTTCGGCGCGTTGGCCTCGTAGCCCATCACGCCGAACGCGTTGGGCGTACCCGGCTTGAGCGCGAAATCGTCCATCTCGTTGTTGAGCAGCACGCCGGTGCCGGCCGGGATGAAGCCCGAGCCATACAGCAGGTTCACCGTCTGGGTGCCGCCGACGCGGTTGCCTTCGCTGTCGATGATCGAGAAATGGGTGGTCTCGTCATCCTCCAGCGGGGTCGGGTTGCCCGACAGAAGGTCGCTCGGGGTGGCCTTGTCCGGGTGGATGGTGGCGCGCAGGCCCTGGGCGTAGTCGCGGCTGGTGAGCACCTTCTGCGGGATCTGCACGAAATCCGGGTCGCCGAGGAAGAAGGTGCGGTCGCGGTAGGCACGGCGCATGGCCTCGACCACCAGGTGGGTGCGGTGCGCCTCGTCCAGGGCGGCCAGGTCCCAGCCTTCCAGGATCTGCAGCATCGACGCCAGCGCGATACCCCCGGAGGACGGCGGCGGCGCGGTGGTGATCTTCCAGCCGCGGTAGTCGAACACGATCGGCTCGCGCGCCTTGACCGTGTAGCCGGCCAGCTCGGCGGCGGTCCATTGGCCACCGGCCTTCTTCACCCCGGCCAGCAGCTTGTTCGCGGTCTCGCCGCGGTAGAAGCCATCGAAGCCCCTGGCGGCCAGCAGCCGCAGGGTATGCGCCAGTTCCGGCTGCTTGAAGATGTCGCCCTCGGCGATGGGACGACCGTTGCGCAGGTACACCTCACGGGTGCCGGGATAGCGCTCCATCACCTCGCGCCGCGCGGCATAGCCACGCGCCATGCGCGCGTACACCGGGAAGCCTTCGCTGGCCACGCGGATCGCCGGCGCCAGCGATTCGGACAGCGGCAGCCGGCCGTGTTCGCGCGCGACCTGCACCAGCAGCGCCGGCAACCCGGGGATGCCGGCCGACCACGGGCCGTTGACCGAACGGTCGCGGTCCAGCTCGCCGTTGGCGTCCAGGAAGCGCTCCGGCGTGGCCGACGCCGGCGAGGTCTCGCGCGCGTCGAGCATCACGTCCTTGCCGGTGCGCGCGTCGTGCAGCATGAACAAGCCACCGCCGCCCAGGCCGGAACTGATCGGCTCGACCACCGCCAGCGTGGATGACACCGCCACCGCGGCGTCGAACGCATTGCCGCCCTTGGCCAGGATCTCCATGCCGGCCTTGGTCGCCAGTTCGTGGCCGCTGGCGATCGCCGCGCCGTCAGGGTGCGCGGCCAGCGCCTGCGGCGGCGTCGGTGCCGCCCACGCCGCCGGTGCCAGCACCAGCGCAAACAACAGGAAGGAACGCGCGAAACGTTTCATGCCGAGGGGGTCTCCGGTTCGTACAGTTCGGGGTGGTCGCGCTGCAGCGCATGCAGCTTGGCCAGCAGCTGGTCGTGGGTTTCGGGAATGTCCGGATCCGGGTCGATGCATTCGACCGGGCACACCACCACGCATTGCGGCTCATCGAAATGGCCGACGCATTCGGTGCAACGGGCCGGATCGATCACGTAGATCGTCTCGCCCATCGAAATGGCCTTGTTCGGGCAGGCTGGCTCGCAGACGTCGCAGTTGACGCAGAGCTCATTGATTTTCAGAGACATGGAACGGCTCCATGCCCGCGCCTGCCGGCGGCAGGCCGGCGGCGCGCGGCGCCACCGGCTCGATGCGGCCCGCTTCCGGGCCGGCAGCGGCCGGACATGCGCAAGGCACGTCCGGCCGGGCACGGGTCACTTGGCTTCAACGAAGATGTAATCGGCGCCGGTCGGCTGCACGATGGTCTGCACGCGGGCGTTGTCGGCGGCATCGCCGATGTACACCACGCGCACGCCCTTCATGGAATCGGCCTGCACGCCCTTGAACGCGGTCTCGATCAGATCGGCCATCTTCGACGAGGCCGACGAACCGAAGGCCAGCATGTTGCCGGGGGACACGCCGCGGCCGATGGCGGCGGTGGCGCTTTCGACCTGGCGCTCGTACTTGGCGGCGAACTCCGGGTCGGACTCCGGCACCAGGTAGTACAGGTACGGGTTGTTGGTGATGTTGCCCATGTTCTGCACGGCCACGGCCTGCAGGTACTTGCGCCAGCCGGCATCGTCGTCCTTGGCCGGGGCCACCAGCGCCTGCTGCGCCTCGGCGGCCGGTGCGGCCTCTTCCTTCTTGCAGGCGGTGAAGCCCAGCACCAGCGAAGCGGCCAGCATCACGCGCATCGTGTTCTTCATGGATCGTCTCCCTCTATTGGATTCGTTACGGCTGTTGGGATGGGTCAGGCGCCAGCGCGGGATTCGCGGGCCCTGCGCAGCGCTTCGAGCACCGTGGCCGGCACGAAACCGGACACGTCGCCTCCCAGCCGGGCGATTTCGCGCACCAGCGAGGAAGAAATGAAGCTGTGCTGTTCGGACGGGGTCAGGAACAGGGTCTCGACCTCCGGGATCAGGTGGCGGTTCATGCTCGCCATCTGGAATTCATATTCGAAATCGGACACCGCGCGCAGGCCGCGCAGCAGCACACCGGCATGCACCGAGCGCACGAAATGCGCCAGCAGGGTGTCGAAACCGACCACCTCGACGTTGTCATGGCGGGCCAGCGCCTCGCGCGCCAGCTCCACGCGCAGCGCCAGCGGCAGCGTCGGCCCCTTGGACGGGCTCTGCGCCACGCCGACCACGATCTTCTCGAACAGCGGCGCGGCCCGGTGCACCAGGTCGATGTGACCATTGGTGATCGGGTCGAACGTGCCCGGATAGACGGCAATGCGCGGGTTGGACGGGGTCATGCGGACGGAGTCGCGTTCAGGTCACCGCGGAGTGTAGCAGCGGCGCGAACGTACAGGGCATAGCCGACATCGCGGGTGGCGCCCTCGCGGTGCAGGCGCCAGTCCGCGGGCGGAAGCGGCGCCGCGGCCGCGGGCGCCTCCACGTACAGCCACGCATCCGCGGCCAGGTGCCGCGGCAGCCGCTCGAACACCTGCGCCCACAGGCCGGCGGCGAACGGCGGATCCATGAACACGATGTCGGCCTGCATCGGCGCGGCGGTTTCCAGCCAGCGCAGCGCATCGCCGGCGGCGACCTGCACCTGCGCAGCGGCGCCCAGCCGCTCGACCACGCCGCGCAGCGCCGCGGCCAGCGCGGGGTCGCGTTCCACCAGCTGCGCCGAAGCGGCGCCGCGCGACACCGCCTCGAGCCCCAGCGCGCCGCTGCCGGCGAACAGATCCAGTACGCGCGCACCGGGCAGTTTCGGCATCAGCCAGTTGAACAGGGTCTCGCGCACCCGGTCGCTGGTCGGGCGCAGGCCGTCCAGCGACGGCACCTGCAGCCGCGTATTGCGCCAGCGGCCGCCGATGATGCGCACCTGCCCGTCCCCGCCATGCGCGGGACGGCGGGAGGTCGGAGCGGGAGATCGCGGGGAACGGGGCATGCGAATGGCGGCGGAAACGGGCCCGCATGATAAGCCGAACCCGCCCTCTTCCCGCGCCCGCGGACTTGAAATCCGCCGCCCGGCCCACATCCGTGAGGCCATCGGCCGCCCGCGCGCGGCCTGGCAACCATGGAGCGAACCCGACGATGACCGCCGAAGCCCACAAGGAAACCCGCGGTTTCCAGACCGAGGTGAAGCAGCTGCTGCACCTGATGATCCACTCGCTGTACTCGAACAAGGAAATCTTCCTGCGCGAGCTGGTCTCCAACGCCGCCGATGCCGCCGACAAGCTGCGTTTCGAGGCGTTGACCCGGCCGGAACTGCTGGAAGGCGACGGCGCGCTGCGCATCCGCATCGAGGCCGACCCGGCCGCGCGCACCCTGACCATCGACGACAACGGCATCGGCCTGAGCCGCGACGAAGCCGTGGCGCACCTGGGCACCATCGCCAAGTCGGGCACCGCCGACTTCCTGAAGAACCTGTCCGGCGACCAGAAGAAGGACGCCAACCTGATCGGCCAGTTCGGCGTGGGCTTCTATTCGGCCTTCATCGTCGCCGACCAGGTCGACGTCTACAGCCGCCGCGCCGGGCTGCCGGCCAGCGAGGGCGTGCACTGGTCCTCGCGCGGCGAAGGCGAGTTCGAGGTCGCCACCATCGACAAGCCCGAACGCGGCACCCGCATCGTGCTGCACCTCAAGGACGGCGAGGAAGGCTTCGCCGATGGCTGGAAGCTGCGCAGCCTGGTCAAGAAGTACTCCGACCACATCGGCCTGCCGATCGAAATGCACAAGCAGGCCACTGGCGACGAGGCGCCGGCGGCGGCGGAGTGGGAAGCGGTCAACAAGGCCAACGCGCTGTGGACCCGGCCCAAGTCCGAGGTCAGCGACGCCGAGTACCAGGAGTTCTACAAGCACATCGCCCATGACTTCACCGACCCGCTGGCGTGGAGCCACAACCGGGTCGAGGGCAAGCTGGAATACACCTCGCTGCTGTACACCCCCGGCCGCGCGCCGTTCGACCTGTACCACCGCGACGCCGCCAAGGGCCTGAAGCTGTACGTGCAGCGCGTCTTCATCATGGACCAGGCCGAGCAGTTCCTGCCGCTGTACCTGCGCTTCATCAAGGGCGTGGTCGACTCCAGCGACCTGCCGCTGAACGTTTCGCGCGAGATCCTGCAGTCCGGGCCGGTGATCGACTCGATGAAGTCGGCGCTGACCAGGCGCGCACTGGACATGCTGGAGAAGCTGGCCAAGGACGCCCCGGCCGATTACCAGCGCTTCTGGAAGGAATTCGGCCAGGTGCTGAAGGAAGGCCCCGCCGAGGACTTCAACAACCGCGAGAAGATCGCCGGGCTGCTGCGCTTCGCCTCCACCCATGGCAGCGACGGCGCGCAGGACGTGGCGCTGGCCGACTACGTCGGCCGCATGGTCCAGGGCCAGGACAAGATCTACTACCTCACCGGCGAGAGCTACCTGCAGGTCAAGGACAGCCCGCACCTGGAGGTGTTCCGCAAGAAGGGCATCGAGGTGCTGTTGATGACCGACCGCATCGACGAGTGGCTGATGAACTACCTGCACGAATTCGACGGCAAGTCGTTCGTGGACGTGGCCCGTGGCGACCTGGACCTGGGCACGCTGGACTCGGAGGAAGAGAAGAAGGCGCAGGAGGAAGCCGCCAAGGCCAAGGAAGGGCTGGCCACGCGCATCAAGACCGCGCTGGGCGAGGACGTGGCCGAGGTGCGCGTCTCCCACCGCCTGACCGATTCGCCGGCGATCCTGGCCATCGGCGAGCAGGACCTGGGCCTGCAGATGCGGCAGATCCTGGAAGCCAGCGGGCAGAAGGTGCCCGAGAGCAGGCCGGTGTTCGAGTTCAACCCGGCGCACCCGCTGATCGAGAAGCTGGACGCCGAGCCGGACATGGACCGCTTCAGCGACCTGGCGCGGGTGCTGTTCGACCAGGCCGCGCTGGCCGCCGGCGACGGCCTGAAGGACCCGGCCGCTTACGTGCGCCGGCTCAACAAGCTGCTGCTGGAACTGTCGGCCTGAGGCCGGGCGCCCCCTCCGCGGCGGAGGGGGCCGGTCGCGGCAGGGCGTCCATCCGCGCCCTGCCCGCGGGCGTGACGCCGGCCGCGCCACCCGCACGCGGCGCAAGCCGGGTGGTCAGGCGAACGCGTCGAACAGCGTCCCCAGCATTTCGCTGTTGCGCCGGATCACCACCGCGTTGGCGGCAAAGGCCACTTCATAGGTCCTGGCCGCCAGCAGGTCGGCGGCCAGGTCCGGCGCCCCCTCGCCCGCGGACACCCGCGCGCTGGCGCCGCCACCGGCAAGGGTCTGCACCGCCAGCACCTGCCGCGGCCCCACCGGCTGCACCGGTTGCACGGCGATATTCTGCGCCGCCACGCGCACGCCCATCACGGCCACGCGCATGCCGGAGGCGGCAATCGAGGGAATCGCGTTCATGCCTTGTCATCGGCCTGCCAGGCGCCGACTTTAGCCCGTTTTCCGCCGCTGCGGACCGGCCGCCGCCAGCGCCGGTGGTAGCATGTGGCCCTGCCCCGGTTTTTCTCATCCATGCTCAGTTTTTTCCGTCGCAAGAAGCCGCAGGACGCCCCCGCGGTCGGCAAGCCCCCGCAATTCAGCGCCGAGGAGCTGGCCTCCGCCCTGCCCGCGCCGGCCGAACAGCCCGCGCCGGCGGCCGACCCCGCCGACGCGGCGCCCGCCGCTGACCCGGCGCCGGCCCTGGACCCCGTGGCGCCCGCGCCCGCCATCACCGCGCCCGCGCCTGTCGCAGACAGCACCGCACCCTCCGCGGCGGCCGGGACCGCTGCAGCGACGACGGCCGTGGATGCCACCGACGCGGGCCTGATCCCGGCCAACGCCGCCCCGGCCGCCCCGGCGGGCAAGCCCGGCTGGCGTGACCGCCTGCGCAACAGCGCCTTCGCCCGCAGCTTTGGCGGCCTGTTCTCGCGCAACCCGCGGCTGGACGACGACCTGCTCGACGAGATCGAGACCGCGCTGCTGACCGCCGACGTCGGCGTGCCAGCCACCACCGCGCTGGTCGAAGACCTGCGCCGGCGCATGAAATCGCGCGAGTTCGCCGACGCCAACGCGCTGCTCGCCGCGCTGCGCGCCGACCTGATCGCGCTGCTGCAGCCCGTGGCCCGGCCACTGGTCATCGACCGCGACGCCAGGCCGTTCGTGATCCTCACCGTGGGCGTCAACGGCGTCGGCAAGACCACCACCATCGGCAAGCTGGCCAAGCGCTTCAAGGACGAGGGCCACAGCCTGATGCTGGCCGCCGGCGATACCTTCCGCGCCGCCGCGGTGGCGCAGTTGCAGGTGTGGGGCGAGCGCAACGGCGTGGCGGTGATCGCCCAGGGCCAGAACGCCGACGCGGCATCGGTGGCGTTCGACGCACTGCAGGCCGGCAAGGCCCGCGGCACCAGCGTGCTGATCGCCGACACCGCCGGCCGCCTGCACACCCAGGCCGGGCTGATGAACGAGCTGAGCAAGATCCGCCGCGTACTGGGCAAGATCGACCCCAGCGCGCCGCATGAGGTGCTGATGGTGATCGACGGCACCACCGGCCAGAACGCGCTGAACCAGTTGCGCCAGTTCCATGCCGCCGCTGGCGTCACCGGGCTGGTGGTGACCAAGCTCGACGGCACCGCCAAGGGCGGCGTGGTGTTCGCGCTGGCGCGCGAGTTCGGCATTCCGATCCGCTTCGCCGGCATCGGCGAGCGCCCGGAAGACCTGCGCGTATTCGACCCGGAAGCCTTCGTCGATGCACTGCTGCCGGAGGCGCTGGGCAACTGATGGCCCGCGCAGGAGCGGCGTCGGGCATCGTGGCCGGCGCCACCGATGCAACTCCCGGCACGGGTGCGGGTGCGCGCATGCGCCCGTCCACCGATGCCTTTTCCCCGCGCCTGCTCGACTGGTTCGACCGCCACGGCCGCCATGACCTGCCCTGGCAGCATCCGCGCACGCCCTACCGGGTGTGGCTGTCGGAAATCATGCTGCAGCAGACCCAGGTGGCCACGGTCATTCCGTATTTCCAGCGCTTCGTGCAGTCGTTCCCGTCCCTGCCCGACCTCGCCGCGGCGGACGACGACGCGGTGATGGCGCACTGGGCCGGGCTGGGCTACTACGCCCGCGCCCGCAACCTGCACGCCGCGGCCCTTCGCTGCGTGGAGCTGCATGGCGGCGACCTGCCGCGCGATCCGCAAGCGCTGCTGGCGCTGCCGGGCATCGGCCGCAGCACCGCCGGCGCCATCCTCAGCCAGGCCTGGAACGACCCGTTTCCCATCCTCGACGGCAACGTCAAACGCGCGCTCACCCGCTACCACGGCATCGCCGGCCACCCCGGCCTGCCCGCCGTCGAAAAGCAGTTGTGGGTACTGGCCGCGCAGCACGTGGCGCAGGTGCCGCCGGGACGCATGGCCGACTGGACCCAGGCGCAGATGGACTTCGGTGCCACCCTGTGCAGCCGCGCCAACCCCGCCTGCAGCCTGTGCCCGGTGCGGGATGGCTGCGCGGCACATGCGCAGGGACAGGTGGATTCACTGCCGACGCCAAAGCCCGGCAAGGTGTTGCCCGAGCGCGAGGCCAGCGCGCTGCTGCTGGAGGACAGCCAGGGCCGCATCCTGTTGTGCAAGCGGCCGCCCACCGGCATCTGGGCCTCGTTGTGGACGCTGCCGCAGGCCGACACCGATGCCGCGCTGCGCGCCTGGTTCGCCAGCCACATCGACGGCGACTACGACGCCGCCGACGAGCTGCCGCTGATCGTCCATACCTTCAGCCACTACCGGCTGCACCTGCAGCCGCTGCACCTGCGCAGGGTCGCCCCGCGCCCGCGCGTGGGCGACAATGCCGACCTGCGCTGGGTCGCCCGCGCCGAGCTGCCCTCGCTGGGGCTGCCGGCGCCCATCCGCAAGCTGCTCGACCGCCACTGAGGCGGCCCGCTCCACCGACAGGAACCCCGCATGCCACGCTCCGTCTTCTGCCAGTACGAACAACGCGAAACCGAAGGCCTGGACTTCGTGCCCTACCCCGGCGAACTGGGCCAGCGCATCTTCGCCAACGTCGGCAAGCAGGCCTGGGCGGCGTGGCTGGCGCACCAGACCATGCTGATCAACGAGAACCGGCTGTCGCCACGCGACCCGAAGCACCGCGCGTTCCTGGAGGAAGAGCTGGTCAAGTTCCTGTTCGGCGGCGGCGCGGAAAAGCCCGCTGGCTACGTCGCCCCGGACGCCCCCTGATACTGCCCGAGGGGGCTGCTGCCAGCCCCCTCGCTGCTGCCACGGCCGGCTCAGTCGCGGGACGGGTCCTCGGCACGCGCCTCGATCTTGGCCTCGCGCAGCTCCTTCTCCGACGTGCGCAGCGCCTTCACGTCGAGCGGCTGGATGGTATCGATCCGGCACGGCATGCGCGTCAGGCCCGGGCCACCGCCGAGCACGATCACGCGGTCGAACTTGGCCGATACCCGGCCCATCATGTTGGTGACGCTGATCGCCGGGGCATAGGACAGGTCCATGCACGGGCCGCTCAGGTTCAACAGCCAGGCCTCGTTGGGCTTGGTCCATACCGCCAGCGCGCTGTCGCCGAGCTCGGTCCAGCCGTTGAGCGACCCGAAGTACTGGAAATCCTTCACCGGCGCGCCGGCATGGGCGCGGTACAGCTGCAGCCGCTCGCTGCTGGACAGCTTGCCGGTGGTGGCGCAGCCGGCCAGCGCGGCGACGGCGAACAAGACCATTGCCAGACGTTTCATGACACACCTCCTGTTCGGGAATACCTTCGCCATCTTGCACCGCAGCCGGTGACGCGCAAGCGAGCCGACGCGGCCTGTTCAGCCGGCGGCCGGATCAGGCGGCCCGCCCCGCCGCCGGAGGGGGGCGGGCGGGATGGGCCTCAGACGTCGCTGTGCGCCAGCGGATGGAGCCGCGCCTGGCGCAGTTCGAGTACCCGGTCCAGGCGCCGCGCCAGGCCGCGGTCATGGGTGACCAGGACCAGGCTGGTGCGCTGGGCGCGGTTCAATTCCAGCATCAGGTCGAACACCGTGGCCGCGGTCTTGTCGTCCAGGTTGCCGGTGGGCTCGTCGCCGAGCACGCAGGCGGGCCGGTTCACCAGGGCCCGCGCCACCGCCGCGCGCTGGCGTTCGCCGCCGGACAGCTCGCCGGGCTTGTGCTCCAGCCGGTGCCCCAGCCCGACCGATTCCAGCAGTGCACGCGCGCGCTGCTGGGCATCGGCAATATCGGCACCGCCGAGCACCACCGGCATCATCACGTTCTCCAGCGCGGTGAACTCCGGCAGCAGGTGGTGGAACTGGTAGACGAAGCCCAGCGAAGTGTTGCGCAGGCGCCCGCGCTGCGCGTCGGACAGGGCCGACATGCGCTGGCCGGCCACGTACACCTCGCCGGCGGTCGGCACGTCGAGCCCGCCGAGCAGGTGCAGCAGGGTGCTCTTGCCGGCGCCGGAGGCACCGACGATGGCCACCGTCTCGCCCGGCGCCACGTCCAGTTCGAGCCCGTCGAACACCGGCGTGCGCATGCGCCCTTCGGCGTAGGTCTTGGCCAGCCCCTCGGCACGTATCACCGATTCCATGGTCGCGTTCTCATTCATAGCGCAGCGCCTCCGCCGGCTGGGTGCGCGCCGCGCGCCAGGCCGGGTACAGCGTTGCCAGGAAACTCATCAGCAGCGCCACCGCGGTGATCACCACGATGTCGCCGGTCTGCATGTCGGTCGGCAGGCCGGTGATGTAGTACACGTCCTCGGGCAGCAGCTTGATGTCGAAGGTCGATTCGATCAGGCCGAGGATGCGCTCCAGGTTGAGCGTCAGGGTGATGCCGCCGATCACGCCGGCCACCGTGCCCATCAGCCCGATCAGGCTGCCCTGCACCATGAACACCTGCATCACCCCGCGCGGGGTCAGCCCCAGCGTGCGCAGGATCGCGATGTCGGCCTGCTTGTCGGTCACCAGCATCACCTGCGAGGACACCAGGTTGAACGCGCCCATCGCCACGATCAGCGACAGCAGGATGCCCATCACCGTCTTTTCCATGCGCAGCGAGTGGTAGAGGTTGGCGTTCTCCTGGGTCCAGTCGCTGACCCGGTACATGCCCTCCAGGTTCAGCGCCAGGTCGCGCGCCACGGTATAGGCCTGGTCCATGTCGTGCAGCTTCAGGCGCACGCCGGTGACCCCGTCCACCCGCAGCACCCGTTCCAGGTCCTGCATGTTGACGAACGCCACGCCGCGGTCGATCTCGTTGGAGCCGGCCTCGAAGATGCCGCTGACCTTGAAGCGCTTGGTCCGCGCCATCGCCCCGACCGGGGTGCCCTGGATCTCGGCCAGCGTCGCCACCACGCTGTCGCCCACGTCCACGCCCAGCCACAACGCCAGCTCCTTGCCGAGCAGGATGTTGAACCCGCCCGGCTGCAGGCTGTCCAGCGCGCCCTTCTGCATCTTTTCGCCCAGCACCGATACCTTCGGTTCGAGCGCCGGGTCCACGCCCTGCACGATCGCGCCCTGCACCCGCGGGCCGGCCAGCATGCCCTGGATCTCGATGTAGGGCGCGGCACCGGCCACGCGCGGGTCGCGGCTGGCCACGTCCACCGCGTGCTGCCAGTTGCGCATCGGCGCGCCATCGGCGCTGACCGTGGCGTGGGCGGACATCTGCAGCAGACGGTCGCGGATTTCCTTCTGGAAACCGCTCATCACCGCCAGCGTGGTGATCAGCACGGTGACCCCGAGCGCGATGCCGAGGATCGAGGCCATGGAGATGAAGGAGATGAAGCCGTTGCGGCGCTTGGCCCGCAGATAGCGCAATCCGATTGCGACGGGTAAGGGTCTGAACATGCGCGTGTGCCGATGGAGTGGCGCCATGTTGCCATTCCCGCCGGCTAACGGGAAACGGCATGGGCGCGCACGGCCAGTCGCAGTTCACGTCGACCGGCGCGGGGCAGCGTGTCCGGCCAGAACAGCAGCTGCCCGCGTCGCCCGCCACTGCGCCAGCGCAGCACCAGCAGCGGGCCGCGCTCGAGCAGCTCAAGCGCCTGGACCGCGCCGCCGTCGACCTCGGCCGCAGCCGGCGCGAGCGGCACCCGCAGCCGCCGCACCGGCTGGCGCAGCCCGCGCCGCGCCATGCCCAGCCCGTGGCCTACGGCCAGCAGCGCCGCCGGCCATGCAACGGCCCGCGCGAGCCCGCAGTTCAACAGCGCGATGGCGCCCAGCAGGCCCAGCAGGCACATCGCGCCGGCCTGCCAGCGCGAGGGCCGCCACTCACAGCGGAAGGGTGCGGATATAGTCCAGCAGGGCCGCCTGCTGCGCATCGGGACAGGCCTCGTAGCCCATGGACCAGCGCCACAGTTTGTCGTCTTCGGTTTCCAGCAACTGCAGGAAAACAGCGCGCTCGGCTGTCGGCGCCTGCCCCCAGCGCTGGTCAAGATAGCGCCCGAACAGCTGGTCCAGCTCGCGCATGCCGCGTCGGCAGCGCCAGCGCAGCTTCTTCAGTTCGATCTCGTCTTCAGGGCTCATCGCTCACCTGCCGATGCCACGGCCGGACCGTGGCGTAAACGAAGACGGCACCGGCCAGAGGGACCGGTGCCGCCATGGCCGCGATGCGCGGGGCATCGCGCGGGCCGGCGCATCAGGCGCGGCGCGCCATCATCAACTTCTTGATCTCGGCGATCGCCAGCGCCGGGTTCAGCCCCTTCGGGCAGGTCCGGGCGCAGTTCATGATGGTGTGGCAGCGGTACAGCTTGAACGGATCCTCCAGATCGTCCAGCCGCGCACCGGTGTCCTCGTCGCGCGAATCGATGATCCAGCGGTAGGCCTGCAGCAGGATCGCCGGGCCCAGGTAGCGCTCGCCGTTCCACCAGTAGCTCGGGCAGCTGGTCGAGCAGCAGGCGCACAGGATGCACTCGTACAGGCCGTCGAGCTTCTTGCGGTCTTCCGGCGACTGCAGCCGCTCGCGGTCCGACGGCGCCGGGGTCTGGGTGCGGATCCACGGCTTGATCGACGCGTACTGCGCGTAGAAGTGGGTCAGGTCCGGCACCAGGTCCTTGACCACGTCCATGTGCGGCAGCGGGTAGATCGGCACCTCGGCCTTGGTGCAGTCGGCGATGGCGCGGGTGCAGGCCAGCGTGTTGGTGCCGTCGATGTTCATCGCGCACGAACCGCAGATGCCCTCGCGGCAGGACCGGCGGAAGGTCAGGGTCGGGTCGATCTCGTTCTTGATCTTGATCAGCGCGTCCAGGACCATCGGGCCGCACGCGTCGAGGTCGACCTCGTAGGTGTCGGTACGCGGGTTCTGGTCGTCGTCCGGACTCCAGCGGTAGATCTTGAAGGTGCGCACGTTCTTGCCGCCGCTCTTGGCGGGGAAGTGCTTGCCCTGGGTGATCCGGGAGTTCTTCGGGAGTGCAAATTCAGCCATGTTCGTAGGTTCCCCGGATCAGTAGACGCGCGGCTTCGGCGGCACGACGGCGACGTCGTCGGTGAGCGTGTACATGTGCACCGGACGGTAGTCGAAGCTGCACTTGCCCTTCTCGTCGACGGTGACCAGCGTGTGCTTCATCCAGTTGGCGTCGTCGCGCTCCGGATAGTCCTCGTGCGCGTGCGCGCCGCGGCTTTCCTTGCGCTGCTCGGCCGAATTGATGGTGGCCACGGCGTTGAGCAGCAGGTTGTTGAGCTCGTAGGTCTCGATCAGGTCCGAGTTCCAGACCAGCGAGCGGTCGGAAACCTTGACGTCCTGGAACGAATCGAACACCTCGGCCATCTTCGCGCAGCCTTCGGCCAGCGTCTTGCTGGTGCGGAACACCGCGGCGTCGGCCTGCATGGTGCGCTGCATGCGGTCGCGGATCACGGCGGTCGGGGTGTCGCCATTGGCGTGGCGCAGCTTGTCCAGCAGGCCCAGCGCCTTGTCGCAGGCATCCGAACCCAGGGTCTTGTGCGGCGCGCCCGGCTTGATCGTCTCGGCGCAGCGGTTGGCCACCGCGCGGCCGAACACCACCAGGTCCAGCAGCGAGTTGGAGCCCAGGCGGTTGGCGCCGTGCACCGACACGCAGGCCGCCTCGCCGATGGCGTACAGGCCCGGCACCACCGCATCCGGGTTGTCGCCGACCTTGCGCACCACTTCGCCGTGGTAGTTGGTCGGGATGCCACCCATGTTGTAGTGCACGGTCGGGATCACCGGGATCGGCTGCTTGTGCACGTCGACGCCGGCGAAGATCCGCGCGCTCTCGGCGATGCCCGGCAGCTTCTCGTCGATCACGCCCGGGCCCAGGTGGGTCAGGTCGAGCAGGATGTGGTCCTTGTGCTCGCCGACGCCGCGGCCTTCGCGGATCTCGATGGTCATCGAACGGCTGACCACGTCGCGCGAGGCCAGGTCCTTGTAATGCGGTGCGTAGCGTTCCATGAAGCGCTCGCCGCTGCTGTTGCGCAGGATGCCGCCTTCGCCGCGCACGCCCTCGGTGATCAGGCAGCCGGCGCCGTAGATGCCGGTCGGGTGGAACTGCACGAACTCCATGTCCTGCAGCGGCAGCCCGGCACGGGCCACCAGGCCGCCGCCGTCACCGGTACAGGTGTGCGCCGAGGTGGCGCTGAAATAGGCGCGGCCGTAGCCGCCGGTGGCCAGCACCACGCCATGGGCGCGGAACAGGTGCAGGGTGCCCTCGGCCATGTCCAGCGCCAGCACGCCGCGGCACACACCCTCTTCGTCGAAAATCAGGTCGAGCGCGAAGTACTCGATCATGAAGCGCGCGTTGTGCGCCAGCGACTGCTGGTACAGGGTGTGCAGCATGGCGTGGCCGGTACGGTCGGCGGCGGCGCAGGTGCGCTGCGCGGACGGGCCTTCGCCGTACTTGGTGGTCATGCCGCCGAACGGGCGCTGGTAGATCTTGCCGTCCTCGGTGCGGCTGAACGGAACGCCGTAGTGTTCCAGCTCGATGATCGCCGGGATCGCCTCGCGCACCATGTACTCGATCGCATCCTGGTCGCCCAGCCAGTCCGAGCCCTTGATGGTGTCGTAGAAGTGGTAGCGCCAGTCGTCCTCGCCCATGTTGCCCAGCGCGGCGGAAATGCCACCCTGCGCCGCCACGGTGTGCGAGCGGGTCGGGAAGACCTTGGTGATGCACACGGTCTGCAGGCCCTTCTGGGCCAGGCCGAAGGTCGCGCGCAGGCCGGCGCCGCCGGCGCCGACGACCACCATGTCGACCTTGTGTTCAGTGATGTTGTAAGCGGACATGTATCAGTTCCCAAGCGCGACGCGGGCGACCGCGAAGATGCTGACGATCGCGCCGAGCACGGCGACGAACTTGACCGAGGTCTGCAGGGCCAGGGCCAGCAGCGAATTGTGGATGTAGTCTTCGAGCACGACCTGCAGGCCGAGCTGGGCGTGCCAGAACATGGCCACCAGGAAGCCGACCAGGGCGATCGCGTTCCACGGCTTGGCCACGGCGGTGACGGCGGTGACGTAGTCGGCGCCGATCAGGCTCAGCACGAAGCACAGGAACCACAGGGTCAGCGCCACCAGCGCGGTGGCGGTCAGGCGCTGGTGGATGAAGTGCATGGTGCCGGACTTGGCGCTGCCGAGGCCGCGCGCGTTCTTCAGCGGGGTGCGGAAATTGTTCATGCGGCGCCTCCGAAGCAGACGTAGGCCCAGACCAGCGCGGTGATGACCAGCGAGCCGATCACCGACAGCCAGCTGCTGCGGATGAAGGTCGGCTTGCTGTAGCCGATGGCGAAGTCCTGGACGATGTGGCGGATGCCATTGCACAGGTGATAGGCGAAGCACCAGGTCCAGCCGAACAGGATCACCTTGCCGTACCAGGCGCTGGCATGGGTGGTGAAGCAGTTCCAGGACTCGGGGCCCATCATCAGGGCGAGCAGGCCGCCGGCAATGATCAGGGCTCCGACGGACAGAACGATGCCGGTGGCTCGATGCAGGATCGAGGTGGCCATCTGGATCTGCCAGCGATACACCTGCAGGTGCGGAGAAAGGGGGCGGGGTCTGTTCGCCATTCGCTGACTCGTTATCTCGGCTGGGCGGCGGATGCCGCGTTGGCTGACGCTGCTCAGAAATCGATGCAGCGACCGTTTTTCTCCCAATCGCCGTAACGCACCGGATCAAGTCCGCCGCGTCCGCCGATTTCCTGCGGTACCGTTCCGGCATCGGCAAGCGGCTGCTTCTCCGGTTCCGGCGGGGCTGGGGTTCCGTCCTCGGGAGTGGGGGTTGTTTGGCCTATCATGGTCGGTCTCGCAACGCACAAATTTTAGTCCCCGTTCACGTGTCTGACAACCTCGCCCCCCTCTTCAGCGGTACGCGCGCACTGCGCCGGCCCCAGGTGCTGGCCCTTTCCGGCCCGGACGCGGTCGCCTTCGCCCAGGCCCAGTTCGCCAACGACGTACCGTCGCTGGCCGACGGCCACTGGCAGTGGAATGCGTGGCTGACCGCCAAGGGCCGCGTCCTGGCGGTGTTCCAGCTGCTGCGGCTCGATGCCGGACAACTCCTGCTGCTCTGCCACGACGGCGGCGTCGAGGCCATGGCCGAACAGCTGCGGCGCTTCGTATTCAGGCGCAAGGTCACCCTTGCCCACGCCGATGCCTTCGCCGTCGAAGCCGCGTTCCAGGCGCCTGCCCGCGCCCATGGCGCCGCATTCGCCCACCTCGACGGTGGCGCCATCGAACTGGACCTGGGGACCGCGGCCCACCCGCGCACCCTGCGCCTGGTGCCGGCGGGCACCGCCGCGTACGTCGATGCCGCGGAGCTGGCCTGGCGCCAGTGGGACCTGCGCTTCGGGCTGCCACGGCTGGAGGCCTCGCAGCAGGAACAGTGGACGCCGCAGCAACTGGGGCTGGACCGGCTTGCGGCCTACAGCGTGAAGAAGGGCTGCTACCCGGGCCAGGAAATCGTGGCACGCACCCATTTCCTGGGCAAGGCCAAGCGCTCGCTGGCCCTGCTGCATGGCGACCTCGCCAGCACGCCCGGCGACGCGGTCACCCAGGCGGGCGCGACCATCGGCACCGTCGCCAGCAGCGCCGGCACGCTGGCACTGGCGGTGCTGCCGCTGGACCTGCCGGCGGGCGGCCTGGAGGTGGCGGGCGCGGCGGTCGAGCGCCTGGAGCTGCTCGACGGCCTGGCGCGCTGATCAGGCCGCCTGCGCCGCGTCCAGGCGCAGGCCGCTGTCCACGTCGAAGAAATGCAGCGCCGCCGGAACGACGGCCACGTCGATCCGCGCGCCCGCGGCGGGCAGCACCTGCGGCGGTACCCGCATCACCAGCGGCCGGCCGGCATGGCGCAGGTTGACGAACATTTCGTTGCCGACCGGCTCGATGCCATCGATCAGCGCCGGGAAGGCCGCGTCGCCGCCGCCCGGCTGCAGGTGCTCCGGGCGCACGCCGACCACCACTTCGCGCCCGGACCAGGCAGCCGGCACCGGTGCGCGGCCGAGTGGAATGCGACCGTCCTGGCCCATGTCCAGCGCCACGTCCCCGCCCGCCAGCGCCTGCAACCGCCCCTTGAGCGTGTTCATGGCCGGGCTGCCGAGGAAGCCGGCGACGAACAGGTTGGCCGGGCGCTGGTACAGCGCCATCGGCGTGTCGATCTGCTGCACCATGCCATCGTTGAGCACCACGATGCGCTGGCCCAGGGTCATCGCCTCGACCTGGTCGTGGGTGACGTAGATCATCGTGGTGCCGAGCTTGCGGTGCAGCTGCGCGATCTCGGTGCGCACCGAGTGGCGCAGCTTGGCATCGAGATTGGACAACGGCTCGTCCAGCAGGAACACCGCCGGCTCGCGCACCAGCGCCCGCCCCAGCGCCACGCGCTGGCGCTGCCCGCCGGACATCGCCCGCGGCAGCTTGTCCAGCATTCCGCCCAGGCCCAGCATGTCGGCCGCACCCTGCACCCGGCGCGCGATCTCGGCCTTGTCGTGCCCGCGCAGCTTCAGCCCGAAGGCGAGGTTTTCGGCTACGGTCATGTGCGGGTACAACGCGTAGTTCTGGAACACCATGGCGATGTCGCGGTCCTTGGGCGCGACGTCGTTGACCACGCGCCCGCCGATGGACAGCGTGCCGGCGCTGATCTCTTCCAGCCCCGCGACCATCCGCAACAAGGTCGACTTGCCGCAGCCCGACGGCCCCACCAGCACCATCAGCTCGCCGTCGGCGATGTCGAAACTGGCCCCATGCACGGCGACCTGGCCGTTGTCGTAGACCTTGCGCACTCCGTCAAACCGCACGTCCGCCATCGCCTGCCTCATTCAGTCCGGCCGCGCGCACGGCGACCGGCGAAGTGGATGGCGACGCGCGTCGCCAATGCGGTCGGGGCGACCGCGTTCGAATACGAATACAGTGGAAACATTCTGCCACGCAAGCGTTCTCCCATGGCACCATCCATGGTTCGCGGCGGCGCTGGCGGACGCCCGCACCGGCCGGTTTCGACACCCGCGGACCGCTCCCCCTCCCAGCGCGCTCGCCGCACCCACCCGGACACGGCGCAGGGGCGGCCGACGGCTGCGGGACCCCCACTGGAACAGCAACCAGAACATAGCGAAGGGCGATTGACAACGATGTCACCAGAACACGAAACTCGAGCCATGCACGACACCCTCCTCCTGTTCGGTGCCACAGGCGACCTGGCCCAGCGCTATCTGTTCCCTTCCCTGCTGCGGCTGCTCGGCGATGGCCTGCTCCCCGAGGATTTCCGGGTGCGCGCGATGGCGCTCTCGCCGCACGACACCGACAAGTTCCGCGACATCCTGCGGCCACGCCTGGAACAGGCCCTGCCGCAGGCCAGCCAGGACGACATCAACAACCTGCTGCGGCGCATCGACTACCGCTCGGTCGACCTGCGCGACCCCGGCTCGATCGCCGACGCGGTGCGTGAGTTCAACGACCGCCACTGCGTCAGCTACCTGTCGATCCCGCCCGGGCTGTACATCTCCACCTGCGAGGGCCTGGCCCTGGGCGGCGCGCTGTCCGCGCCGCACCGGCTGATGCTGGAAAAGCCGATCGGCTCGGACAGCGACAGCGCCGAGCAGATCCTGCGGTCGATCGGCGCGCTGATCGACGAGGACCGGGTGTTCCGCATCGACCATTACCTGGGCAAGGCCGCGGTGCAGAACCTGATGGCGCTGCGCTTCGGCAACACCCTGCTGGAAGCGGTGTGGAACCGCAATTACATCGAATCGGTACACATCATGGTGGCCGAGAGCGACGGCGTCGACGGCCGCGACTCGTACTACTCGCGCTCCGGCGCGATGCGCGACATGGTGCAGAGCCACATCCTGCAGCTGCTGTGCCTGGTGGCCATGGAACCGCCGGCCTCGCTGGAAGCGGACCGGATCCGCGACGAGAAGGTCAAGGTGCTGCGCGCACTGCGCCCGCTCGACGCGCGCCATGCGGCCAAGGACAGCGTGCGCGGCCGCTACACCGCCGGCACCATCAATGGCCAGCCGGCACAGGCCTATCAGCCGCCGGAAGGCAGCGAGGCCGAGACCTTCGTCGGCGTCACCGCGCATATCGACAACTGGCGCTGGGCCGGGGTGCCGTTCCACCTGGTCACCGGCAAGCGACTGCCCGAGCGCACCACCCGCATCGAGGTCAACCTCAAGCCGGTCACCCACTGGCTGTTCGAACGCCCCGACCGCCGCCATGCCCAGCCCAACCGGCTGACCTTCCAGCTGCAGCCGCAGGAGAACATCCAGCTGGGGCTGATGAGTTCGCTGGCGGGCCCGGAATGGGGCGCGCTGGAACTGCAGCCGCTGGAGCTGGAACTGTCCGTGCCCACCGGCCTGCATCGCCGCATCGCCTACGAGCGCCTGTTCCTGGATGCCTTCAACGGCAACCACGCGCTGTTCGTGCGCGATGACGAAGTGCGCGCGGCGTGGGCCTGGATCGACAGCGTCGCCGACGCCTGGAAGGCCGCCGACCTGCCGATGGAGCCGTATCCGGCCGGCAGCTGGGGCCCGGCGCAGGCGCACCTGTTCCTGCCCGCGGCGATCGTCGCCGACAACCGCGCGGACGACGCGCTGTGAGCGGCCCGGCCGGACACGTGCTGGTCGCCGACATCGGCGGCACCAACGCGCGCTTCGCGCTGGCCGACACCTCCACCGCCGCCCCGCTGGACCCGGGCAGCATCGGCGAATACCCGGTGGCGCGTTTCGCGTCGCTGGCCGATGCCGCTGCCTGCTACCTGCGCGAGCGCGGTGCCCGGGCCCACAGCGGGGTGTTCGCCGTGGCCGGGCGGGTGGACGGCGACGAGGCGCGCATCACCAACCATCCATGGGTGATCTCGCGCTCGCGCACCGCCGCGCAACTGGGCCTGTCGCGGCTGCACCTGATCAACGACTTCGTCGCCCAGGCGATGTCGGTGGCGCTGCTGCAACCGGCCGACGTGGTCCAAACCGGCGGTGCGCCCTGGCAGCCGGCCGCGCCGTCGCAGCCACGCAACTACTGCGTGATCGGCCCTGGCACCGGCCTGGGGGTGGGCGGGCTGGTGGTCCGTGATGGTCGCTATTACCCGCTGGCGACCGAGGGCGGCCATGCCAGTTTCGCGCCGACCACCCCCGAGCAGATCCGCATCCTGCAGATCCTGGGCCAGCAGTTCGGGCGCGTCTCCAACGAGCGGTTGATCTGCGGCCCGGGCCTGGTCAACCTGCACCGCGCGCTGAGCGAGATCGCCGGCCAGGACCCGGGCCAGCCGCAGCCGGCGCAGGTCAGCGAGCGCGCCGCCGCCGGCGACCCGGTCGCCATGCGCGCGATCGAGGTGTTCATGGACATCTTCGGCGCGGTCGCCGGCGACGCGGTGCTGGTCCAGGGCGCCTGGGACGGCGTGTTCCTTACCGGCGGCCTGGTGCCGCGGCTGCTCGAGTCCCTGCGCCATTCCGGCTTCCGCAGCCATTTCGAGAACAAGGGGCGTTTCAGCGCGACCCTGTCGCAGGTACCGTCGCTGGCCATCGTCCACCCCTGCCCGGGCCTGCTCGGCGCGGCCGCGTACGCGCTGGACCTGGAGCAGGCCCCATCCGGAGCACCCGCATGAGCGCACTCGCCGAACGCCTCACCCTGGTCCGCCACTCCGACGAGGAGGCCTGGACCGAGAACGTCGCCCGCGAGATGGCGACGATCCTCGGCCATGAGATCGGCCAGCGCGGCCGCGCGCGCATGCTGCTGTCCGGCGGCACCACGCCGGCCCCGGTCTACGAACTGCTGGCCGAGCAGCCGCTGGAATGGGCGCGGGTGGAAGTGGGCCTGGCGGACGAGCGCTGGCTGTCGCCGCAGGACCGCGACAGCAACGCCTGGCTGGTGCGCCACAGCTTCCTCAACCGGGTCGAGGGCGCGCATTTCGACCCCCTGGTGCGGGTGGGCAAATCGCTGGCCGAATGCGTCCATGACGCCAACCTGCAGGCCGAGTACTCGCAGCCGGCCTGCCTGGTCGTGCTGGGCATGGGCAACGATGGCCACACCGCCTCGCTGTTCCCGGGCTCGCGCGACCTCGAACGCGCCCTGCAGGGCAGCAAGCCGTATGCGGCGCTGGACGCCAGCGGTTGCCCGGTCGCCCGCGACTGGCACCTGCGCATCACCCTGACCCCGCGCGGGCTGGCGTCCGTCGGCAACCGCCTGCTGTTGCTGCGCGGCAAGCAGAAGCTCGAAGTACTGGAGGCGGCGCTCGCCTCGGGAGACGTGCATCGCTATCCGGTGCTGGCCGCCATCGACGCGCCCGGCCCGAAGCTGCGCGTGCACTGGTGCGGGTGAAGGCGAACCGGGAAAGAACCGGCGGGCGTGCGGGATCACGCGCCCTGCCGCGTGCCGGGGCGATGATCCGGCATGGGCCGCGCCCTCCACTTTCCGCCTTCCGCAGCCTCCTCCCTCCCGCTTCCCCCTCCCCCTTTCCCTGCGTGTAAAAGCCATGAGCCTGCATCCGAAAATCCACGCCATCACCGAACGCATCCGCCAGCGCAGCGCGCCGTCGCGCGCGGCGTACCTGGCGGGCATCGAGGCCGCGCTGCGCTCGGGCCCGTTCCGCTCGCGCCTGAGCTGCGGCAACCTCGCCCATGCCTTCGCCGCCTGCGGCCCGACCGACAAGGGCCGGCTGCGCGGCGACGTGACCCCCAACCTGGGCATAATCACCGCCTACAACGACATGCTGTCGGCGCACCAGCCGTTCGAGCACTACCCGCAGCTGATCCGCGACGCCGCGCGCGAACTCGGCGCCACCGCGCAGGTCGCCGGCGGCGTACCGGCGATGTGCGACGGCGTCACCCAGGGCCGCGGCGGCATGGAACTGTCGCTGTTCTCGCGCGACGTCATCGCCCAGGCCACCGCCGTCGGCCTGAGCCACGACATGTTCGACACCACCGTGCACCTGGGCGTGTGCGACAAGATCGTCCCGGGCCTGCTGATCGGCGCGCTGGCGTTCGGCCACCTGCCGGCGGTGTTCGTGCCGGCCGGGCCGATGACGCCGGGCATCCCCAACAAGAAGAAGGCCGAAGTGCGCGAGCGCTATGCCGCCGGCGAAGCGACCCGCGAGGAACTGCTGCAGGCCGAGGCCGACTCCTATCACGCGCCGGGCACCTGCACGTTCTACGGCACCGCCAATTCCAACCAGGTGCTGCTCGAGGCGATGGGCGTGCAGTTGCCGGGCGCCTCGTTCGTCAACCCGGAACTGCCGCTGCGCGATGCGCTGACCCGTGCCGCCACCGCCCGCGCGCTGGAGATCTGCGCGCTCGGCAGCGATTTCCGGCCGCTGGGGCGGCTGATCGACGAGCGCGCCATCGTCAACGCCATCGTCGCGCTGATGGCCACCGGCGGCTCCACCAACCACACCATCCACTGGATCGCGGTGGCCCGCGCGGCCGGCATCGTGCTGACCTGGGACGACATGGACCAGCTGTCGCAGATCGTGCCGCTGCTGGCGCGCGTCTACCCCAATGGCGAGGCCGACGTGAACCGCTTCGCCGCGGCCGGCGGGCCGGCCTTCGTGTTCCGCGAACTGATGGACGCCGGGCTGATGCATGACGACCTGCCGACCATCGCCGAAGGCGGGATGCGCGCCTATGCGCAGGAACCGCGGCTGATCGACGGCAAGGTCGTCTACGCGCCGGCCGTCGCGCACAGCGCCGATACCGAGGTGGTACGCGCGGCCGCCGCGCCGTTCGAGGCCCAGGGCGGACTGCGCCTGCTGCGCGGCAACATCGGCCGTTCGCTGATCAAGCTGTCGGCGGTGAAGCCGCAGTACCGCACGATCGAGGCGCCGGCGGTGGTGGTGGACGCGCCGCAGGCACTGAACAAGCTGCATGCCGCCGGCGCCCTGCCGCAGGATTTCGTGGCCGTGGTGCGCTACCAGGGACCGCGCGCCAACGGCATGCCGGAGCTGCATTCGCTGGCGCCGCTGCTGGGGCTGCTGCAGAACCAGGGCCGGCGCGTGGCGCTGGTCACCGACGGGCGCCTGTCCGGCGCCTCGGGCAAGATTCCCGCCGCCATCCACGTCACCCCCGAAGCCGCCCGCGGCGGCCCGATCGCGCGCATCCGCGAAGGCGACATCATCCGCCTGGATGGCGAGGCCGGCATCCTGGAAGTACGGGTGGACCCTGCCGAATGGGCGGCGCGCCCGCTTGCCGCCAACACCGCACCGGCCGGCCACGACCTTGGCCGCAACCTGTTCGCGATGAACCGCAGCGTGGTCGGCCCGGCCGACCAGGGCGCCGTTTCCATTTCCTGCGGCCCGGCACGCGCCGACGGCAGCGTGTGGGAGTACGACGCCGAGTACGAACTGGGCCACGATGCCGCCGCGGCTGCCGCCCCGCACGAAGCCAAGGACGCCTGACCCTAACGGGACGCGCCGCGTCCCGCCCCACCGGAACCCGCCATGACCATCGCCCAGCACCAGGACCGCGCCGAACACCTGCTCACCGCCGCCGGCATCCTGCCCGTCGTCACCGTCCACACCCTCGACCAGGCGCGCGCGGTCAGCGCCGCACTGCTCGAAGGCGGCCTGCCCGCCATCGAGCTGACCCTGCGCACGCCGGTGGCGATGGACGCGCTGTCCATGCTCAAGCGCGAGTTGCCCGACGTGGTGGTCGGCGCCGGCACCGTGCTGACCGTCGAACAGATGCGCCAGGCCATCGACGTCGGCGCCGATTTCCTGGTGACCCCGGGCACGCCGGCGCACATGGCCGATGCGCTGGCCAGGGCGCCGCTGCCGGTGGTCCCGGGCGCGGCCTCGCCCACCGAACTGCTGGCGCTGCTGGCGCGCGGCTTCCGCGTCTGCAAGCTGTTCCCGGCCACCGCCGTGGGCGGACTGGCGATGATCAAGGGCGTGGCCGGGCCGATGCCCGAACTGAAGCTGTGCCCCACCGGCGGCATCACCGAGGCCACCGCGGCCGACTACCTCGGCCAGAAGAACGTGGTCTGCATCGGCGGCTCGTGGATGGTGCAGGACGCCTGGATCCGCAGCGGGCAGTGGGACGCGGTGAGGAAATCGGCCGCGGCCGCCGCCGCCATCGTGCGCGCGGTCCGCGCCGGCTGAGCGCACGCCGCGGCGCCGGCGCCGGCCGACGCATGGCACCCGCTCGCTTCGTTGCGATGGGGCCTGCGTGCCTGCACGATGCCGCCCGCATCCATCCGGCCTTGGCGCGGGCAACACAGGGTTGCGGTCATGATGGCGCACGACCTTTCCCCGGAGCCGAGTGATCGATGGACGAAACCACCCCGCGCATGCGCAACCTCTTCCTCCAGCTGGGCCTGGACGCTGGCGAACAGGCCATCGCCGGGTTCATCCGCGACCACCAGCTGCCGCTGGAAACCGGCATCGGCGAGGCGCCCTTCTGGAACGCGGGGCAGCGCCAGTTCCTGCGCGAGAAGCTTGCCAGCGACGATGCCTGGGCGATCGTGGTCGACCAGTTGAACGAGGCGCTGCACGAGGACGCGAGCCGCGCCCGCAACCCCGGCTGAGCGACGGCGCCCCGGCCACGCCGTCGCCAGCCAGCGCTGGCGGCGGCCTCAGCGCCGGCCGCGCTCGCTGCGCCGCAGGTCGGCGGGGATCTCGATCTCGACTTTCGCCGGCAACGTGGTGATGCGCAGTTCGGTCCCCGACCACGCCGCCGGTTCGCCGTTGATCCGGGCCGCGCCCGGCTCGCCCGCGTAGGGCCACGGCAGCACCAGCCCGCCGCCGGGCAGGCGCAGGCCGTCGGCGACCGTCAGGGTCAGCTGCCGCTCGTCGCGCACCAGCGAATAACGCAGCGGGCCATGCGCGGTGCGCAGGCCCTCGATGGCGACGCCCTTGCCCGCCAGCAAGGGCGCCGGCACGCCGGCGGCCAGCACGATGGCGTCGTCGATCTCGCGTTCGTACGCGAACATGTCCAGCGCCGAACGCACGAAATCCGATGCGACCCAGGCATGCGGCAGGTCGCCGACGAAGAACGGCGTGCGCGGCGTCGAGGACACCACCTCGGCCCACTGGTTCCAGGCCGGCGGCGCGCGGTCGCGGAAGAAGAACTCGCTGGCCTCCCAGGCCCGCTCGCGCCAGCCCAGGCGCACGAACGCGCCGACGTTGCGCCATTCGTACGGGGTGTAGTCCTTCCACGGGCGCTTGCCGTCGCGGCGCTCGACGAACTGCTGCCAGTAGCGCTCGAACGTGTTGTCCAGCGCCGGTTGCGGCAGCCGGCCCTGCTCGCCGCCCGGGGCCAGCGCGATGGTGGTCGAGGTGGCGTCGAAATCGCCCAGCTCCACCGAGCCCGGCAGGTAGTCGATGCGGTGCGCGGCCATGCTCGCGCGCAGCGAGGCGTCCAGGTCCTGGCGGAACTGGTCGCGCGAAGCGGCCATCGCTTCGGCCTCGGTGGCCAGGCCCAGCGCCATGGCCATGTCGGCCGCGTCCTTGTACCCGCGCAGCGCCCAGAAATCGTCCCAGTACGAATGCACCGGCTTGGCCGAATAGCCCTCGTGGCTGATCGAGGCCGGCATCATCCCGTAGAACCCCGGGTGGCGCGCGCGGTTGTCCTCGCTGCGCTCGCTCAGCCGCAGGTCTTCCATGTAGCCCCACGCGGCCAGCACGTGCGGCCACATGCGCTGCAGGAACTGCATGTCGCCGGTGTGGCGCCAGTACCCGGCGATGGCATGGATCAGCTCGCCGTGGCTGTCGTTCTCCGGCACCGGGTCGCTGCCGCGCGCGTCCACGCAGCACGGCACCATGCCGCTGTCGAACTGGTACGGCGCATACCATTCCAGGTATTGCCGCACCGCGTCCTCGCGACCCAGCCGCAGCAGCCCTTCGGAGATCATCGCGCCGTCGCGGATCCAGCTGCGCGCATACGAACGCGTGCCCGGCTGCAGGCTCGGCCCGACCCGTGAGATCAGCATGTGCGCCAGCGCGGTGCGCAGCGTGTCGGCCAGCGGCTGGCCGGCCTCGGGCAACTGCAGCCGCACCTGGTCCAGTGTCTGCCGCCACATCGCCGCGACCTGCTGCTGCGCCTTGTCCGCATCGAAACGGCCGGGCATCGGCCAGGCGCCGGTCTGCGGCAGCACCAGCGCGACCTCGCGGCTCTGCCCCGGTTCCAGCGTCCAGGTGTAGAGCATCGCGCCGGACGCCAGCCCGGTCGGGTCGCTGACCTCGCGCGTGCCCGGCAGGGTGCGGTCGGCCAGGTGGGTGACGTCGAGCTTGCTGTCGAACGCACTGGCGAAACCGGCATCGGGCGGTGTCATCGCGAACACCCGCGGCTGGCCGTTGACCGCCACCTGCGCGCCCTGGATCGCCAGGCGCTCGATCCGGCTCACGCCACCGACGGTATTAAGGAACTGGCTGGGCGGGTTGACCTGGAACGGCCGTACCGCGAGCGCCAGCCGATACTCGTGCGCCACCTTGTCCGGGTTGTGCAGGCGGTAGCGCGCCACCAGCTGCGCCTGCCCGGGCCGGCCCTGGACGAAGCCGGTCACCTGCAGGCCGAACCGGTCGTGCTTCCATTCCACCGAGGGAATCGGCAGGTAGCCATCCTGCAGGCGCTGGCTGGCGCTGACGTCGGCCCAGCCCAGCACCTTGCCATCGAGCACCACGAACGGCTCGATGCTGAAACCGGCGCGCACCGCCTCCAGGGTGCCGTCCTCGCCCATCAACGCCTGCTCGCTGCCGCCGTCCAGGCCCAGCAGGGTCCAGTACGGCTGTTCGCCGGAAAAGCCGCGCGGCAGCGACCCGCGCGGCAGGTCGCGCGCGACCGAGCGGACGAAGTCATTGGGCGTGGCGGCGAACGCCAGCGGCTTCAGGCTGATGTCGCGGATGCCGTAGCGCCAGCTGGGGCCGTCGATGAGGTCGAAACGCAGGTAGCGTGCCTCGGTCTCGGGCAACGCCAGCCAGTCGCGGCCGCCACCGCCGGCGCTCACCTCGCGCAGCCTGCGCCAGTCGCGCCCGTCGACCGAGGCCTGCACCACGTAGCGCGACGCCTCCAGCCCCGGCACCCACTGGATCACCGCGCCGCCGAACTCGCGCACCTTGCCCAGGTCCAGGCTGACGGTCTGCTGCTTGACCCCGCCGCTGATCCATACCGTGTCCGGCCGGCCGTCGGCAATGCGCTGCTGCAGCGCGGTCGCGGTATCGGCGATGACGCTGGCGGTCAGCGCCGAGCCGTCCTCCTTGGGCAGCGGCTGCAGCGTGAGCTGGTCGAAGCACACCGTGCCCTTGCCGCCCACCTTGCTGTAAATGGTGAACTCCACCGCGGCGCTGCGCCGCAGGACCGGGTCCTGGCCCGGCCCCCAGGCCTTGTCGATGTGGCGCTTGCGGTAGCTCACCCGGGTCCAGTCCTTGGGAAAGCGGTAACCGCTGCGGTTGACCCACCACACGTTGTCACCGCTGGCGTCGATCAGCTTGAACTGCAGGTCGTTGGCCGGCGAGTCGCCACGCAGGCCGAAGCTCACCTGGTAGTTGTCCGGCCAGGTGACATCCAGCCGGCGACGGATGCCGGCGTAGCCGGAGACCTCGTGGAAGTCATAGTCCAAGCACAGCGCGCGGCCGCCATTGCCGTTCACCGGCCGCAGCGAACCGCTGACCTGCGGCGAGGTGATCAGCTGCCAGGCACCGATATCGTCGAACTTCGCCAGCACCCGGCTGCCGCCCTCGGCCGCGCCGCCGTTGCCGGCCATCGTCACGGTGCAGAACAGCAGGAGGGCAAGGAACCTTCTCATCGCGGTGGATCTCGGTACGGGGGCGGCGGCCATGGTGTGATTTTCCCAGAACTGGAAGCGGGTGCAGGCCCTGCTGCGGCGTCGGGCCGTCCGCCCCAGCGGGACGCCGCCGGCGCCGGAACGCCCCGCGCGGCCGGGGCACGGCCCGGCATCCGCCGACGCGCCGGGCACGCCGTGGCAGGCGTGCCCGCTCACCCCTTCACGCTGCCCAGCAGTAGCCCCTGGATGTAGTAACGCTGCAGCAGCAGGAACAGCGCCAGCACCGGCACCACGGTGACCACCGCGCCGGCCATCATCATTTCCACGTCCATGATGTGCTCGCGCGAAAGCGAGGCCAACGCCACCGGCAGGGTGTAGTGCTCCTGGTCGGTGAGCACGATCAACGGCCACATGAAGTCGTTCCATGCGCCCATGAAGGTGAAGATCGCCAGCGTCACCAGCACCGGCTTGAGCATGGGCAGCACGATCTGGAAGAAGATGCGGGCCTCGCTGGCGCCGTCGATGCGCGCCGCCTCCAGCAACTCGTCGGGGATCGAGCGTGCGTACTGCCGCACCAGGAAGATGCCGAACACGCTGGCCAGCGCCGGCACCACCACCCCGCCCCAGGTATTGACCAGCCCCAGCTGCTTCATCAGCAGGAACAGCGGCAGCATCGCCACCTGCGCCGGGATCACCAGCGCCGCCAGCAGCACCTGGAACACCCGCTCGCGGCCGGCAAAGCGCAGCTTGGCGAAGGCATAACCGGCCAGGGTGTTGAACAGCAGCGAGCCCACGGTGATGCCCGCCGACATGCCCAGGCTGTTGAGAAAGTTGCCGGCCATGCCGGTGCGCGCGAACAGCTGCCGGTAGTTGTCGATGGTGGCCTGCGCCGGCAGCAGCGGCGGCGGGAACTGCGAGGCCTGCCCGCTGGGCATGAACGACACCGACACCATCCACGCCAGCGGCGCCAGGCTGACAAAGGCCAGCAGCAGCAGGGCCGCATTGACCCACGCGCCCCAGGCACGCGATTGGCCGATTTCGCGACTCATACCAGCTCCCTGCGCCTGCCGTAGCGCAACATCAGCGTGGTCACGCCCAGGATGATCAGGAACAGCAGGAACGCAACGGCCGAAGCACGCCCCAGGTTCCACCACTTGAAGCCTTCCTCGAACATGTAATACAGCACGCTCACCGTGCTCTGCAGCGGATCGCCGCGGGTCATCACGTAGGGCTCGGCGAACAGCTGGAAATAGCCCGAGACGGTGATCACCCCGACCACCAGCAGCACCGGCCCGAGCATGGGCAGGGTGATGTGCAGGAACTGCTTCCAGCGCGAGGCGCCGTCGATCCGCGCGGCCTCGTACAGGTCGCGCGGGATGGCCTGCAGCCCGGCCAGGAAGATCACCATGTTGTAGCCGAAGTTCTTCCACACCGCGAACAGGATGATGGTCGGCATCGCCCAGTGCGGATCGCCGAGCCAGTCCACCGGGTTGACGCCGACCTGCCCCAGCGCCCAGTTCACCAACCCGTAGCGGGTGTGGAACAGGTAGCGCCAGATCACCGCCACCGCCACCAGGGTGGTCACCACCGGCGCGAACAGCGCGGTGCGGAACAGCGCCTTGAAGCGCGCCACCGGCGCATTGATCAGCATCGCCGCGCCCAGCGACAGGGCGATCGACAACGGCACGCCAAGCACCACGAAATACGCGGTGTTGCCCAGCGACTTCCAGAACATCGGCGTGCGCAGCAGGTCCAGGTAGTTGTGCAGGCCGACGAAGCGCAGGTTGTGCGGGTCGGCCAGCGCGTACAGGTCGAAATCGGTCAGGCTCAGCGCCAGCGCCGACAGTACCGGCAGCCCGAAGAACACGCCGATCACGATCAGCGCCGGCGCGGCGAACACCCAGCCGGCGAGCGCGCCCCGCTTCATCGCGCGGCCTCCTGCGTCGCCTGCCGCTGGATGATCCAGCGGCGCTTGGCTAGGATCTCGTCCACCCGCGCGTCCAGCCGCCTGACCGCGGCGTCCTGGTCCAACCCGCCGCGTACCACCTGCTCGCTGACGATGCGCATTTCCTGGGCGATGCGCTCCCACTCCAGCACCTTGGGCGTGGGCCTGACCCGCTCCAGCTGCTGGCCGAACGCGGCCGCCAGCGGGTCCTCGTGCAGCGATGCCTGCCGCCACACGCTGCGCCGCGGCGGCAGGTCGCCGATGAGGGCGTGGAACCGCTGCTGCACCGCCGGTCGCGACAGGAACTCGATCAGTTTCCATGCGGCCTGCTTGTGCGGCGACGACTGCATCACCACCAGGCTGGTGCCACCGGCGATGCCGCCGCCCGGGCCATGCGGACCCGGTAGCGGCGCGGTGCCCCACTCGCCCTCCAGCGAGGCCGGCTGGCGTTGCCGGAACTCGCGGATGTTCCAGGGCCCGGACAGGTAGAACACGGTGAAGCCGCGGAAGAACTCGTCCCACACATTGGAGATCTGGGTCTCGGACATCTTCGGCGCCCAGCCCTGCTCGAACATGTTGGCGTAGAAGCCCAGCGCGCGGCGGAACCCCGGACTGGCGAAATTGCCGCGGGTGTCGTGGTCGCGCAGCAGCGGGTCGTCCTGCTGCAGCGCCAGCGACAGCTGCGGCTCGAACTCGTTGAGCGGCATCAGCACCGGGTAGCGGTCGGGCCCGAGCACCTGCTTCAGCGCCCGGTTCATGCGCTCCCACTCGGCCCAGTCGCGCGGCGGGTGGTCATAGCCGGCCTTGCGCAGCAGGTCCTTGCGGTAGAACAGCAGCCGCGTATCCACGTACCAGGGGATGCCGACCAGTCGGCCCTCGACCACGTTGGTGTCCCAGATGCCCGGGAAATAGTCCGCCGGCACGACCTCGCGCGAAGCGTCCACGTAGGGCTGCAGCGGGGTCAGCGCACCGAGGGTGGCGAACTCGGGTATCCAGGTATTGCCGAGCTGGCAGATGTCCGGCAGGCCGTCCGCGGCATAGGCGGTCAGCAGCTTTTCGTGCGCCGCGGTCCAGGGGATGTTCTGCACCTCGACGCGGATGCCGGGGTTCTCGGCCTCGAACTCGCGGACCAGCTCGCCGACCACTTCGGCTTCGCGCCCCATCGCCCAGAAGCGAAGGGTGATGCCCTGCTGCGGCCGCGCGCAGGCGGCCAGCAGGACCAGGCACAACAGCACGGGCAGGCGCAGCGTCACCGGCCCGACCTATTGCGGCCGGGGCGCGGGCTTGCCCGCCGCCTTCTGCTCCTGCGCGGCGGCGGCGCGCGACTCGGCAATGCCCACCGCGCGCGCGGCGGCAGCCTTGTCGTCCTTCTGCAGCGGCTGCCACTCCTCCCCTTCCGGCAGCAGCCAGCCACCGGCAAAGCCGGCGCGCTCCAGGCCCTTGCGGATATAGGGGTTCTTCTTCATCACGTTCCAGACGAACTCGTCGCGGTAGTTGGCGATGCCCGCCAGGATCGGCCCCTGGTCGATGGCGATGTAATCACTGGCCACCCAGCCGCGGTCGGGAATCAGGCGCCCGGTCTTGAGCGGGATGTCGTAGTCGAAACTGGGGTTGAACGAGTCCAGGAAGCCGTAGCTGGAGTACAGGTAGTCACCGTAGCGCCGGTGCATTTCCTGGGTGGCGGGAATCACCACCTCCGGCGCGAACGGCAGCGAGGAGATCGCCGCCGACGGCACGATGGTGCCGTCGTCGAAATTCTCACGCAGGCCGGCACCGCGCGCGGAATAATGGCGGAACTGGCGCTGTTCGCCCTTGTATTCCTGGGTGGTGTTCTGGGGCCCGTCGCCGGCGGTCAGCCCCCATACGTTCTCGCCATAGTCCTTCCATTGCATCGGGTTGGCGATGGCGTACTCGCGCTGGGCCAGCGTGGCACGGCGGCTGTTGAGGAAGTAGTCGATGCCGCGCTCGCGCATGTAGGCGTCCTGGATGTCGCGGAAGTCGATCCAGACGTGGCTGTACTGGTGGCCGAACAGCGGCCCGAACGACAGGTACTCCTGCCCCTGGAACACGCCCCAGTCGTTGTCGTAGGTGCGCGTCCACACGGTCCACGCATCGGGCTCGACCGGATGCGTCGGCGAGCCCAGCGCCAGCACGTAGAGCATCATCGCCTCGTTGTAGCCCATCCAGTCGTGCTGGATGAAACCGCTCTCGGGGAACCAGCCCATCGACACCAGCGGCTTGTTGCGCTGCAGCCACTGCCAGTCCACGCGGCGGTAGAGCGTATCGGCGATCCTGCGGATCTCCTTCTCACGCGCGTCGTCGCCATCGTAGTAGGACTGCGCGAACAGCACGCCCATCAACAGCAGCGCGGTATCCACGCTGGACAGCTCCACCCAGCTGTCGTATCGGCGGCCGTCGTGCATGTCCAGGAAGTGGTAATAAAAGCCCTTGTAGCCGGCCTTGCCGGTGCGCTGCGGGCCGGTGGGCACGTCGCGCAGGAAGCGCAGCGTGGTCAGGGTGCGGTCCACCGCCTGGGTACGGCTGACCCAGCCCTTCTCGATGCCGATCGGATAGGCGGTCAGGGCGAAGCCGACCGAAGCGATGCTGGCGAACGGACGCGACGGATAGCGGTCCGGGGTGAGCCCGTTGCGCTCGTTGGTGGTGTCCCAGAAAAACTGGAAGGTGCGCCGCTCGATGTCGTCGAACAGCGGCGGAAGTTCGGGTTTCATCGGCCGCGGCGGCAGGTCCGCTTCGATCAGGATCACCTGGGGCACCACTTTCGGTGTCGGCTCGGGCGCCTTGCCGCACCCGGCCACCAGGCCCAGCGCGAGTCCGGCGGCGGTGCACAGCAACAGCTTGGTGGTACGCGGGATGCTCAAGACGCTTTCCGTTGGGGGAACCAGGGGGTGGGCCGTGGCCGGTGGCTGGCCCGGCCGCCATTGCCGGCGGCCGGGCGCAGCGGCTTACCAGTCCAGACCGAAGGACAGCTTGAAGGTACGGGTGGCGTACTGGTCCCAGCTGTTGATCACACCGGTGTTCCAGTTGATGCCGTACCCACCCCAGTTGGTCCAGTTGAACACGTTGATCACGTCGGCACGGACCTTGAGCTTCAGGTCGGTGCCGGTGTCCCAGGTCTTGGTCAGCGACATGTCGAACTGCTTGAAGCCATAGGTGCCGTCCGGCTCCCAGCTGCGGGGGCGCTCATAGCCGCTGGTGCCATCGATGTCCCAGCGCTTGACCTTGCTGGCCAGGGTCAGCTTGCCGGCCACGCTCATGCCCCAGGGCAGGTCGGTGAAGCCGCTGACCACCAGGCGGTGGCGCGGGGTCCAGGCGCCGTCGTACCAGCCGCCACCGGGGAAGTACCAGCCGTATACCGGATCTTTCTCGTGGATGTTCTGCTTGGCGTCGGTGAAGGTATAGGCGAAGTTGAGGTTCCACGGGCTCTCGGCCGTGTAAGGCTTGTCGGCACTGAGCAGCAACGCGTTGCTGCGTGACTGGAAACCGTTGGTGGCCAGGATCAGCCCGCCCAGCCCCGGCAGCCCGCCGCCGCTCCACGGACTACCCGATGCGTTGTAGTAGCTGCCATCGCCGCGGCGGTTGCCGCGCATGATCAGCAGGCCATCCTTGTAACGGATGTGCTGCAGGGTGGCCGAGGTATTCCAGTCATGGCCCATAACGGCGAACGTGTTGCGGATGCCCAGGCTGATCTGGTCCGAATACGGGGTCTTCAGGTCGTTGTCGAACATCCATACTTCGCGGCCGGCCTGGGACGAATTGGCCAGCGACATCAGGTATTCGCGATCGAGCAGCTGCGGGTTCCAGGCCAGGCAGTTGGATGCGGCCGGGTCGCAGGCATGGCCCGGCGAGTTGATCATGAACTCGCGGGTCGGGAATGTGGCCTTGGTCAGCTCCAGCTGCAGGTAATCGAACAGGTTGCGGTCGTAGGAGCGGCCGATGCCGCCGAACAGCACATGGCGCTCGTCGCCGCTGAGGTCATACGAGAACCCGATGCGCGGCTGGATGGCGTTCTTGAACGCCTTGCGGTTGTTGCCGGTGCTGATGAAACGGTTGATGTCGATGCCGCCCAGCGCCAGCGTCTGCGCATAGGTCTGGCCCACCGCGGCGCCGGCCTGCGGATCCTGGGCATTGAGCGAGGCCAGCACGTCGGCGCTGGTCGCGTAGTCCAGGTAGGAGGGGGTTTTCTCGTAGTCCCAGCGCAGGCCGAGGTTCAGGATCAGGCGATCGGTGACGTCCCAGTCATCCTGGATGTAGAGACCGAACTGCTTGTTCTTCGAGGTGACCGTACCGCCACTGGTGCCGATGGCCGGGCTGCCGAAGCGCACGAAGTACGGCACCATGCCGCCCTGGTTGATGTCGTAGTAGAACTGCGGGTTGTACGGCTGCTGCTCGGTGGTCTCCAGATCCACCTGCTTGTACTTGATGCCGAATTTGACGGTATGGCCTTCCCAGCCGAAGAACGTGGTGTCGTTCTGCAACGACCAGCCCTTCTGCCCCTTGTTCTGCAGACCACCGTTACCGGCGCCGATGCGGAAGATCTGCCGGCCGTCGTTGGACGAGCCATCGGTGAGCACCATGCCGTTGCCGTAGTTGGCCGGCTCCATGCTCCAGAACGCCTTTTCGTAGGTCAGGTGGGCGTCGTTGAGCCAGTTGCTGTTGGAGAACTGCCAGTGCAGGTCGTAGCGGTCCTCGTTGACGCCGACGTCGGTGCCGTAGCTGCGCGCGCTCTGCCCGCCGACATTGCTGATGTCGCTTTCCTCGCGACGCTTGTAGCTCAGGTCGACCAGGTTCTCGTCGTTGATCGACCAGTCGAGTTTGCCGAAGTACAGGTCTTCCTTGAACGGCGTGCTGGCCGCGCCCAGCTGGTCGCGCCAGGCCTGCGGCAGGTCCGCGGCGGTGCGTCCCTCGCCCGGGGTCAGGTCCTGCGGGGCGTTGTATTCCTTGGCCTCGTAGGTAACGAAGAAGTGCGCCTTGTCCTTGACGATCGGGCCACCGAACGCCGCGCCATACTGTTTTTCGCCCGAACGGGTCTTGCCGGCGCCGTTCTTCTCGCTCTCCCGCGGCTCGCGCCAGTTCTGGTTGGTGTAATCCCAGAAGAACGAGCCGGAGAAATCGTTGGTGCCCGACCGGGTCGCCGCGGTCACCGCCGCCGAACTGATCTGGTCGTACTCGGCCTTGTAGTTGGAGGTGATGACCTTGTACTCGCCGATCGCCAGCTGCGGGAACGGGTTGCCGCGGCTGGAATCCTGGCCGGTCAGGCCGCCCTGGGTGACGTAGTTCTTCTGGCCGATGCCGTCGATGTAGACATTGACGTTGTTGGCGCTCTGCACGCCGCCGCGCAGCTTGGTGGAGCCGTTGGCCGGGTTCTGCTCGAAGCTCATGCCCGGCACGGTGTCGGCGAAGGCCAGGAAGTTGCGCGTGGTCTGGGGCAGGGCCTGGATCTGCTGGGGGGTGATGTAGGTCGCGATCTCCGACGTCATCGTCTCCACCGGCGCCTGTGCCGTCACCTGCACGGCGTCCAGCGTGGTGGCGTTGCCGCCGGCCGTCTCGGCCACGCCGCCGACGCCGAGGTTGACGGTCGCGGTCTGCCCGACCTGCACGGTGATGTTCTGGCTGCTGGTCTTGCCGCCGGCGGTGACGTCCACCCGGTAGGTGCCCGGCGGCAGGCCGGCCAGCGAATAACTGCCGGTGGCGCTGCTCTGCACGCTGCGGCTCAGGCCGGTGGCCAGGTTGGTCGCGGTCACCTGCGCCTGCCCGGCCGGGGCCGAATCGGCCATCACCTGGCCACGGATGGTGGCACCGGTGCTCTGCGCGAACGCCGGCGCGGCGCCCAGCAGGAGGCAGCTGGCCAGCGCGCAGCTGAGCAGCCTGCGGGCGGGGTACGTGTTGCGGTTGGCGGAATGGTTCATGGGGCTCTCCGGGTGCGGCAGCGCGGCTGCCATTCGGTTCGTTGGTGACCTTGCCGGGGATTCCGGCACATGGGCGGTGGATCAGGGAAGCTCTCGTCGGGACGTCGAATCACGCACGATCAGGGTGGGTACGAGCGTCGTTCCAGCGCCCCCTTCCGACGCGTCGTCGCGCTCCATCAGGTGCAGCAGGTGCGATGTCGCCCGCCCCCCGAGGTCGGCGATGCTGACCTGCATCGTGGTCAAGGACGGGTGAACGAAACGTGCCAGCGGGATATCGTCGAACCCGGCCAGCGCGACCTGTTGCGGCACGCGGACGCCGGCCTGGCTGAAGGCGTACAGGCAACCCAGCGCCATCATGTCGTTCGCCGCGAACACCGCATCGGGCAGGTGCGCTTCGCGCAGCAGCGCCTTTCCGGCCGCGTACCCGGACGCCTCGTCGAAACCGCCGGCCAGCACGCGGCCTTCGGCGGGCGCGCCGGCCGCGGCCATCGCGTCCTGGAAGCCGCGCAGGCGCTCGCGGGCATCATGGTTGCCGTCGGGACCGGCGATGAAGGCGATGCGGCGGTGCCCGGCCTCCAGCAGATAGCGGGTCATGGCCAGGGCGCCGGCATGGTCGTCGATGCCGAAGGCCGGGTACTGGCCATCCGCCACCGGGGTGTTGATCAGGACGGTGGGCAGTGCCGGCGGCAGGTTGTCCATCAGGAAACCCGCGTCTGCCGCATAGGGCGACATGACCAGCAGGCCGTCGACGCGGCCGCGCATGGCCTGCAGCGCGACGCCCTGCTGTTCCTGGTCGCCGTGGTAGCTGGAGACCAGCAGGTGCCAGCGGTGCATGCGCGCGACCCCGTCGATGCCACGCATCAGTTCGGAAAAGAACTCGCCGTGCAGGTCGGGCAGCACCAGGCCGATGGTCTGCGTGCTGCGGCTGCTCAGGCTGCGCGCGGCGGCATGCGGGGCGTAGCGGAGCCGGCGGGCGACTTCCAGCACCTGCTTGCGCACCGGCTCGGCGACGTTCTCGTGACCGTTGAGGGCACGCGACACGGTGGCGACGGAGACCTTCGCCTCACGGGCAACATCCTTGATGGTGATCGCCTGCTTCGCCACCGCCATACCCTCCGCAGACAGGGGTCGCGGCGACTGTAAGCGTTTCCATGTCGATTTGTAAACAATTTGTTACAGGCGAGGCCGGCGCCGGGTACGCCTTGCCCCGCGCGGCCGCGACCGGAAGCGCGCAGGGCGCGCGGCCCGGTCCGCGGCCGGGATCAGGCGCCGGCCTCGGCCGGGGTCCGCGCCTGGATCGACAGCGCGTGGATATCGGTCTGCATCATGTCGCCAAGTGCCGCGTAAACCGCCCGATGGCGCGCCAGCGGTGCCTTTCCGGCGAATGCCGGGCTGACAATCAGCACATTGAAGTGACCGCGCCCGTCGCGCGCGCCGGCATGGCCGGCGTGGCGGTGGCTGTCGTCCTCCACTTCCAGCCGGCTGGGCGCGAAGGCAGCCTCCAGGGCGGCACGGATCCGCTCGACCCGGGTCAAGGCAACACCTTGCGGAACGGCCGCACGTCGACCCGCTGGTAGACACCGGCGGCCACATAGGGGTCGGCGTCGGCCCAGGCGCGGGCGGCCTCCAGGTCGTCGAAGCTGGCGATCACCACGCTGCCGCTGAAACCGGCCGCGCCCGGGTCCTCGGCGTCGATCGCCGGACAGGGGCCGGCCAGCAGCAGCCGCCCCTGCGCCTGCAGTGCCTGCAGCCGCGCCAGGTGCGCTGCCCGCGCGGCCAGGCGCGCGCCCAGCACATCCTGCCCGTCGTAGCCTTCGATCACATACCACACGGCTCGCCGCTCCTTGTCCGCTGAATGATGGCCGGCAAGTCTAGCGCCTGGACGCTGGACACCGCCCGGCCGGGGCGATTACTCTTTACGCCATTGCACGCAGCCGGCCTGTAACGGCCCGGAGCGGCGGCAGGCAAGGCCACCGCCGTCCGACCGATCCGCGATTCCTTCCCGGACTGTGTAGACGACCTCCTCGCGATGACGTTGCCGCATGACAGCGCGGCATGTCGCGTTGTTGATGTGCACGCACGCCGGACAGGCGCGCATGGCTTTCAATCCAGAAGGCAGGACCCTGTCCCGGGCGGGAACCCGGAACGTAAAGGCTCGCAACACCCGATGTCGCCCTGATGACTTCAGAACTCGCGCACGCCGCGAACCCGCCAGCGCCGCCCACCATTCCGCAGCAGCAGGAAATGCCGCTGGCGGTGGTGCATGGGCAGCCGGTCCTGCAGATCCCGCAGGACCTGTACATCCCGCCGGATGCGCTGGAAGTCATCCTCGACGCCTTCGAGGGCCCGCTGGACCTGCTGCTGTACCTGATCCGCCGGCAGAACCTGGACATCCTGGACATCCCGGTCGCCGAGATCACCCGGCAGTACGTCGAGTACATCAACGTCATGCAGGAGCTGCGCTTCGAGCTGGCGGCCGAGTACCTGGTGATGGCCGCGATGCTGGCCGAGATCAAGTCGCGCATGCTGCTGCCGCGCCCGCCCAGCGACGAAGGCGAGGAAGCCGACCCGCGCGCCGAGCTGGTGCGCCGGCTGCAGGAGTACGAACGCTTCAAGCAGGCCGCCGAGGACATCGACGCCCTGCCCCGGCAGGACCGCGACACCACCCCGGCGCATGCCTTCGTGCCGGACCGGACCACGGTCAAGGTACCGCCGCCGGTGGACCTGAAGGAAATGCTGCTGGCGCTGCACGACGTGCTCAAGCGCGCCGAGCTGTTCAGCGGCCACGCGATCAAGCGCGAGGCACTGAGCGTGCGCCAGCGCATGGGCGACGTGCTGGAACAGCTCGAGGACGGCAGGTTCTACCGCTTCGAGACGCTGTTCACCGCCGAGGAAGGCAAGCTCGGCGTGCTGGTCACCTTCCTGGCGCTGCTGGAACTGGCCAAGGAACAGCTGCTGGACATCGTCCAGGAAGCGCCGCTGGCGCCGATCTACGTGAAATCGCTGGCCGCCGGCAACACCAACGCGCCGCTGCAGTTCTCCAGCGAATTCGACGATGGCGACTTCAACGACGCCCACTCCCCCAACGCCTGAGCCCGATTCCCGCCCCATGGATCAACCGCTGATCAACCGCATCGTCGAAGGCGCGCTGCTGGCCTCCAGCCAGCCGCTGACCCTGGCGCAGCTGCAGGAGCTGTTCCCCGAGGATCAGCCGGCGCCGCCGGGCAGCGTCGAACGCGCGCTGGAGCTGCTGCGCGAAGACTGCCAGGGGCGCGGGGTGGAGCTGGTCGAGGTCGCCTCCGGCTTCCGTTACCAGATCACCCGCGAGGTGCACGGCTGGGTCTCGCGGCTGTGGACCGAACGCAAGACCCGCTACACCCGCGCCACCCTGGAGACCCTGGCCCTGATCGCCTACCGCCAGCCGATCACCCGCGGCGAGATCGAGCAGGTGCGTGGCGTGGCGGTGAGCAGCAACATCATCCAGGCGCTGGAAGAGCGCGAATGGATCCGCGTGGTCGGCCACCGCGACGTGCCCGGCAAGCCGGCGCTGTTCGGCACCACCCGCGCGTTCCTGGACTACTTCGGCCTCAAGCGCCTGGACGAACTGCCGCCGCTGTCCGAACTGCGCGACATCGGCGAGCTGGAGCCGCAGCTGCCGCTGGGCGACGACGGCCAGCTGGCCGCGCCGCTCGCCGCCGCCGCGGCCAGCCCCGCAGCGGACGACGCTGCCGGGCGCGGCGACACCGACACCGCGGCAGCCCCTGACGACCGGGATGCCGCACCCGACACCGCCCCCACGGGCGAACCCGACGCCGCGCCGGGAGAGCGCGCGGCGGAAGTGGAAGACACCGGAAACAACGCCGTCGCGACGACGACCGTGGCTGTTGACGAAGCCGATCCCGAACCTGAGGCCGACGAAGAAAACGCCGGCCGGAGCCAAACAGAATGAGTGACACCCCCCGCAAGCCGTCGTTGAACAAGCTCTCGCTCAAGCGCGAAGCCGCTGTCGAGCAGCCCCGGCTGGAAGAACGCCTGCACAAGGTCCTGGCCCAGGCCGGCCTCGGCTCGCGCCGCGCGCTGGAACAGCGCATCGCCGACGGCCTGGTCAAGGTCAACGGCGAGACCGCGCAGACCGGCATGTCGGTCAAGAGCGGCGACAAGATCGACCTCGACGGCCGCAGCTTCGTCGCCAGCGCGCTGACCGACCCGTCGCGCGTGCTGGTCTACAACAAGCCCGAAGGCGAAGTGACCACCCGCGAGGACCCCGAAGGCCGCCCGACCGTGTTCGAGTCGCTGCCGCCGCTCAAGGGCGCGCGCTGGATCGCCATCGGCCGCCTGGACATCAACACCACCGGCCTGCTGCTGCTCACCACCGACGGCGAACTGGCCAACGCCATGATGCACCCGTCGTTCGAGGTCGAGCGCGAGTACGTGGTGCGCGTGCGTGCCCCGGAAGGCCAGGAAAAGGTGCCGGACAACGTCGTCGACCGCCTCGCCCGCGGCGTCGCGCTGGAAGACGGCCCGGCCAAGTTCGACGAGATCGAACGCATCGGCGGCACCGACTCGCACGACTGGTTCCGGGTGGTGGTCAAGGAAGGCCGCAACCGCGAGGTGCGCCGCCTGTGGGAATCGCAGGGCTGCCAGGTCAGCCGCCTCAAGCGCACCCGCTACGGCAAGGTCGAACTGCCGCGCGAACTGCTGCGCGGGCAGTCGGTGGAACTGCCCCAGGCCCAGGTCGAGGCGCTGCGCGCCGAACTGAAGCTGGAAGAAGGCGCGCCCTCGGCGCTGACCCTGCAGCCGGTGATCGGCCAGCGCAAGGCGGCCAAGACCACCGTGCGCGTGCGCGAAGGCGGCCGCGGCAATGCCTACGTCAACGGCCACAACACCGCCGACGAAGGCCGCGAACTGCGCCGCTTCGACACCCTGCGCGAAGACCGCGGCCGTGGCCGCGGCGGCAAGGGCGGCGGCTTCAAGGGCGGCCTGACCGTCAGCGGCGAAGCGGCGGCCAAGCAGTCGCAGAAGCCGTTCAAGCAGCGCAAGCCCAAGGGCGACCGCAGCCTGCCGGAAGGCAACCCCGCCGCGTTCCGCACCTGGTACGTGCCCGAAGGCGTGAGCACCGGGCCCAGCGGCCACCGCAACGCCGGTCCGTCCGGCAGCCGCGGTCCCGGCCGTGGCCCGGCGGGCGACGGCCAGGGCCGCCCGTACGGCAAGCCGCGCCCGGGTGCCGGCGGCGCCGCACGCAGCGGCAGTGGCCAGGGGCGTCCGCAGGGCGGCGGCCAGGGCGCCGGCCAGAGCCAGGGCCAGCGCAAGCATCCCTACGGTCATCCGGGTAATGCCCCGAGCTTCCCGTCCGACCACGCCACCCCGGGCTTCAGCCCGTACGGCGCGCGTCCGGCCGGCAACCGTCCTTCCGGCGCACCGCGCGGCGGCAACCGTCCCGGCGGCAGTGGCCGTCCGGCGGGCCGCCCGGGCGGCGGCCGCCCCGGTGGTGGTCGTCCCGGCGGCGGCGGTCGCGGACCGCGCGGCGGCTGAGGCGCAGGCCGGCCGTCACGGCCCGCCTGCCCGTGCATGACATGAACGCCCGGCCCAGCGCCGGGCGTTCTGCTTTACGGTTCCCCGCTCCGCCGTGGACCGGCCATGCGAAATTTACCCAAAAGCTGCACAACCCCATGGATTTCACCCGGAACCTGTCCGATCTGGAAAAGACGCCCGCCAGCGACGTCAAGGCCAAAGGCTGGCCCGAACTGATGCGCAAGGTGCTCAGGAATGGCGCGGTGGTCGTCACCCATCACAATCATCCACAGGCGGTGGTGGTCTCAGCCGAGGCGTACCAGCGCCTGGTTGACCAGGCCAACGGCCGTTCCGCCGCGGCGCAGCGCGCACAGTCGCTGCAGGCCCTCCAGGCCGAGTTCGACGCCCACCTGGCGACGCTGCAGGCGGGCAGCCTGGCAAACGCCCTGGCCCGCCCCGCCCGCCGCGGACGCACGATCGTCCTGGGCAAGTCGTCGTAAGCGATGGCGAAGATCCTGGTGCTTGCCGGCGTCAATGGCGCAGGCAGGAGTTCACTGCTGGGCGCGATGCTGGCCGAGGATGGCACGGTATGGTTCGACCCGGACGCATTTACCCGCCGGCTGGTCGAATGCGGCTGGCCGCAGGATGAGGCCAATGCGACCGCCTGGCAGGAAGGCGTACGCCGGCTGCGCGCAGCCATGGCCAACGACGTCGATTACGCCTTTGAGACCACGCTGGGCGCGAACACCATCCCTGCCCTGTTGCGCGAAGCCTGTGCGCGGCAGCACGAGGTCAGCCTCTGGTTCTGCGGGCTGGAAAGCATCGAACTGCACCTGCAGCGCGTCGCCGGACGCGTCGCCGGACGCGTCGCCAACGGCGGCCACGACATACCCGAAGGCAAGATCCGCCAGCGCTTCGACAGTTCGCGATTGAACCTGATCGCGCTGTTGCCGCACCTCACCGCCTTGCATCTCTACGACAACAGCCGGGCGGCCGACGCCGATGGCAGGGTCGAGCCGCTGCTGGTACTGGAAGTGGAACGCGGACGGATCCTCTGCCCCACGACGCGGGAGGAATTCACCCAGGTACCCGGATGGGCCAAGCCCATCGTGTGGGCAGCGCTGAAGGCGTTCCCGGTGACCACGGACGACTGAACCCGATGCCCGGCAGGCGACCGGGCATCGGGCAGCGGAAATTCAGCGCCGTTCGATCACGAACTTGCCGAAACCCACGCCCAGGTCCCAGCCACGACCGGTTCCGGCCAGGGCCAGCGAGATGTCGCCCTTGGTCACCACCTGGGCGTTGCTGGAACGGGATGCGCCGGCATGGACCTCGGCCCCGCCGTAGGTGCCGATCAGGTCGTTGACGCTGTAGGCACCGGTGAACTTGCCGCGGCCATCACTGACCGTGGACTTGCCGACCGTCAGGCCGCCCCCCTTGGCGCTGATCTTCACCGGGATGCTGGCGCCGTTGTCGCAGGTGATGGTGCCGGTGCCGGTGGCGGTCTTGTAGAAGATCGACCAGCCGGACAGGTTGAAACGCAGTTCGCAGTCGATGTTGCCGGCCGCGTGGGCGGACGGCGCGACAACCGCAGCCGCCAGCAGCAGGGCTCCCGCCAGGATCTTCATGGTTCGCTCTCCACTCGCAAGGGGACGCGGCGAGCCTAGCAGCGCGCCCGCGTCCGCAGACAGGTACCGGCCGCGCCATCCGGCCGGCGTTCAGCGTCGCCCCGGGTCAGCCCAGGGTGAAGGCATCGGCGTCCAGCATCGCCGGGAACCGCTCGCGGTGCTCGGCCAGTGCCTGCGCCGAGACCACGGTGGTCACCACCTGCTCGCGCTCGCGGATTTCCACCTGCGGCTGGCCGAGGAAGTCGATCACCGCACTGTCGCCGGCGTAATGCAGGCCGTTGCCGTCCACGCCCACGCGGTTGACCACCGCCACGTAGCACAGGTTCTCGATCGCCCGCGCGCGCGCCAGCGTGCGCCAGGCATGGGCGCGCGCCGACGGCCAGTTGGCGACGAAGATCTGCAGGTCGAAATCCATCTGCCCGGGGCGCTCGACGTCGAAGCGGTTGCGGCAGAACACCGGGAAACGCAGGTCGTAGCAGATCTGCGGATTGATCCGCCAACCCTTCAGCTCCACGCACAGGCGCTCGCGCCCGGCCGCATAGCGCTTGTGCTCGCCGGCATAGCGGAACAGGTGGCGCTTGTCGTAGTGCCACAGCCCGCCATCAGGCGTGGCCCACAGCAGGCGGTTGAAGACCCCGCCATCGACGCGCAGCTGCACGCTGCCGGTGACCGCCGCGCCCAGCGCGCGCGCCTGTTCGCGGATCCAGGCCACGGTCGGGCCGTCCATGTCCTCGGCCTTGTCGATGGCGTCGTTGGAGAAGCCGCTGGTGAAGGTCTCCGGCAGGATCACCAGATCGGTGGTGCCGGCCAGCGGCGCCAGCAGCGCGCCGTAATGCGCGCGATTGCCCGCCGGGTCGTGCCAGCGGGTGTCGCCCTGCACGAGGGAAATGCGGAGGTCATTCATCGGTATCACCGTCATAAGGCACGAAACAGATGTCATAGCCGAAAGGATTTTCGCGCGGCGGTTGGTCCGGCGGCGTCTCGTGGATTTCAACCCGCCCCGCCATCTCGAAGCCGATCCTGCCGCTGGTGAAACGGCGCATGTCCGCGGCGGCGTCGGCATCCGTTGCCCATCCCTTCATCGCCATCACCGCCGGCCCAGGACGGCATCAAAGCCGTCCCCAAGCGCCCCGGCAAGGCCATCGGCGATGAGCGCGTAGTGCTGGAATGGCGTGGTGGCGCGCCCGTAGCGCAACGTCAGTTTCCAGTCGTTGCCGGGCGCTTCGTCCGTCACAGTTTCACCAGGCGCTCGATCGCCGCATCCAGCGTGGCGTCGTTCTTGGCGAAGCACAGCCGCACCAGGCGCTGCCCGGCCGGCGCGGTTTCGTAGAACGGCGACAGCGGGATGGCGGTGATGCCCTTGTCGATGGTCAGCCACCTCACGAACTCGTGGTCCGGCAGGTCGCTGATGGCCGAATAATCCACCAGCTGGAAGTAACCGCCCGGCACCGGCAGCGGCTGCAGCCGCGTGGTCAGCAGCTGTTCGCGGAAGCGGTCGCGCTTGGCCTGGTAGAACGCGCCCAGTTCCAGGTGGTGCTCCGGTTCGTCGCGGATCATCGCCGCAAAGCCGTACTGCGCCGGGCCGTAGGTAGTGAAGGTGTTGTACTGGTGCACCTTGCGGAACTCGGCGCTCAACGCCGGCGGGGCGATGGCGTAGCCGATCTTCCAGCCGGTGCAGTGGTAGGTCTTGCCGAAGCTGGAGATCACGAACGCGCGCTCGCGCAGCTCCGGGTAGCGCAGCGCCGATTCGTGGCGGGCGCCGTCGTAGACGATGTGCTCGTAGACCTCGTCGGAGATCAGGTAGATGCCGGTGCCGCGCAGCACGTCGGCCAGCGCCTGCATGTCGGCGGCCGAGAGCATCGCGCCGGACGGGTTGTGCGGCGTGTTGACCATCAGCATGCGCGTCCTGGGGGTGATCGCCGCGCGCACCTTGTCCCAGTCCACGGCGAAGGTGCGCGGGTCCAGCGCCACATGCACCGCGCGCGCGCCGGCCAGGTCGATGGCCGGCTCGTAGCAGTCGTAGGCCGGGTCGAGCACGATGACCTCGTCGCCGGCGCGCACCACCGCATGGATGGCATTGAAGATCGCTTCGGTGCCGCCGGAGGTCACCGTGATCTCGGTATCCGGGTCGACCTGCGCGCCGTAGCAGTCCAATGCCTTCTGCGCGATGGCCTGGCGCAGCGGCGCCACGCCGGTCATCGGCGCGTACTGGTTCAGGCCCTCGCGCATGGCCCGGGCGGTCTCGTCGATCAGCCGCTGCGGCGCCGGGAAGTCCGGGAAGCCCTGGCCCAGGTTGACCGCGCCGTGCTCGGCGGCCAGCTGCGACATCACGGTGAAGATGGTGGTGCCCACCTTGGGCAGCTTGGTCTGCGGTTGCATCGATGCGTCGGCGTCGGGGAAGGGAAACGACGAGTTTACGCAATGCCGGCGGCAACGGCCGCCCTCGCCCGCGCTGCGGCACCGGCGGCAATGCCTATAATGTCGCGCCCGATGCGCCAGCCTGGCTGCGCTCCCACCCAAGGACGGAAGCGCCCGATCCGATGACCGCTACCCTGAACACCCCGCCGCTGCTCGACGCGCGCGGACTGCGCTTCACCCGCAACGACGACCCGGTGTTCGGGCCCCTGGACCTGCACGTGGATGCCGGCGAGGCGCTGCTGGTACAGGGCGGCAACGGCGCCGGCAAGACCACCCTGCTGCGCGTGCTCGCCGGGCTGCTGCGCGCCGACGACGGCACGATCCAGATCGACGGCCGCACCGCCGGCGCCGGCGACCGCTCGCGCTACATCGCCTACCTGGGCCACCTGCCCGCGCTCAAGCAGGACCTGGGCACGCTGGAGAACCTGCACGTGCTGTGCGGCCTGCAGGGCCGCCGGGTGCGGCAGATGCCCGGCAACGCCCTGGCCATCGTCGGCCTGGCCGGCTACGAGGACACCCTGGTGCGGCAGCTGTCGGCCGGCCAGAAGAAGCGCCTGTCGCTGGCCCGGCTGTGGCTGTCGCCGGCACCGGTATGGCTGCTGGACGAGCCCTACGCCAATCTCGACCTGGACGGCATCAACCTGGTCAACCGCATGATTTCCGCGCACCTGCGCAGCGGCGGCGCCGCGCTGGTCACCACCCACGGCGCCTATGCCGCGCCACCGGTGCGCAACCGCACGCTCACCCTCGGCCCTGCCGCGGTGGAGGCCGCCGCATGAGCCTGCCCGGACCGCAGCCCACCCTGCTCGACGCCGCCCGGGCGCTGCTCGCGCGCGACCTGAAACTGCTGTGGCGGCGTCGCGGCGACGCCGCGCAGCCGATCCTGTTCGCGCTGCTGGTGGTGGCGCTGTTCGCCCTGGCCCTGGGCGGCAATCCGGAGTTGCTGCAGCGGGTGGCCGCGGCCGTGCTGTGGCTGTCGGTGCTGCTGGCCGGGCTGCTGTCGCTGGACACCCTGTTCCGTGGCGATGCCGAGGACGGCTCGCTGGAGCAGTGGCTGCTGTCGCCGGTGCCGTTGCCATGGCTGGTCGCGGTGCGGGTGTTCTCGCACTGGCTGACCACCGCCTTCCCGCTGGTGCTGGTCAGTCCGCTGCTGGCCGAACTGATGCAGCTGCCACGCGCGCAGCTGCCGGTACTGGTGGCGTCGCTGGCGCTGGGCACGCCCCTGCTGAGCCTGCTCGGCGCGGTGGTCGCCGCGCTCACCGTGGGCATGCGCCGCTCCGGCATCCTGCTGGCGCTGCTGGTGCTGCCGCTGTACGTGCCGGTGCTGGTGTTCGGCGCCGGCGCGGTGGCGGCGGCGGCACAGGGCTTCGATGCCAGCGGCGCGCTGCTGCTGCTCGGTGCGGGCCTGGTGGTGAGCCTGCTGCTGGCGCCGCTGACTGCCGCGGCAGCGATCCGCATCGCCAGCTCCTGAGCAGCGCAGGCGCTATCCTTGGCGCCGGGCTCCACCCGCACCCCCGCATGCGCCAGCCACCGCCCCCGCCCCCGGAAAAACCCACGCTTCCGCCACGCCCGGCAGTGGAACTGCAACGTCGCGGCGAACGGCGCGTGGAGCGGTTCCTGGACGTCGCCATCGAAGTATTCAACGAGAAGGGCTACCAGGGCGCGCGCCTGGCGGACATCGTCAAGCGCGCCGGCGGTTCGCTGTCCACGCTGTACCGCGCCTTCGGCGACAAGGAAGGCCTGGTCCACGCGCTGATGGAGCGCAGCATCCGTGACTTCGGCAAGGAGGTGGAGGACCTGCTGGATTCGCCGTTGCCACCCGGGCAGGCGCTGGAGGAGGCGGCCTGCCACATGGTCGAGGAGATCCTCAGTCCCGCGCGCATCGCCTGCCACCGCATCATCACCGCCGAAGGCATCAGCCAACCGGCCCTGCGCGACTGGTTCCGCGCCCATGGCATCCAGCCGATGGAACGGCTGTTGAGCCAGTATTTCGCCCGCGAAGCGCGCGCCGGCCGCCTGCGCATCGAGGACCCGGACATGGCCGCCGACCACTTCTACATGCTGGTCTTCGGCGGGCTGATCATCCAGTCCGTCAGCGGCTGGGTCGACGCCACCCATCTGCCGCGGATCCAGGCCCGTACCCGCTCGGCGGTACGGTTGTTCCTGCAGGGCGCCATCCCCCGTTCCTGAACGCTGGCTTGCTGCGTTGCAGCTTGACCTGAACGCTCGCTTTCTCAAAATCGCACCGTAATCGCAATTACGCTGTTGCCATCCCCCTTGGCAGGGGCAACAAGGAGAAGAACGTGCGGTTCTATCTCGCCTTCGTATTGCTGCTTGCCGCCGCGCTGCTGGTGTCCGCGGCATGGCTGGCCCCGGTCCAGGCCGGCGCCCCGGCACAGGCGGTCAAGCTCCCCGAGACCCGCTTCGCCTCCTCCGTTTCCGGGCATGGCTTCAACGCCCCGCCCGGCTTCGCCGACGCGGTGCCCGCGCGCAACACGGCGCACCCCGAGGCCAAGCCGGTCGGCGAACAGGTCTGCACGGCCTGCCATGCCAAGGAGAGCGACAACTTCGCGCACACCGCGCATGCGCTGGGCATGCAGGTGGCGCTGGCCGCCAATCCGGCCACCGCCACCTGCGAGGCCTGCCATGGCCCCGGCTCGGTGCATGCGGCCAACCCGACCGCCAAGGGCGCGATCATCGCCTTCACCCATGAGGGCGGCACGCCCGTGGCCAACCAGACCGAAAGCTGCCTGGGCTGCCATTCCGGCGGCCCGCGCGACACATGGCTGGGCTCGATCCACCAGCGCAACGAGCTGTCGTGCAGCGACTGCCACAATCCCATGCAGAAATTCTCCGCCGAAGGCCTGACCGCCAAGCAGTCGGTGAGCGAGACCTGCGCCACCTGCCACAAGGACATCCGCCAGCAGTTCAACCGCCGCTCGCACATGCCGCTGCCGGAAGGCCAGATCAGCTGCGTGGATTGCCACAACCCGCACGGCACGCTCAACGCCACCCTGCTCAAGACCGACACGGTCAACGAGACCTGCTACCAGTGCCACGCCGAAAAACGCGGGCCGTTCCTGTTCGAACACGCGCCGGTGCGCGAGAGCTGCCTCAACTGCCACCAGGTGCATGGCTCCAACCAGCACGCCCTGCTGGTCGCTCCGATCCCGATGCTGTGCCAGCAGTGCCATTCGCACACCCGTCACCCCAATGACCTGCAGACGGCGTTGTCGCTCGGCAATGGCGTGACCCCGGACGAACGCCTGATGGGCCGCGGCTGCATCACCTGCCACGCGCAGGTCCACGGCTCCAATCACCCCTCCGGCCCACGCCTGCACAAGTAACGGGAGGACGCCATGCACATGTGGAAACGCCCCCATGCCTGCCGCTGGCCGCTGCTGCCCCTCGCCCTCCTGGCCGCGCTGGCACGGGCACAGGACAGTGGCGCCGGCATCGACCTGCAGTTCGGCAACTGGCTGGACCCGTCCGGCCGCGTCGGTTGGCGCGGCTGCGACCCGGACGGCACCAGCTGGCTGACGGCGACCCCCAAGCGCACGCCAACCGGCTTCCTGTATGGCTGCAACCCGCAGGTGCCGGCGTTGAAGCCGGCCGGCGATGGTGGCTGGCAGTGGTCGGGCGACGTCGCACTGGGCTACCTGCACGTCAGCGGCGACACCGCCAATACCAACTGGCGGCGGTTCCGCAACCCGGACGACGGTCTGCTGCTGCAGGCCGACTTCAGCCTGCGCCGCGCCAGCGACGGCCGTTATGCCGACCTGCGCCTGAGCCGGCTGGACCGGGACAACCAGTATTACCGCGCGTTGTTCGGCCAGGCCGGGCGCTACCGGGTGCAGGCCTTCATGCGCAGCTCGCCCAACGTGCTCAGTGGCAACGCGCGCTCGATCTGGGACGGCGTGGGCAGCGACCGGCTCACGCTCAAGCCGGGGCTCGCCGCGGCCGGCAGCAGTCCGGCGCAGGTCGCGGCCGTTTCCGCCGCGCAGCCGCCGATCACCCTGGCCGTGGTGCGCGACAAGCAGGGCGTCAGCATCAACTACCTGCTCAATCCGCGCTGGACCACCTATGCGAGCCTCACCCACGAGCAGCGCAAGGGCGCGCGCCCGTTCGGCGGCCCGTTCTTCTTCAACTACCCGTTCGCCAACAACGGCGGCATCTACGAGATCCCGCGCCCGATCGACGACAGCACGCTCAACTTCAGCGGCGGCTTCCGCTTCGTCGGCAACCTGTGGCGCAGCGAATTCAGCTACACCGGCTCGCTGTTCCGCCATGCCCAGCGCAGTTTCAGCTACGCGGTGCCGTTCGCGGTCGGCTCGGTGGCCGGGGCCAACTCGCCCCCGCTGTACCAGGGCTCGTTCGCCTACGAGCCCGACAACGACTACCACCGGTTTGGTGCCAGCGTGAGCCGCCGGCTGCCGGCGTGGAAGGGCGATTTCACCCTCGCCGCGTCACTGAGCACGATGCGCCAGAACGACCGCCTGCTGCCACCGATGGATTGCCAGGGGCAGTTCGGCCAGGACCTGGCGCCGCCGTTCCTGGCCAACTGCGCCGACTGGAACACCACCGCCGCGCTGTCGCGCGACCGCGCCGACATGGCGATCAACAACCAGAAGCTCGACGCGCGCCTGGTGCTGCAGCCGCTGGACGGCCTGACCTGGCGCAGCACCGCGCGCTACCTGCGCGAGGACTACGCCGGCACCTACTGGTCGTACAACCCGCTGACCGACCAATGGGGCTACATCGCCGAGAACGGCGCCCAGGGCTCGGTGGTGCCCGGCGAGATGGGCCTGTGGGACCCCGGCGCCAACCGCTCGGTACTCACCCGCATCCGCAACCTGCCGCTGGACAAGGAAACCCGCGAGCTCTCCACCGGCCTGGACTGGCGCCCGTCGCCACGCAACACGCTCGGCGCCACCTACACCTTCACCTGGATCGAGCGTGCGCACCGCGAGGTCGCCACCACCCGCGACAACATGCTCAGGCTGAGCTGGAACAACCGCACCGCCGACTGGCTCACCCTGCGCGCCAACTACAGCTGGCTGGACCGTGGTGGCAGCCGCTATTACTACAACCCATACGAGTTCACCTTCTCCAGTTCGCTGCCGGGCTTCGTCGAACCGGCCGCGGGGCTGCCGCCGCACACGGTCGCGGCGCTGCGCAAATACGACATCGCCTCGCGTACCCAGCACAAGCTGGACCTGATGGCGACCTTCATCCTGCCGCGCGACATGACCGTCTACGTCTCCGCGCGCGCGGACCGCAACCACTACGATGCACGGATCGGGCGTCAGAAGCTGGACAGCTACGCCACCAGCGTGCAGTGGGAATGGCAGCCGGACCCGGACACCACCGCCAGCGCCTGGTACGGCCACGACCGCTCCGAGCTGGTGTTCGCCAATGTCAACGAGGCCGCCGGCAGCGACCCGCAACTCGGCGGCCCCACCTATCCCGAGGCCAACCGCTGGTGGATGGACGATACCCAGCGCAACCACTATGCCGGGCTGAACCTCAGCCGCCGGCTCGGCCGCGCCAGCCTGGACCTGGCCTGGAACTGGACGTCCTCGCGCGGGCGCACCGGCTACCGCATGAATTCGCCCGGCGCGCTCACCGTGCCGGCCAACGCGGCGCTGGCCAGCGGCAGCTACCCGGTGATGGTCTACCGGGTCAACTCGCTCACCGCAGGGCTGTCGATGCCGCTGGGCCAGCGCGTGCGGCTGCGCGTGTTCGACACCTGGGAGCGCGGCAACCTCTCGGACTGGCACTACTTCGGTTTCGAGGACACGCTGGTCTACGACCACCGCGTGTACGTCGATGGCGGCCCGTCAAGCTACCGCGTCAACCTGCTGGGAATGATGCTGGAGGTGGCGCTATGAAATGCCCCCTGCTCCCGCTGGTGCTTGCCGGCGGCCTGGCCGGCCTGGCCCCTGTCGCCAGCGGCGCGGACGGCGACGCGCCTGCGGCCACGCTGCATCCGCGCTACCTCGACCTGCGCGCGGTCCCGCGCATCAGCGGCGACGCGGCCGCCGGCAAGCGGAAATCGCAGGTCTGCGGCGCCTGCCACGGCGACGACGGCGGCGGCACCGCGCCGCCGTTCCCCAATATCGGCGGGCAGCGCGCCGACTTCGCCTACTGGCAACTGGTCGAGCTGAAGCGCGGGCGCCATCTGTCACCGATGACGCCCCTGGTCAGTACCCTCGACGACCAGGACATGCGCGACCTGGCGGCCTATTACGCCAGCCTGCCGCTGCCCGCGGCGCGGGCCGGCACCGGCAACACGCCCGCCGAACCGGTGGACGCCGCGCTGCTCGAACGCGGCCGGGCGCTCTATCTGCACGGTGATGCCGCCAAGGGCATCCCCCCGTGCCAGGGCTGCCACGGCGCCGATGCCCGCGGCATGCGCGATGCCGATGTCGCCGACCGCAACGGGCGCACGCCGTACGCCACCTTCCCGGTCCTGCGCGGCCAGCAGGCGGCCTACCTGCAGAGCAAGCTGGCTGAATACCGCGAAGGCGACCTGCACGACTCCACCAGCGACTTCATCATGGGCGGCATCGGCCGGCGGCTGGACGCGGACAGCATCCAGGCCGTCTCGTCCTGGCTTTCCGGCCTGGGTGAGGACTGAGCATGCACGACGCGGCGCAGGCCGCCCCCCCCTGCGACATCACGTCGCTTGTCAACCCGAAACGCCGGCGACAGCATGGCCGGCCATCCGCCCGTAGCGGCGGCCCCTCCCCGTAGACAGGAGCTTTGACGATGTTCCGCAAACTGATCCTCGCTTCCACCCTGGCCCTCGGCGCCGCCGGTGCCGCCCAGGCCGCCGGCAGCTGCTCGGTGAACCTGGAAGGCAACGACGCCATGCGCTACAACATGGCCAACATCGACGTGCCCAAGAGCTGCGCCAGTTTCACCGTCAACCTCAAGCACACCGGCAAAATGGCCAAGAACGTGATGGGCCACAACGTGGTCGTCGCCAAGACCGCCGACATGGCCGGCATCGACGCCGACGGCATCAAGGCCGGGCTGGCCGCCGACTACATCAAGGCCGGGGACACCCGGGTCATCGCCCACAGCAAGGTGGTCGGCGGCGGCGAAAGCACCTCGTTCAGCATTCCGGTGGCCAAGCTCACCGCGGCCGGCGCGCCGCTGTCGTTCTTCTGCAGCTTCCCCGGCCACGCGGCGCTGATGAAGGGCACGCTCACCCTGAAGTGACCGCCACGGCGCGGGCTGGCCGTGCCAACCGCGCCGTCTTGGGCTAATCTTCACGAGCCGCCGGGCGCACGTGCTTCGCGGTGCCCGGCAACGGGGTGGATGGGGTCCACCCCGCCATCGTTTTCCTCGACGAGCGAGCGGATGTTCAAAGGTTTGCCAGGTTGGTTCCATCGGCTGGGGTCCCCTGCCTATTTCGACGCTTTCGCCGCCCGTTGGTCGCCATGGTGTTACGTGGCCTCGCTGCCGTTGTTCGCCTTCGGCCTGTGGCAGGCGCTGGCGGTGGTGCCGGCCGACTACCAGCAGGGCGACAGCTTCCGCATCCTCTATATCCACGTGCCCTCGGCCTGGATGAGCCTGTTCGTGTTCGGGCTGATGGCGCTCTACAGCACCATCGCCCTGGTCTGGCGGGTCAAGCTGTGCGAGATCCTGGCCATGGCCTGCGCGCCGATCGGCGCCGCCTTCACCCTCATCACCCTGCTCACCGGCAGCATCTGGGGCAAGCCGATGTGGGGCACCTGGTGGGACTGGGACCCGCGCCTGACCACCGAGCTGATCCTGCTGTTCCTGTACCTGGGGGTGATGGGCCTGTACGGCGCCATCGACGACCGCCGCACCGCCGCGCGCGCCGCCGGGCTGCTGTCCATCGTCGGCGTGGTGCTGCTGCCGGTCATCCGCTATTCGGTGGTGTGGTGGAACTCGCTGCACCAGGGCCAGACCATCCGCATGTTCGGCGAATCCAGCATGGACGGCAGCATGATCCTGCCGCTGTGGCTGATGGTGCTGGCCACCAAGTTCTGGTTCGCCGGCTCGCTGCTTGCCCGCGCCCGTGCCGACAACCTGCGCCGCGAGGCCGGCAAGGCCTGGGTACGCGAGCGCGTGGAGAAACTGACATGACCTATTTCCAGTACGTCGCCTTGGCCTACGCGGTGTTCTTCGTGGTGCTGGCCTGGGACTTCGCCATCCCGCGCCTGCAGGTGCGGCGGCAACTGCGCGAGGTACGCAACCGCCTGGCGCGCGCCAGCCGCACTGCCGCGGCCGCCGCGCCCGGCGACCAGGAACTGAGCCGATGAGTCCGGTCCAACGCCGCCGCCTGCTGCTGGTGCTGCTGGTGCTTGCCGTGGCCGGCATCGCCGCCGCGCTGGTGGCCACCGCCCTGCAGCGCAATATCGCTTACCTGTACACCCCGGCCGAAGTGAAGGCCGGCAAGGTTGTGCCCGACGCCCGCTTCCGGCTCGGCGGCATGGTCGCCAAGGGCTCGTTCCAGCGCGCCCCGGGCGCACTGCTGGCGCGCTTCGAGGTGACCGACGGCGACGCGCAGCTGCCGGTGACCTACGACAAGATCCTGCCGGACCTGTTCCGCGAGGGCCAGGCGGTGGTCGCCACCGGGCGCATGGCTGGCGGCGTGTTCGTGGCCGAGGAGGTCCTGGCCAAGCACGACGAGACCTACATGCCCAAGGAACTGGCCGACAAGATGGGCGTGGCCCATGACAAGCACCAGGTCCCGGCCACGGCCACTCCGGCGGAGTCGCGCTGAGTGCTCGCCGAGATCGGACAGGTCCTGCTGATCCTCGCGCTGCTGGCGGCACTGCTGCAGAGCGTCCTGCCACTGGTCGGCGCGCAGCGCGGCATCGCCCCGTTCGTCGCCATCGCCCGCCCCGCCGCCCTGCTGCAGCTGACCGCGGTGCTGGGCGCGTTCGTGGTGCTGACCCTGGCCTTCGTGCGCCAGGATTTCTCGCTGCGCTACGTGGCCGAGAACTCCAATTCGCTGCTGCCGGTGATCTACCGTTATTCGGCGGTGTGGGGCGCGCACGAGGGCTCGCTGCTGCTGTGGACCCTGGTGCTGGCGCTGTGGACCGCGGCGGTGGCCGGGTTCTCGCGGCGCCTGCCGCCGGTGGTGATGGCGCGGGTGCTGGCGGTGATGGGCCTGATCAGCGTGGGCTTCCTGGCCTTCCTGCTGTTCACCTCCAACCCGTTCGAGCGGCTGCTGCCGGCGCCGGTCGAGGGCCGCGACCTGAACCCGCTGCTGCAGGACCCCGGCCTGATCATCCACCCGCCGATGCTCTACCTGGGCTATGTCGGGTTCGCGGTACCGTTCGCCTTCGCCGTCGCCGCCCTGCTCGATGGCCACATCGACGTGCGCTGGCTGCGCTGGACCCGGCCGTGGACCAACGTGGCCTGGGCCTTCCTCACCCTGGGCATCGCCCTGGGCAGCTGGTGGGCGTACTACGAACTGGGCTGGGGCGGCTGGTGGTTCTGGGACCCGGTGGAGAACGCCAGCTTCATGCCCTGGCTGGCCGGCGCGGCGCTGCTGCATTCGCAGGCCGCCACGGAAAAGCGCGGCGTGTTCATCGGCTGGACCCTGCTGCTGGCCATCACCGCGTTCGCACTGTCGCTGCTCGGCACCTTCCTGGTGCGTTCGGGCGTGCTCACCAGCGTGCACTCGTTCGCCGCCGACCCCGCGCGCGGCCTGTTCATCCTGGTGTTCCTGGCGCTGGTGATCGGCGGCGCGCTGCTGCTCTACGCGCTGCGGGCCCCGGCCATGGGCGGGCCGGCCGATCCGCGCCGCGCCTACGCGCTCAATTCGCGCGAAGGCCTGCTGCTGGCCAACAACCTGCTGCTCAGCTGCGCCTGCGCCATGGTGCTGCTGGGCACGCTGTATCCGTTGCTGGCCGACGCGCTGGACCTGGGCAAGGTCTCGGTGGGACCGCCCTACTTCGGCACGCTGTTCCTGCTGCTGATGGCGCCGCTGGTGCTGCTGCTGCCGTTCGGCCCGCTGACCCGCTGGCAGCGCGAGCAGGGGCTGCGGCCGCTTGCGCTGCTGACGCCCTGGGCGGTGCTGGCGCTGCTGCTGGGCGTGGTGGGCTGGTTCATGGCACCGCAGGGCAAGCTCAAGACCGCCGCCGGTATCGCCGCCGCGGCGTGGGTGGCGGCCGGCACCGGGTACGTGCTGTGGCAGCGCCTGCGCGGTGGCGGACGCCCCAACGCCGAAACCTGGGGCATGCTGATCGCCCATGCCGGCATCGCCGTGTTCCTGGTCGGCGCGCTGCTGGTGGAGGCGCTGAGCATCCAGCATGAGGTGGCGCTGGCGCCGGGCGGCACGGTCGAGGCCGGCGGCTACCGCCTGGCATTCGAGGGCGTGGATGCCAGCGACGGCCCCAATTACCACTCCGACCGCGGCCACGTGCGTGTGTTCCGCGGCGACCGCGAGGTCGCGCTGCTGCACCCGGAAAAACGCATGTACGCCAGCGGCGGCATGCCGATGACCGAGGCCGGCATCCATCCGGCGCTGGGCGGCGATGTGTATGTTGCGCTCGGCGAGTCGCTGGGCGATGGTGCCTGGGCGGTCCGCGTGCAGGTCAAGCCCTTCGTCCGCTGGATCTGGCTGGGCGCGCTGCTGATGGCCCTGGGCGGCTTCGTCACCGCCGTCGACCGCCGCTTCCGCCGGCTGCCCGAGAAACCCTGATGTCCGACACGCCTTCCAATCCGAATCCCCACCGCCTGCCGCCGGTCGCGCTGATCATCGGCGCGCTGTTCTTCCTCGGCCTGGTCGGGTTGATGCTCTATGGCGTCAGCCGTTCCGACCGGCCCGACCGCGACACCCTGCCGTCGGCGCTGATCGGCAAGCCGGCACCGGATTTCTCGCTGCCGGTGCTGCACGACCCGACCGTCAAGGTCAGCGGCCACGACCTGCGTGGCGCGCCGTACCTGCTCAACGTGTGGGGCAGCTGGTGCCCGACCTGCCGTGACGAACACCCGATCCTCACCCGCTTCGCCGAGACCAAGCGCGTGCGCGTGATCGGCTACAACTGGAAGGACGCACCCGCCGACGCCCTGCGCTGGCTGGAGCAGCTGGGCAACCCGTACATGGTGGTGTTGGCCGACGAGGAAGGCCGCACCGCGCTGGACTGGGGCATCGCCGCCGCGCCGGAAACCTTCCTGGTGGACGGCAGCGGCATCGTGCGCTGGAAGTACAGCGGCGCCATCACCCAGGACGTACTCGACCGGCAGCTGATCCCGGCGCTGGAGAAGATCGAGGCCGGGGCTGGCGGGAAGCGCGCGCGATGACGCGGCTGCTGGCCATGCTGCTGGCGCTGTGCCTGCCGTGGCTGGCGATGGCGCAGCCGATGGGCGACCCGGCCCCGCTGCAGTACCGCGACCGCGCCGAGGAGGCGCGCTTCCACGCGCTGGCCGCCGAGCTGCGCTGCGTGCAGTGCCAGAACCAGTCGCTGGCCGACTCCAACGCGCAGATCGCCCACGACCTGCGCCGCGAAGTGCTGAACCTGATGCGCGAAGGCCGCAGCGATGCACAGATCAAGCAGTTCCTGGTCGAACGCTACGGCGAATTCGTGCTCTATCGCCCGCGCATGGAAGGCAGCACCCTGCTGTTGTGGCTGGGCCCGGGCGTGCTGCTGCTGGCTGGCGCGGGGCTGCTCTACGCGCATGTGAAGCGGCGCGGCCGCGCCCTGCCCGCGCCTGCGGCCGACGATGCGAACCAGGACGAACGCGAATGGTGAAAGCGGTATTTCTGTCGCTGGCCGCGCTGCTGGCCGCCGTCGCCGGCGGCGCCATGCTGTGGCCGCTGCTGCGCGCCGGCAAGCGCGCGATCTGGGGCACCCTGGCCGGCGCCATGGCGGTGGCCACCGTGGGCCTGTACCTGTGGCTGGGCACGCCGGCGGCGCTGCAGGCGCCGGATGCCGCGCCACCGCAGACCCTCGAGCAGGCGGTCGCCCAGTTGCGCACGGTGCTGGAAGCGCACCCCGAGCGCGCCGAAGGCTGGGTCCTGCTGGCACGTTCGGAGCTCGAACTCGGGCGCGTGGCCGAGGCCGCCGCCTCGTTCGAGCGCGCGTTGAAGCTGGATCCCGACCAGCCGGAACTGCTGGTCGAAGCCGCGCAGGCGCGCGCCCGCGCGCATCCGAAGATGCTGTTCGACGACACCGGTGTGGCATGGCTGCAACGTGCCCGCAAGGTGGCGCCGGACAACCAGCGCGCGCTCTGGCTCACCGGCATCGTGCAGCGCCAGCGTGGCGACAACGAAGCCGCCGTGCGCACCTGGGAAAGCCTGCTGCCGCGGCTGGATCCCAACGCCGCCGCCGCGTTGCGCGAACAGATCGACGCCGCCCGCGCCGACGCCGGCATGCCGCCGTCCACGCCCGCCGCGGCCAGCGGTGCCGCCGGCGCGCATGCGATCACCGTCGAGGTCACGCTGTCGCCGTCGCTGCAGGCCCGCACCGCCACCGGCAAGGACACCGTGTTCGTCATCGCCCGGGTCCCCGGTGGCCCGCCGATGCCGGTCGCGGTCGAGCGGCATCCGGCGCAGGCCGGGCCGCTCACCGTCACCCTGGACGACGCCGACAGCCCGATGCCCACGCAGAAGCTTTCCGCGCTGGGCGAGGTCGAGGTGTTCGCGCGGCTGTCCGCCAGCGGCACCGCGATGCGCCAGGACGGTGACGTGGAGTCGCTACCGGTCAGGGTCGCCCTGCCCGCGAGCGGACCGCTGCGGATCACGCTCGGCCAACCGTGACCCGGCCGCAGGCGCGCAGGCCGTGAACCAGGACGAGATCACGCGACTGTTCGACCAGCAGGCAGCCGGCTACGACGCGCAGTGGGCCAGGACCCACCCGATCCGCGACTGCCTGCACCTGCTGCTGGATTCGGCCTTCGCCGCCCTGCCCGCGGATGCCCGCATCCTCTGTGTCGGGGCCGGTACCGGCGCGGAACTGCTGCATTTGGCCCGCAACCACCCCGGCTGGCAGTTCACCGCGGTGGAACCTTCCGGCGCGATGCTCGCCCTGTGCCGCCAGGCCGCCGCGAGGGAGAACCTGTCGGCGCGCTGCCACTTCCATGAGGGCTACCTGGAATCGCTGCCCGACAGCGGCCGCTTCGACGCGGCCACCTGCTTCCTGGTCTCCCAGTTCATTCTCGATACGACGGTCCGCACCGGCTTCTTCCGGGAAATCGCGCACCGGCTCGCGCCGGGTGCAATCCTCGCCAGCTCCGACCTGGCCGCGGACGTGCAGTCGCCCGCCTACGACGTGCTCCTGCGCGCATGGATGAACATGATGGCCGCGGCCGAGGTTTCCGCCGACGCCATGCAATGCATGCGCGATGCCTATGCCCGGGACGTCGGGATACTGCCGCCGGAGCAGATCGCCGCGCTCATCGCCGCGGGTGGTTTCCAGCCCCCGGTGCGGTTCTTCCAGGCCGGGCTGATCCACGGCTGGCTGTCCAGGCGCGACGATCACGCCCGCTGAGCCCGGCCCGCCCCGGCAGCCAACCCGCGGCGCCCGCCCTGTCGTTCCGGCTGCTGGCGCCGCCCCGTGGCGGTTGCAGCGGCGGCATTGCCCACGGCCGTGGTAACCACGGCGCATGCCCTGATAACGCCGGGGCATCGCCTGCCATCCCCGTATCGGCACACGGCCGGTAGAATCGGCCGATGACCGAGTTCATCCCCGAAGGCAGCCGCTTCCACGCTCTGGCCTCGCCGTTCCCGATGAAGCGCGGCGGCCAGCTGCACGGCGCGCGCATCGCCTACGAAACCTGGGGCACGCTGGCCGCCGATGCCGGCAACGCCATCCTGATCGTCACCGGGCTGTCGCCCGATGCCCACGCCGCCAGCCATCCCGGCAACCCCGCGCCCGGCTGGTGGGAGCCCATGCTCGGCCCCGGCAAGCCGATCGATACCGGGCGCTGGTTCGTGGTCTGCGTCAACTCGCTGGGCAGTTGCAAGGGCTCCACCGGCCCGGCGTCGCTGGACCCGGCGACCGGCCGGCCCTACCGGCTGTCGTTCCCGGAGTTGTCGGTGGAGGACATCGCCAACGCCGCGGCCGAGGTGGTGCGCGCGCTCGGGATCCAACAGCTGGCCTGCCTGGTCGGCAACTCGATGGGCGGCATGACCGCACTGGCGCTGCTGCTGCAGCATCCGGGCATCGCCCGCACCCACATCAACATTTCCGGCAGCGCGCAGGCGCTGCCCTTCTCCATCGCGATCCGCTCGCTGCAGCGCGAGGCCATCCGCCTCGACCCGGCCTGGAACGGCGGCGACTACGACGACGCCCATTACCCGGAATCGGGCATGCGCATGGCGCGCAAGCTGGGCGTCATCACCTACCGCTCGGCGCTGGAATGGGACGGGCGTTTCGGCCGGGTGCGGCTGGATTCGGAGCAGGGCGACGACGATCCGTTCGGCCTCGAGTTCCAGGTGGAAAGCTACCTCGAAGGCCACGCGCGCCGCTTCGTGCGCCGTTTCGACCCCAACTGCTACCTGTACCTGGGCCGCGCGATGGACTGGTTCGACCTGGCCGAGTACGGCGCCGGCGACGTCATGGCCGGGCTGGCGAAGATCCACGTGCAGCGCGCGCTGGCCATCGGTGCCAACACCGACATCCTGTTTCCGGTCGAGCAGCAGCAGCAGATCGCCGACGGCCTGCGCGCCGGTGGCGCCGACGCCCAGTTCATCGGCATGGACTCGCCGCAGGGCCATGATGCGTTCCTGGTGGACTACAACCGCTACGGCCCAGCCGTGCGCGGTTTCCTGGACTCCCTGCCCGGTTCCTGACCCACGCTGCGGCGTGGCAGGTCCCTACACCCTGCCGGCGCCGCGCCCGATCCAACCATCCCCTGCGCCGCGCGCACGCTGTTACTCCAGTCATTCCTGGAGCCAGCATGCGCCGCCTGTGGACCCTGCTGCTGTACCTGTTGCTGCTGCCCCGCACCGAGGCAGCGGCGGTGCCTTCACCGATGCTGGCCAGCCAGTGGCGCGACGGGCCGGACGTCTCCCGCTACTGGGTCAGCGAGAAGCTCGACGGTGTCCGCGCGCGCTGGGACGGGCACGCGTTGTGGACCCGCGCCGGCCACCGCATCGACGCCCCCGACGGATTCACCCGCGGCTGGCCGCCGCAGCCCCTGGACGGCGAGCTGTGGGCAGGGCGCGGCCGCTTCGAACACGCCAGCAGCAGCGTGCGCCGCTATCCGCCCGACGCGGATGACTGGCGAAGCCTGCGGCTGATGGTCTTCGACCTGCCCGGGCACGGCGGCACCTTCAGCCAGCGCCTGGCGGCGCTGCGCGCCCTCGTCGAAAAGGCCGCCTCGCCGACCCTGGCGCTGGTTCCGCAACAGCGCATCGCCGACACCCGCGCACTGCACCGCCATCTGACCGCCATCGTGGCGGCCGGCGGCGAAGGGCTGATGCTGCATCACCAGGACAACCACTACATCGCCGGCCGCAGTACCGGCCTGCTCAAGCTCAAATCCTGGAACGATGCCGACGCGCGGGTGGTCGCACACCTGCCCGGCAAGGGCAAGTACGCCGGCCTGCTCGGCGCGCTGCTGGTGGAGCGCGCCGACGGCGCCCGCTTCCGCATCGGCAGCGGCTTCAAGGATGCCCAGCGCATGGCGCCGCCCGCGATCGGCAGCCTGGTCACCTACCGCTACAACGGCTTGACCCGCAACGGCCTGCCGCGCTTCGCGCGCTTCCTGCGCGTACGCGAACCCGCCGCCGCCAGCACCGCGCCCCACGACCGGCGCCCCCAACTTCCGCCCCCCACGGTCGACGGCACGCGCTATCGATGACCACAGCCAGGTCCCCGCATGCGCAGAGCACCGGTCATCCCTCCGCGCGGCGTGCCGCGCAAGACCGCCACGGCATGCCCCGGAGCGAGATATCGCGCGCGCGCCGCGGCGCGCCGGCGGTACTGGCCGGCGCGATCCCTGCGCCGGCCTCAGCCCTGCGCCCCGCCGTCCACGGGCAACAGGCGCCCGCGCTGCAACCGGTACTGGCGGTGCACTACCCCGTCGGGCAGATGCCCGTGGGTGATCATCAGCAGGCTGCGCGGGCCCAAGGCGGCCGCCATGTCGACCAGCAGCGCGTCGGCGGTATCCACGTCCAGACCTTCGGTCGGCTCGTCCAGCACCATCAACGGCGCGTCGCGCAGCAGCGCACGCGCCAACGCCAGGCGCCGCGCCTGGCCCGCGGACAGGGTGGCGCCGTTCTCGCCGACCCACGCCGCCAACCCGCCCTGGCGGCGCGCCCAGTCGCCCAGCCGTACCTGTTCGAGCACCGCCCACAGCCGTGCGTCGTCGGCCAGCGGCTGGCCCAGCCGCAGGTTGTCGGCGATGCTGCCGGCGAACACCGGCGCGCCCTGCGGCAGCCAGGCGACATGCCGATGCCAATCGGCCTGGGCGACGTCGCGCAGGTCGACCCCGCCCCAGCGCACCGCACCCGCCTGCGGATCCCACAGGCGCAGCAACAGCGCCGACAACGTGGTCTTGCCGCAACCGCTGTCACCACCGATGGCGATGCGTTCGCCGGGCCGCAGTTGCAGGTCGATGCCATCGAGCAGGCGCCGGGACTCGCCAGGCCAGGCGAACACCACCTGCTCGAACGACAGCGTGGCCGGCGGTGCCGGCAGCGGGCGCGGCCGCGCCGGGTCGGATACCGAGGGCGGCTGGTCGACGATGGCCTGCAGCCGCCCGGCCGATACGCGCGCCGACTGCAGCGCCTGCCAGGCTAGCCCGCAGCCGGCGGCGACTTCCAGCAGTGCCACGGTCAGGAACACCAGCGTGGCGGCCAGCGGCGCCGTCACCTTGCCGTCCTGGAAGGCGGAAAGCGCCAGCCACAGCATCGCCAGCAGGCCCAGCCCGGCGCAGGCCGAGTGAAGCATGTTGCCGGCGATCAGCCGGCCGCGGCGGCGGTGGTCGTCGCCGCCAAGCTGGCGCGCGGCGGCGTCGACGCGCGCGCACCAGGCGTCGCGCGCCTCCAGCGCGGCAAGGTCGGCTGCGCCCTCCAGGCCTTCGTAGGCGAGCGTACGCAGCCGCGCACGATGCCGCGCGCGCGCGGCCTCACCGGCATCGCCGCGGCGCACGGCCAGCAACCGCACGCCGATGCCGACCAGCAGCGACAGCAGCAGCAACAGCGCGGCCGCGGGCCAATGGATGCTGGCGGCCACGGCGATGCTGGCCAGCGCGATGCCGGCCAGCGCCAGCAGCGGCCCCACCGCCCGCACCAGCAGGCCATCCACTTCGCCGATGTCGGACATCAACCGCGCCAGCAGTTCGCCGGTGCGCGTGCCCCCCAGGCGCGCCGGCGCCAGCGGCAACGCGCGCCGGAAGAACCAGACCCGCAGGTCGCGGGCGATGCGCAGGGTCGCGTCGTGGCCGACCAGCTTCTCGAAGTAACGCGAGACGATGCGCACGAAGGTCAATGCGCGGATCCCCGCCGACGGCGAGAAGAAGTTGAAGGTGGCGCCGGCGCCCAGCGCCCCGGCCAGCGCCGCGGCGGTCAGGAACCCACCGGACAGCCCCAGCAGGCCGACGCCGGCCAGCATCGTCACCAGCAGCAGCATCACCGCCAGCAACAGGCGGCCGCGATGCCGGGCGAACACCGCGCGCAGGGAATCGCCGCCGCTCATGCGCGCACCGCCTCATCCAGCCGCACCACCCGATCGGCCCATTGCATCGCCGCTGCGCTGTGGGTGGCCATCAGCACCGCGCGGCCACGGGTGAAGCAGGCCAGCGACTGCAGCAGGTCGGCCTCGGTCCGTGGATCCAGGAAAGCGGTGGGCTCGTCCAGCAGCAGCAGGTCGGGATCACGCAGCAGCAGCCGCGCCAGCCCGATGCGGCGGGCCTCGCCGCCGGACAGGCCGAAACCGCGCTCGCCGATCACCGTATCCAGCCCCTGCGGCAACTGTGCGGCGAAGCGCATCACCTGCGCGGCCTCGGCCACCGCGCGCAGCCGCGCGTCGCTGGCGCCCGGGTCGGCCAGGCGCAGGTTGTCGGCGATGGAACCGTGGAACAAGTACGGGCGCTGCCCGGCGTAACCCACGCGCGCGCCGTCACGCAGCACGATGCGCCCCCCCCGCGGCGGCAGCCAGCCCGCCAGCGCCTCCAGCACGGTGCTCTTGCCGCTGCCGCTGGGCCCGACCAGGGCCAGGCGCTGCCCGCCATCGATGTCCAGCGAGAAATCCGCCACCACGTCGTGACCCGCGCCGATGGGACGCAGCACCAGCGACGACGCCACCAGCAGCGCCGCCCGCGCCTGGGCCGGTTCCGGCACCCGCGCGGGCGGCGCGGGCGCGGTGGCATCCGCCGCCGTCGGGTCGCCGCCGTCGAGCAGGCGCTCGACCTCGGTAGCGGCCGCCAGCGCGTTGGCGCGGTCATGGTAATGCGCGGCCAACCGCCGCAGCGGCGCATAGAACTCCGGCGCCAGCAGCAGGCAAAACACGCCCGCGCCCAGCGTCGGCACCGTGGCATGCAGCGACAGCATCCCTAGGTAGCTCAGCCCCAGGTACAGCGCCACCATCGCCACGCTCACCGAGGCGAAGAACTCGAGCACGGTGGAGGACAGGAAAGCGATGCGCAGCACCTTCATCGTGCGCACGCGCACGCCCTCGGCCGCGGTGGCGATGCCGGCCAGCTCGTCCTCGCCGCGCCCATACAGGCGCAACAGGCCAAGCCCCTTGATGCGGTCGGCGAAGTGCCCGCCCATGCGCGCCAGCTCCTGCAACTGCTCGCGGCCGGCGGCTTCCGCGCCCAGCCCCACCAGCATCATGAACACCGGCACCAACGGCCCGGTGCACAGCAGGATCAGCGCCACCGTCCAGTCGACCCAGGCCACGGCCGCCACGATCAGCAGCGGCACCACCATCACTTCGGCCCGGACCGGCTGGAACCCGGCGTAGTAGCCCTCGATGGCATCGCCATGGGCGAGCAGCAGCTCGCCCAGCTCGCCGCTGCGCTGGCGCCGCAGCCACAGCGGCCCGCGGCCGAGCAGGCGCCGGTAGACCTGCTCGCGCAACGCCAGCCGCGCGGCGTCGGCCACTTCGCCGGCCGCTTTCTGCGCCAGCCCGCCCAGCGCGCTGCGCAGCAGCAGGACCAGCGCCAGCGCGGCGAACACCTGCGCAAGCGATGCCAGCGGACGGTGTTCGACCAGCACGGCCTGGATCAGCCAGGCGATCGCCCCGGCCTGCGCCACCAGCAGGGCGCCGGACAGGCAGGCGGCCAGCGCCGCGACCCGCTGCTGCCCGCGCGCCGCGCCGGCCAGCGCGGTCAGCCATTGCTGGTGCCGGCGGCGCCGTTGGCGGGCGGCGTCGGCCGGGGGGGAAACTTCACTCAAGACGGGCAACCTGCAGGAGGGAATCGATTCGCCGGAACGTGCATGATCGCATCCGCGCGCGCGGCACGTTCACCGCTGCGACGCCATGTCGCATTGATCCAGGTCAAGGGCGGGATCACCATTCATTATTGAAAATTCACGACCACTCCCCCTTCACTCCCCCATGATGCACGCAATCCGCAAGGTAGCCAGGCCATGATCGATACGACCGTCGTAGAACTGTCGCGGCTGCAGTTCGCGCTCACCGCGATGTACCACTTCCTCTTCGTCCCGCTCACGCTGGGGCTTTCGTTCCTGATCGCGATCATGGAAAGCGTCTATGTCATGACCGGCAAGGACGTCTGGCGCCGGATGACGTTGTTCTGGGGCGTGCTGTTCGGCATCAACTTCGCCATGGGCGTGGGTACCGGCATCGTGATGGAGTTCCAGTTCGGCATGAACTGGTCCTACTACAGCCATTACGTGGGCGACATCTTCGGTGCGCCGCTGGCCATCGAAGGGTTGATGGCGTTCTTCCTGGAAGCCACCTTCATCGGCCTGTTCTTCTTCGGCTGGGGTCGCCTGAGCAGGGTCCAGCACCTGACCGTGACCTGGCTGATGGCACTGGGCACCAACCTGTCGGCGCTGTGGATCCTGATCGCCAACGGCTGGATGCAGAACCCGGTCGGGGCGGTGTTCAACCCCGAAACCATGCGCATGGAAGTCGTGGACTTCATGGCGGTGCTGTTCAACCCGGTGGCGCAGGCCAAGTTCGTGCACACGGTGTCGGCCGGCTACGTCACCGGCGCGGTGTTCGTCATGTCGATCAGCGCCTTCTACCTGCTGCGCAACCGCCACCATGACGTCGCCCGCCGCTCGTTCGCGGTGGCCGCCGCGTTCGGCCTGCTGTCCTCGCTGTCGGTGGTGGTGCTCGGCGACGAGAGCGGCTATGCCGCCAACGAGCACCAGAAGATGAAGCTGGCCGCCATCGAGGCGATGTGGGAGACCGAGCGCGCCCCGGCCGACTTCACCGCCTTCGGCATTCCCAACCAGCAGACCCACCAGAACGACTACGCGATCAAGATTCCCTACCTGATGGGGCTAATCGCCACCCGCTCGCTGGACCAGCCGATCCCCGGCATCCTGGAGCTGGTCGAGCGCGCCGAACACCGCATCCGCGGCGGCCAGCTGGCCTACGGCGCGCTGGAACGCATCCGCGCCAACAAGAACGACCGCGAGGCGCGGGAAATGTTCGACCGGCACTGGCAGGACCTGGGCCATGGCCTGCTGCTCAAGCGCTACCGCGACGACATCCTCAACGCCACGCCGCAGGAAATCTCGCAGGCGGCCATGGATACCGTGCCGCGGGTCCTGCCGCTGTTCTGGACGTTCCGGGTGATGGCCGGCCTGGGCTTCTACCTGATCGCCTTCTTCGCGGTGGCGTTCTACTACTCCTGCCGCCACAACTTCCAGGACAAGCGCACCTTCCTGAAGATCGCACTGTGGACGTTGCCGGCGCCGTGGATCGCGATCGAATGCGGCTGGTTCATCGCCGAGTACGGGCGGCAGCCGTGGGCGGTGGAAGGCGTGCTGCCCACCTTCTACGCCGCCTCGGGCCTGGCCCTGCACCAGATCGTGCTGACCCTGGCCGGGTTCGTGGCCCTGTACACGGTACTGATGATCATCGAGATCAAGCTGATGCTGAAGGCCATCCGCAAGGGCCCGGGCGACGCCCTGCCCGCGCCGCAGCCGTCCGTTTCCCACCATGCCGCCGGCCAGGCCTGAGGCAGGAGCACACTCATGGATTTCATTCTTCTGGACTACACCACGCTGCGCGTGATCTGGTGGCTGCTGCTGGGCGTGCTGCTGGTCGGTTTCGCGGTGATGGACGGTTTCGACCTGGGCGTGGGCACGCTGCTGCCGTTCGTGGCCAGGACCGACGAGGAACGCCGGCTGGTGATCAACACGGTCGGCCCGGTATGGGAAGGCAACCAGGTGTGGCTGATCCTGGGCGGCGGCGCGATCTTCGCCGCGTGGCCGCCGCTGTACGCGGTCAGCTTCTCCGGCTTCTACCTGGCGATGTTCGTGATCCTGTTCGCGCTGATCCTGCGCCCCGTCGGCTTCAAGTACCGCGGCAAGCTGCAGAGCCAGGCATGGCGCGACAACTGGGATCGCGCGCTGTTCATCGGCGGCTTCGTGCCGGCGCTGATCATGGGCGTGGCCGTGGGCAACGTGCTGCTCGGCGTGCCGTTCCACTTCGACGACAGCCAGCGCGTGTTCTACACCGGCAGCTTCTTCGGCCTGCTGACCCCGTTCGCCCTGCTGGCCGGCCTGCTCAGCGTGGCCATGCTGGTCGCCCACGGCGCGTCGATGCTGGTGCTCAAGACCGACGGTCCGGTGGCCGAACGCTCCGCGCGCCTGGGCAGCATCGCCGCGTTGGTCAGCTTCGCGCTGTTCGCCGCCGGCGGCGCGTGGGTGGCGCTGGGCCTGCCCGGCTATGCGATCACCTCGCCGCTGGTCACCGACGGCGCCAGCAACCCGCTGCTCAAGAGCGTGGAGATCACCGCCGCCGGTGGCTGGCTGCACAATTATTCCAGCATGCCGGCCACGCTGCTGGCGCCGGCGGCCGGCCTGCTCGGCGCGCTCGCCGCGGCGGTGTTGCTGCGCAGGCGCCGCGGTGGACTTGCGTTCATCGCCTCGGGGACGTCGATCGCCGGCATCATCCTCACCGTGGGCTTCGCGGCCTTCCCGTTCCTGTTGCCGTCCTCCAGCCAGCCCGACTCCAGCCTGGTTGCCTGGGATGCCTCGTCCAGCCACCTGACCCTGTGGATCATGCTGCTGGCCACGGTGCTGCTGCTGCCCATCGTCATCGCCTACACCATCTGGGTGTACCGCGTGCTCAAGGGCAAGACCACGCTGCAGGAAATGGGCGACAACCCCAACGCCTACTGACAACGACACACCAAGGAGTTCCCCCATGTGGTATTTCGCCTGGATTCTCGGCGTCGGCCTGGCCTCCACCGCCGCCATCCTCAACGGCATGTGGTTCGAAGCCCGCGAACAGCGCAGGATCGAAGAAAAGCGATAGCAAAACACGCCCGCGGTATTGCAAGAATGCGTGCCGGGGAGTATCTTTCCGCCTCCTTCGCGGGGTGTAGCTCAGTCTGGTAGAGCGCTACGTTCGGGACGTAGAGGTCGCAGGTTCGAATCCTGTCTCCCCGACCAAAGGTCGAAACACGCAAGCCCGGCCGACGGCAACGTCGGCCGGGCTTTTTCGTGGGCCAAGCACCGCCGCCGGGCACGGTGCCGGACGCCTGGCGACAGCCCCGCGGCGGCAATGAAAACAGTTGCACGCACCCTGCCTCGCCGCTATCATAGGCGGCTCCTTCGGGGTGTAGCTCAGTCTGGTAGAGCGCTACGTTCGGGACGTAGAGGTCGCAGGTTCGAATCCTGTCTCCCCGACCAGTTCGACAGAAGCCGGCCTTGTGCCGGCTTTCGTCTTTTCGCCCTTGCGAACCCGCCGCGCCATCGCGCGGCGACGCCGGGAATCACTCCCGGCGGTTCCTTTCGTCATTCCGCGGACCGCGCGGTCGCGTCCTGTCCGCGCCGGAGCCACGCAATGTCCAATCCCGCGTCCACGGCACCACGGCCTTCGCTGCTGAAGGGCCGCCTGCTCGCCTTCGCCGCCATCATCCTGGTGGCGGCCAACCTGCGCAGCGCGGTCACTTCGCTGACGCCACTGCTGGACCGCCTGGGCCACCTGTTCGATTTCGGCAGCACCATGACCGGGGTGCTCGGCATGATGCCCACGGCCGCGTTCGCCGCGTTCGCCCTGGGCACGCCGCGCCTGATCCGCCGGATCGGACTGGAACGCACCGCGGTACTGACCATGCTGCTGGCCACCGCCGGCCTGCTGCTGCGCGCCAGCGCCGGCGGCGTCGGCATGTTGCTGGCCGGCTCGGCGGTGGCACTGGCCGGCATGGGCATCGGCAACGTGGTGGTGCCGCCGCTGGTCAAGCGTTACTTCGCCGACCGCGTCGGCACCTTGAGCACGCTCTACATCACCGTGCTGCAGGCCGGCACGATGGTCCCCGCACTGCTCGCGGTGCCGGTGGCCGACCGTTTCGACTGGCGCGTCTCGCTGGGCATGTGGTCGCTGCTGTCGCTGGCCGCGCTGTTGCCCTGGGTGTTGCTGGCGCGGCGCACGCCGCGGCCCCGGCACAGCGCGGACGCCGCCGTGGCGCACGCGCCGGGACGGGTGTGGAAGACCCCGCTGGGCTGGGGCATGGCGCTGATGTTCGGCATGACGTCGCTGGGTACCTATTCGCTGTTCACCTGGCTGCCCAAGGTGATGGTCGAGGCCGGCGCGAGCGAGGCCTTTGGCGGGGTCATGGTCGCGCTGTATTCGGCCATCGGCCTGCTGCCGTCGCTGCTGGTGCCGGCGCTGGCGGTGCGCATGCGCAATCCGTTCCCGATCGCGATGCTGGTGGTCGGCCTCAATGCCGTCGCCTTCGCCGGCCTGCTGTGGGCGCCAATGCAGGCGCCGTGGCTGTGGGTGGTGATCGCCGGGCTGGGCCCGTCGACGTTCCCACTGGGGCTGACCCTGATCAACCTGCGCACGCGCACCCCCGCCGGCTCGGCCGCGTTGTCGGGCTTCATGCAGGGCGTGGGCTACAGCCTGGCCTGCCTCGGGCCACTGCTGTTCGGCTGGCTGCATGGCCTCAGCGGCGGCTGGGCCGGGTCGTTCGCCTTCCTGATGCTGTGTTCACTGGTGCTGCTGGTCGCGGCATGGTTCGCGTGCAAGCCACAGCAGCTCGAGGACCATTGGAGCTAGGAACCGGTTGGGGGAACAGGGAACGAGAGGACGCAGAAGCAGGGACGGACCCTGCCTCGTTCCTGGCTGCGCCTCACGGGTTCCTGGCTTTCATCCCCTGACCTGGCCGTCGCCACGCACCACGAAACGCTCCACGGTAAGTGCCTCCAGGCCCATCGGGCCGTAGGCGTGCAGGCGTGTGGTGGAGATGCCGATTTCCGCGCCCAGCCCCAGTTCGCCGCCGTCGGAGAAGCGCGACGAAGCGTTGACCATCACCACCGCCGAGCGCAGGGCGTGCACGAAGGCGTCGGCGTGGGCCGGGTCGCCGGTGGCGATGACTTCGGTGTGGTCGGAAGTATGCCGGCGGACATGGGCGATCGCCGCATCCAGCGAATCGACCACCCGTATCGCCAGGATCAGGTCCAGGTACTCGGCCGCGTAGTCGGCCTCGTCCGCCGGCGCCACGCCGGCGACCAGCGCGCGGGTGGCGGCATCGCCGCGCAGTTCGACCCCGCGTGCGCGCAGCGCGTCGGCCGCCAGCGGCAGGAAGCGCGGCGCGATGTCGGCATGCACCAGCAGGGTCTCCAGCGAATTGCACGCCGCCGGACGCGATACCTTGCCGTCGACCAGCAGGCCCAGCGCCAGTTGCAGGTCGGCGCTGTCGTCCACGTACAGGTGGCACACGCCCTTGTAGTGCTTGATCACCGGTACCCGCGCATGTTCGGCGACGAAGCGGATCAGGCCCTCGCCACCGCGCGGGATCGCCAGGTCGACGATGTCGTTGAGCTGCAGCAGTTCCAACATGGTCTCGCGGCGCAGGTCCTCCACCAGGGTCAGCGCGGCATCGGGTACCCCGGCCCCGCGCAGCGCACGCTTGAGCGCGGCGGCGATCGCGGTATTGGAATGGATCGCCTCCGAGCCGCCGCGCAGGATCACGCCGTTGCCGGCCTTGATGCACAGCGCCGCGGCGTCGGCGGTCACGTTCGGGCGCGCCTCGTAGATCATCGCGATCACCCCCAGCGGCACGCGCACCCTCTGCACGCGGATGCCGTTGGGCCGCGTGTCGTCGCGGGTCACCTGGCCGACCGGATCCGGCAGCGCGGCAACCTCGCGCAGGGCGTTGGCCACGCCGGCCAGGCGCTGCCGGTCCAGGGCGAGCCGGTCGAGCATCGCCGTGCCCACGCCCTTGTCGCGCGCGGCCTGCAGGTCGCGCGCATTGGCGGCGAGGATGGCGCCGGCATCGGCATCGAGCGCATCGGCCATCGACGCCAGCAGTGCGCGCCGTGCATCGCTGGAAAGGCGCGCCAGCACCTGCGAGGCGTCGCGGCACTGCTCGGCGAGGGTCTTGATGTCGGTCATGCGTACTGCTCCCGGGAGGATGCGGACCGGTGCCGGCTGCCGCGGGCGTAGGCCGGCGCGGTCATGGCAGCAGCACCAGGTCGTCGCGGTGGATCACGTTGTCGCCATAGGTGTAGCCGAGGATGGCCTCGATCTCGCGGGTGTGGCGGCGGCCGATGCGGCGCAGGTCCAGTGCCGAGTACTGGCTGATGCCACGCGCCACGCAGGACGCACCGCCCTCGCCGTCCACCCGTACTTCGATCATGTCGCCGCGGCGGAACTCGCCCAGCGCATCGACCACGCCGCCGGGCAGCAGCGAGGCGCCGTTCTCGCGCAGCGCACGCGCCGCACCCGCGTCGACCAGGATCGCCCCCGGCTCGACCGGCGCATGCCGCAGCCAGTACTTGCGCGCGGCGATACGCGAGCGCCCCGCGTGCAGCCGGGTGCCGCGCAGCCGGCCCTGCGCGAGGCCGCGTACCACCTCGCCACTGCGGCCGTTGAACAGGAGGGTATCGATGCCGGCGGCGCCGGCCTTGGCCGCGGCCTGCAGCTTGGTCAACATGCCGCCGGTGCCGACCGCGCTGCCGCTGCCGCCGGCCATCGCCATCACCGCGGCGTTCAGTTCGACGACCTCGTCGATTGGCTGCGCCTGCGGGTCGCGGCGCGGATCGGCGGTGTACAGCCCGTCGATATCGGTGGCGATGAACAGCGCGTCGGCATCGACCAGCGCGGCGACGATGGCCGCCAGGTTGTCGTTGTCGCCCAGCTTCAGCTCGTCCACCGAAACGGTGTCGTTCTCGTTGACCACCGGCAACGCGCCCAGCGCCAGCAGCTCGTTGAGGGTGGCGCGCGCGTTGAGGTAGCGGCGGCGGTTGCGCAGGTCGTCGTGGGTGAGCAGCACCTGCGCCACCGGGCGCTCGAAGAAGCGTTGCCACAGCGCGATCAGCTGCGCCTGGCCGAGCGCGGCAAGCGCCTGCCGCGCGGCCATGGTCGCGCCGGCCTCGGCCACCTTCGGCACGATCGCGCGGCCGGCGGCGACCGCGCCCGAGGAGACGATGACCACCTCGCGGCCGGCCACCAGGTTGGCCGAGACGAACTGCGCCAGCCCCAGCGCGAAGCGCGGGGTCAGGCCGCCGCCATCGGCGGCCAGCAGACTGCTGCCGACCTTGAGCACCGCGCGCCGCCACGGCGGCAGCGGCTGCTCGGCGAACGGCGAAGGCGCGGTGTCGTTCATGGGCTCAACGCGTGTTCCATTCATGGACGGTCAGGTCCGAGCAGTCCTGCAGGACCAGCGGATCGGTGGCGACGATGGCACGTGCCTGCGCCAGGTCGTCGACGTTGCACAACACGTAGGCGCCGCCACTGCCGTCGCCGAAGCCGCCGGTCAGGTGCAGCCGCCCCTGCGCGCGCAGCGCATCGAGGAACGCCCTGTGCGGTTCGATCACGCCCGCGTCGAACGTCGGCTTGCGCAGGGCCATCACCAGGTACAGCTTCACGTTGTTCTCCATGACACGAAGTCCCGTCGCGGATGTTGCACTGCCGCGCGGCAGATGTGGGGGATGCTTTCGTTTCCAACCAACCGGCAATCGCATGTGGATGCGGGTCTGCCCCGCATGCGGCCTTTCCGGCCAAACCCCGTGCCGGGCGAGCCCGGCACCTACGCGGCAACGTAGATGCGGGGCTTGCCCCGCATGCAGCCTTCCCGGCGATGCCCCGTGCCGGGCAAGCCCAGCACCTGCGCGGCACCTGTAGATGCGGGGCTTGCCCCGCATGCGGCTCTCCCGGCCAAACCCCGTGCCGGGCGAGCCCGGCACCTGCGCGGCACCTGTAGATGCGGGGCTTGCCCCGCATGCAGCCTTCCCGGCAAAACCGCGTGCCAGGCAAGCCCGGCACCTGCGCGGCAACGTAGATGCGGGGCTTGCCCCGCATGCGGCCTTCCCGGCGATGCCCCGTGCCGGGCAAGCCCGGCACCTACGCGGCACCTGTAGATGCGGGGCTTGCCCCGCATGCGGACCTCCCGGCCAAACCCCGTGCCGGGCGAGCCCGGCACCTGCGCGGCACCTGTAGATGCGGGGCTTGCCCCGCATGCGGACCTCCGGCCAGGCCCCGTGCCGGGCGAGCCCGGCACCTACGGTTGCAATGCCGCCCAGCGCGCCTGCAGTTCGTCCAGCCGCAGGTCGGCGGCCGCGCCCGGCGACACCCGCGCGGCAAGGCTGCCTTCGGGCGTGCGCCCCTGCCCGGCCGTGTCCGCCGCCGCGGCCGCGGCCTTGTAGGCGTCACGGAACGGTACGCCGGCCAGTGCCGCCTCGACCGCCACGTCGGTGGCATACATGCCCGAATCGATGGCGGCGCGGATGTTGTCGTCGCGCCAGTCCAGGTTGGACAACAGTGCCGGCAGCAGCTCCAGCGCCGACAGCCCGCGGCCGAAGCCATGGAAAATCGCGCCCTTGGACGCCTGCAGGTCGCGGTGGTAGCCCGACGGCAGCGACAGCAGCTGCTCGATCTCGGTACGCGCGGCGGCGACGCTGGCGTGGGTGGCGCGCATCAGCTCGATCACGTCCGGGTTGCGCTTGTTGGGCATGATCGAACTGCCGGTGGTGTACTGCGCCGGCAGCGCCACGAAGGCGAACTCGCCGGTGGTGAACAGCGACAGGTCCCAGGCGATGCGGCGCAGGTCCAGGGTCGCCCCGCCCAGCGCCTCCAGCGCGGCCAGCTCGAACTTGCCGCGCGACAGCTGCGCGTAGATCGGGCTGACCTGCATGCGCGCGAACCCAAGGGCACGCGTGGTGTGCTCGCGGTCCAGCGGCAGGTTGACGCCGTAACCGGCCGCCGTGCCCAGCGGATTGCAGTCGAGCAACCGGCGCGTATCGGCGGCGCGCACCGCGTTGTCGATGAAGGCCTCGGCCCAGCCCGCCCACCACATGCCGGCCGAGGACACCACGGCGCGCTGGATGTGGGTGTAACCGGGCAGCGGCTGCTGCTGTTCGGCGACGGCGCGGTCCAGCGCCACTTTCGCCACCTCGCGGCTGATCTCCGCCACCCGTGCCAGCTTTTCCTTGAGCCACAGCCGGGTGGCGACCAGGATCTGGTCGTTGCGGCTGCGGCCGGTGTGGATCTTGCGCCCGGCATCGCCCAGGCGCTCAGTCAGGCGCGCCTCGATCGCCGAGTGGCAATCCTCGTACTGCTCATCCAGCACGAACGCACCGCTGCGGAAATCCTCGGCCAGCGTGGCCAGTTCGCGCTTGAGCGCGGCCAGCTCGTCGGCCGACAGGATGCCGATGTGCTGCAGGCCTTCGGCATGCGCGGTGCTTGCCTGGATGTCGTGCAGGAAGAACTCGCGGTCCAGGATCACGTCGTCGCCGGCAAGGAAGGCCTGGATCTTCGCGTCCACCGCGACGCCGGGTTTCTGCCACAACAGGTTGGTCATCGGAAATCTCTCGGAATGGGCGTGGGATGGGTCAATGCGGGATCGCGGCCAGCTCGGGCAGGCCCAACGCCAGGTTGAGGTTCTGCAGCGCCTGCGTCGCCGCGCCCTTGAGCAGGTTGTCCAGGGTCGCCACCACCACCACGCGCTTGTTGCCCGGGGCCAGGGTGAAGCCGCCGATCTGCACGCCATGGCGGCCGGCGATGCGGCTGACCCATGGCGCGTCGTCCACCACCTCCACCAGCGGCTCGCCGGCATAACGCTGCCGGTAAAGCGCCATCACCTGTTCGCGCGTGAGCGGCTGCTGCAGCCACAGGTTGACGGTCATGGTGATGCCGCGGAAGTGCGGGGCGACGTGCGGCATGAACTCCACCGGCACGCCGAGCCGGGTGGAGACCTCGCGCTCGTGCACGTGGTTGGTCAGCGCGTACGGCATCAGGTTGTCGCGCAGCAGCTCGGTGTTGTTCTTGTCCGAGGGCGTGGTACCGGCACCGGAATACCCCGACACACCGAAACAGGCCGGCGGCCCGGCCAGCTGCGACAGCAGCGGCGTGATCGCCAGCTGCATGGCGGTGGCGTAGCAGCCCGGGTTGCTGATGCGCTTCTGCCCGGCGTACGTATCGCGGGTCAGCTCCGGCAGGCCGTAATACCAGGCATTGTCGAAGCGGTAGTCGGCCGAGAGATCCACGATCACCGTCTCCGGCCGGGCGGCATCCAGCGCGGCCACGAAGGGCCCGGCCTTGCCATTGGGCAGGGCCAGGATCACCGCATCGGCGCCCTTGGCGGCCACCGCCTGCGGGTCGAGGCTCTCGTAGCGCAGTTCGCCGCGGTAGCCGTCGTTGTGGTCGGCCACGCGCTGGCCGTCCAGCTCGCGCGAGGAAACGAAGGCCAGTTCGATCCGCGGGTGCGCGGCGATCAGCCGGATCAGCTCGGCGCCGGTATGGCCGCGGGCACCGACGATGCCCAGCGAGAATTTGCTGTCGGTCATGAATGCGAATCCAGTAGGGACCGCAGATGGCGGCGTACCGCCGGCCATTCGCTGTCGAGGATGGAGAACACCACGGTGTCGCGCGGCGTGCCGTCGGCGTGGCGCTGGTGGTTGCGCAGCACGCCGTCCTGCCTCGCGCCGAGCCGGGCAATGGCGGTACGCGAGGCATGGTTGAACCAGCTGGTCTCGAAGCCGACGCCGATGCAGCCCAGCGCCTCGAAGGCATGCCGCAGCAACAGCAGCTTGGCTTCGGTGTTCACGCCGGTGCGCTGCACCCGGGGGTGGTACCAGGTGTAGCCGATGTTCAGCCGCGGCACCCCGGCGTCCAGCGCGTAACAACGGGTGCAGCCGACCACTTCGCCGCGGCTGTCGCGGACCGCGAACGGCAGCGCCTCGCCCCGTGCCTGCGCGTCCAGCGCCGCCGCGACGTAGTGCTCCACCGCCTCCGGCGCCGGCACGTTGGCGTACCACAGGCGCGACAGCTCACCCCCGCCCAGCGCCTGCCGCAGCGCGGGCACGTGTTCAATGCGCAGCGGTTCCAGCGCGACATGCGCGCCGCGCAGCTCCGGCACGCTGTTCCAGCAGGCGTTGGCCGTGGCCCCGGTCATGGCGTCATCCCTGCAGGCTGGCCTTGCGCCGGCCGCAGTGCTCGACGAAGCCGCGGATGCGGTCGAAGTCGCTGGCGCCGAACCAGAACACCTTCCAGTGGTCGAGCTTGTAGCAGCCGTCGGACTCGGCGTAGTAGAAGTGGTTGACCGGGTTGCCGTTGCGCGAGCGCCAGAACAGCTGCGGGGTTTCCTCCAGCATCACGTTCCATACCGCGCGACCCAGGCCTTCGCCCTGCGCGTCATCGAGCACGGCGAACTTGTCCAGGTACACGCCCTCGGCCTCGTCGGTGAGGATCACCGCGGTACGGTAGTTCTCGCTGACATAGGCGCGCAGCAGCCGGGTCTTCTCGAAATAGTCGGGTACCAGCCTGCGGCCGAAGCTGGACTCGATCAGCGCCTTCAGCCGCGCGGTGTCCAGCTGCTCCCAGGACGTGGCCTTGAGCACCTTCTCGCCGCGCCGGACCAGGGTGCCGGAGCCTTTGTGGGTGAAAAGTTCCTTGGCCAGGTCGGCCGGGCGCGTGATCGAGACCGAGGATTCCTCCGGCAGCCTGTCCAGCAGGTCCTTGATCTGCTCGATCTTGACCTTCATGCCACCGTGCAGCCACGGCTGCTGGATCAGGTGCTCGTACTCGGTGGACAGGTTGATCGAATCGATCAGCCTGCCCTCGGCATCGAGCAGGCCGCCGGTGCCGGTGAGGAAGATGATCTTGTACGGCTGCAGCTCCTGCACCAGTTCGTTGGCGGCGAAGTCGGCGTTGACGTTGAGGATCTGCCCGCTCGGGGTCTCGCCCAGCGAGGTGATGACCGGGATCGAGCCGGCGCGCAGGCTGGCCTCGATCGGCGCCAGGTTGACCCGCTTCACCTCGCCGACCAGCCCATAGGTATCGCGGTCCAGGTACTCGGCCTCGAACACGCCGCCGGTGATGGAGGTGGCGCGGGCGCCGTTCTGCTGCAGTGCCTCGACCAGCTGCAGGTTGGACTGCTGGAACACCTTGCGCACGATCGCCAGCGCTTCGGGGGTGGTCACGCGCAGGCCGTTGACGGTGTGCTTCTCGATGCCGGCGGCCGCCAGCTCGGCATCGAGCTGCGGGCCGGCGCCGTGCAGCACGATCGGGGTCAGCCCGACTTCCTGCAGGAACGACAGCGAGGACGTCAGCGCCTCCAGGTCGTCGCGCAGCACCGCGCCGCCGACCTTGACCACGGCGAAGCGCTTGGCGTCCAGCTGCGAGAAGCGCTTGAGGTACTGGCTGATCTCCTTCGCGCTGGCCATGCTCGAGAGCAGGCGCACGATGGTCTGGCGGGTCTGGCGGTGGGGTTGCATGGTGGGCAGTTCGTCTGTCTTGGGGGGTGGAACGCGGCGATCAGGCGCCGCGCTGCAGAATGGCGAGGACCGAACCGGCGTAGCGCTGCAGCTGCTCCAGCGTCACGAACTCGTCGGCGGTGTGGGCCTGGGCGATGTCGCCGGGGCCGTAGACCATCGTGGTGTAGCCGGCGGCCGAGAACAGCGAGGCCTCGGTCCAGAAATCGACCGCGTTGCCGATCGGCAGGCCCAGCTCCTCGGCGATGTCGCGCGCGGCCAGGCGGCGTTCCTCGGCGCGGGCGATGTCGCCGGACGGCAGGCTCGGACCGCGGAAGGTCTCCTCGAAGTGCGCGGCCGCCGGCTCGGCGAAAGCGGCGAAGGTGGCCAGCAGCTGGTCGATATCCATCGACGGCAGCGGGCGGAAGCCGAAGCGCAGCTCGGCCTCGGGCGCGATCATGTTGGCCTTGATGCCGCCTTCGACGCGGCCGATGTTGAAGCGCAGCCCGGTCAGCCCGCCGAAGCGGGCATGCGCCAGCGACTGCACATGGTCCAGCGCGCGGCCGCCCCAGCGCATGGCCTGGTGCAGCGCGCTGGCCGCGGCGTCCTGCTGGCCGGAGGCATGGCCGGCGCGGCCGCTGAACTTCATCAGCACCGAACTGATGCCACGGTGCGCCAGCACCGCCTCGCCCAGGGTCGGCTCGGCCACCAGCACCGCCTCATACGGGATGCCACGGGCCAGGAAGGCCGCGATGCAGCGCGGGTCGTTGGCTTCCTCGTCCGAGGAGAACAGGAAGGCCGCATCGCCGTCGCTGAGGTTGGCGGCCGCCACCAGCGCGGCCGCGGCGCCCTTGATGTCGCATACGCCGAGGCCGACCACGCGGTCGTCCAGGCGCCGCATCACGTGCGGATCGGCACTCCAGTGTGGCGAATCCGGCACCGTGTCCAGGTGCACGTTGAACAGGTATCTGGGCGTGCCACGCACCGCGTACAGGCTGACCGCGCCCGCGCCGTGGTCGGTCACCTCCACCTGGAACCCGGGCAGGTTCGCGCGCAGGTAATCGAAAATGCCGCCGGTGGTGATCGCGCGCGGCGGGTTGCGGGTGTCGAAGGACACCAGCTTTTCCAGGTGCGCCAGGGTGTTGTCGAGCAGGTCGGTCATCGGAATGGAAGTAGAGGTGGGAGCCGGTGGTATGCCCACCGGTCAGGTGGCGGCGCTGACGATTTCCATCAGCCGTTCGGGCCGGGCCGGCGCGACGAAGCCGTAGCGCGCGTACAGGCCATGCGCGTCGAGCGTGGCCAGCATGAAGCGGCGCAGTCCCTGCAGCTGCGGATGGGCCACGACCGCGTCCATCAGCTGCACGGCATGCCCGCGCCCGCGATGCGCCGGCAGGACGAACACGTCGGCCAGGTAGGCGAACGTGGCCGCGTCGGTGATGACCCACGCGAACGCCACCTGCCCGGCACCATCAAGGTAGCCGCCGAAGCACAGCGAGCCGGCGATCGCACGCTCCACCGTTTCCCTCGCAACGCCGGGGCTCCAGTAGGCCCCGGTCGAGAGGAAGCGGTGGATCAGGGGAACGTCGAGTTCCCCCTTGTCGGTGCTGATGCGCAGCCCACCCATGCCGTCGCGCTCAGCCGTGGTTGACCTGTGCGTACAGCGTGGAGCTCATGCCGAACAGCTTGATGAAACCCTCGGCCTCCTCCACGCCCCAGTCGGCCGACTGCGCGTACGTCGCGCCCTTGGCGTTGAGGATGTGCGGCGAGCGCACCGCCACCGCATCGACGCGGGCGCCACGGGTCTCCAGCACCACTTCGCCGTTGACCTTGCCCTGCGAGGACCGCAGGAACGCCTCCAGGTCGGTCTTCAGCGGGTCGTGGTAGAAGCCTTCGTAGACCAGCTCCACCCACTTGCGCGCCACGTCCGGCTTGAAGCGGTTCTGCTGCTTGGTCAGCACCGCGTCTTCCAGCGCGCGGTGCGCGGCCAGCAGCGCGGTCAGGCCCGGCGCCTCGAACACGATCCGACCCTTCAGCCCGATCACGGTGTCGCCGGTGTACACGCCGCGACCGACGCCGTACGGGGCGAACAGCTTGTTGAGCCTGGCCAGGATCTGCTCGCCCGGCAGCGCCTTGCCGTCCAGTTCCACCGCTTCGCCATGGACGAACTTCAGGGTCACGGTCAGCGGCTCGATCGGCCACGCGCTGCGCGGCGCGCACCAGCCGCGCGCGCCCTCGCCCGGCGCCTCCCACTTGTCGATCTCGCCGCCGGACATGGTCACGCCCAGCAGATTCTCGTTGATGGTGTAGGCCTTCTGCTTGGCACGCACGCCGAAGCCACGCTCTTCCAGGTAGGCCTGCTCGTAGGCACGGGTTTGGGTGTGCTCCTTCTGGATCTCGCGGATCGGGGCGAGGATGCGGTAATCGCCCTGCGCCTTGACCGCCAGGTCGAAGCGCACCTGGTCGTTGCCCATGCCGGTGCAGCCGTGGGCGATGGCGTTGGTGCCCAGCTCGGCGGCGCGCGCGAGGGCGGCATCGACGATCAGGTAACGGTCGGACACCAGCAGCGGGTACTGGCCCTGGTAGCCCTCGCCGGCCCACACGAACGGCTTGACGAAGCCTGCCCAGATCGCCGGGCCACCATCGACGGTGACGTGGCTGGCCACGCCCAGTTCGGCGGCGCGCTTCTCGATCGTCTCGCGCTCTTCGGCGTCCACGCCGCCGGTGTCGGCGAACACGGTGTGCACGTTCCAGCCGCGCTCCTTCAGGTAGGGCACGCAGAAGCTGGTGTCCAGGCCGCCGGAGAAGGCCAGGACGATGTCGCGGGATTCGTTGGGAGTAGTCATGTGCGGATCTCGTGGGGCGGCGCGTGGGCCGCCGTTGTTGAATCGGGGGAAGGGAAAGCGGCGGGACGGATCAGCGGACCAGCGCGGCCATGATCGCCTTCTGCACATGCAGGCGGTTCTCGGCCTCGTCGATGGCGATGCACTGCGGCGAATCCATCACCGCGTCGGTGGCCTTGACGTTGCGGCGCAGCGGCAGGCAATGGCTGAACACGCCGTTGTTGGTGAGCGCCATCTTGGCCTCGTCGACGATGAAGTGCTTGTACTGGTCGCGGATGGGCTTTTCCGGCGCCCAGTTGCCGAAGTACGGCAGTGCGCCCCAGCTCTTGGCATAGACCACGTCGGCACCGCGGTAGGCGCTTTCGATGTCATGGCTGACGCGCAGCGAGCCGCCGCTCTCGGCCACGTTCTGCGCGGCCCAGCCCATGTAACGCTCGTCGAGGATGTATTGCTCGTTGGGGCACAGCAGGGTCACGTCCATGCCCAGGCGGGTGGCAATGGTCAACGCCGAGTTCGCTACCGCGGTGTTCAGCGGCTTGGGATGGTAGGTCCAGGTCAGCACGTACTTCTTGCCGCGCAGGTCACTGGTGCCGAAGTGCTCCTGCAGCGCCAGCGCATGCGCCAGTTCCTGGCAGGGATGGGTGATGGTCTCCATGTTGATGACCGGCACCGGCGAGTACTTCGCGAACGCCTTGAGCACGATGTCCTGGCGGTCGTACTGCCAGTCCACGAACTTCGGGAAGGCGCGCACGCCGATGAGGTCGACGTAGCGCCCCAGCACCTTCGCCACTTCGGCGATGTGCTCTTCGGTGTCGCCATCCATCACCGTGCCCAGGTCGAACTCGATCGGCCACGCGTCCTTGCCCGGCTGCAGCACGATGGCATGGCCGCCGAGCTGGAACGCGCCCAGCTCGAAGCTGGTGCGGGTACGCATGGACGGATTGAAGAACACCAGCGCGATGGACCTGCCCTTCAGGTCGTCGCCCAGCTTGTTGCGCTTGAACAGGGCCGCCTGGGTCAGCAGCGCGTCGAGTTCGGCGCGGCTCCAGTCCTGGGTGTTCAAGAAGTGCTTCACAGACATCGATCCATCCTTTGCTGGTGCGGGGGACCACCGTTGCCGGCGGCAGGATGCGCGGACGCGCGGCTCATTGCAGTTGAAACTTTCGTGGAGCAGAAACGAAAAAACCCAGCCGGGGGCTGGGTTTTCCGAACAGACAGCACAAGGCTCCGGTTTACCCAGCGAATATGTGGGGTTCCGGTCGGCGGGCACGCGAGGTCATGCCGGAGGCCATCCGGGCGGTGCTGGTTTCGTGCTGGAAGCTGTTCGCCTTCATCGTCGCGCATGGTCGCACGCGTTCCGGCACCACGCAAGTGCCGCGATGCAACAATCAGGGATTCGCCGGCCCCTGCTCCAGGCCCTCGCCCAGCTCGGGGGTGATCGACACCCGCAGCTTCAGGCGGTTGCCCGGATCCTCGGGCAGGCGCGAGCGGAACTTGACGCCCTTGTAGACGTAATCCACGTCATAGGCGATGGGCCGGCGGAACTCGCGGCCGACCTCGATGATCCGGCACTCGGGGGTGAGCAGCGCGCCATTGTTGCCGGCGCCCACGGCACGCACCTCCCTCTCGGCCTCGTCCTCGCCGTCCTGGTGGCTGAAAATGCCCTTGACCGAATCCCAGAAACGACGGAACCCGCCCTTCTGCTCCTCGCCCTTGACCTCCACCGGCGCCAGCGTCAGCGTGGACACCGGCTCGCAGTGTTCCTCGGTGCGGGTCGCACGCAGGGTCTGGAACACCGGCTCGACGTTCAATACCTGCGCATAGTCGTAGCGCACGTTTTCGACTATCACCACGCGATTGCGCAGGTCGGTGTTCTGGGCCGCGGCCGGCATGGCGGACGCGGCCAGCAGGCAGGCCATGGACAGCGACACGGGAGCGCGCTTCATCGACACGTCAACGGGGATGGATGAGGGATGACCACCGATATAGTGTAGGCGCGGCAGGGGATGGAGGCTGAACATTACCCGTCCATCGCGCCGCTGCCCAGCCCGGGCGTGCCCGCCCGGCCCCGGCCCGCTAGAATTGCCGGCTCTGTTTTCGCTCCCACGGCACGCCCATGGCCCTGCACCTGTACAACACCCTGACCCGGCAGCTGGAGCGGTTCGCCCCGCTGGACCCGGCCGCCCCGACCATGTACGTGTGCGGCCCGACCGTCTACAACTACGTGCACATCGGCAACGCCCGCGGCCCGGTGGTGTTCGGGGTGCTCGCGGCCCTGCTGCGGCGCCGTTTCGGCGGCCTGCGCTACGCCCGCAACATCACCGACGTCGACGACAAGATCAACGCCGCGGCGCGCGACCAGGGCGTGCAGATCGCGGCCATCACCGACCGCTTCGCCGCCGCCTACCGCGAGGACATGGCCGCCCTGGGCGTGGCGCCGCCGGACATCGAGCCGGAAGCCACCGCCCACATCCCGCAGATCATCGCCATGATCGAGCGGCTGATCGAAGCCGGGCACGCCTATGCCGCCGAGGGCCACGTGCTGTTCGCGGTCGCCACCTTCGACGGCTACGGCAGACTGTCGCGGCGCGACCCGGACGAAATGCTGGCCGGCGCCCGCGTCGAAGTGGCCCCGTACAAGCGCGACGCCGGCGACTTCGTGCTGTGGAAGCCGTCCAGCGACGACCTGCCCGGCTGGGAATCGCCATGGGGCCGCGGCCGCCCGGGCTGGCACATCGAATGTTCGGCGATGGCCGCCGCCCACCTGGGCGACACCATCGACATCCACGCCGGCGGCGTGGACCTGCAGTTCCCGCACCACGAAAACGAGATCGCGCAGAGCGAATGCGCCCACGGCGGCCGCACCTTCGCCCGCTTCTGGCTGCACAACGGCATGCTCAACTTCGGCGGCGCCAAGATGAGCAAGTCGCTGGGCAACATCGAGCGGGTGCACGACCTGGTGCGCCAGCATCCGCCCGAGGCGCTGCGCTATGCGCTGCTGTCGGCTCACTACCGGCAGCCGCTGGACTGGTCCGACGCGCTGATCGAGCAGTCCGTGCGCACCCTGGACCGGCTGTACGGCACCCTGCGCGACCTGGCCGATGTCGACGCCACCGCCGTGATTCCGGCCGCAGTCGAGGCGGCGCTGGACGACGATCTCAACACGCCGCTGGCACTGGCCGAGGTGGCGCGCATCGCCAGCGAGGCACGCAAGGCGGAAGGCGTGGTCGAGAAGGCGCGCCTGAAGGGCGAACTGCTCGGCGCCGGGCTGGCGCTGGGGCTGCTGCAGCAGGCGCCAGCGGCATGGTTCGGGCGTGGCGCGGACGCCGGCGACGATGCCCGCATCCAGGCCCTGATCGACGCACGCATCGCCGCCAAGCAGGCGCGCGATTTCGCCCGCGCCGATGCCATCCGCGACCAGCTGGCCGCCGAGAACATCGTCCTGGAGGACACGCCGCAGGGCGTGCGCTGGAAACGTGGCTGAGCCATTGCCGTGAGCCGTGGCCGGGACAGGCGCGCACCGCCCCCTGCCCTGGCCCGCGTCCTTCTTCCCCCTCGTCCTCCCCTTCCTCCCGCCGTGGAAAGGGCCCATGGCAGGAACCCTGATGACCGACTCCCCCTTCCCGCTCGAAGCCACCGCCGCCGAAGCCCAGGCCGCGATCGCCGACGAATTCTCCTTCTTCGCTGACTGGTCCGAGCGCTACCAGTACCTGATCGACCTCGGCCGCAAGCTGCCCCCCTTCCCGGAGGCGTGGAAGACCGAGGAACACCGGCTGCACGGCTGCCAGTCGATGGTGTGGATCGTGCCCGAAGGCAACGCCGACCGGCTGGTGTTCCACGCGGTCAGCGACTCGGCCATCGTTTCCGGGTTGATCTATCTGGCGCTGCGCGTCTACTCCGGCCGCCCGGCGGCCGAGATCCTGGCCACCGAGCCGGACTACGTGGCCGCCATCGGCCTGGCCCGGCACCTGTCGCCGACCCGCAGCAACGGGCTGGCGGCGATGCTCTCCTTCATCCGCGACACCGCGCGGTCGCAAGCGCAGTGACCACCGGCAGTTCCGATGCCGGCCTGGGCGCGCTGCTGCGCCAGGCCGGCTTCGTGCACCTGCTGGCCTATCGCATCACCGCGATGCTGTCCTACCAGATCGTCGCGGTCACGGTGGGCTGGCATATCTACGAGATCACCCGCAACCCGTTCTCGCTGGGCCTGGTCGGGCTGGCCGAAGTGCTGCCCTATTTCTGCGTGGCGCCGTTCGCCGGCTACCTGGTGGACCATCTGCCACGGCGCCGCCTGGGCATGGTGGCCAGTCTCGGGCTGGTGGCCACCGCGGCCATCCTCTGCGCGGTCGCGCTGGGCGCAGTGCCATTCCAGGGCACGTGGCCGATCTACCTGGCCATCGCCCTGACCGGCATGGTCCGCGCCTTCCTGTCGCCGGTCTACAACGCGCTGTTCGCGCGCGTCCTGGCGCGCGATCAGTACGCGCGTGGCGCCGGCTTCGGCAGCGTGGTGTTCCAGGCCGGCATGGTGCTCGGCCCGGCGCTGGGCGGCGTGCTGGTCGGCTGGGGCGGCAAAGGGCTGGCCTACGCCGTGGCCGCGGCAATGGCAGTGCTGGCCGTGGCCGCATTGTCCCTGCTGCGGGCGCAGGAAGCGCCGCCGCCGGCCACCCGCGCGCCGATCTTCGCCAGCATCGCCGAAGGCGCACGCTTCGTGCTGTCCACCCCGGTGATGCTCGGCGCGATGGCGCTGGACATGTTCTCGGTGCTGCTGGGCGGCGTGGTGGCGATGCTGCCGGCCTTCATCCAGGAAATCCTGCACTACGGGCCGGAAGGGCTCGGCATCCTGCGCGCGGCGCCGGCGCTGGGCTCGGTCTGCGTGGGCCTGTGGCTGGCCCGGCATCCGCTGCACCGCAACGCCGGCCGCGTGCTGCTGTACGCGGTGGCCGGCTTCGGCCTGTGCGTGATCGGCTTCGGCCTGTCGCGCAGCTTCTGGCTGTCGGCGGCGATCCTGCTGTTCTACGGTGCGTTCGACGGCGTGTCGGTGGTGGTACGCTCGACCATCCTGCAGCTGGCCACGCCGGATGAGATGCGCGGGCGGGTATCGTCGATCAACGGCATCTTCATCAGTTCGTCCAATGAACTGGGCGCGTTCTACGCCGGCACCATGGCGCGGCTGCTGGGACTGGTGCCGGCGGTGGTGGTGGGTGGCTGCGCGGTGTTGGGCGTTGCGGGCCTCACCGCCTGGAAGAACCCGACGCTGCGGCGGTTGAACCTGCGCGACCTGCAATAGCCCGGGGCGGCGACGTGAGCACGCGCGACTGCCGCGCGCCGCTGCGGTGTACGCGCCGGCAACCGCCCACCTGCGGCGCGCGCGGACAGGGCAAACAAAAAGCCCCGCACGCGGCGGGGCTTTTGGTTGACGGCGGGGGGACCGGGAATCAGTCGCCCTGCTGCTTCTGCATGTGCTCCCAGCGCTCCTGGGCATCGATGGTGCGCTCGGCGGTGAGACGTGCTTCCAAGCGCTCCAGGCCGATTTCCTCGCCGGTGTCCACGCAGTAACCGTAGTCGCCCGACTCCAGCCGCTTGAGCGTGCTGTCGATCTTGCCGATCAGCTTGCGGTAGCGGTCGCGGGTACGCAGTTCCAGCGAATTCTCGGTCTCGCGGGTGGCCCGTTCGGCCTCGTCGCCGATGTCGCGTACTTCCTCGCGCAGGTTCTCGATGGTCTGCTTGGATTCCTCCACCAGGTCGGCGCGCCAGTCCTGCAGGCGCTGGCGGAAGTACTCCTGCTGCAGCGGGCTCATGTATTCCTCGTCCGCCGAGGGCTTGTAGCCTGCCGGCAGGATCGGGCGGCCGGTCGCCTCGTCGGTCTTGTACTCGACCACTTTGTGCTTGCTGCGCGGGGCCGGGGCGGCCGAGCGTGCGGTGACGGCAACGGCGACCTTGCCGACCGGACGGACGGCGGCGGGTGCGGCGGATTTGACGGCGGTCTTTGCGGGGGATTTCGAAACAGGCACGGGATTCTTGGATTGCGGGGCCTTGGCTGCCGGAGCCGGTGCCTTGGCCACCGGCGCGGGGGCCGGGGCGGGTACCGTCTTGGCGACTGCGGCCGGGACAGGCTTGGCCGGCACCGGCTTGGCAGCCGGCTTCGGTACGGACTTCACGATGGGTTTGCTGAGCGGGGACTTGGAGGCCTTGGCCGCGGTCTTGGCGGGGGTCTTGCCGGGCACCGGCTTGGCGGGCTGGGGGGCCTTGGCCAACGGGGCTGCCGCCTTCCTGGCCGGAGCCTTGCTGGCAGCCACCTTCTTCGCCGGGGCCTTGCTGGCGGCCACCTTCTTGCTGGCGGCCACCTTCTTGGCGGGGGCTTTCTTGACCACGGCCTTTTTGACCGCGACCTTCTTGGCGGGCGCTGCCTGCTTGGCCGGGGCCTTCTTGGCCACCACCTTCTTGGCAGGCGCCTTCTTCGCAGCCGGCTTGGCGGTCTTGGCGGCCGGTTTCTTGACTACCGGCTTGGACGCCGCCTTCTTGACTGCAGGTTTGGCGGTTTTCTTGGCGACCTTGACGGCCTTTTTTGCAGGTTTTTTAGCAGCCACGAAACGCTCTTCCTTGTTTCCCCCGGGGCCCGGGAAAGCGGGCCTTTATAGCCTACCCGACCAGCAGCGGCAACCGCGCCGACCGCCCCGACATGAACGGATGCCCGAGCCGCCCGGGAGCGCCACCGGCGGCATCGCCGGACCCTCCCGCACGGTTCGGAACGTGACCGGGCACGAGCGGCGTACCCGGTGGGCGCCAGGTGCTGGAGCCTGCCTGCCACCTGTCCGGCATCGTGCGACAAATCCTTGGGCAATGCCAGCTGGCTTATCATCGCGGGGTGATCGGCCGACTCCTCATTGCCCTGCTGCGCTTCTACAAGCGCTTCATCAGCCCCCTGCTGGGGCCGCGCTGCCGCTTTGTCCCCAGCTGCTCCGAATATTCGATGGACGCGATCCGCCTGCACGGCCCGCTGCGGGGCTGCTGGCTTACGCTGCGCCGGCTGGGCCGCTGCCATCCGCTGCACCCGGGCGGCTTCGACCCGGTCCCGGACAAGGCCCATCCCCCCTCTTGCCGCTGCACAGGAAAACACTGACATGTCCTCCACGCTCATCACCAATGCCCGCATGGTCAACGAAGGCCGCACCTTCGACGGCGACCTGCGCATCGAGGACGGCCGCATCGCCCGGATCGGCAGCGGGCTGGCGCCACGCGCCGGCGAGGAAGTGGTCGATGCCGGCGGCCGCTGGCTGCTGCCGGGCATGATCGATGACCAGGTGCATTTCCGCGAACCGGGCCTGACCCACAAGGGCGACATCGCCAGTGAATCGGCGGCGGCGGTGGCCGGTGGCCTGACCAGCTTCATGGACATGCCCAACACCAACCCGCCGACGCTGGATTCGACCATCCTGGAAGCCAAGTACGAGCTCGCGCGCGGCCGCGCCTGGGCCAACTACGGCTTCTACCACGGCGCCAGCAACGACAACCTCGAAGCGATCCGCGCGCTCGACCCGAAGAAGGCCCCCGGGGTGAAGGTGTTCATGGGTGCGTCCACCGGCAACATGCTGGTCGACGACCCGGACACGCTGGACGCGATCTTCCGCGAGTGCCCGACCCCGATCATCACGCACTGCGAAGACACGCCGATGATCGACGCCAACCTGAAGGCGTTCCAGGATAAGTACGGCGATGCGCTGACCGCGGAGATGCACCCGGACATCCGCTCGCGCGAAGCCTGCATCAAGTCGACCCGGCTGGCGATGTCGCTGGCACGCAGGCACGGCACCCGCCTGCACGTGCTGCACATCTCCACCGCCGATGAGCTGGCGTTGTTCGAGAAAGGCCCGCTGATCCGCGCCGACGGCAGCCGCAAGCAGATCACCGCCGAAACCTGCGTGCACTTCCTGCACTTCGCCCGCCCGGACTATGCGACCAAGGGCAACCTGATCAAGTGCAACCCGGCGATCAAGGACGTGGCCGACCGCGAGGCGATCATCGCCGCGCTGGCCGACGATGTACTCGACGTGCTGGCCACCGACCACGCCCCGCACACCTGGGAAGAGAAGCAGAAGCCCTACGCGCAGGCGCCGTCGGGCCTGCCGCTGGTGCAGTACGCGCTGGTCGCCGCGCTGGAGCGGGTGCACGAAGGCAAGCTGACCCGCGAGCAGGTGGTGCAGAAATTCGCCCATGCGCCGGCGCAGTTGTTCGACGTGGAAGAACGCGGCTTCCTGCGCGAGGGCTATTTCGCCGACCTGGTGCTGGTGGAGGACGTACCGTTCACGGTCAGGCGCGAGGACGTGCTGTCCAAGTGCGGCTGGTCGCCATTCGAAGGCACCACTTTCCGTTCGCGCATCGCCTCCACCTGGGTCAATGGCCAACGGGTGTGGGATGGTCGCAGGCTGGTGGGCCAGCCCGCCGGCCAGCGCATGACCTACGCCCGCTGATGCGTCGCTCGCTCCTGTGGGGCGCGCTGCTGCTCGCCGCGCCGCTGTCCCCTGCCCCGTCCGCGCTGGCCCAGGACGGCATCGCCGACCTGGTCGACAACCGCGTGGTGTTCCCGGCCAGCGCCTCGCAGGGCGCGCTGGTGATCGGCAAGGTGCCGGCCGGCAGCACGGTACGCTACGCCGGCCGCGACCTGCGGGTCAGTGGCTACGGCAGCGTGGTGTTCGGCATCGGCCGCGACGAGAAGGGTCCGCTGCAGGTGCAGGTGCGCCGCCCGGACGGCGGCAGCGAGACCGCGGCGATCGCGGTGACGCCGCGCGACTGGCCGCTGGAACGGGTCAACGGCGTGCCGCCGAAGACGGTGAACCCGCCGCCGGCCATCGCCGAGCGCATTGCCCGCGAACAGGCCCGGGTCACCGAGGCGCGCCAGCGCGACGACGACCGCACCGATTTCACCCAGACCTTCCAGTGGCCGCTGCAGGGGCGCATCAGCGGCCGCTTCGGCAACGCCCGCATCTACAACGGCCAGCCCGGCGCCGGGCACTCGGGGATGGATATCGCCGCGCCGACCGGCACTCCGGTGAAGGCACCGGCCGCGGGCATCGTCACCTTCGCCGACCCGGACCTGTACCTGACCGGCGGCACCCTGGTGCTGGACCACGGGTTCGGCATCAGCTCCAACTTCCTGCACCTGTCGCGCATCGACGTGAAGGTCGGCGAGCGCATCGCGCAGGGCCAGGTGATCGCCGCGGTCGGCACCACCGGGCGCGCGACGGGGCCGCACCTGCATTGGGGAATGAACTGGTTCGACACCCGCATCGACCCGCTGCTGGTGCTCGAGCGCGGCAAGTAGCCGTCCGCGCCCGGCACGCACGCGGGGCGCCCGGTTTCTCGTACCCCGCCATTCCCGTCACCCGAAGCGGTGCCCAGGCGTGGCGAACAGCCACCGCGTTACTCCCGGGTCCGGGCCCGGGGCCGCCCTGTCGGCGGTTCCGGGCCCCGTGCGGCCGCGCCGTCGGGGCCGTGTCGGGTCCATGTCGGGGCCGTGTCCTCACCACGGCTGGGCGCCTGGCAGGATGATGGCGACAACCCGAGCCCACTGCCCCGAGGAATCTGCATGCACGCCAACGGCCCCCGACTTCGCGAACTGCGCATCGCCCGCCAGTGGTCGCAGGAACAACTGGCCGCGCTGAGTGGCCTGAACCTGCGCACCATCCAGCGCCTGGAATCGGGCGCGAAGATCTCCACCGAATCGCTGCGGGCCCTGGCCGCGGTGTTCGAAGTAGCGCCGGCGAGCCTGCTGCTGGGCGAGCCCGCGCCCAGCCAGCCGGCACTGCAGGCGATGCGCGAAGGCGTCCTGCGTGGGCTGGAGTTCAACGGCACCACGCCCCGCGCGGATTTCTGGTGGTTCGCACTGGCCGTGGCCATGCTGCTGGCCTTCGCCCGATTACTTGCCGAGGCTGTCGGCCCGCTGCCGCTGCAGCTGGCTGCGCTGCTGGTGCTGTTGCCGTGGCTGGCGGCCTGCACGCGGCGCCTGCGCGACGCTGGCTTCAATCCCTGGTGGCAGCTGATCAGCCTGGCGCCGGTGGCCGGCATTCTGGTGCTGCTCTACCTGCTCACCTATCCGACCCGGGCACCGGCGCCACTTGCGGCGCCGCCGGCCTGAGAGCGCCGCTTCCGGCGAGGGTTGTCGGCCCGTGCGCAGGCGCCGTGCAATCGACGGGCATCGCCCCCGGACGCCCCGGCGGGTCAGCCGCGCGCCGCCCACCAGCCACGCCACAGCAGCGCCGCCGGGCGCGGCTGGTAGGCGCCGCCACGGATGCGGGCCTGCAGGCGCCCGCGCGCCAGCGCGGCATACAGCCGGCGCGGTCGCGGCCCGGCGACCCGCGCCGGCCAGCGCGCCAGCAACGCCTGCTGCCAGGCGGCTTCGCCGCCCGCGGCAGCGGGCACCGCGGCCGCGCCCAGGTCCTGCACCCGCTGCGCCAGCAGTTGGGTCAGCACCGCATCGCCGGCGGCGGGCTGCAGCGGCGCATCGAACACCGCCGCCTCCACCGCCGCCACCGCAGCGGCGAAGCGCTGCAGCGCACCCCGCGCCTGCGCCGGGTCGGCCATGCATTCACGGGCCTCGACCAGGTCCGGCAAGGCCTCGGCCAGTTGTGCCCAGGGCGCCCGCACCGGTTCCAGCACCCGCCCCAGCGGATGCCGCGAGCGCTGCCCGGCCCAACTGCGCAGTTCCTCGCCCCACCAGCCGAGCTTGGCATTGGCCGGCAACGGATCGCCGGCGATGTTGAGCATGTCGTCGAATTCCTGCAGCAGCGCGAACCACGCCAGCGTGCGGCGATGCAGCTCCGGTGCGACGAAACGGTCGACCAGCGACCATTCGGGCCAGCGCTCGCGCCACTTGTCCAGGAAACCGTCCAGCGAATCAGATCCAGTCATGCGCCTATTGTAAGAACCTGTCCGGGCGCCGTCTGCGGCTTTGCGCGGGCGCCGCACGGCAGGCTGCGCATCAGGCCGTGGCCGGCCGCCAGCGTGTTCCCGGCGAACGCGCGCCACGCGCCGGCACCGCGGGCGTGGCGCTGGTGCCACGCACGAAGGCCGCCGCCAGCCGCAGCGCGTCGTCGCCTTCCCGGTTGCCGCGCAGGGCACGCATCAACCGGGCCGGTGTGGCCCCGGTCCAGCCGACCAGCTCGCGGGTGGCGTGCGCCTGGTCGCTGTAACCGTGGCGCGCGGCCGCCGCGGCAATGTCCGCGTCCGCGGCATCCAGCGTGCGCAGCAGGGCCTGCAGCCGGCGCACGCGCGCGTATTCCTTCGGCGTCATGCCGACCGCGGCGAGAAACCGCGGCTGCAGGGTCCGCAGGCCGACTCCCAGCCGCTGCGCCAGCTCGGCGATGCGCAGGTCGCCGTCGGCCGCGTCGAGCAGGGCAACGGCGCGCACGATGAGCGCATCGGGCACGAACCCGGCCGCCCGTTCCCGCAGCAGCCGCCACAACGGTTGCGGCGACCGCGCGGCGACGTAGCCGCGCGCGGCCCCGGCGAAGCGCGCGGCGAACGCGGGATCGAGGGTGAACAGGTCGGGGGCCTGGTCACGCAACCCGGGCAGGCGCGCGCCGGCCACCAGCGCACTGCTCGCCGGCGTCAGCCGCACGCCGATGCAGAACACCGCACCGGCCGCCTGCAGCCGCACCGGGCCGCGCTGCTGGGCGGCAAAACAGAACGGCTGGTCGGCGCGGACCTGCCCGTCCGCGCCGTGGAAACGCAGCGGCACGCCCAGTTCGGCCAGCAGTTCGCAGCAGCCGTCCGGGTAGATCACCTGCACCTCGCCGTCCGGGGCGTCGTCGCGCAACACCCACAGGCAGCGCACGTGGCGCTGCAGGTCGGGCGGCGGCGGGTACTCGCGGTAGTCCATGCGCCATCGAACCCGGTGCTGCGCGTTTTTACAAGCGTGGCCGCCGCGGCCCGGCTAGCCTGCGGCCATCCATCGAGGAGGCGGGAACATGGCAAAGGCGGCAATCGTGCTGGGGGTGGGCATGGCATTGGCGGGCGGGACCGCCGTGGCCGGCGAGTTCGACTGGCTCGCGGGCCAATGGTGCGGCGGCAGCGCGGAACGGAAGATCGAGGAGGCCTGGCTGCCGGAAGCCGGCGGTGCACTGCTGGGCATGTCGCGCACGCTGCGCGGCGGCGCCACCGAATCGTTCGAATTCATGCGCCTGGTGCCTGCCGGCAGCGATGCGGGTTTCCATGTCCAGCCCAATGGCGTGGCGCCCACGGTGTTCGCCATCGCCGGCCACGGCGAGGGCTGGGTGGTGTTCGCGAACCCCGGACACGACTTCCCCCAGCGCATCGAGTACCGGCGCGACGGCACCGGGTTGCAGGCCTCCATCTCCGGACCGGGGCCAGACGGCAAGAGCCTGGAAATCCCGTTCGCGTACCGCCGCTGCGGCGGTTGAGGCGCCAGGCGCCGCGGCTTCAGCGCAGGCCGCGCGGCCACGGCCAGGCGGCCGGCTCCAGCAGCGCGGCCGGGGTCGGCGCCATCACGTCGGCCTGCCACAGCGCCGGGTCGTCGCCGTCCGGGCGGTAGCCCCACAGCGCGGCGACCGAGGGCATCGCGGCCGCGGATGCGGCCTGGATGTCGCGCGCGTCGTCGCCGACGTAGACGCAGTGCTGCGGCGCCCACCCGATCCGCTGCGCCGCCACCTGCAGCGGCAGCGGGTGCGGCTTGCGTTCGGCCAGGGTGTCGCCACCGATGAGTACCGCGCAGCGCTGTTCCCAGCCCAGCTGCGGCAGGATCAGCCGCGCCAGGTATTCGGGCTTGTTGGTGACGATGCCCCAGCGGCTGCCCGCCTGCTCCAGCGCATGCAACATGCTGGCGACGCCGTCGAACAGCCGCGCGTGGCGGCCGATCAGCGACTGGTAGACGTCCAGGAACTCGGGCACCAGCGCCTGTCGTTCGCTTTCGGCCATCTGCGGGAAGGCCACCGCCAGCATCGCCCGCGAGCCCTTGGACACCACCGGGCGCAGGCGCTCGGCGGCCAGCGCCTGCATGCCGCGCGCCTGGCGCATGGCATTGGCGGTGACCACGAAATCCGGCGCGGTGTCGAGCAGCGTGCCGTCCAGGTCGAACAGCACCACCGGCGGGAACGCGGGCACGGTCAGGCCTGCTCGGGCTTGACCGCGAAGGCCAGGTAGTTGATGTCGGTGCGCCGGCTCAGGCGCGCGCGGTTGCGCCACGGCTCGTAGGCCATGCCGCTGACGTCCTGCAGCTGCAGCCCGGACTGACGCAGCCAGGCGCCCAGCTCGGCCGGCTTGATGAATTCCTGGTAGTGGTGGGTGCCGCGCGGCAGCAGCCGGGCGATGTACTCGGCGCCGACCACCGCCACCGCGAACGCGGCCGGGGTGCGGTTGATCGTGGACAGGAACAGCTTGCCGCCGGGACGCAGCAGGCGCTGGCAGGCGGCGATGATCGCGCCCGGGTCCGGCACATGCTCGAGCATCTCCATGCAGGTCACCACGTCGAACGCTCCGGCCTGCTCGGCGGCCAGATCCTCGGCCGCCTGCACCCGGTAATCGACCTGCACCCCGGATTCCAGTCCGTGCAGGCGCGCGACCTTCACCAGCTCCGGCGCCAGGTCGATGGCAGTGACCTGCGCGCCCTCCTTCGCCAGCGCTTCGCTGAGCAGGCCGCCGCCGCAGCCGATGTCGAGCACCCGCGCGCCGCGCAGCGTGGCGCGCTCGGCCACGTACCGCAGCCGCACCGGGTTGAGCGCGTGCAGCGGCTTCTGCGGGCCGTCGGCGTCCCACCAGCGGTTGGCCAGCGCGGCGAACTTGTCCAGCTCGGCCTGATCGAAATTGTTGGACGTCGGTGCTGCGGTCATGTCGGAATCCTCGTGGAGCCGCCGCGCTCAGGCGCGGCTGGAACGGATGCGGTCGCGCCACTGGCGGGCATTGGCGGTGATCGCCGCCACGTCCATGCCGACCAGTTCGCGCTGCACCAGCTTGGGCTGGCCGGCGATCCACACGTCGCTGACCTGGTGGCGGCCGGCGGCATAGACCAGCTGCGACAGCACGTGGTGCAGCGGCTGGGTCTCCAGCGCCGACAGGTCCACGCACGCCAGGTCGGCCTGCTTGCCGACCTCGATCGAGCCGATCCTGTCACCGAACCCCAGCGCGCGCGCGCCGCCCAGGGTGGCCGCGCGCAGCGTGGTGGCCGCGTCCAGCGCGGTGGCGTCGTTGGCCACGGCCTTGGCCAGGATCGCCGCGGTGCGGTTCTCGCTGAACATGTCCAGGTCGTTGTTGCTGGCGCAGCCGTCGGTGCCGATGGCCAGGTTCACCCCCGCGCGCACCAGCGCGCAGGCCGGGCAGAAGCCCGAGGCCAGCTTCAGGTTCGATTCCGGGCAATGCACCACGTGCACGCCGCGTTCGGCGCACAGGTGGATCTCGGCGTCGGTGAGCTGGGTCATGTGCACCGCGATCAGGCGGTCGTTGACCAGCCCCAGCCGGTCCAGCCGTGCCAGCGGACGCTGGCCGTGCAGTTTCAGCGAATCGCTGATTTCCTGCGCGGTCTCGTGGGTATGCAGGTGCACCGGGATGTCGAGCTGGTCGGACAGCATCCGCACCCGCTCGAAGTTGGCGTCGTTGACCGTGTACGGCGCGTGTGGCGCGAACGCGGTGCCGATCAGTGGATCACCGCGCCACTGGTCGTGCAGTTCGCCGGCGCGGGCGAAGTATTCGTCGTCGCTCTTCGCCCAGGCGCTGGGGAAATCGATGATCACCGCGCCAACCAGCGCGCGGAAGCCGTGCTTCTTGTACACGGCGGCCTGCACGTCGGCGAAGAAGTAGTTCTCGTTGGCGCAGGTGGTGCCGCCGCGCAGCATCTCGGCGATGGCCAAGGTGGTGCCGTCGGCGACGAACTCCGGGCCGATCACCGCGGCCTCCACCGGCCAGATGTGCTCGCGCAGCCAGGTCATCAGCGGCAGGTCGTCGGCGATCCCGCGCAGCAGGGTCATCGGGTTGTGGGTGTGGGCGTTGACCAGCCCCGGGATCAGCGCCGCCTGCGGCCGCGACACCACCTCGGCGGGCTGGAAGCGCGCGCGTGCCTCGGCGCGCGGCAGCACCGCCACGATCCGGCCACCGCTCACCGCCACCGCATGGTCTTCCAGCACCACCGCATGCGGCTCGACCGGTACCACGTAGCCGGCTTCGATCAGGAGGTCGCAGCGGGGCGCCGCGGTTTCATGGATTGTCATTGCAAAGCTTCCTTCCGGGACCGGGCCTGCGGCGCGCGCTCAATCGCCACGGGCGAGGATGCGCCGGCGGGCGAGCATGGACAGCGGGAAAATCAGCGCGAACACCAGCGCCGCCCATTTCCCCGGGACGAACACGCCCAGCGGGATGGCGCAGGAAAACACCAGCAGCGGGATCAGCCCGCGCACCAGCAGCAGGCGGGCCTGCGCCGGGCCGAGCCGGGCATGCAGGTCCTCCTGTGCCACCACCGTGCGCCGCAGCAGCCAGGAAAACAGCGAAATGCCGGTGAGCACCAGCGCGTAGACCACGAAATGTTCGGACACCTGGCGGGTCGCGAACGGCATCAGCACGACGAAGAACAGCTGCAGCAGGGCCAGCCACACCAGCCTGGCATTGACCCGTCGCACGTGTTTCCAGATGAGCATGTGCCCGACCCAGAACAGCCCGGTCACGAAGAAGCTGATGACATAGGCCAGCAGCACGCTGAAGGTCTCGCCCCAGGCCTGGTCGGCGCCCACCCGTTCGATCAGTTCGCTGCCCGGCAGGCGCAGTTCGATCGCCAGCAGGGTGATGACGATGGCGAACACCGCATCGCAGAAGTTCACCACCCGCTCATGCGGAAACCGGTCCTCGCGGACCGGTTTCTCGACAGCCTGCTCGACGCCGGCGGGTTCGCGCATGGGCTTACTTGACGCGCGCGGAGTATTCGCCGGAGCGGGTATCGACGCGGATCACCTCGTCCTGGCCGACGAACAGCGGCACGCGCACCACCGCACCGGTCTCCAGGGTGGCCGGCTTGCCGCCGCCGCCGGAGGTATCGCCGCGCACGCCCGGGTCGGTCTCGGTGATCTTCAGTTCGACGAAGTTCGGCGGCTGCACCGCGATCGGCTCGCCGTTCCACAGGGTCACCACGCAGGATTCCTCGCCCTTGAGCCACTTCTCGGCGCCGCCCATGCCGGCCTTGGTCGCCTGCACCTGCTCGAAGGTTTCCGGGTCCATGAAATGCCAGTACTCGCCGTCGCTGTACATGTAGTTCATGTCGGTGTCGACGACGTCGGCCGCATCCAGCGAGTCGGTCGACTTCATGGTGATTTCCTGGGTACGGCCGTCCTTGATCAGGCGGTACTTCACGCGGGTGAACGCCTGGCCCTTGCCCGGCTTGACGTACTCGGTGTCGATGATGACAGCCGGTTGGTTGTTGACCAGGATTTTCATCCCGTTCTTCACGTCGTTCATGCCGTAGCTGGCCATGCTGGAACTCCTGATAAGTGGCAAAACCGGCGCGCGCCTGGCGGCCGGATTAGAATGGAACGCCCGCCATCGAAGGCGGGCATCTGTTTTTCTGGTCGCCCATGATAACCGCAGCCCTCGCCCCCGCTCCACAGGAATCCCCCGCCCCCCTGCCGGCCGGCCGCTGGCAGGCGCACTGGCGGCAGGCGATCCGCGACCCGGCCGAACTGCTGGCCGGGCTCGGGCTGGACCCCGCCGACCTGGGCGTGTCGGCGCAGGCGCTGGCGCAGTTCCCGCTGCGGGTGCCGCGCGGCTTCGCCGCGCGCATGCGCCGCGGCGACGCGGCCGACCCGCTGCTGCGCCAGGTGCTGCCAGTCGACGCCGAGATGCGGGTGGTCCCCGGGTTCAGCTTCGACGCGGTCGGCGATGGCGCGGCCAGGAAGGCCACCGGGGTCATCCAGAAATACCGCGGGCGCGCCCTGCTGGTGGCCACCGGCAGCTGCGCGATCAACTGCCGCTATTGTTTCCGCCGCCATTTCGACTATGCGGGCGAAAATGCCGCCCGCGGCGGCTGGGAAGCGGCGCTTGCGGCCATTGCCGCCGACCCGACGATCGACGAAGTGATCCTGTCCGGCGGCGACCCGCTGTCGCTGGCCACCGCCAAGCTGGCGGAGCTGACCACGGCGCTGGCGGCGATCCCCCACATCCGCCGCCTGCGCATCCACAGCCGGCTGCCGGTGGTGCTGCCCGAACGGGTGGACGATGAACTGGTGCAGTGGCTGGCCGGCCTGCCCTGGCCGCTGGCTTTCGTGATCCATGCCAACCACGCCAACGAATTCGACGCCGGCGTCGATGCCGCGCTCGCCCGCCTGCGCGGCGCCGGCGCGCAGCTGCTCAACCAGGCGGTGCTGCTGCGCGGGGTCAACGACGACCTGGATGCACTGGCCGCGCTGAGCGAGCGCAGCTTCGCCGCCGGCGTGCTGCCCTATTACCTGCACCAGCTGGACCGGGTGCAGGGCGTGGCCCATTTCGAGGTCGACGACGCCCGCGCGCTGGAGCTGCACGCCGCGCTGCGGGCGCGCCTGTCCGGCTACCTGGTGCCGAAACTGGTGCGCGAGATCGCCGGCGACAGCGGCAAACGGCCGCTACACGCCGGGTAACGGCGGGGCTCGCCCCCGCCGGGGCTTTGTCGGTACGTCCCCGTGTGGGGCAAGCCCCACACCTACGTGGGTGGATCGCCGGCAATACGCACGAGGCCGCCACCTACGTCGTGGCGGCGGGGCTCGCCCCGTCCACGGGCCTTACCGGTACGTCCCCGTGTGGGGCAAGCCCCACACCTACGTGGGTGGGTCGCCGGCAATATGCATGAAGCCGCCACCTACGTCGTGGGGGCGAGGCTCGCCCCGCCCGGGGCTTTACCGGTACGTCCCCGTGTGGGGCAAGCCCCACACCTACGTGGGTGGATCGTCGGCAATACGCATGAAGCCGCCACCTACGTCGTTGGGGGCGGGGCTCGCCCCGCCTGGGGCTTTATCGGTACGTCTCCGTGTGGGGCAAGCCCCACACCTACGTGGGTGGATCGCCGGCAATATGCACGAGGCCGCCACCTACGTCGTGGGGGCGGGGCTCGCCCCCGCCCGGGCTTTATCGGTACGTCCGCGTGTGGGGCAAGCCCCACACCTACGTGGGTGGGTCGCCGGCAGTACACACGAAGCCGCCACCTACCTTGTAGGGGCGGGGCTCGCCCCGCCCGGGGCTTTCTCGGTATGCCCCGGTGTGGGGCAAGCCCCACACCTACGTGTGGCGCGACGGCCGATGTATCAGGCCGCCGGGCTCGGCGCGGCGTCCAGCAGCCGCACCAGGTCGTCCGAGTCCAGCGGACGCGCCAACCAGTAGCCCTGTACCAGGTCGCATCCGCGCTCGTTGAGCAGCTCGAACTGGGCCTGGTGCTCGATGCCTTCGGCGACCACGGTGATGCCCAGCGCGTGAGCCATGGCGATGATCGCGCTGGTCAGGGCCAGGTCGTCCGGGTCGCGCTGCAGGTCGGCGACGAAGCTCTTGTCGATCTTGACCCCGTCCACCGGCACCTGGCGCAGGTGGCTCAGCCCGGAGAAGCCGGTACCGAAGTCGTCCAGCCACACCTTGACCCCGGTGCGGTGCAGCTTCTCCAGCAGCGAGGCGGCCAGCATCTCGTCGCCGATCACCGCGGTTTCGGTCAGCTCCAGGTGCAGGCGCGAGGCGGCCAGCCCGGAGACATGCAGGCACTGCTCCACCGCCGCGGCCAGGTCGCCGCTGCGCAGTTGCCGCGGCGATACGTTGACCGAGACGAACAACTCCTCGCCGGCGCCGTTGCACGGCCACTGCCGCGCCCGCAGGCACGCGGCATGCAGCACCTTGGGCCCCAGCGTCTGGATCAGCCCGCTCTGCTCGGCGATGTCGATGAACATCGACGGCGGGATCGCGCCCAGCACCGGGTGCTGCCAGCGCAGCAGCGCCTCCACGCCGATCAGCATGCGGTCGGCGGTGCGGAAGATCGGCTGGTAGACCAGGTGCAGTTCGCCCCGCTCCCAGGCGCCGCGCAGCTCCTGCTCCAGATGCAGGCGCCGCTCGACCGCATGGTCCAGCGCGCGGCTGTAGTAGCGGAAGCAGCTCTTGCCGGCCAGCTTGGCCTGGTACATGGCGATGTCGCCGTTCTTGAGCAGCCCGGTGGCGTCGGTGGCGTCCTCCGGGAACAGGGTGATGCCGATGGAACTGCCCAGGAATATCTCCCGCCCCTGCACCTGCAGCGGCGAGCCCAGGTCGGCCACCAACCGCTTGGCCAGGGACGTGGCCATGTTCTCCACCCGGCCGGCCTCGTTGCCGATCAGGATCACGAACTCGTCGCCGCCGAAGCGCGCCAGCAGCGCATCGTCGCCACCATCCTGCTGCACCGCCGCGGCGATGCGCTGGGCGAACTGCAGCAGCGCCTCGTCGCCGGCCTCGTGGCCGAGGGTGTCGTTGACCCGCTTGAACTCGTCGATGTCGATGAACAGCAGCGCCAGCCCCTGGCCCGAGGCCCGCGCGCCGAGCAGCCGATGGTCCAGCGCCTCGCGGAACGCCAAGCGGTTGGTCAGGCCGGTGAGCGAGTCGGTATAGGCCATCTGCCGCACTTCGCGGTCGTGGCGGGCGATGCTCTGGCCCATCCGCCCGAAGGTGCGCAGCAGTTCGCCGATCTCGTCGCCGCGGCGGGTGTCCTGCTGCTCGATCTGGTAGTCGCCCGCCTCGATCCGGCGCGCGGTCGCGCCGAGCCAGCGCACCGGCTGCACCAGGGTGCGCTGCACGTACAGCGCCACCAGGCACGCCAGCCCGACCAGCGCCACCATCATCAGCACCACCCAGGCCAGCTGGCGGCGGTTGGCCAGCCCCATGCGCTGCTCCAGCGCGGCCTTGGCCTCGGCCTCCTGCGCCCGTACCGGCGCCAGGTCCATGCCCAGCCGCAGCCCGCCGATGCGCTGTTCGCCGATGCGCAGCGGCAGGTCCACCTCCAGCACCATCGGCGACTCCTGCATCCGCAGCTGCTGGGCGTTGATCGCGCCCTGCGCCAGCGGGTCCTGCATCTGCCGGCCGTAGCCGGCGACCTCGACCGAGCCGTCGTGGATCAGCCGGCCCTCTGCGTCATGCACCAGCACGTAGCTGACCGACTTCTGGCTGGCGGTACTGCGCACCAGCGCGCCGATCGCGTCCAGGTCTGAGAAGTACAGCGGGTTGACCAGTGCGTCGGCCAGCGAGGTCGCCAGCGACGTCCCCTGCTCGCGCACGCTGTCGTCGAACACCTGGCTGACCACGCTGCTGCTGGCCTGCAGCAGCTCGCGCTGGGCCGCCGCCTGCCGCGCCAGCAGCACCGCGACGATCGCGATCACCACCAGCACCGCAGCGGCGGCCACGCACAGGAAGCGGGCCTGCAGCCCGAAACGCGGCCGCTTCATTCGACCTCCATGCGCACCCGCGCCAGGCCGGCGCGCAAGCGGTCGAGCGCGCGCTGGCTGGCCGGGTCCAGGCGGTGGAACGCCGAGGTACCGAAGAACTTGCGCAGCGCCGGGCCGGCCGCCGGGTCACTGCTGGCCTCCAGCAGCACTTCCTGCAATCGCTTGCGCACCGCCGGATCCATGCCCGGCCGCACCATTTCCACCGCGCGCGGCACGTCCTGGGTCTCGTACAGCACGCGCATGTCGCGCCGGAACACCGCCGGCACCCGGCGCTCGTCGAGCCAGTCGATATTGCTGACCACCCCGGCATCGACCACGCGCTTGTGCACGAAGGTGGAGATGTTGAGCTCCGACCGCGCGAACACGTAGCCCACGGTGTCGGCGGTGGGCGTGTCCTGCGGGGTCAGCAGGATTTCCGGGCGCACCCCGTGGGCCAGCAGCTCCATCACCGGCACCAGGTAGGAACTGGTGGACCACGCGCTCTGCATCGCCAGCGAGCGCCCCTTCAGTTCGTCCAGGGTGTTGATCGGGCTGTCGCGGCGGACGAAGAACACACTATGGTAGGCGGCCACGCCGCCGCGCTCGGTCAGCAGCAGCGGCTCGGCGCCGCTGCGCTGGCGCAGCGCCATGGCGGTCCCGGAAGTCTCCGTCACCCAGTCCACCCGCCCCCGCCGCAGGTAACTGGCCATCTGCTGCATGTCCTTGGCCATCAGGATGCGGCCCTCGACGATCCCCACGTCGCGCATCCTTGGAATCACGTAGTCCAGCAGGGGCTTGAGCTGTTCGTAATGCGACTTCGGATCATCGCTCAGACGCCCCAGCACCAGCACCGAACGCTCCGCTGCCGACGCCATGGCGGGAACCGCCACGGACAACACCAGCGCGGCTCCCCAGAGCCATCTTGAAACACGCAAACCGGCGCTCCCCCAAGAGTGTGCGCACAGACTATCCGAAAAAAACCCGAATGACGGATGTCTCAGTTCTGGCGCGCGTTGGCCAGCCGCGCCATGCGCTGGGCGTCGGACAATATGCCGCGCAGCAGCCGGACCTCCTGCTCGGACAGGTCGGCCTTCATGAACAGGCGGCGCAGCTTGCGCATGGCCGATTCCGGGGCACGGCCCTTGTGGAAATCGATCTGGTCCAGGGTATCGCCGAGCTGCCCGAACAACCCCTCCAGCTGGGCGTGGCTGGCCGGTGCCTCGCCGTACCCCGGCTCCGGCGGCGGGGCGGCCTGCCCTTCCAGCTGCGCCATGCGCACCTCGTAGGCCAGTACCTGGACCGCCGCGGCCAGGTTCAAGGAGCTGAACTCCGGATCGGAGGGGATGTGCACGGCGGCGTGGCACAGCTGCAGTTCGTCGTTGCTCAGGCCGGTACGCTCGCGCCCGAACACGAACGCCACCTCCGCCGGTTCGGCCGCCCGCGCCACGGCGCGCTGGCCGGCCACCTCCGGCAGCAACTCCTCCAACTGCACCCGGCGCGCGCGCGCGGTGCAGCCCAGCACCAGCCGGCAATCGGCCACCGCGTCGGCCAGGGTGGCGAACACCGGGGCATCGCCCAGTACGTCCTCGGCGCCGGCCGAGCGGCGGAAAGCGACCTCGTCCAGCGGCTGCTCCGGGGCCACCAGCACCAGCCGCGACAGCCCCATGGTCTTCATCGCCCGCGCCGCCGCGCCGATGTTGCCGGGATGCTGGGTGCCGACGAGGACGAAACGGATACGGGCGGAAGCGGACATGGCGAAAAAGTCAGGAGCGGGACAGCCGCAGATGGTAAACTGCGCGGCCGGCCCGTGCGCCGGGACCGCTCTTTTCCTCCGCCAGTCCGACCCATTCGCCTTCACGGGAGCCCTTCGCCATGCAGAAACCCGCCGTCACCGTCATGGTCAAGGCCGCACGCCTCGCCGGCAACGTCCTGTTGCGCAACATCAACAAGCTCGAAGCGCTGAACGTGGTGCAGAAGGGCCGGATGGACTACGCCAGCGAAGTCGATGGCGACGCCGAGAAGGTAATCGTCAAGGAACTCAAGCGCACCTACCCGGACTACGGCATCTACGGCGAGGAAGGCGGCCTGCAGGGCAACGGCCGGCAGATGTGGGTCATCGACCCGCTGGACGGCACCAGCAACTACCTGCGCGGCTTCCCCCACTACTGCGTGTCGATCGCCCTGGTCGAAAACGGCGAACCCACCGATGCGGTGATCTTCGACCCGCTGCGCAACGAACTGTTCACCGCCTCCAAGGGCGCCGGCGCGGTGCTCAACGACCGCCGCATCCGCGTGGCCGAGCGCAAGGACCTCGACGGCACCATGATCCACACCGGCTTCGCCCCGCGCGAGCGCACCCGTGCCGGCAGCCAGCTCAAGACCGTGGATACCCTGCTGGTGCAGGCCGAGGACATCCGCCGTACCGGTTCGGCGGCGCTGGACCTGGCCTACGTGGCCTGCGGCCGCGCCGACGCCTACTTCGAGGCCGGGGTGAAGGCATGGGACATCGCCGCCGGCGTGCTGCTGGTGCGCGAGGCCGGCGGCAAGGTCTGCAATTACCGCGGCGCCTCCTTGGCGCGCATGGACGACAAGGGCCCGGAAACCCAGCAGGTGGTGGCCGGCAACCTGAAAGTGTGCGAGGCGCTGCAGAAGGTGATCGTCAACACCGGCCACGCCGCCGAGTTCGATCCGAAGTTCTGATCCGCTTTTCCCGCGATCCCGGACGGCGCCTGCGAGGGCGCCGTTTCTGTTTCTGGCATGCCGTCCGCTGCGGCAGCCACGAACCGGCGGCCCGCAGCGGCGCCCCCATTCAATGTCACCAGATGAAGGCCTTGGCTGTTGCTGTTGCTGTTGCTGTTGCTGTTGCTGTTGCTGTTGCTGGTGCTGGTGCTGGTGCTGGTGCTGTTGCTGTTGCTGGTGCTGTTGCTGGTGCTGGTGCCGGTGCTGGTGCTTTTGCTTTTGACTTCCGGGTCCCCTTCCGCAGCGACGGAGCCGACGGGAAAAACCCGAAGGGCGACGCGCATGGACGCGCGTCGTTTTTCGACGAGACATGGATGTCTCGTCGAAAAATCCCGCCGGCGCAGTGGACCCAGCCCGCGCAGCGGGCTGGGCGCGTAGGCAGGGCGTGCTTTCTTTGGGCCACGTTTCTTTGCACGAGCAAAGAAGAGCTCTTCAACAGCCGAATGGCTGGTCAAGGTGGCTCGCGCCCCGTAGGGGAGCGAAAGCCTTTGACCCTGTTTCCGCCCTTGCTCTGGCTTTCCCTAGATGTCTGTACCAACGCGATAGTCAAAGGGCCAAGTCAGAGGCCAATCATGAAAGCGGAAGCATGAAAGCAGAGCTTTCGCCCCTGCTTCGCAGGAGCGAGTTACTTCTCTTTGCTCGTGCAAAGAGAAGTAACCAAGAGAAAGCACGCCCCTGCCTCCGCGCCCTCCGTGCCTGCGGCACTCCGGGTCCACTCCGCCGCCGGGATTTTTCTACGCGACATCCCTGTCGCGTAGAAAAACGACGCACATCCCTGTGCGCCGCCCTTCGGGTTTTTCCCGTCGGCTCCGTCGCTGCGGAAGGGGATACACAGTCAAAAGCGCAGAAGCCAAGGCACAAGCGAGAGCGAGAGCGAGAGCGAGAGCGGAAACGCTGCTCCAACGAAAGACGCCCGGCACTTGCCGGGCGTCTTTGGGCTACCGCGGGTTGTCGAACCGGTTACGCCACCGTCGAAGAACGCAGCGCGGCGATGCGCTCCTCCAGCGGCGGATGACTCAGGAACAGCTTCTTCGCCGTCGACCCGGCGATGCCGAACGCCGCGATCTGGGTCGGCAGCGTGCTCTGGCCGTGGTTGAGCTTCAACCGCTCCAGCGCGGCGATCATCTTCTGGCGGCCGGCCAGGCTGGCGCCACCGGCGTCGGCGCGGAACTCGCGGCGGCGCGAGAACCACATCGCGATCATCGTCGCGAACAGGCCGAACACCATCTCCAGCACGAACACGATGATGTAGTAGGCGAAACCACGGCCGCCGTCGCGGTTGCCCGACAGCGCGCTGTCGATGATGCCGCCGACCACGCGTGCCAGCACGATCACGAAGGTGTTGAGCACGCCCTGCAGCAGCGCCATGGTGATCATGTCGCCGTTGGCGACGTGCGCGATCTCATGCCCCAGCACCGCTTCGGCCTCGTCCTCGCTCATGTTGTGCAGCAGGCCGGTGGACACCGCCACCAGCGCGTTGTTGCGGTTGGCGCCGGTAGCGAAGGCGTTGATCTCGGGGCCGTCGTACACCGCCACTTCCGGCATGCCGATGCCGGCCGCCTTGGCCTGGCGCGCCACGGTGTCCAGCAGCCAGCGCTCGGTCGCGTTGCGCGGCTCGGTGATCACCACCGCGCCGGTGCCGCGCTTGGCCATGAACTTGGACAGCAGCAGGGAGATGATGGAGCCGCCGAAGCCGAAGATCGCGGCCATGACCAGCAGGCCACTCATCTGCGCCGGGTTGACGCGCAGCACCGACATCACGATGCCTGCGAGGACCAGCACGGCAAGGTTGGTCAACAGGAACAGGCCAATACGGGTAAACATGCGGAAGGATCCGGTTGGGGTTGGATGAACGCGCTAAATCTGCGGTGCGGACAGGTTGAATTCAAGCGCGATTCTGACCGACGATTCAGCTTCGATGTACACCTCCCCCTACCGCGGCCGCTTCGCCCCCTCGCCCACCGGGCCCCTGCACCTGGGGTCGCTGCTGGCCGCCTTCGGCAGCTGGCTGCTGGCGCGGCAGGCCGGCGGCCGCTGGCTGGTGCGCATCGAGGACGTGGACACGCCACGCGAGGTGGCCGGTGCCGCCGCATCGCAGCTGGCAACGCTGGCCGCGTTCGGCCTGCAGCCGGACGAACCGGTGCAGTACCAGAGCCACCGCCACGGCCTTTACCGCGCCGCCCTCGAACGCCTGCTGGCCGATGGCAAAGCCTTCCCCTGCCACTGCAGCCGCAGCGACCTGGCCGGCCAGCAGGGCGTGCATCGCCACTGTGTCGCCGGCCGCCAGCGGCCGCACCCGGCGATCCGCCTGCGGGTGGCCGACGACAGCCTCGTCGGCTTCGATGACGCGCTCCAGGGGCGCTTCGAACAATGGGTGGATCGCACGGTCGGCGATGTCGTGCTGCTGCGTGCGGACGGTTGCTGGGCCTACCAGCTGGCGGTGGTGGTGGACGACGCCGCGCAGGGCATCACCGACGTGGTGCGCGGCGCCGACCTGCTCGACTCCACGCCGCGCCAGATCCTGCTGCAGCGGGCGCTGGGCCTGCCCACGCCGCGCTACCTGCACCTGCCGCTGCTGCTCGACGCGCACGGCGCCAAGCTGTCCAAGTCGCTGGCCGCGCGGCCGGTGGAGGCCGCCGACCCGGTGCCGACGCTGCGCTGGCTGTGGGCCGCGCTCGGCCAGGAGCCCGCCGAACTGGCGGGCATCGACGCACTGCCGGCACTACTGCAGTGCGCGGTGGCCGCGTTCCAGCCGGGCCGGCTGCGCCGCGATCCCATCCCCGCCTCGCCGCCGTTGCCGTGAGCGCGCCCGGTTCACATAGAATCGAAGGTTCCCCAGCGCCTGCGCCTGGAGCGCACCCCATGACGACATCCCGTATTGCACTGGTCACCGGCGGCACCGGCGGTATCGGCACCGCGATCTGCCAGCGCCTGGCCGACCAGGGCCATCGTGTCGCCACCAATTTCCGCAACGCCGACAAGGCCGCGCTGTGGCAGGAGCGGATGCGCGCCCGCGGCTACGACATCGCCCTGTTCCGCGGCGACGTCTCCAGCCCCGACGGCGGCCGCGAACTGGTGCAGGCGGTCGAGGCCGGCATGGGACCGGTGGAAATCCTGGTCAACAATGCCGGCATCACCCGCGACACCACCTTCCACCGCATGAGCGCGGAGCAGTGGCACGAGGTGATCAACACCAACCTCAACTCGGTGTTCAACGTGACCCGCCCGGTCATCGAAGGCATGCGCCGGCGCGGCTGGGGCCGGGTGATCCAGATCAGCTCGATCAACGGCCTCAAGGGCCAGTACGGCCAGGCCAACTACGCCGCGGCCAAGGCCGGCATGCACGGTTTCACCATCTCCCTGGCACGCGAGAATGCCGGCTTCGGCATCACCGTCAACACCATTTCCCCGGGCTATGTCGCCACCGACATGGTGATGGCGGTGCCGGAGGAAGTGCGCGCCAAGATCATTGCCGACATCCCCACCGGGCGCCTCGGCAAGCCCGAGGAGATCGCCTACGCGGTGGCCTTCCTGGTGGCCGAGGAAGCCGCCTGGATCACCGGCTCCAACCTGGACATCAACGGCGGCCACCACATGGGCTGGTGAGCCCGCCGCGCCCGCCACGGCCCGGCCGGCGGCCCATGCTGCGCAGCATCGCAGCGATGCTGCACGCCGCCGCGCCCCCTTCCCCGGGGCATGCCCCCCTGTACTTTTGGCGGTTGCAAGGCCTGTTGCACTGCGCCATGCTGCGCCCCTACCGTGAAGGAAGAGTGACTGCTTAATGGCTGCGACCCGCATCATCAAGAAGTATCCCAACCGGCGGCTCTACGACACCGAGATCTCCAGCTACATCACCATCGAGGACGTCCGCCAGCTGATCCTGGACGGGGAGGACTTCGAGGTACGCGACGCCAAGAGCGGCGAGGACCTGACCCGCTCGGTGCTGCTGCAGATCATTGCCGACAAGGAGCAGGACGGCGAGCCGATGCTGTCCACCCAGCTGCTGAGCCAGTTGATCCGTTTCTACGGCGATTCGCTGCAGGGCTTCATGGGCAACTACCTGGAGCGCAGCATGCAGGTGTTCCTAGACCAGCAGCAGCAGTTCCGCCAGCAGATGGGCAACCTGCTCGGGCAGACGCCGTGGGCGATGATGAACCAGCTCACCGAGCGCAATCTGGAGCTGTGGCAGGAATTCCAGCGCAGCATGGGCGCCGGCTTCGGCCGCCCGCCGGCTGCCGGCGGCAAGACCCCCGAGCCGCCGCCCGCGCCACCGCCGGCCGGCAAGACCCGCGGCAACCGCTGAAAGCACGAAGGCCGACGCAAGCGTCGGCCTTCGCATTTGGGTGGCCGCGGCCGCACCCCCGGCCTGGCAGCGCGCGCCTCAGTTGCGGCTGCGGGCCGCTGGCGCCGTTGCCGCCGGAGCACGCCGCGCCGGATGCGTGGACGGTGTGCAGGCCGAACAGATCCGCTCGACCCTGTAGCCGCGCGCGCGCAGCTTCTCGACCACGCCGTCGCTGCCGAGCAGGTGCAGCGCGCCGACCACCACCAGGGTCGCGCCCGGCCCGGCCTGCAGGCGCTCCTGCAGCGGCGCCAGCCAGGCATCGTTGCGCTCGGTGTTGATGCGCCGGTACAGCGCCGGATAGTCGCGTTTCATCTGCGCAGCCATGTCGCGCCACAGGGTCACGTCATCGCCACGCCGCCAGGCGTCGTGCAGGCGCCGGCTCTGTTCGTCGCCCTTGTCCACCTGCTCCAGCGCCTCGCGCAGCAGCTGCCGCTGCTCCTCGCCACTCATGCCGTCGAGCATGGCGATCTGCGCCGCCGCGCTTTCCAGCCCCTGCGCCGGCTTGCCGGCGGTGGCCGCGCGCGCCATCAGGTGCCGGTCCAGCCCCGCCTGCGCATCCAGCCCCTGCCGTGCCATCTGCCCCAGGCTGATGGTCAGCCCGACGAACCAGGGCTTGAGCCCGGCCAGGCGATCGATCGGCAGCCCGTTGGCGGCGGCGTAGTCCTGCAGCCGCCGCCAGGTATCGGCATCCAGTTCGTCCTTGAGCAGGCGGCCATCGCGGCGCAGTGCGGCCTGCGCCATCTGCGTGGCCAGCGCCGGCGAGTTCATTTCTTCCGGCGCCAGTTCGAACAGCAGCTGGCTCGATGCGTCGAAGGCCGCGTCCACGTCCGCCGACAGCGGGTAATCGTCGGCCCTGAGCAGGTGGAACGACCCCAGCAGGTAGAGTTCGGCGCCTCTGGGGCCGCTCGCCTTCCACAACAGCGGCACCGGCGGTGCCTTGGCCGGGGTGGCGGCCGCCGGCGCCTGCCGCGCCAGCGACGGCGCCGGCGCCGGCGCGCCCAGCAGCATCACCGATCCCAGCAGCAGCGCCGCGGCGCGGGCCATCCATTTCATGTCGCGTGTTCCTGTGCGGGTTTGACGTAGGTTTTCTCGCCGGCCTCGACCGGCAGGTCCAGCCGGTTCTCCGGCGGCGGCAACGGGCAGGTGGCGAACGGGGTGAACGCGCACGGCGGGTTGTAGGCGCGGTTGAAATCGATCACCACCTGGCTGTCGCCGTCGGGCGCGTCCAGGTCGATGTAGCGGCCGGCGGCATAGCTGCCGTGGCCGCTGGTGCGGTCGGCGAAGATCACGAACAGCGCCCCGCCCGGCTCGCCCAGCGCCTGCAGCCGCCAGGTGCGGCCATCGCGCTCGAACTCGATGGCGCCGGCATTGGGCTGTTCGGTGGTCAGGCCGGTGATGTCGACCACCGGCAGGGTCGTGCCGGCGGCGTGCGGCACGAAGCGCGCGGTGATGCGCCAGGACGCATCGGCCGGCCAGTACTCCAGGTGGCCGAAACCGGTGCGGGCCGGGGCGTCGGCGTGCCGCACCCGCAACGCGTGGCGCGGCCCGCGATGGATCAGGCTCAGCGTGCCCTTGCCACCGTCGAAGGTGATCGTGGTGGGGCTGGGCGCGTCATCGGCATGGAACGGGATGCGGCCTTTCAACGGCTTGCCATCGACCTGTACCGCGACGCCGCGCTCGGGCGTGAACCAGTAGCGCCCCGCCTCGTGCGTCACCATGCCCAGCCGCGGCGGCCCCATCGCCAGGCGGATGCCGCTGGTGCTGCCGCTGCCGATGTAGTGGGCCTTCAGTTCCAGCCAGTGCAGGCCGACCAGGCTGGTCCAGCCATCGGGCTGCAGCAGTTCGGCCTGGCGCTGTTCGCGCCAGATGTCGTTGTTCATCAGGAACGCCGGATCGAAGCGCGGCGCGTCGGGAGCCGGTGCCGGCCGGTCGCCGCCACCGCAACCGGCCATCGCCACCAGCAGCAGCGCCATGCCCGCCCATCGTTTCATCGTCAACGCCCCCGCAGGAACCAGCGGTCGATCTCCGCCAGCGAAAAGCGCGCCCAGGTCGGGCGGCCGTGGTTGCATTGCCCGGAGCGCTCGGTGGCTTCCATGTCGCGCAGCAGGGCATTCATTTCCGGAACCGTCAGCCGCCGGTTGGCGCGCACCGCGCCGTGGCAGGCCATGGTCGAAAGCAGTTCATCGCGCGCGCTGGCCACGCGCCGGCTCTGGCCGTGTTCGCGCAGGTCGGTGAGCACGTCGCGCAGCAACCCTTCCGGTTCGGCGTTGGCCAGCAGTGCCGGAATGCTGCGCACGTGCAGCGAACCGGGGCCGGAGCGGGTCACCTCGAAGCCGAGTTCGGCCAGCGTCGCCGCCTCGCGCTCGGCGGTGTCGGCGTCGCGTTCGCCCACCGCCAGGGTGATCGGCACCAGCAGCGGCTGCGCATGCAGGCCGATGCCATCGTGCGCGGTCTTCAGGCGCTCGTAGCCGATGCGCTCGTGCGCGGCATGCATGTCCACCACGATCAGGCCGTCGGCGTTCTCGGCCAGGATGTAGATGCCATGCAGCTGCGCGATGGCGTAGCCCAACGGCGGCACGCCGCTGTCGGCGGCGGTCGCCGGCAGCCCCGAAGTGCCGCCGGCAGGCGTACCCGGCGGCGTGGCATCGGCCGGCGTTGCATACAGCGCGGCATACGCCGACGGCGCCTCGGCCACCTGCAGTCCCAACGGCGACTGCCGCGGTGCCCAGCCACCACCACCACCGGCGCCGCCCGACGGCCGCGACAGCAGGTAGCCGGCGGCCTGCCCGCCCGCCGCCTGCGGCGGCAGGGCCGGTGCAGCCGCCAGCCCGGCCGCCGGCTCCAGGCCCGCGCGGGTTTCGGCCAGCGCATCCTTGAGCGTGCGGTAGACGAAATCATGGATCAGCCGCGCATCGCGGAAACGCACTTCGTGCTTGGCCGGATGCACGTTGACGTCCACCCGCGCCGGGTCCAGTTCCAGGAACAGCACGTAGGCCGGCTGGCGGCCGTGGTAGAGCACGTCGCCGTAAGCCATCTTCACCGCATGCGCGACACTGCGGTCGCGTACCGAGCGGCCATTGACGTACAGGTACTGCTGGTCGGCGCTGGCGCGCGAGTACTGCGGCTGCGCGATCCACCCGTGCAGACGCAGGCCGGCCGCGCTGTGGTCCACGCGCAGCGATTGCCGCGCGAAGTCCTCGCCCAGGGTTTCGCCCAGGCGCGCATCGGAGTACAGGTCGCCGGGCTTGTAGCGGCGCGACGGCTTGCCGTTGTGCGACACCCGCAGTTCCACGTCCGGACGCGCCAGCGCCAGTGAACGCAGCCATTCCTCGATATGGCCCAGTTCGGTGCGCTCGGCGCGCAGGAACTTGCGCCGCGCCGGCACGTTGTAGAACAGCTCGCGCACTTCCACGGTGGTGCCCGGCGCATGCGCACGCGGCGTCACTTCACCGATCTTGCCGCCCTCGATCTGCAGCGCGGCGCCGTGTTCGTCCTGCGGCTGGCGCGACGCCAGGGTGAAGCGGCTGACCGAGGCGATCGACGGCAGCGCCTCGCCGCGGAAGCCCAGCGTGGCGACAGACTCCAGGTCGTCGAGCGAGGCGATCTTGCTGGTGGCATGGCGCGACACCGCCAGCGGCAACTGCGCCGCGGCGATGCCGCCGCCATTGTCGCGGATGCGGATCAGGCGCACGCCGCCTTCCTCGAGGTCGATGTCGACACGGGTGGCGCCGGCATCGAGTGCGTTCTCGACCAGTTCCTTGACCACCGACGCGGGGCGCTCGACCACTTCGCCGGCGGCGATCTGGTTGATCAGTATCTCGGGGAGCGGACGGATGGTGCTCATGCCGCGCGTTCCGGGAAACCAGCGGGGCGCAGCAGGGGAATGAAATCGCTATCTCGCATCGCTAGATGATAGCCGCCCCGCCGCCGGGTGTAGCAGCCAGTCGCCCCTCACCCCGCCAGTGGCGGCACTGCGCCCGGGGCACGGGAGGTGCGGGTCGATGACGGATGCGATCCGAATGACTGCAGCCGCCGGACGGGATGCACGGCGCTGGCGCGCGCCGTGTTTACTTGCTGCCGCCGGCCACGGTGCCCGCGGCGGCTTCCATCTCGGCCTGCGCACGCGCGGCGAACAGCGTGCCCGGCGGCGGCTGCCGGCTGAAATAGGTGTGCACGCCGTCGAGCACGGCACCGGCGACGCGGCGCTGGTAGGCCGGGTCGGTAAGGCGGCGCTCCTCGTCCGGGTTGGAGATGAAGGCGGTTTCCACCAGCATCGCCGGCATGTCCGAGGTGCGCAGCACCGCGAAGTTCGCCCGCTCCAGGTTGGGCTTGTGGTTGTTGCCGATCCGCTTCAGCCCACCCAGCACGTGGCTGGCGGCATCTTCGGAGGCCTTCATGTTGCCGCTCTGGGCCAGATCCAGCAGCACGTTGGCCAGGGTGCCCTCGGTCCGCTGCAGGCTGACGCCGCCGATCAGGTCGGCCGCGTTTTCCTTGTCCGCCAGCCAGCGCGCGCGCTGCGAGGACGCGCCCTTGGTGGAAAGCACGTACACCGACGAGCCGGTGGCGGCGCGGTTCTCCGCCGCGTCGGCATGGATCGAAATGAAAATGTCGGCCTTGGCCGCGCGCGCACGCTGGGCACGCTGCGGCAGCGGGATGAACACGTCGGTGTCGCGGGTCAGGTAGGCGCGCAGGCCGGGCGTGGCATTGACCTGCCGCGCCAGCTCGCGCGCCACCGCCAGGGTGACGTCCTTCTCGCGCTTGCCGGTCGGACCGATCGCCCCCGGGTCCTGGCCGCCATGGCCGGGATCGATGGCGACCACCAGCGTGCGCATGCCCGGCTGCATGCGGATGCGCGAAGCATCGCTGGGCATGACCGGACGCGGGGCCGGCTGTTCGTCGGCCGGTACCGGTACAGGCGCGGGTGCCGGGGTCGGTGCAGTCGCCGAGGCGACCACGGCCGGCACGCTCGCCTGTCCGTTGAGAATGGCGGCCGGCGAAGGCGCGTTCGTGGCGGCCACCGCCGTCGTGGTGGGCACAGGGGTGTTGGCGACGGTAGCCGGCGGGGCAGGCGCGGCGGACGCCTGCTGCACCACCGCCGCGGTCAGTGCCGCCGTGGCACGGGCGGCCTCGCGGCGCGCCTCGGCGCTGCCGGGCTGCGCCGGCAGCGGGGTCGCGGACGCATTCGCCGCCACCGGCCGGGTACTGGCGCCGCTGGTCTCGCCGGGCCATTCGATCAGCAGCCGCGACTCGGCGCCCTGCCCCTGCAGCTGCGGCTTGAACGCCACCACCGACTCGGCCAGGTCGAACACCACCCGGAACGTGCCCGGCGCCGGGATCCCGGTGCGCACGGCGGTGACGACACCGGCGGCGGCGGGCAACTTGAGCCCGCGGACGGCGGTCGAATCCGGGAAATCCACCACCAGGCGGTTCGGCCCGGCCAGCGACAGGGTCTTGTAGCTGCCACCGCCGGCCAGCTGGATCTCGGCACGGGTACCGGTGCTCCCGGCCTGCACGGCGACGCTGCGGATCTCACCCGCCCACGCCGAAGCGCCAGCCAGGCAGAGTCCGGCGACACAGGCAGACAGGGCGATCAGGCGGCTTCCCTTGAGCATGGGCGGATTCAATCACCGGAATTGCGTAATTGCAACACCTTTTCCCTTAATAATCCGCAACCTGCCACACTTTCCTTCCATCAGGCGGCAGGAAACCCCTGCAAGTGGCCCGATTGCCCCAGGCGCGACAGCCATGCCTGGCCGGCCGGGGAGCAGGCCTGCAGCCGCGCCCGGCGGCCCGCACCGTGCATGTCCAGCGCCACCCGCAGGTCCAAGGGCGGCAGTGCCGCGCCGCCCCGCTCCGGCCATTCGACCAGCCACAGGTCGGCCTCGGCCTCGTCCAGGCCCAGGAAATCCAGTTCGCCGGCATCGCCGATCCGGTACAGGTCCAGGTGCCAGGCCTCGCCGGCCGGCAGCGGGTAACGTTCGACCAGGGTATAGGTGGGGCTGCGGATCGCCCCCTGCACGCCGAGCGCCCGCAGCAGCGCGCGCGCCAGGGTCGATTTGCCGGCACCCAGGTCGCCGTGCAGGTGGACCACCGCCGGCGTCGGCCGGGTCGCCGCCAGGGCCGCGCCCAGCTGGTCGGTGGCCGCGGCATCGGGAAGAAACAGTTCGATCATGGCCGTCATTATGGATTGGCACGGGCGCGCAGGTGCGGCAGCAGGTCACGCGGCAGGAGTCCGCGCTGGCCGTCCGCGGCCGCCGCGTCGCCGGCCAGGCCATGCAGCAGCGCGCCGGTGCTGGCTGCGTCCAATGGCGACAGGCCCTGCGCCAGCAGCGCGGCGATCACCCCGGTCAGCAGGTCGCCCATGCCGCCCACCGCCATGCCCGGATTGCCCGCCGCGATCACCCGCGGCCGCTGCCCCGGCGCGGCGACCACGGTGCCCGCGCCCTTGAGCACGACCACCGCCGAAAACCGTTCCGCCAGCGCCTGCGCCGCGGCGAAACGGTCGCGCTGGATGGCGGCGTCGTCGACCCCAAGCAGGCGCGCCGCCTCTCCCGGGTGCGGCGTGAGCACCGCTGTGGGCAGCGCTCGCGGCTGCTGCGCCAGCAGGTTCAGCGCGTCGGCATCCACCACCAGCGGCCTGCCGCCGTCCACCGCCGCCAGCCACAGCCGGCGCCCCCACTCGTCCTGGCCAAGCCCTGGCCCGAGTGCGACGACACCGGCACGCGCCAGCAGCGGCGCCAGGTCGAATGCGTCCTCCACCGCATGCACCATCGCTTCGGGGCAACGTGCCAGCAGCGGCGCCACGTGCGCCGCGCGGGTGGCCGCGCTGGCCAGCCCCGCACCGCTGCGCAGCGCGGCCTCGGCGCACAGCATCAGCGCGCCACCGCTGCCATGGTTGCCACCGACGCACAGGACGTGGCCGGACTCGCCCTTGTGGGTGTTGAGGCGCCGCGGCGGCAACTGCGCCGGCAGCCGCGCCGCACTCCAGCGCGATGCGGCCGGCGCCACGCCGTCAAACGCCTGCGCGGGAACATCCAGCGCATCCAGCAGCCGCTGCCCGGCGTGCTCCAGCGCGGCGCCGGTGTACAGGCCACGGTGCGGCACGATGAACTGCAGCACGCGCGCGGCATGGATCGCCGCGCCCGGCACCGCACCGCTGTCGGCGTCGACGCCGCTGGGCACGTCCAGCGCCAGCACCGGCGCGGCGGCGGCGTTGACCGCGGCGATCAGCCGCGCGGCCTCCGCATCGGGCGCGCGGTCCAGGCCGATGCCGAACAGCGCGTCGACCACCAGGTCGGCATCGCGCAGGCAATCGGCGGCAAGCTCCACCCGGCCGCCAACGGCCAGGTAGTCGGTACAGGCACGCTGCGCCAGCGGGGTGCGTGGCGCGTGCCCGGGCAGGTGCAGCACGCACACCGCGCTCCCGGACTGGCGCGCCAGCCGCGCCAGCACATAGCCGTCGCCGCCGTTGTTGCCCGGGCCGCACACCACCACGATGCGCCGCGCCTGCGGCCAGTACTGCAGCGCGCACTGCCAGGCGGCCTGGCCGGCGCGCTGCATCAACAGGTAGCCGTCGCCACCGAGCGCGGCGGTGGCCTGCGCGTCGATGCGGCGCGCGGCGGCGGTATCGAACAGTCCATCGGGCTGGCTCATGCCCGCGATTCTATACTTGCGCCATGCCTGGAACCGTTGCCACCGCCGACATGGCGCAGCTGTCGCTGCGCATCCGCCAGCTTGCGCGCGAGGCCGGCTTCCAGCGCTGCGGCATCAGTGGCGTCGACCTGGGCGAGGACGAGGCGTACCTGGCCGACTGGCTGGGCCAGGGCCTGTACGGGACCATGGAATGGATGGCGCGGCACGGCGCGATGCGCGCGCGGCCGCAGGAGCTGTTGCCGGGCACGGTGCGGGTGATCTCGGTGGGGCTGGACTATGGCCACAAGGACGATGCCGCGGCCTGGGCCACCCTGGACGACGCCGAGCGCGCCTACGTGGCGCGTTACGCGCTGGGCCGCGATTACCACAAGCTCATGCGCAACCGCCTGCAGAAGCTGGCCGGGCGCATCGCCACCGAGATCGGCCCCTTCGGGTACCGCGTGTTCGTCGATTCGGCGCCGGTGCTCGAACGCGCGCTGGCGCGCAACGCCGGGCTGGGCTGGATCGGCAAGCACACCTGCCTGATCGACAAGGACGGCGGCTCGTGGTTCTTCCTCGGCGAGATCTACATCGACCTGCCGTTGCCGGTGGACGCCCCGGCCAGCGCGCACTGCGGCAGCTGCACCCGCTGCATCGACATCTGCCCGACCGCGGCGATCATCGCCCCGCACCGGCTCGACGCGCGCCGCTGCATTTCCTACCTGACCATCGAGCACGAGGGCGCCATCCCGCTGGAAATGCGCCCACTGATGGGCAACCGCATCTACGGCTGCGACGACTGCCAGCTGATATGCCCCTGGAACAAGTTCGCGCGGCGCACCGACGAGCCGGACTTCCGCGCGCGCAACGCCCTGGACACGGCCACCCTGCCGGAGCTGTTCGCGTGGGACGAGGACGAATTCCTGCGCCGCACCGAGGGCAGCCCGATCCGCCGCAGCGGCCACGAACGCTGGCTGCGCAACATCGCCGTCGCGCTGGGCAACGCGGCGCCCTCGCCTGCCGCGCGGCAGGCGCTGCTCAGCCGCCTGGACCATCCGTCCGAACTGGTGCGCGAACATGTCGCCTGGGCGCTGCGGCGCCACGATCCGCGGCAGTATCCCGGCTAGCCGCGCAGGCACCGGCCTCGGCGACATTGGCTTTAGCGCCCGCGCGCGGGAACAATAGCGTCCCGTTCCCCCGCGCCTGCCATGGACAACGTCCTCAGCCCCAGCCAGCTCAACACGCTCGCCCGCGACCTGCTCGAGGGCGCGTTCCCGCTGGTGTGGGTGGAAGGCGAACTCGGCAATGTCAGCCGCCCCGCATCCGGGCACCTGTACTTCACCCTGAAGGACGCGCGCGCGCAGGTGCGCGCGGCGATGTTCAGGCCCAAGAGCCAGTGGCTGAAGTTCGTCCCGCGCGAGGGCCTGCGCGTGCTGGCGCGCGGCCGCCTGACCCTGTACGAGGCGCGCGGCGAGTACCAGCTGGTGCTGGACCACATGGAGGAAGCCGGCGAAGGCGCGCTGCGCCGGGCGTTCGAAGCGCTGCGGGCGCGGCTGCAGGCCGAAGGCCTGTTCGACCCGGCGCGCAAGCGGCCGCTGCCGGCGCATGTACGCCGCCTGGCGGTGATCACCTCGCCCAGCGGCGCGGCGGTGCGCGACGTGCTCAGCGTGCTGGCGCGACGCTTCCCGCTGCTCGAGGTGGAACTGTTGCCGTCCCTGGTGCAGGGCGAAGCCGCGGCCGCGCAGATCACCGCGCTGCTGCGCCGTGCCGACGCCAGCGGCCGCTACGACGCGATCCTGCTGACCCGCGGTGGCGGTTCGCTGGAAGACCTGTGGGCGTTCAACGACGAACAACTGGCACGGGCCATCGCCGCCAGCACCACGCCGGTGGTCTCCGCGGTCGGCCACGAGACCGATTTCAGCCTGTCCGATTTCGCCGCCGACCTGCGCGCGCCGACGCCGTCGGTGGCCGCCGAGCTGCTGGTGCCGGACCGCCGCGACCTGGATGCGCGCCTGCGCAACCTGCAGCGGCGGCTGGCACAGCTGCAGGCGCACGCGCTGGGCCAGGCGATGCAGCGCGCCGACCGCGCCGCGCTGCGGCTGCAGGCACAGGGCCCGCAGGCGCGGCTGGCGCTGCTGCGCCAGCGCCAGGAGGCGATGCATGCGCGGCTGCGCGCGGCGTGGCAACGGCAGCTGGAACAGCGCCGCGCGCGGCTGGCGCATGGCCATTCGGCACTGCGCGCGGTGCAGCCGGCGCAGCGCCTGGCGCTGTTGCGGCGGCGCCTGGACGCGCTCGCTCCGCGCGCGCAGGCGGCCATGGCCCGGCACCTGCAGCGCGATGCCCTGCACCTGCGCGGCATCGCCCGGTCGCTGGAAGCGGTGAGCCCACTGGCCACCGTGGCGCGCGGTTACGCGATCCTCACCCGCGCCGACGACGGCGCGCTGGTCCGCTCCACTACACAGCTGCGTGAAGGCGACGCACTGCGCGCGCGCGTGGGCGACGGCGTGGTGGACGTACGGGTTGTTGCCACGGAGCAGACCCCGTAGATGCGGGGCTCGCCCCCCATGGGCCTTGCCGATGAAGCCCGGTGCCGGGCAAGCCCGGCATCGACGAACACGCAGCCGACGCAACCATGCAGATGCCCGCATGAGCGTCGGCGACGGCGTGGTGGACGTGCGGGTCGTTGCCGCCGAGCAGACCCGTAGATGCGGGGCTCGCCCCGCATGGGCCTTGCCGATGAAGCCCGCTGCCGGGCAAGCCCGGCATCGACGAGCAGGCAGCCGACGCTCATGCAGATGCCCGCATGAGCGTCGGCGACGGCGTGCTTGACGTGCGGGTCGTTGCCACCGAGCAGATCCGGTAGATGCGGGGCTCGCCCCGCATGGGCCTTGCCGATGAAGCCCGGTGCCGGGCAAGCCCGGCATCGACGAGCAGACAGCCGACGCAACCATGCAGATGCCCGCATGAGCGTCGGCGACGGCATGGTGGACGTGCGGGTCGTTGCCGCCGAGCAGACCCCGTAGATGCGCGGCTCGCCCCGCATGGGCCTTACCGGTGAAGCCACATGACAGGCAGGGGCCGCTCAGCGCGCCTGCGCGCTTTCGCAGAACCGCTGGCGGTATTCCATCGCCTTGGGCATCAACGCCTGCAGGTTCTGGATCCGGGTGCCGGGATTGGGATGGGTCGAGGCGAACTCCGGCGGCGCCTGGCCGCCGCTGGCCGCGCCCATGCGCTCCCATAGCGGCACCGCTTCCTGCGGGTTGAAGCAGGCCGCGGCGGCCAGCATCAGCCCGACTTCGTCGGCCTGGGTTTCGTGGCTGCGCGCGTACGGCAGCAGGTAGCCGTAGCCGAACGCCGACATCAACATCTGTTGCTGCTGCGCGTCCATGCCACCGGCGGCACCGGCCATCTGCCCGATCTCGGTCAGCTTCTGCTGGGCCATGCGCTGCGCACCGTGGCGCAGCAGCGCGTGGGCGATCTCATGGCCCATCACCACCGCCATCGCGTCGGCGTTGCGTGCCACCGGCACCAGCCCGGTATAGACCGCCATCTTGCCGCCCGGCAGGCAGAACGCATTGGCCTGGTCGGACTGCAGCACGTTCACTTCCCAGTCGAACGAGCGCGAGAAGTGGTTCGGCGGCTGGCCGTGCTCGGTGGCCAGCGCGGTCTCCACCGCGTCGACCTTGGCGATCAGGCGCTGGGCGATCTCGCGGATCTGCCGCGCCACCTGCGTATTGGGATCGACCGGCCGCTCCTGCGCCAGGATCTGCTGGTACGCCTGCAGGCCCAGTGCCTTCTCGCCCTCGGCGTCGAGCGTCTTGTCGATCAGCACCTTCTCGCCGGTGTACGGGTCCACGCTGCGGTTGCCGAAGTAGTAGCAGCCGCCATAGACCGCGAAGCCGATCAGGATCAGCCAGCGCAGGCCGCCGCCGATGCCGCGCCGGCGCGGGTTGCCTTGGTTGCCCAGCGGATCCTGTCGCATTGCATGTCTCCATCGTCTGGAAGGGGCCGAGCGCGAAAGCGGGCCGGCCCGGACAGCACACCCCGGCGCCGACCGCAGCATGCCTGAAACACGCCGCCACGGTAACCGGACAAGACCATCGCACTGGTCACGGTGATGAGCAGGCGAAATCGGTGCAGGCGGCCAACGCCACGGGGCTGCGGGAGAACGGCGGCACCGGGCGGCACGACCCGGCAGCCATCCCAACGTGCCCGCATACCCAGCACCGCCGCGAACAACAGGCGGCCCGCGCCACGCCTGGAAACCGCCGGGGCGACCCGCCACCGGGCGAAGCCCTCCCGCCCCGCGAGCCGCGGCTTTCGCGCCGGGAATCAACGTGGCACCGCCCGCCGTCCCGCGTGCGCCGCTTCAGATGCCGCGCACCAGGCGAAAGCCGATGCGCGCGCTGGTCACGTCCGAATCCTGCGACAGCCGCCACGCCGCGCGGGTCTGCTCCGGCGCGTTGGCCCAGTTGCCGCCGCGGACCACGCGCTGGCGGCAGCCCGGGTTGTACCAGGCGGCGCCATCCGGCGGCGCACGCCGGTAGCTGGCGTGCCAGCAGTCGGCGACCCATTCGCTGAGGTTGCCGGCCATGTCGTGCAGGCCCCAGGGGTTGGCGCGGAAACTGGCCGCCGGTGCCTCCCCCCAGTAGCCGTCGCCGTACCCGAGGAACGCGTTCTTCCAGTGGCGGCCGCTGGGCGACACATCCAGGCTGCCGGTGAAGTTGCCACTGCCCTCCGGCGGCACCCCGGCATCGCCCCAGGGATAACGGCCGGTGGTGCCGGCGCGCAGCGCGTATTCGAACTCGGCTTCGCTCGGCAGCCGGTAGTGGCGGCCGGTCTGCGCCGACAGCCAGGCCGCGTACGCCTCGGCGTCGCGCACGCTGACATGCATGACCGGGTTGTCCGGCGGTGCCTTGGCGCCGTTGTAGCCGGCCTGCCAGTCGGCGCCGTTGCGGCGGACGAAATTGCCGCTGCGCTCGTCGTAGACGATCGAATGCCCGCGCCGGGTCGCGCGCGGGCGCGCCTTGGTCGCCGCCACGAAGCGGCCGAACTCGGCCACGGTAACCTCGGTGATGGACATGGCGAAGCCACGGTCGAAGCGCACGTAATGCTGCGGGCGTTCGGCATCGCTGGCGCCCGGCTCGGCATAGCCGGCGCCCATCTGGAAGCCGCCGTGCGGCACCACGATCATCTGCGGGCCGCGCCCGCCGTCCTGCAGGGCGTCGCTGAACACCTGGCCGGGGCGGAAACTGCCGTAATGGGCGACCAGGTCGATGCGCTGCCGCAGCACCGCCACCGCCGCGTCGCCGGGCGCGGCGATCCGCAGCGCCTGTTCGAGCTTCTCGCGCGCCGCCTTCAGCCCGCTGGGCGTGGTCAGGTCGCGCAGGCCGCCGTCGCGCAGTGCGGCCAGCTGGGCCATGCGCATCGCCTCGATCCGCACCCGCGCGTCGGCCACGGTGGGCGCGTCCTCGCGGATGCGCGAAGCGCGTTGCAGCCACTCCAGCGCCTCATTGAAATCGGCATGCGCCGCGGCGTCCTCCGCCTGGCGGATCAATCCGCTCTCGACCGCGGCCAGGCCCTGGCGGGCACGGCGGTTGCCGGGGTCCAGTTCCAGTACCTGGGCAAAGGCGCCGGCGGCCAGCGCCGGGCTGCCCGTGCGCAGCGCCTCTTCGCCCGAGCGGTTCAATGCCAGCAGGCGCCGCGCCACCTGCACGCGCTGCTGCAGTTCGCGCTCCGCCTTGCCGTCCGGGGCCAGGTGCGCGAGCACCGCGGCCTGGGTGGCCGCACTGGCCAGCGCCCGGCGCTGGTCGTCCGGCTGTTCCAGCAGCGCGCGGGCCGAAGCCAGCAGGCGCGCGCGGGCCTTGTCCAGGCCGCGCCGCGCCTCGCGCTGCTGCGGCTGCAGCGCCAACACCGCCAGGTACAGGGGGATGGCATCGTCCGCTTCCTGGTACAGCCGGCCCTCGGCCAATGCCGCGCCCGCGCGCTTGAGCGCGTCGCGCACCCCTTCCGGCTGCAGCTCCACCGGTGGCGGTGTCCACACCGGCAGCGGCAGCGTGGCCGGATCCGGCGCGGCCGCCAGGGGCAGCGCCTCCGCCGCGACCGCGGGCACCGGCTCGGCCTCGACCGGCTGTGGCGCGGTGGCCGCAGCCGGTTCCTGCCTGCAGGCGGCGCACGCCAGCGCGACGGACAGGGCCAGGCAGGCCAATGGGCCGGTTGTACGCAAACTTCCTCCCATACAGGCTCTGCGCGCTCGGGTGCGCTGCGACGTTAGGCTATTCTCGCCTGCCTGGGCAAACCCTGCAGTTGATGGATTGAACGTGGCTCACTGGATCAGACACCCCGCCGAACTTGAAGAACGCCTTCGCCAGCGCCCCGACCGCATCGGCCTGGACACCGAATTCATCCGCGAACGCACCTACTGGCCGCAGCTGGCGCTGGTGCAGATGGCGGTGGGCGATGAGATCCTGCTGATCGACCCGCTGGTACCCGGCATGACCCAGGCCCTGCGTCCGTGGCTGGAGGATGACTCCATCCTCAAGATCATGCACAGCGCCAGCGAGGACCTGGTGGCATTCAAGTGCGCCTGCGGCGCCCTGCCGCGGCCACTGTTCGATACCCAGATCGGCGCCGCGCTGGCCGGCATCGGCGGTGGCATGGGCTACCAGAAGCTGGTCGCGCAGGTCACCGGCGTGGTCCTGCCCAAGGGCGAGACCCGTTCTGACTGGATGCGCCGGCCGCTGTCCGATGCCCAGCTCGAGTACGCCGCCGACGACGTGGAGTACCTGTTCGCGCTGCACGACGCGATCGACGCGCGGCTGCGCGAACTGGGCCGCCGCGAGTGGCTGCAGGACGACGCCCGGCGGCTGCTGGCGTCGGTCGAACACGACGAAGGCGAGCGCTGGCCGCACTTGTCGATGCGCGCGGCGCAGTTCCTCGAGGCCGACGCGCAGCGCCGCCTGCTGCGCCTGTTGCGCTGGCGCGACCAGCAGGCCCGGCACAGTGACCGGCCGCGCAGCTGGATCCTGGACAACGAACTGGCCACGTTGCTGGCACGCACGCCGCCGGCCGACTACGACGCGCTGCTGCGCCTGTTCGAGCGCTTCCCGAAGGCCCCGCGCAAGCTGGCCCAGGCCGTGTGGCAGGCGCTGCAGACGCCACTTGCCGACGAGGACCAGGCACCGCAGGCGCTGGCCGCCAGCGACGGCAACAAGGCCGCACTCAAGCGCCTGCAGGACGCGGTGGCCCGCCGTAGCGCCGAGCTCGGCCTGCCCGACGGCCTGCTGGCCTCGCGACGCCACCTGGAAGCGCTGCTGGAAAGCGGCGACTGGCCCGCCGCGCTCGGCGGCTGGCGCCGCGACCAGTTGCAGGCGCTGTTGCTGCCCCTCTTGGCGGCGGCGCCGGCATCGCGTTAGAATTCACCGGCGATGTGGAGCAGTCACATGGCGGACGGGGTCCCTGCCCCTCCAGCGCACTGCATCCACCAGGAAGTACGGGGCCATAGCTCAGCTGGGAGAGCGCGTCGTTCGCAATGACGAGGTCGGGAGTTCGATCCTCCCTGGCTCCACCAAAACAAAAACCCCGGGTATCCCCCGGGGTTTTTTCTTGCCTGGCGACCGGTGCGGCCCGACTGCGTTGCCGCTCAGTTCCCCGGCACGTACACCTCCACCCGGTTGCGGCCGCCGCGCTTGGCTGCGTAGAGCATGTCATCGGCGTTCTTGAACACGGTGCCGACGTCGGCGCTGCTCTCCGGCCAGGCGGCCACGCCCAGCGAGACCGTGACCCGGTCGACCGGCGCCATGTTGGCCCGCTCGATCTGCAGCCGGAGCCGCTCGGCGACCTGCGCGGCACTGGCCACCGAGGCGCCCGGCAGCAGCAGCACGAACTCCTCGCCGCCCACGCGGCAGGGCGTGTCGTCCACCCGCGAGATATCCTGCATGTGCATGGACAGCTGTTTCAGCACCAGGTCGCCGACATCGTGGCCCCAGGTGTCGTTGACCCGCTTGAAGTGGTCGATGTCCAGCGACACCACCGCGAACGGCGTGCCGCGCTCCTGCAGCTCCTGCACCCGCGCCTGCAGATGGCGGCGGTTGCCCAACCCGGTCAACGGGTCGGTGTTCACGTCCTCGCGCAGCTTGCTGATGCTCTTCTGGAACAGGCCGATGCCCAGCAGCATGGCCTTTTTCAGCTCGCGCGATTCGAAATACCAGGAGCGCACCGAACGGATGCGCTGCGGGGTGCCGGGCTGGTCCATGTGCCGCGCGCCGTCGGCCAGCATGCGCAGCGGGTGGGCGATGATGCGCGCGCACCACCACAGCAGCAGCACGGTGGCAATGGCCAGCGGCAGCGTCTTGACGAACACCGTGCGCATCAGCGAGGTCAGCGGCGCCAGGGTGACGTCGCGCGGGCGTTGTGCGATCACGCCCCAGCCGGTTGCCGCGACCGGCGCGTAGCCGGCCAGCATGGTCGTGCCCTTGCTGTTGACGAGGGTGGCCGTGCCGCTGCCGCCACGGGTCACCTCGTCGACCGCGGCGTTGCCGTTCACCACCTTGCCGATGCGACCCGGGTCGGGGTGGTAGATGATCCGCCGCTCGCCATCGACCACGTACAGGTAGGAACCATCGCGGTAGAAGTGACGGCCCAGCAGCCGGTCCAGGATGTTCTCCTTCTGCAGGTGGATGGCGCCACCGATCGCGCCGAGGAAGCCGCCGCGCGGGTCGCGGATCGGGCTGACCATGAGCACGATGAAATTGCCGGCTGCCGACAGATAGGGCTTGCTGATCAGCGGCTGACGCGACCGGATCGATTCACGGACCGCGGCGCTGGCGAGGGTCTTGCCCTGCAGCTGCAGCGTTTCCGGCGAGGTCGCCAGCACCTTGCCGGCATCGTCGAAGATGACGATGGAATTGAAGCTCTTGCTCATCAGCCGCAGGCGGGCGGCTTCCTTGTCGAGCCGGTCGGCATCGTCCATCTGCCCGGCCAGCAGCTGGGCGGTGTAGTCCAGCTGCAGCTGTGCGGACTGGACGAAGTCGTCGGTGCTCTTGGCGAGCTTGGTCGCGTACGCCAGATTGCTCTCAAGGGTGCTGTCGATCAGCTGCTGCCGCTGCACCTGGTAGCTGGCATGCAGCGTCTTGGCGAACGGCAGGAAAGCACCCAGCAGGGCCAGGGCCAGTATCAGCTTGCGCAGGTCCATCGCCGTCGTTGCCCTCCCGCGCCGGGATGCCCGATCCACCGGACCGTCGCCTGCAGTGACGGTTCCGGCGCCGCATGCCGCCGCTTTCGCACAACCGGCGGCCATGCGTACAAAAAAAAAGACCTGCATTACTGCAGGCCTTTCGTATTCGTGGTGGCCGGGGAGGGAATCGAACCCCCGACACGGGGATTTTCAATCCCCTGCTCTACCAACTGAGCTACCCGGCCACTTTGTTTTCGCGACGTTCCCGCCGGCGAGGACGCGCATGATACGGAGGTCTTGCTGTTTCGGCAAGCGTTATCGGCAAGTTTTTTTCGATGCCGGCAACACGGCGGACCGAGCGCGGCCATCCGCGCATGGCCGCATGCGTTCGCCGCCGATGCCCGGGCATGACACGCATCGGCCGCGCGGCATGCGCCCCAACAAAACCTTTACTTCGCCGCGCCCGGCTTTGCATAGCCTGCACTCCATCCCGGGATGGCCAGAAACCATGCACCCTCGCCTGCTGTTGTCGTTGCCGCTGTCGTTGCTGCTCGCCTGCACCGCACAGGCGGCGGCGCCGGTGGAATCGGTCGGACGTTTCGAGCTGGACCGTTACGCCGGCCAGTGGCACGAGATCGCGCACCTGCCGGTGTCGTTCCAGAAGAAGTGCGTGGCCGACATCACCGCCAGCTACCGGCTGCGCGCCGATGGCCGGATCAGCGTGCTCAACCGCTGCCGCACCGGCGATGGCGGCATGATCGAAGCCGAGGGGGTCGCGCGCCCGGTCAGCGGCCACCCGGGGCGCCTGCAGGTGCGCTTCGCCCCCGACTGGCTGTCGTGGTTGCCGTGGGCGTGGGCCGACTACTGGGTGATCGCGCTGGATCCGGATTACCAGTGGGCGATGGTCGGCGAACCCGGGCGCAGATACCTGTGGATCCTGTCGCGCACGCCGTCGATGGACGCCGCCCTGCTCGAGCGGCTCAAGCGCCAGGCCGCCGACATGGGCTACGACCTGGCGCCACTGAAGGTGATGGCGCCGGTCGACTGAGCGCACGCGCTCATGGCGCGCCGGGCCCGCGCCGGTAATCCAGCGGCGGCGCGTCGCGCTGCAGCAGCGGCACGTAGCGGAAGTCCGCGCCGCGGCGCCGGCCGAATTCCTCCCTGGCCCTGCCGACGATGTCCGGCGACTGGAACAGCCGCACCGCCGCCAGCGCCAGCGCCTTGGCTGCATTGAGCGCGCCCTTGGCGCCCAGCGGGGCACCCGACGCGGCCACCGCCTGCCAGCTGTGCGCCGGCGTGCCCGGCACCCAGGTGGCGGTGCCCAGGCCGGCGGTCGGGACGTTCCAGCTGACGTCGCCGACATCGGTCGATGCGCTGCCGGCCAGGTCCGCGCGGTAGGGCTGCAGCTGCATCGCCACCGCCAGCGGCGGCCGCCGCTCCAGGCTCTGTTGCAGCGCTTCGGCGAAGGCCTGCTCGGCGGCGTCGTAGCGCACGCCGCCGACCTGCTCCAGCGCCGCCTGCATCACCTGGCCCAGGGTGTCGTTGGGCAACAGCGAGAACACCCCGCCGGTCTGCTCGAACTCGACCGTGGTACCGGTGCCCATGGCCGCGCCGTCGGCGGCCCTGCGCAGGCGCGCGAACACCTCGCGCACCACCGCCGGATCGACATGGCGCACGTAGTAGTAGGCCTCGGCGAAATCAGGCACCACGTTCGGCGCGCTGCCGCCGTTGCTGATCACGTAGTGGATGCGGGTGCCGTCGGGCACGTGTTCGCGCATCAGGTTGGCCATGTGGTTGAACGCCTCGACCGCGTCGAGCGCGGAGCGTCCGCGGTCCGGCGCGATGGCCGCGTGCGCGGCGACGCCGTGGAAGCGGAACTTGCCGCTGATGTTGGCCAGGCTGGTGCCCTGCGCGGCCGAGTTCTCGGCCGCCGGATGCCAGTGCAGCACCACGTCCACATCGTCGAACAGCCCGGCGCGGGTCATGTAGACCTTGCCGGAGCCGCCCTCTTCGGCCGGCGTGCCGTACAGGCGTACTTCGCCCGGCGTGCCGCTGGCCTGCAGCCATTGCGCGATGGCGCGCGCGGCGCCCACCGACGCCGCGCCGAACAGGTTGTGGCCACAGGCCTGGCCCGCGTCCTGGCCGTCGATCGGCATGCGCACCGGCCCGGCCGCCTGCGCCATGCCCGGCAGCGCGTCCATTTCGGCCAGCAGCGCGATCACCGGTCCGCTGCCGCGCGTGCCGTACGAGGCGACGAACGCGGTCGGCATGCCGGCCACGCCGGCTTCGATGCGGAAGCCAGCCTGGCGCAGTTCCTGCTGCAACAGGCGCGAGGAGCGCTCTTCCAGGTAGCCCAGCTCGGGCTGCCGCCACAGCGCCTGGGCGACCTGCGCCTGGCGTGGTGCATAGGCGTCCAACGCCGCCAGCACCCCGGGCTCGGCCGCCCAGGCCACGCCGGCCGCGCAGGCCACCAGCCCGGCGCCCAGCCGGATCCCGAACCGCGCCCGCCGCATGCCCATCGCCCGCACCCTCAGTAGAAGCCCACGTTGTCGATCTCGAACCACACCTTGCCGCCGGCCTCGCCGCCGGCGGAGAACACCAGCTGCTGGACGTCGTCGCCCTGCCATGCGGCCACCGGGCCCTTGCCGCGGTAGGGCGGCTGTCCCTGCAGCGCGGAGAACGGGATCTCCACGCTGCGCCACTGCGGCGCGGCCTGGACCGGGGCGATGAAACGGCGGTCGCCCAGTGCCCGCACCTCCAGCCGCAGCGCCGGCGTGCCGCCGCGTACGTCGAAGCGGATGCCGCGGTAGCCGCGCAGGTCCACCGGCGCGACCGAACCGCGGCTCAGCGGCAGGATCGCCGCAGCATAGGCGTTGGGCTTGGTGGACAGCCGCGCCTGGACCGACAGCGCGTGGCCGCCGCTCTCGCGAGCGACGGTCTCGCTGACCTGCAGCGTGCGGTCGTTGCCACCATCGGCCTCGTCGATGCGCAGCGTATCCAGCGCGGTGCGCCCGTCGGCGCGCTCGAAGTCGTCGACCAGCGGCGCCACCGCCTGCGCCGGCAGCGCCAGCGCGCGGTTGCCGGCCGGCAGCACCGTGCCCGGCCCGTGCACCTGGCGGCCGGCGACGTAGACCCGCTGGGTGTTGCGGATATCGGCGATGCGCTCCCAAGGCCGCCCCTTCACCAGCAGCAGGTCGGCACGCTTGCCGACCTCGACGGTGCCGCGGTCGTCCACGCCCAGCGCGCGGGCGCTGTTGGCGGTGCCGGCGACCAGCGCCTCGGCCGGGGTCAGCCCGGCGTCGACCAGCAGCTCCAGTTCACGCAGGGTCGAGGCCCCGTGCGGCGTGCCGGTCATGCCGGCATCGGTGCCGACCACCACCGGGATGCCGGCATCGTGCAGCGTCTTCACGTTGCGCAGGGCATCGGCGAAATTGCGCTCGCGCTGCCGCAGCACCTCCGGGCGGGTACCGGCGGCACCGCTGCCATCCACGCGCGCGGGCAGGTACACCGCCAGCGACGGCGCGTAGGCGGTGCCATGCTCACGCATCAGCCGCACCAGTTCGGCGTCCACGGGCATGTCCTGCACGCTGTGCGCGATCACGTCCACGCCGGCGCGCGCGGCGACCTTGCCGCGTTTGACCATCACCGTGTGCGAGAACACCTTCAGCCCGTGCCGGTGCGCCTCGTCCACCAGCGCGGCCAGGGTCTCCTCGTCCATGCTGCTGTTGTCGGCAGCGTTGGAATAGCGCCAACCGTCGGTGAAGGCCTTGATGAAGTCCGGCTTGTAGGCCGCCACCGCACGCACGCCGGCGCGCGCGGCCTCCGGCGAATTCACCCAGCGGGTGGTGTTCTCGTCGCCCCAGTCGGCACCGTGGCCGAGCGGCGTGCTCATGCGCGCGGCGAATTTCACGTCCGGCGCGGCGATGTCGGCCAGCCAGGCGCGGCGCGGCGCATAGGCCTCGGGCGGCTCGTGGAAATCGCTGACGGTTGTCACGCCGGCGGCCATGTACAGGTTGGCGATCTGCGGCAGCTCGGCCGGGCGCGCATTGGGCGTCCAGTGGGTGTGCAGGTCGAACAGCCCCGGCAGCAGCGCCTGGCCACGGGCGTCGATCACTCGCGCACCGCGGGGCGCGGCCAGGGCCTGGCCGGCACCGGCGACCGCCGCGATGCGGCCGTCCAGCACCAGCACGCTGCCCGGATACGCGGGGCGCCCGGTGCCATCGAACACCATGGCATCGCGGATCAGCAGCGCCGTATCGGCGGACGTAGCGGCCACGCTGGCCTGCCCGGAGGACAGCAGCAACGCGGTGAGCAGGGCGAGCGCGCGGGCGCGGCGGGGAGTGATGTTCATGTATTCAATCCAGAGTCATTGCATGGAATGCGCCGCCTGCGGCGCGCTCTGCGGGGTGCGCAGGCGCACCACCTTGCCCTGCTGTTCGACCACCAGCCCCAGGCTCAGGGCAACGCTGCGGGCGAAGCCCAGCGGGTCGCTGGCCGAGTACAGGCCGACGATGCGGCGGCTGCCGACCAGCGGATCGTCGATGACGATGCGGGTGTCGCTGTAGCGCAGGAACTGCGCGGCCGCTACCGACAGCGTGTCGCCGTTGAACGACAGCATGCCCTCGCGCCAAGCCAGCTGCTGCTCCAGGTCCTCGGCGGGCACGGCCTCGATGCGGATGCCGTGGCTGCGATTGGCCAGCGCGCGGTAGTTGGCCAGCAGGCGCGCCGGTGCCACCGCGCCCTGGGTGTCGGCCACGTCCACCACCCCTTCGCGCACCAGCACCTCGACACCGCCGCTGCGACGCTCGGTGAGGCTGACCGCGAAACTGGTGCCGACCGCGGTCACGTCGGTTTCCTGCGCACGCACCACGAACGGGCGGCCGGGGTTCTTGGCCACGTCGAACAGCGCCTCGCCCTGCAGCAGGGTGATGCTGCGGCGTGCGTCGTCGTAGCGCACGCGTACCTGCGAATCCGAGTCCAGGGTGATCGCCGAACCGTCCTCCAGCGGCACCCGCAGGATTTCGCCGCGGCGCGTGGCGTAGTACTCGGCATCATCCTGCTGGCGGTGCACGCCGATCACCAGCAGGCTCAGTGCCGCGGCCATGCCGGCCGCCCAGCGCAGCACCCGCCGCGAACGCCGGAAACGCGGCGGCACGGGAGCCGCGGCGATCGCGGCCGTGCCATTGGACAACGCGCGCGCACGCGCGGTGCGTGCCAGCACCGCATGCGCCCGCGCATAGGCGCCGAAGTGGCGCACATCGGCCTGCAGCCAGGCATCGCGCGCGACCGCGTCGGCGGCCGTCAGCGGGGCCCGGTCCTCGCGCGCGACCCAGGCCGCGGCGATATCGTCGATGCTGTGCTCATCGCGTGCGCGCATGGCGTGTTCCTCCTGCCGCAGGCCGTTCCCTGCCCTCGTCCGCCTCTTTCCCGTCACGCTTCATCGAATCCATCAATACCCGGATTCCCTTGCAGATGTGTTTCTCCACGGTGTTCTCGCTGATCTGCATCCGCTGGGCGATCTCGCGCTGCGAGTACCCCTCGATCCGGCGCAGGACGAAGGCCTGCCGGCACTTGTCCGGCAGGCTGTCGATCAACGCGCCGATCCGCGCCAGTTCCTGCCGCGAGGACGCGGTCCGCTCCGGGCACGCCTCCTCGCCGCCGATGGCCACCCGCTCGATCTCGGCCACGGCCTCGATCGACACCACCTGCGCACGCCGCAGCTGCTGCAGCACCACCGACTGCGCCACCGAGTACACGTAGGCGCGCGGCTGGCGTACGTGGGACACGTCCGCCAGCGCCGCCAGGATGGCGTAGGTCTCCTGGATCACGTCATCCACGTCCTGGCGCACCGGCAGCCGCCGCTGCAGCCAGTCGCGCAGCGCCGGCTCGCACGGCAGCACGTGCTCGGCGAGCCACAACGCACGCGCGGCGCCCAGTGCCGCGCTCATCGCCGCACCCCCGCGGTGCCCGGCGCGTGCCGGGCGTTTTCACGGACAACGTCTGGAATCATCAGAACGCCTTGGTCACGTTGACGTACCAGTAGCGCGGATACGCCTGGTACACCGCCGAGGAATAGCCGAACGCGTCGCTGGACACCGGCGGCCGCTTGTCGGCCAGGTTGTTGGCGCCGACCTTCAGCGACAGCCCGTCCATCCAGCCGTCGCCGCGGAAGTCGTACTTGACGAAGGCATTGGCCAGGGTCTGCGACTTCACCGTCCACGGCGTGCCGTCGGCCAGCACCAGGCCGTTCTCGACGAACGCACTGCTGTAGCGCGCGCTGGCGCCGACCGACAGCTGCTGGTAACGCCAGGTGAGGGTGCCGGACCACTTCCACTGCGGGTTGCCGCCGTTGCCGATCAGGTTGCCGCCGCCGGTGACCCGGATCGACGGATCGACCAGGCCGCTGCCCTTGGCGTCTTCCAGCGCCTGCAGCGCCGGCGAGCGCTGGCGGTAGAACTCGATCAGGCGGGTGCCGTTGAGCGACACGTCGAAACGACCGGCGCGGGTTTCCGGCGAGGCCCAGCTGAAGCTGTAATCCACGCCGCGCACGGTCTGCGGTTCGAGGTTGACGTACTGGTCCTTGACGTACAGCACCTTGCCCGCGGCCTCCAGGCCGGTACCGGCGTAGCGCGCGATGTCGTCGGCGGTGGGGTCGGCGCGCACCACGTCGGCGTTGCTGCCGCCCTGCTGGCGCAGCACGTAGTCCAGGATCAACGCGTTGCCCTCGCCGAACAGGCCGATGATGCCTTCCTGCGCGTACTTGTAGTAATCCACCGCGAAGGTGAAGCGGCCGAAGTCCTCGGGGATGAACTGCGGCTGGAACACGATGCCGGCACTGGTGTTGGTCGAGGTTTCCGGCTTCAGGTCCGGGTTGCCCGAACGGCGCGCGGTGGTCGAGGCGGTGTAGCCCTTGCAGGCCGCCATCGAGGCCTGCGCGCCGCTGCGCACGTCGGCCAGGCACTGGACCCAGTCGGTGCGGTTGTTGGAGCGGCTGACCATGGTGGCGTTGACCTGCTCCAGGTTGGGCGCGCGGAAGCCCTTGGCCCAGGACGAGCGCACGGTCAGGCCGTCGATGATCTGCCAGCCCAGCGCCAGCTTCGGCTTGGCCACGCTGCCGAAGTCGTTGTAGCGCTCGGCGCGGCCGGCCACCTGCAGGTCCAGCGAACGCACCAGCGGGATGTCCATCCCCGGCGCGACCAGCGGCACCGAGAACTCGGCGAACACGCCGGCGACGGTGCGCGAACCGTAGGTGTCCGGGGTCGGGCTGACGCCATACATGTCGCTCGGGTACTGGACCCCGGTGATCGCGTCGGTGAAGGTCAACGAACCGTCGACGTGGGCGTCGCGGTCGTCGCGCTGGGTCTCATGGCGCACTTCCATGCCGGCCGCCATGCCGACGTCGCCGGCCCAGGTGCGGAACAGGTCCGGGCGCGAAGCCTTGACGTCCCACAGGTACAGTTCGGTCTCGCTCTGGCGCTTGGCCTTGTAGAAGAACCGGTCGAGCTTGCTCCAGTCGTTGCAGCCGCCGCAGAACGGGTTGTAGGCCGCCGCGGTCGAATCGGCCAGCGCCTGCTGGAACAGGGTCATGCTCACCGCGTCCTGGGTGTCCTCGACCCTGGCCTTGGAGTACAGCGCCGCGCTTTCCCAGTCGAAACCGAAGTGGTAGCCGCGCAGGCCGACCAGCGCGCGCACCTGGGTGTTCTTGACCTCGATCCGGGTCGGGCGCTCGAAGCGGTAGCTGGTGATCGTCACCGGCAGGCCGTTGGGACCGATGTTCAGGCCCTGCAGCCGGTTCGGGTTGAGCGTGCCGTCGGGCAGGTACATCGCGCCGAACGGGTTCCAGTAGTTGCTGGCGGCGACCGTCATCGGCAGCGAGGAAATGGTGTTCACGCCATTCTGCAGGCTGTAGGCGCGCGAGTCGTACAGGCCGGCCTCGCTGAACAGCGAGATGCCGTTCTCGAAATCATGCTTGCCGGTGGCGAACAGGTTGATGCGGCGCACGTCCGGCGCGATCGACACCGGGTACAACGACTGGTGGTTGTCGCGCAGGTTGGCGTCGGCACCCGAGGTGGCCTTGCTGCCGGACTGCACGCACAGGCCGTCGCCGAGGGTCGCGGCGCAGTTGCCGTTGCTGGTCGGCTTGACGTGGAAGGCGCCGGCGGCGGTGGTCAACCACTTGCCGTTCTGCGACACGCGCGCGCCATTGGCGGTGAAATTGCCCCACGGACTGTTGGTGTTGCGGTTGTCCACCCCGGCCAGGCCTGCGTACGGGGTACCGGCGAAGTCGTCGATGCGGTTGCCGCTGCGGGTCCAGTCCTGGTCCAGCGAATTCAGGCCGGTGGTGTTGTAGTAGTTGAAGGCCACGGTGACGTTGGAGCGCAGGTCCTGCGAATTGCGGCCCCACATGCCGTTGACCGACACATCGCTCAGGTGGGTGCCCTCGCCCACGCCCTTCTGCACGCTCAGCGTGCCGCCGTCCATGTCGTCGCGCAGCACGTTGTTGACCACGCCGGCCACCGCGTCGGTGCCGTAGATCGCGGCGGCGCCGTCCAGCAGCACCTCGACCCGGCGCAGGTTGGCCACCGGCACGGTGTTGGCGTTGTAGGTCAGCACCGGCACCAGGTTGCCGTCGGCCTGGCTGGTCGGGTGCACCACGGTGCGGCGGCCGTTGATCAGCAGCAGCGTGTTGCCCACGCCGAGCCCGCGCAGGTTGACCGAGGCGATGTCGCCACGCGCGTAGTTGGAGCTGTTGCCGCCGTTGGTGCCGCTGAAGGAGACATTGCCCATCTGCGGGATGGAGCGGTACAGGTCGTCGCCGGAGACCGCGCCGGTGGCTTCGATCTGCTCGGCCTGCAGCGTCGCCACCGGCAGGATCGCCGCCGACTTGCTGCCCTTGATCTGGCTGCCGACCACGGTGACCTGGTCCAGCGTATTGACCGGGCCGCTGGCCGGCGCCTGCTGCGGCGCCGGGGCCACCGGCTCGGGTTCGGCGGCCTGCGCCACCGCCAGCCCGCCCAGGCCACCGAGCGAGGCCAGCATCGGCGCGGCGGCGCGCAGGGTGATCGTACGGCCGTCGTCCGAGGCGATCGCCAGCCCGGTGCCATTGAGCAGGCGGTTCAACGCCTGCCGCGGGTCCATCTGCCCCTTCAGCTGCCCGACCTCGATCCGCCCCTCGTCGCCCATGGCGGCCGGTGCGATGATCTGCAGGCCCGCCTGGCGGGCGAATTCAGGCAGCACTTCCTCGATGCGACCGCCTTCGATATCGAACTGCGGCGGTGCGGCGAGCGCCGGCATGGCCACGCACAGCGCCGCGGCGGCCAGGCCGCCACGGATGGCGCTGGCCAGCGGCAACAACTTGAATGAACGCATTGATGAACCCCTCTCCGGTATATGCGAATGCGGCGACGTTGTCGGTCTCCTCACCTGCCTAGATGAGCCTGCGCGGAAGTTCCGCCATCGGCCGCACCTTCGCCCCCCGGCCATGCCCGCCATACGGCGTAGTATCCTTTGGCCAACCCCTCCGGATCCCGAGGACCGAGCAGTATGCGTTTTCGCCCACAGTACGTCCTGACCGCAGTTCTCAGCCTCGCCCTGGCCGCGTGCGGCGGCGGCATGGTGAAGCGGGTTTCCGAACCCGCCGCCGGCATCCAGCAGCTCACCGTCACCAACGACGGCAGCTGGGAAGTCGAGCTGCGGCTGCGCAACTACAGTTCGATGCCGATGCGCTTCGACGACGTCGCCCTGCGGATCAAGGTCGGCGACCAGGCCGCCGGCACCCTGGCCGCCACCCCGGGGCTGTCGATCGGCCCGGAATCGGCCGACGTGATCAAGGTCCGCCTGCAGCCGGCCTCGCCGGCGCGCATCGTCGTGGCCGACGCCCTGGCCGGCGGCCGCTCGCTGTTCTACGAGCTGGAGGGCACGGTCAAGGCCACCCCGGAAGAAAAAAAGCAGCGCAGCTTCGAGGTGAGCGCACGCAACACCCTGAACCAGGCGCCGGGCCTGCCCGGCGTGCTGCGCTGATCCGCCTCCCCTTTCCGTTTCATCCGAGATCGCACCGATGAGCAACTACAAGGCACCCGTTACCGACCTCCGCTTCGCCCTGCACGACGTGCTCAAGGCCGAGTCTCTGTTCGCCGCGATGGGCCACGCCGACGCCAGCGCCGACGTCATCGACGCCGTGCTGGAGGAAGCCGGCCGCTTCAGCGCCAGCGTGCTGGCGCCGCTCAACGCAGTGGGCGACCAGAACGGCTGCACGCTGGACAAGGCCACCGGCGAGGTGACCACCGCGCCCGGTTTCAAGGAAGCGTACGCGCAGTTCGTCGACGGCGGCTGGACCGGCCTGACCGCCGCGCCGGAGTTCGGCGGCCAGGGCATGCCCGAAACCCTGGGCATGGCGCTGAGCGAGATGGTGTCCTCGGCCAACCTGGCCTGGAGCCTGTTCCCGATGCTGTCGCACGGCGCGGTCGAGGCACTCAAGCACTACGGCGAGGACTGGCAGAAGGAAGCCTTCCTGAAGCCGCTGGTGGCCGGCAACTGGACCGGCACCATGTGCCTGACCGAGCCGCATGCCGGCACCGACCTGGGCCTGCTCAAGACCCGCGCCGAGCCCAACGCCGATGGCAGCCATGCCATCACCGGCACCAAGATCTTCATCACCGCCGGCGAGCACGACCTGAGCGAGAACATCGTCCACCTGGTGCTGGCCAAGCTGCCCGACGCCCCGCCCGGGCCGAAGGGCATCTCGCTGTTCGTCACCCCCAAGTACAAGGTCGGCCGCGACGGCACGATGGGCGAGCGCAATGCCCTGCGCTGCGGCGCGCTGGAACACAAGATGGGCATCCACGGCTCGTCCACCTGCGTGATGAACTTCGACGGCGCCCAGGGCTACCTCGTGGGCCAGCCGCACAAGGGCCTGCAGGCGATGTTCGTGATGATGAACTCCGCCCGCCTCGGCGTCGGCATCCAGGGCCTGGCGCAGTCCGAGCGCGCCTACCAGGGCGCCCTGGCCTACGCCCGCGAGCGCCTGCAGTCGCGCGCGCCGAAGGGCGCGCAGCTGGCCGACAAGCCGGCCGACCCGATCATCGCCCAGCCGGACGTGCGGCGCATGCTGCTGTCGATCAAGGCACTGACCGAAGGCGGGCGGCTGCTGGCCGCGCACGCCTACACCCAGCTCGACGCCGCGCAGAGCGCCGGCGACGCACAGGTGCGCGCCGATGCCGAGACCCTGGTCAGTTTCCTCACGCCCATCGTCAAGGCCTGCCTGACCGAGTGGAGCATCGAGTGCACCTACAACGCCCAGCAGTGCTTCGGCGGCCACGGCTACATCGCCGAGCACGGCATGGAGCAACTGGCCCGCGACGCCCGCATCACCACCCTGTACGAAGGCACCACCGGCATCCAGGCGCTGGACCTGATCGGGCGCAAGACCGCCCTGTCGCAGGGCGCGGGGCTGAAGCTGTTCCTGGCCGAGATCCAGGCGTTCATCGCCGCCAACGGCGACAATCCCGCCGTCGCCGAATTCCTGCCGGTGCTCGGCGCCCGGGCCAACGAATGGGGCACGCTGACGCGCAGCGTCCTGCAGCGCGCTGCGGCCAATCCCGAGGAGCTGGGCGCGGCCAGCTGGGACTATCTGTTCTACAGCGGCTACGTCGCCCTGGCCTACTGGTGGGCGCGCGCGGTGGCCGCGGCGCAGGCATCGGCCCACCCCGACGCCTTCAAGCAGGCCAAGCTGGAAACCGCGCGCTTCTACTACGCGCGCATCCTGCCGCGCACCCTGGCCCATGCCGCCAGCATGGAAAGCGGTGCCGCGCCGCTGATGGCCATGGACGCCGCGCGCTTCGGCGAGTGAGCCCGGCCCGGCCGCCATCGTCGATGGCGGCCGGGTTTACACAAATTGTCACGCTTCGTGTATAAGCTGTTTTCCCGATGGAGACAGACACTACACCGCGTGGTCTGATCGATACCGGAGTCGCCGCTTCCGCTCCGGACGTGGAGTTTTCGCTCCCGCCCTCCCTGCACCGCCTTGGTTCCGTGCGCCTGCTGTCGCTGGACGCGCACGGCCGCGTGCTCGACTGGATCAACTGGCAGGAAGCGTCCTGCCTCTACGCGCGCGGCGCGGTGGCCTGGACCCTGGGCGACCCCTGCCTGCATGTGCACGGCGCCATCAACCGCGCCAGCGGCCTGCGCAGCGGCCTGGACCTGCACCCGATCATCGCCTCGCGCGGCCATGCCCGTTCGCGCGCCATCGACCCGACCCCCAACCTCACCAACACCGCGCTGTTCGCCCGCGACGCGCAGCTGTGCCTGTACTGCGGCCAGCAGTTCAGCCGCCCGCACCTGACCCGCGACCACGTGATGCCGCTGTCCAAGGGTGGCCGCGACATCTGGGAGAACGTGGTCAGCGCCTGCTTCCAGTGCAATTCGCGCAAGAGCAACCGCACCCCGCAGCAGGCCAACATGCCGCTGTTGGCGGTACCGTACCGGCCGAGCTGGATCGAGCACCTGATCCTGTCCAACCGCAACATCCTGGCCGACCAGATGGCATTCCTGCAGGCACAGCTGCCAAAGAAGGCCCCGCGCCGCAGCACCTGAGCCGGCGCGATGCCGGTGCACGACTGCCGGACATGTCCAGCGTGCGGGGATTCATCGACGCGTTCGCCCGCCCGCGACGCGCGCCAGCGTCCGTTCACCCGCACCGCGCCCGAGGGCGTTGCCCCTGAGGCGACCCGGGCAGGCACCGCGACGCAGCACCGGCGCCTTGCGCTCTGACTGGTGCGCGGCCCGCGTGTCGCGCGGGCATACATGGACGTGTGCTCCCGCCCGCGCATATCGCCACCGCACCCCGTTCCTGGCCGACCCGACGCCGTTGCCGCAGGCCCGGGTAGGCACCAACCGCATGCACCCATCGCGGTCCCGGCGCCTGAACCGGCCACCACCTGCGCACCCCGGGATGCCATCACCAGGCCCAAGCACCCATCGGACGCATCGGGCGAGCGCCGCCACGGCGCAAGCTGAACCCCACCCGCACTCCTGCCGCGGAAGCCGTCATCGGCGGCCCACGCCACCGGTGGTTTGCTTGCCCCACCCCGGAATGGGGGCGAAAATACCGGTCCAGCTGAAACGCGAAGAACATGATCGACTCCGTCCGCTATCCGCGCCTGTCGCGCATCCAGACCCCGCACGATCTGCGCACGTTCGATGAAACCGAACTGACCGCGGTCGCCGGCGAGCTGCGCGATTACCTGATCGAATCCGTGGGCCGGAGCGGCGGCCACTTCGCCGCCGGGCTGGGCGTGATCGAACTCACCGTCGCCCTGCACTACCTCTACGACACCCCGGTCGACCAGCTGGTGTGGGACGTCGGCCACCAGACCTACCCGCACAAGATCCTGACCGGCCGCCGCGACACCATCCACACGGTCAAGCAGAAGGACGGCGTGGCGCCGTTCCCCAAGCGCGAGGAAAGCGAGTACGACACGTTCGGCGTCGGCCATTCCTCGACCTCGATCTCGGCGGCGCTGGGCATGGCCATCGCGCGCCAGCGCCAGGGCGACGAGCGCCGCATGGTGGCGGTGATCGGCGACGGCGCGATGACCGCGGGCATGGCGTTCGAGGCGCTGGCGCATGCCGGCGGCATGGACGAGGAGCCCAACATCCTGGTCATCCTCAACGACAACAACATGTCCATCTCCGAGGCGGTGGGCGGGCTGACCAAGATGCTCGGCCGCGCCACCGCCAGCCGCACCCTCAACGCGCTGCGCGAGGGCGGCAAGAAGATCCTCGGCGACAAGCGCCACAGCCCGCCGGCGCGCTTCGTCAAGCGCTGGGAGGAGCAGTGGAAGGGCATGTTCGTGCCGTCCACCGCGTTCGAGCAGATGGGCTTCCACTACACCGGCCCGATCGACGGCCACGACCTGCCGCTGCTGCTGTCCACCCTCAAGACCCTCAAGGGCAAGAAGGGGCCGCACCTGCTGCACATCATGACCACCAAGGGCAAGGGCTACGAGCCGGCCGAGGGCGACCAGATCGGTTACCACGCCGTCGGCCCGTTCGACCCGAGCAAGGGCCTGCCGGCCAAGAGCGCGCCGAAGAAGCCGACCTACACCGACGTGTTCGGCGACTGGCTGTGCGATGCCGCCGCCGCCGAGCCGCAGCTGATGGGCATCACCCCGGCCATGCGCGAGGGCTCGGGCCTGGTGCGTTTCAGCAGGGAGTACCCGCAGCGCTACTTCGACGTGGCCATCGCCGAGCAGCACGCGGTGACCCTGGCCGCGGGCATGGCCACCCAGGGCGCAAAGCCGGTGGTGGCGATCTATTCCACCTTCCTGCAGCGCGCCTACGACCAGCTGGTGCACGACGTCGCCATCCAGAACCTGGACGTGCTGTTCGCCATCGACCGCGCCGGCGTGGTCGGCCCGGACGGCGCCACCCATGCCGGCAACCTGGACCTGAGCTTCCTGCGCTGCGTGCCGAACATGCTGGTGATGGCGCCGGCCGACGAGGCCGAGTGCCGGCAGATGCTCAGCACCGGCCTGCAGTACCGTGGACCGGCGGCGGTGCGCTACCCGCGTGGCACCGGTCCGGGGGTCGCGCCCGGCGTGGATCTGTCCACCCTGCCGATCGGCAAGGCGCAGCTGCGCGCACAGGGCCAGCGCCTGGCTATCCTGGCCTTCGGCTCCACCGTCGCGGCCGCCGAGCAGGTGGGACGCGAACTGGGCCTGAGCGTGGTCAACATGCGCTTCGTCAAACCGCTGGACCGCGCCCTGCTGCTCGACCTCGCCCGCACCCACCAGGGCTTCGTCACCGTCGAGGACAACGTGGTCGCCGGTGGTGCCGGCTCGGGCGTGTCCGAACTGCTCAACGCCGAGGCCGTGGTGCTGCCGGTGCTGCACCTGGGCCTGCCGGACAGCTTCCAGCACCATGCCAGCCGCGAAGACCTGCTGGCCGAAGCCGGCATCGATGCGGCCGGCATCCGCGACGCGATCCTGCGGCGCTGGCCGGACGTGCGCGGCACCACCGCGCCGCTGAGCGTAGCCGGCTGACTGACGGCCTCTGGATGCGTGCACCCGTTGCCCTGCCGGCAGCGGGACGACCCGGTGCATGCGCAGGCGGCGGCCCCCCGGCGTTCCGTCGCGGCCCTCCACGGGTGCGCGGGCACCGCCGTTTCCCGCGTTTCCCGATTGCCTCCTGCCGGCGCGCGTACCGGACTGGCGCCAAGCACACCCGCGAAAGGCCCGGCCATCAGGGTGATGGCCGGGCCTGGGCTGCATGCGCGCTGGCGCAACGCTGCGGCTTACTCTTCTTCGTCGTTGCCCTGGCCCGGCGCCTTGCGCTGCTGGCCCTGGTCCTGCTGCCCGGGTTGCTGTTTCTGGTTGGGGTTGTCCGGGTTCTGCTGCCCGACGTTCTGCTTCGGGTTCTGGTCGCGCTGCTGGGTCATGACGGTCTCCTGATTGCCGCGGCCGGTTGCCGTGGTGGGACGAGCATCCCGCCGGCACCGTTGGCACGTTGTGCGCGGCCGTCAACACCAGGATCACGACGCTGACTGTCGCCACGGGCGCAATCGCGGAGCGCGCGCGCCGCACTGAAACCACCGCGGCAAAGGCCGCGCTCACGTTCGTCGGGACGCATCCAGCAGGCGCTTCAGCGCATGCGCGGGCAGCCGGCGCCGCGCGGCGCCACAAGGGCCGCCTGGCGCCGCCCGCGCGCGATCCTGTGCGCCGTGGATGACGGCGGCACGCCGGCACGGCAAATGGCACTGATCGCGAGCTGCCGACCGCGCGCGCAACCTCCGCCCGACACGCGCGCCACCGGCGCAGCACACTCCGGCACCCGGCGCGCTGCGCAATCCAGAAAAAGAAAAAGCCCTGAATCATCAGGGCTTCAAATGGAGGCCTGGGTCGGAATCGAACCGGCGTACGCGGATTTGCAATCCGCTGCATAACCACTCTGCTACCAGGCCACAATCTTGTCGATCGTACAGGAAGAAAAACCTCTTCCCGATATGAAAAAACCCCGCTCGCGGGGCCTTTTCGTAATCTGGAGCGGGAAACGAGACTCGAACTCGCGACCTCAACCTTGGCAAGGTTGCGCTCTACCAACTGAGCTATTCCCGCTTGGGAGCCGTGCATTCTACAGACTTCGTAGGAATTGCGCCAGCCTTTTTAACAACTTTCTTCACGCTTCCGGGAAGCTTTCCGGCTTCCCCGCATACCGCCTGCAATCAGCTGATCGCGTCGATATACATGAGGTGAATTCCCTGATTCAGCTCCGTTGAAAACCCGGAAGCTTCATCGATCTGGAGCGGGAAACGAGACTCGAACTCGCGACCTCAACCTTGGCAAGGTTGCGCTCTACCAACTGAGCTATTCCCGCTTGGGAGGCGAAATTCTACATGCAATCGCCTACCTGTCAACAGCCCTGTTTCATCTTTTTTTCGACTGCGAGCGCGCGGCGATTTCGTCCTCGCGCAGGCTCGGCCAGGCCGCGCGCAGGTACTGCACGGCGGACACCAGCGTGAGCAGCGCGGCGATCGCCAGCATCCAGTCGCCGATGTGGAATATCGGCCCACCCAGCCAGATGTCGGTCACCGGCGTGTTGGGGGATACCGAGTACAGCAGGCACAGCAGCGCGATCATCTGCGCGGTGGTCTTGATCTTGCCGATCATCGCCACCCGCACCTTGGCGCGCTGGCCGATCTCGGCCATCCACTCGCGCAGCGCGGATACCGCGATCTCGCGACCGACGATCACCGCGGCCCAGAACGCCATCCATGCGGTCGGGTGGCCCTGCACGATCAGGAACAGCGCCACGGCCACCATCAGCTTGTCGGCCACCGGGTCGAGGAAGGCGCCGAACGCCGAATGCATCTGGTAGCGGCGCGCGACCCAGCCATCCAGCCAGTCGGTGATCGCCGCCAGGCCGAACACCGCGGCCGACGCGAAGTTCGTCCACGTATACGGCAGGTAGAACACCAGCACCAGCACCGGGATCATCACGATCCGCAGCAACGTCAGCCAGGTGGGTACGGTCAGGGTCATTACAGCTTTACTCCGCTGCCGGATCCGGGATCGACAGTCCGTGAAGGTTAGCGTAGATGCGCGTTGCAAGGGCGGCATTGATGCCTTCCACGCGCGCGATCTCGGCTTCGCCGGCCGCTTTCAGCCCGGCCAGTCCACCGAAATGCTTGAGCAGGCTGGCGCGGCGCCGCGGGCCGATGCCGGGAATATCCTCCAGCCGACTGGTCATGCGCGCCTTCTGCCGGCGTCCACGGTGCCCGGTGATCGCGAAACGGTGCGCTTCGTCACGCACCTGCTGGATGAACTGCAGCGCCGGCGACGCCGTGCCCGGGCGGATCTCGCGCCCGTCGGGCAACACCAGCGCCTCGTGGCCGGCGCGGCGCTCGACGCCCTTGGCGACGCCCAGCAGCAGCACGCCCTCGACCCCCAGGTCGGCCAGCGCGGCCTGCGCCTGCGCGAGCTGCCCGGCGCCACCATCGATCAGCAGCACGTCCGGCAAGGCCGGCAGGTCGCCACTGCGCGACGCGGCGCGGGAACGCCCGCCGTCGCTGGCATCGGCGTCCGGCGCCGCCATCTCCGCGGCCTCCAGCGCGCGCCGGAAGCGGCGGTCGATGGCCTGGCGCATCGCCGCGTAATCGTCGCCGGGCTCGATGCCGCTGATGTTGTAGCGCCGGTACTGCGCGCGCACCGGGCCGGCCGCGTCGAACACCACGCACGACGCCACCGTGGCCTCGCCCATGGTGTGGCTGATGTCGAAACACTCCACGCGCCGGACCGGTTCGGCCAGGCCCAGCATCTGCCGCAACGCCTCGCTGCGCGCATGCTGCGCACCACGGCTGTCGAGCTCGCTGACCAGGCTGATCTGCGCGTTGCGGCTGGCGAGTTCGACATAGCCGGCACGCTCGCCGCGCACGTTCCATTTCAGAACCACCTTGCGCTCGGCGGCGCTGGCCAGTGCCGCCTCGATCATCCCGGCGTCGGGAATCTCGCGGTCCAGCAGCACTTCCGGCGGTGGCGCGTGCTCGGCGTAGTACTGCGACACGAACGCGCCCAGCACTTCCTCGGCGCTGTCCTCGCCGTTGGTGCGCGGGAAGAACGCGCGCGTGCCGAGGTTGCGGCCATCGCGGAAGGCCAGCAGCAGCACGCACGCACTGGCGCCCTGCGTCGCGCAGGCCAGCACGTCCAGGTCGGCGGCGCGGCCGTCCACGTACTGCCGGTTCTGCATGCTGCGCAGCGAGGCGACCAGGTCGCGCAGGCGCGCGGCGCGCTCGAACTCCAGGGCGTCGCTGGCCTGCTGCATCGCCTGCACCAGTTCATCGGCCAGCTGGTCGCTGCGGCCTTCGAGGAACAACGCCGCGCGGCGTACCGATTCGTCGTACTCCGCCTGCGCCACCAGCTCCACGCACGGCGCGCTGCAGCGGCCTATCTGGTACTGCAGGCAGGGCCGCGAGCGGTTGCGGAACACGCTGTCCTCGCAGCTGCGCAGCTTGAACAGCTTGTGCATCAGGTTCAGCGTCTCGCGCACCGCACCCACGCCCGGATACGGCCCGTAATAGCGTCCCGGCACCGAGCGCGGACCGCGATGCAGGGCGATGCGCGGCCACTGCTCGCGGGTGAGCAGCACCTGCGGATAGGTCTTGTCGTCGCGCAGGGAGACGTTGTAGCGCGGCGCCAGCGACTTGATCAGCTGGTTCTCGAGCAGCAGCGCCTCGGCCTCGGTGCGGGTGACGGTCACGTCCATCCGCGCCACCTGCGCAAGCATCATCATGATGCGCCGGCTCTTCGGCGAGCCGTTGAAATAGCTGCCCACGCGCTTGCGCAGCGCGCCGGCCTTGCCCACGTACAGCAGCGTGTCGTCGGCCGCGTACATGCGGTACACGCCCGGCGCGGTACTCAGCGCCGCCGCGTACGCCCGGCCGTCGAACCCGCTTGTCACCGTGCCGCTCATTCCTCGATCGGCACGTGGCCCAGTTCGCCGCTGACCGGGTCGAACCGCAGGATCGCATGGGCATCGGTCTCGGCGATCCACACCGCGCCGGCGGCCACCGCCAGCGCGGCCGGGCCGTGCAGGCGCCGCGGCAGGTCGACGGTGGTCAGGTCACCGCCCCCCAGGCGCAGCATGCGCAGGCAGCCGTTGCCGGCGTCGGCGATCCACAGCAGCGGCGATTCGCTGCCCATCGCGATGGCCTGCGGATACTGCAGGTGCGCGCGGGCGCGCGGTCCATCGGTGTTGCCGAACTCCCACGGCCCCTGCCCCACCAGGGTCTGCACCACGTCGCCGCGCAGCTGCACCGAGCGGATCGCCGACCCCAGCGCGTCGCAGACATACAGCACCTGCTGCACCGCCACCACGCCGCAGGGCTGGGCGAACGCGGCCAGATGCCCACCGCCGTCGCGCACTTCCAGCGCACCGGCGCCGGCGCGCCAGCGCAGCGCGCGGATGCCCAGGTCGTAGCTCCAGATGTGGTTGTCACCGGCCATGGCGATATGCAGCTGGTTGTCGGCGATGGCGATGTCCAGCGGGTGGCTCAGCGGACTGTCCCATGGCTGCGCCAGCACGCCGGCCACCGGATCGCCGGCGCGGCCGGTGCCGCACAGGGTATCGACCTGCCCGCTCGGCAGGTGGATGCGACGCACGGCATGGTTGCCGGTATCGGCGACGTAGAGCATCTCGCGCTCTAGCGCCAGCCCATGCGGCCGGTTGAACGCCGCCTCGGCCGCCGGCCCGTTGACCAGGTCCGCGCTGCCGACGCCGAACTGGCGCAGCACGCGCCCGCCATGGGTGCATTCGAGGATGCGGTGGTGGCCGGTATCGGCGACATAGAGCCGGTCGGCGCTGGCCGCCAGGCCAGCGGGGAAGCGCAGTGGCAGGCGTGGTTCCACGTTGGTTTCCGCAACCGCGCGCAGGTCCTCGTCGGCAGGCCGCGCCAGTCCTTCGCACAGCGCGTTGAGGCTGCGCTCCAGGTCGCCGGCGGCGCCCACCAGGCGCTCGCGTTCCTGGCCCTGGGCATCGATCAGCAGCAGCGTCGGCCATGCCTCGATGCCGAAACGGCGCCATGTTTCCCACTGCGCGTCGAGCAGGATCGGTGCGCCGACGCCATGCCGGCGCAGCAGCTTCAGCGCCGGCTGCGGCTCACGTTCGAAATCGAAGCGCGGCACCTGCACCACCAGCAGTTGCACGCGCCCGGGGTTGCGCGCCTGCCACTGCAGCACCTCGAGCAGCCGCTGCACGCACCAGACCGAGGCGGCGTTGACGAAGGCCAGCACCAACGGGCGGCCGGCGTGGTCCTGCAACGTGGACGGCGCCGCATTGAGCCAGATGCCGGACTTGGGAAGATCCATCGCAGGCTGAGCGTTCATGGGCCGATTATGCCGGAGTCGGGCGCGGCCGACAGGCGCCTGACCACCGCCTCGGCCGCGGCCTCCAGCAGCGCCCAGCTGTGCTCGAAATCCGCCTCGCCGCCGTAATAGGGATCGGGCACCGCGCTGGCGCTGGTGACCCCGGCCCAGGGCAGCAGCAACGCGGCCCTGGCGCGCGCCTGCGGCGGCGCCAGCGCCCGGGCCTGGTCCAGGTTGTCCGGGTCCGCGCACAGGATGTGGTCGAAACGGAGGAAGTCGGCGGGCTGCAGTTGGCGCGCGCGCAGCCCGGAGATGTCTACCCCGTGGCGGCGCGCGCAGGCCACCGCCCGCGGATCCGGCACCTTGCCGCGGTGCCAGCCGGCGGTACCCGCCGAGTCCACCTCGACCCGCCCAGCCAGCGGCGAACGCGCGATCCGCGCGCGCAGGGCACCCTCGCCCATCGGCGAGCGGCAGATGTTGCCCAGGCACACCACCAGCAGCTTCAACGCGCGCCCTCCAGCCGTGCGACGGCACGCGCCAGGTCTTCCGGGGTATCGATGCCCGGCGGGAACGGCTCCGGCGACAGCGCCACGGCGATACGGAAGCCCGCCTCCAGCACCCGCAGCTGTTCCAGCGACTCGATCTGCTCCAGTGTCCCCGGTGGCATCGCCGCGAACTGCTGCAGGAAGCCGGCGCGGTAGCCGTAGATGCCGATATGGCGCAGCCATTGCGCCTGCGGCAACTGCGCGGTCGAGCGGGCGAAGGCGTCGCGGTGCCAGGGAATGGGCGCGCGGCTGAAGTACAGCGCATCGCCCCGCGCGTTGCGCACCAGCTTGACCACGTTGGGGTCGAACAGGGTCGCGGCGTCCTCCACCGGCGTGGCCAGGGTCGCCATCGGCGCGTCGCTGGCCGCCAGCGTCGCCGCCACCGCGCGGATGCCGGCCGCCGGCGCGAACGGCTCGTCGCCCTGCAGGTTGACCACAATGGCCCGCTCGTCCCAGCCGGCGTGGCGCGCGCATTCGGCCAGCCGGTCCGTGCCCGACGCATGGTCATCGCGGGTCATCGCCACGCGGATGCCGTCCAGCCCATCGAGCGCGTCGGCGATCCGCCGGTCGTCGGTGGCCACCCACACTTCGCGCGCGCCGGCATCCAGGGCGCGCCGCGCCACGTGCACGACCATCGGCTGCCCGGCCAGCAGGGCCAGGGGCTTGCCGGGCAGGCGGGTGGACGCATGGCGCGCCGGGATCGCCACGACGAATTCAGGAACCACGTTCATCTGTACTCCTTGCCCGCTCCGGGCTGCACTGGATGGCCCCGCTCGGCGCGACGCGCATGCCCGCGCGGGGACGGAAATCGCCGCTGAGGATAAGGGTTGCCACCGCCGTGGCGTACGCCCGCATGGCCAGGCTTCGACCGGGTTCGCATTTGCCACGCACGCCAGCCCTGCCCGCCGGCGGCCTGCACCGGCGCCGCCGCGCGCGGCGCACGCATCACGCCCGCGCCAGCTTGCCCAGGCGGTCCAGCAGCGCGACCCAGAACGCTGCGGGCAGTTCGGCCTGCAACGGCACCGCATAGTGCCAGTCGGTGGCGAACGCCTTGCACTTCACCGCGTCCTTCTCGGTCATCAGCACCGGCAGCTCGCTGCCGAAGGACAGGTCCGATGCCTGGTAGCGGTGGTGGTCGGCGAACGCATGCGGCACCACGCCGATGCCGCGGGTGCGCAGCATCTGGAAGAAGCGCTGCGGATGGGCGATGCCGGCCACGGCATGCACCCGCTGCCCGGCGAAACCCTGCAGCGAACGCTCGCGCCCGCCACGCAGCGGGCGGGCGCTGTCGATGCGCAGGCGCATCGTCCATTCACCGAACCCGGCCCCCGGCGGGACCTCACCGGCATCGCTGGCCTGGCCCAGGTTGACCACCCGGAAATCGCAGTCGCGCGCCCGCGCCACCGGTTCACGCAGCGGGCCGGCCGGCATCAGCAGGCCGTTGCCGTAGCGCCGCTGCGCATCGACCACTTCGATCTCGATGTCGCGCGCCAGCCGGTAGTGCTGCAGGCCATCGTCGCAGACCACCACGTCGCAGCCGGCCTCGAGCAGCGCCCGCGCCGCGGCGACGCGATCCCGGTCCACGCGTACCGGCACGCCCGTCTTCCAGGCGATCAGCAGCGGCTCGTCGCCGGCCAGTTCCGGCGCCAGTTCCGGGGTGACCCAGCGGGCGCTGCCGGCATCGTCGCGGCCGTAACCGCGGCTGGCCACGCCCGGCTTCCAGCCTGCCTCGCGCAGGCGCTCGACCAGCGCGATGGTCAGCGGCGTCTTGCCGGTGCCGCCGGCGGTGATGTTGCCGACCACGATCACCGGCACCGGCACCTGGCGGCCGCGCAGCCAGCCGCGGCGGTACAGCCCGCGGCGCAGGCCGGCGACCGCGGCATACAGCGGCGCCAGCAGGCGGGCCGTCCACGGCACCGGGGCGCCGTCATACCACCATGGCGGCGTCTGCGTTCCCTTGCCGGCCATCAGACCTGCCTTTCCCGGAACTGCATCCGGTAGAGGTGTTCGTACAGCCCGCCCAGCGCCAGCAGCTCCTGGTGGGTGCCGCGCTCGACGATCCGCCCCTGGTCCATCACCAGCACCTGGTCGGCATGCTCGATGGTGGACAGGCGGTGCGCGATCACCAGCGTGGTGCGGTCGGGCATCAACCGCTGCAGCGCATCCTGCACCAGCCGTTCGGACTCGTTGTCCAGTGCCGCGGTGGCCTCGTCCAGGATCAGGATCGGCGCATCCTTGAGCATGGCGCGGGCGATCGCCAGGCGCTGGCGCTGGCCGCCGGACAGGCGCCCGCCCTTGGCGCCGACCTGGGCATCCACGCCCTGCGGCAGCTGCTCGACGAATTCGCGCGCGTTGGCGCCGGCGATGGCCTGTTCCAGCTGCTCGGCGCTGCGGCCCTGCAGTTCGCCGTAGGCGATGTTCTGGGCGATGCTGCCATCGAACAGCACAACCTGCTGCCCGACCAGCGCGATCTGCCGGCGCAGGTCGGCCAGGCGGTACTCCTGCACGGGATGTCCATCGAGCAGGATCTGCCCGGACTCGGGCTCGTAGAAACGCGGAATCAGCTTGATCAGGGTCGACTTGCCGCTGCCCGAGCGGCCGACGATCGCCGTCACAGTACCGGGACGGGCGACGAAACTGACGCCCTCCATCGCCGGCCGGGCCTGGCCCGGGTAGCGCGCGGTGACGTCGCGGAATTCCAGCAGGCCCTCGGCCCGCTGCAGCCCGCGCGTGCCCGCGTCCGGTTCGTCCTGGGCATCGAGCACCACGAACAGGCGCTGCGCCGAGGCGATGCCGCGCTGGGTCATGTTCTGCACGTTGGTCAGCTGCTTGAGCGCGGGGATGATCGTCATCATCGCCAGCATCATCGACACGAAGTTGCCCACCGACAGGCGCCCGGCGGCGGCCTCGTGGCCGGCGATCAGCAGCAGCGACGCCAGGCCGACCGCACCGATCAACTGCACCATCGCAGAGGAGATGCTGCGCGTGGCTTCCACCTTCATCGCCAGCTTCAGGTTGGTGTCGGCCAGGCCGCCGTAGCGCGCCAGCTCGCTGCGCTGCGCACCGTAGATCTTCACCTCCTGGTGGCTGGACAGGGTCTGGTCCGCGGCCTGCAGCAGTTCCGCGCCACTTTCCTGGATGCGGTGGCTGATGCGCCGGTAGCGCTTGGCCACCTTGTTCATCACCCATGCCAGCGGCGGCGCCAGCACGAAGATCGCCAGCGTCACCTGCCAGCTGTACCACAGCATCGCCGCCAGCGAGACCAGCACCTGCAGGGATTGCTGCAGCACCACCTTCATGGCGTCGACCGCGGCCTGCGCCACCTGGTCGCTGTCCGAACCGAGCCGCACCAGCATCGACGGCACCGGCTCGGTATCGAACTGCAGTCCGGGCAGGTGCAGGTATTTGTCCAGCACCCGCACGCGCAGGTCGCGGGCGATGCTGCGCGCGGCCCTGCCCATGCCGATGTCGGTCAGGTAACCGGCGATGCCGCGCAGCAGGAACAGGCCGATGATGGCCAGCGGCATCCACCCGTTGATGTCCTTCGGATTCACCAGGTTGTTGGTGATGGGGCTCATCAGCATGAGGAACCCACCACCGGCCGCGGCCTCGATCAGCATGCCCAGTGCGGCCATCATCAGCAGCCCGCGGTAGGGCTGCGCGAACCCCAGCAGGCGCCGGTAAGTCTGCCAGGGTGTTTCGCTGAGGCTCATCGCTGCGCCTCCGGTGCCGTGGCGATGGCGATGCGGCGGAAGCCGAGCTGCCCCAGGGCGTCCTGCACGGTGACCACCGCCTGGTACGGCGTGCGCGCGTCGGCGCGCAGCAGCACGGTCTGCCCGCGGTCATCGCCGGCGACCTGGACGATGGTCCGCTTCACCGATTCCACGTCGGTGCGCAGCACCTCGCGGTCGTTGATGAAATAACGGCCATCGGCATTGACCAGCACGCTGAGCGAGCGCGGTGGCTCGGCATTGCGCTGGTCGCTGGCGGTCGGCAGCTGCACCTGCAGGGTGGAGCGTGCGTCGAAGGTGGTGGTGACCACGAAGAAGATGATCAGCACCAGGATCACGTCGATCAGCGGCACCAGATCGATATGCGGCTCTTCCTGGGCCCGGTCGTTGCGGATGCGCATGCGGGGTCAGGCCTTGGCCACTGCCGCGGCCGGCTTGGCCGCGGCCATCACCGCAGGGCGGCCGTCCAGGGTATCCAGCAGCGCGCCGGCTTCGTGTTCCATCTCGATCACGTAACCGTCCACGCGCGCGCGGAAATAGCGGTGGAACATCAGCGCGGGGATGGCCACGATCATGCCGGTGGCGGTGCACACCAGGGCCTTGCCGATACCGCCGGCCAGCTGGTTCACGTCGCCCACGCCATGGTCGAGGATGCCCAGGAACATCTGGATCATGCCGATCACCGTGCCGAGCAGGCCAAGCAGCGGGCCGGCCGATGCGATGGTACCCAGCGCGTTGAGGTAACGCCCCATCCGGTGCACCAGGTGGCGGCCGGTGTCCTCGATGCGCTCGCGGATCTGGTCGCGCGGGCGGTTGCGGGCTTCCAGCGCCGCGGCCAGCAGCGCGCCCAGCGGCGAGTTCGCGCGCAGCGATTCGATGTGGGAAGCATCCAGCTTGCCGCGCGCGGCCCAGTTGCGCACTTCCTGCCCCAGCCCGGGCGGCAGCACCTCGTTACGCCGCAGGCTCCAGAAGCGCTCCAGGACAATCGCCAAAGCCAGTACGCCCAACAGCAGCAGCGGCACCATCGGCCAACCGCCGGCCTTGACCAGTTCCCACACGTTTCAACCCTCCGGCAAGACAGCCGTCTTTTCATCCGCCGATAGGATAACAGCCGCCCGCGCCCGCCCAGCAGCATCCCACAGGCGACGACGCCACGGCCGGCGCTCGCGCACCTGCAGGCCCTGCGCCCCCAGCCAGACCCTGACCGCGCCGCTCGCCGGCGTCGCCAGCACCTCGGCCCCCGCCCCCTGCCAGCGCTCGACCACCTCCGCCCGCGGATGGCCGAAACGGTTGCCGTGCCCGGCCGACAGCAGCACCAGGCGCGCGCCGGTGGCCGCCACGAATCCCGGCCGGGACGAGCCGGCGCTGCCATGGTGCGGGGCCACGACCACCTCGGCCCGCAGCGCCGGGCGCTGCCGGCGCACCAGGCCGGCCTCGATGACCTCGCCGATATCCCCTGCCAGCAGCATCGCGCCATGAGCGGAACGTATCCGCAGCACGCAACTGGACTCGTTGCGCAGGTAGGGAAAGCCGGCAGGCGGATGCAGGTATTCGAACTGCACGCCATCCCACTGCCAGCGCAGGCCGGCGACGCAATCACGTGACGGTATCGACGGTTGCATACCCGGCGGCGCATGCCAGGCCATGACCGGTAGCGCCGCGCGGACGGCGGCGATGCCGCCGGCGTGATCGTTGTCGCCATGGCTGACGACCACCGCATCGAGCCGCCCCACGCCCAGGGCGCGCAGCGCCGGCACGACCACCCGCGCACCGGCGTCGAAACCGTCGCGCACCGCCGGCCCGGCGTCATAGAGCAGGCGGTGGCCGCGGGTACGCACCAGCACCGCCAGCCCCTGGCCGACGTCGAGCAGCACCAGCTCGACCTCGCCATGCCGCGGAAGCTCACGCCCCGGCCACAGCAGCGGCAACCACAGCAGCAGTGCCAGTGATTTGCCCGGGATCGCACGCGGCAGCAGCAGCCAGCCCGCGCCGGCCAGCGCGAGCGGCAACGCGGGACCGGCCGCCTCCGGCAGCCACCACAGGGCGAAGCGGCTGCCCCCCAGCCACGACAGCGCGGACCAGCTCAGCTCGAAGCACCAGGCCGAGGCGCGCCACGGCCCGCTGCCGGCCCCCGCCAGCAGCGCCTCCAGCCCCGTCCCCAGCAGGGCCAACGGCACCACCACCAGACTCCACCACGGGATCGCCAGCAGATTCGCCAGCGGGCCGGCGAGCGAGGCCTGGTCGAACAGCACCGCGGTCAGCGGCAACAACCCTATCATTGCCACCGACTGCGCGGACAGGAAGCCACGCAGCCAGTGCATGCGTTCGGGAAGGCACCAGGCCAGCCAGGCCACGCCGGCGAAGCTCAGCCAGAACCCGGCGGTCAGCATCGCCAGCGGATCCCAGCCGAGCACCAGCAGCGCGGCGAGCGCCAGCGCACCGAAAACGCTGGCCGGGCGGCGCCACAGCCTGGCCAGTGCCACCACGGCCACCATCAGCACCGTGCGCACCGTGGGCAGGGCGAAACCGGCCACGGCCGCATAGCCGACGGCCCCGGCCACCGCGGCGAGGGCCGCGGCATGGGAACGCGGGCAATACCGCCCCAGCCAGGGAAGCAACCACCAGGCCGCGGAGGCGGCCAGGGCGATGAAGCCGGCGACCATGCCGACGTGGAAGCCTGAAATCGCGATCAGATGGGTCAGGCCGGTGGCGCGCAGCATGTGCCAATCGCCCTCGTCCAGCGCCCGGGTATCGCCCACGGCCAACGCTCGTACGTAGCGCGAGGCCGGGGTTTCGATGGCAGCGTCGATCCGCCCGGCGATGCGTTCGCGCCAGGCATCGATCCCACGCGGGGGCGCCAGTCGCCGCCCGCTGCCGCTCACCACCAGCCCGGTAGCGGCGATCCGCCGGGCCAATGCATTGCGCTCGGCGTCGAACCCGCCGGGGTTGGCGAGCCCGCGGGGGGCCCGCACCCGCACCTGGAACCGCCAGCGGGCGCCGGCCTGCAGCGCCAACCGGGGGCCCGGTCGGGTGCTCCCGAAATCGTCGTACCAGGCCAACTGCAGCAGCCGTCCGCGCAGTGCGTCAGGCTGGGCCGCGTCGCCATCGACCCGGAACCGGAAGCGCGTCCGCCTGGGCTCCACTTCCGGCAGCGACGCCACGGTGCCGGCGACGGACACCACGCTGCGTTCCAGCGCCGGCGGCAGCTGCGCCTGCAGCGCCCAGCCGGCCTGCAGCGCCGCCCAGCCGGCCCCTGCCAGCAACGCCCCACAGCACGGTGCACGGCCCGCCGCCCAGAGTGCCAGCCCGGCCAGCAGCGCGCTCCAGCGCACCCCGGGCGGCGGCAACCCCGGCATCCACAGCATCATGCCGACGCCGGCCAGAAAGCAGGCCGCGGCAGCCTTGCCCAAGCGCGGGCAAGCCCGCGTACCGGTGGCAGGGCGCAGCGCCCGAATCCAGTCGCGGCGTCGCTTGCACACGGCCCATCCCCTTCCGCCAGCCCGCCCCCATGCTGCCCGGGCGATGGCGCGCCCGCCGTAGGCCGGTCACGCATCCACGATGCAGGAAATGCCGTGCCGTGGCTTGGGCCAGCCCGCAGCGTCGGGCCTGCAGGAAAACGCCGCCGCGGAAACCGCGCAAAAGAAAAGCGGGCCAGAGGCCCGCTTTTCCGGATGCAGCACAGGTACCCGGGCTTATTCGGCCGGGGCGCCCTCGCCTTCCTCGACGGCCTTCATCGACAGGCGGATGCGGCCCTGCTTGTCCACTTCCAGCACCTTGACCTTGACCACGTCGCCTTCCTTCAGCTTGTCGCCGACCTTCTCCACGCGCTCGCTGGAAATCTGCGAGACGTGCACCAGGCCGTCCTTGCCCGGCAGGATGGTGACGAACGCACCGAAGTCCATGATCTTGGCGACCTTGCCTTCGTAGATGCGGCCCGGCTCGACGTCCGAGGTGATCTGCTCGATGCGGCGCTTGGCTTCCTGCGCGGCGGCGTTGTTCACCGAGGCGATGGTGATGGTGCCGTCGTCCTGGATGTCGATCTGGGTGCCGGTTTCCTTGGTGATCGCCTGGATCACCGAACCGCCCTTGCCGATCACTTCGCGGATCTTGTCCGGGTGGATCTTGATGGTCAGCAGGCGCGGCGCGTAATCGCTCAGCTCCTCGCGCGGCGCGGTCAGCGCCTTGGCCATCTCGCCGAGGATGTGCAGGCGGCCGGCCTTGGCCTGCTCCAGCGCCTGCTTCATGATCTCTTCGGTGATGCCTTCGATCTTGATGTCCATCTGCAGCGCGGACACGCCTTCGGAGGTACCGGCGACCTTGAAGTCCATGTCGCCCAGGTGGTCTTCGTCACCCAGGATGTCGCTCAGCACGACGAAACGGTCGTCTTCCTTCACCAAGCCCATGGCGATACCCGCCACCGGCGCCTTGACCGGCACGCCGGCATCCATCAGCGCCAGCGAGGAGCCGCACACCGAGGCCATCGACGAGGAACCATTGGATTCGGTGATCTCCGACACCACGCGGATGGTGTACGGGAATTCCTCGATGGTCGGCATCACCGCCAGCACGCCGCGCTTGGCCAGGCGGCCGTGGCCGATCTCGCGACGCTTCGGCGCGCCGAAACGGCCGCACTCACCCACCGAGTACGGCGGGAAGTTGTAATGGAACAGGAAGTTTTCCTTGTACTCGCCGGAGACGGCATCGATGATCTGGCCGTCGCGGGCGGTGCCCAGGGTGGTGACGACGATGGCCTGGGTCTCGCCGCGGGTGAACAGCGCCGAACCGTGGGTACGCGGCAGCACGCCGGCCTTGACGGTGATCGGGCGCACGGTGTCCAGGGCACGGCCGTCGATGCGGACCTTGGTGTCCAGCACCGAATCACGCATGGTGCGGTACTCGAGCTCGCCGAACTCCTTGGCCAGTTCGGCCGGGTTCCAGCCCTCGGCGGCGACGCGGCCGGCCAGTTGCTCGGTCACGTCCTTCTTGATCGCGGCGATGGCGTCGCGGCGCTGCAGCTTGTCGCGCACCTGGAAGGCGTCGGCCAGCTTGCCGCCGATGGCTTCCTTCAGCGCCGAGATCAGCGCCTCGTTCTTGGCCGGGGCGACCCAGTCGCTCGGCTTGGTGCCGGCTTCGACGGTCAGTTCGTTGATCGCGTTGATGACCTTCTGCATCTCGCGGTGGCCGAAGGTCACCGCGCCCAGCATCACGTCCTCGGACAGCAGCGCGGCCTCGGACTCGACCATCAGCACGGCGTTGGCGGTACCGGCAACGACCAGTTCCAGCTGCGATTCCTTCAGCTCCGACACGGTCGGGTTGAGGATGTACTCGCCGTTCTTGTAGCCGACCTTGGCGGCGCCGATCGGGCCCTTGAACGGGGTGCCGGCCAGTGCCAGCGCCGCCGAGGCGCCGATCAGGGCCGGGATGTCACCGTCCACTTCCGGGTTCAGCGACATCACCGTGGCGATGATCTGCACTTCGTTCTTGTAGTCTTCCGGGAACAGCGGGCGGATCGGACGGTCGATCAGGCGCGAGATCAGCGTTTCCTTCTCCGTGGCGCGGCCTTCGCGCTTGAAGAAGCCACCCGGGATGCGGCCACCGGCGTAGAACTTTTCCTGGTAATCAACGGTCAGCGGGAAGAAGTCCTGGCCTTCGCGCGCGCTCTTGGCGGCGACGGCAGTGACCAGCAGCACGGTGTCGTCCATCTTGACGATGACGGCGCCGCTGGCCTGGCGGGCGACTTCGCCGGTCTCAAGCGTGACGGTGTGCTTGCCGTACTGGAAGGTTTTGGTGATTTTTGCCACGGAGGGTGTCCTTGGGGATGCTGTCTGCGAATGGACCGTCGGCGACCCTTGTCACCGGCGGGCGGCCGGAGTTCCGGCCCTGGAGATGTTGCTGAACTGCAAAAACAAAACCGCGGCGCATCGCTGCGCCGCGGGGGGATTGTTGCTTAGCGACGCAGGCCAAGCTTTTCGATCAGGCCCTTGTAGCGCTCGACGTCCTTCTTCTTCAGGTAGTCGAGCAGGCTGCGGCGGCGGTTGACCAGCTGCAGCAGGCCGCGGCGGCTGTGGTGGTCCTTCTTGTGGACCTTGAAGTGTTCGGTCAGCTGCTCGATGCGGGCGGTCAGCAGGGCCACCTGGACTTCCGGCGAACCGGTGTCGTTGGCGCCGCGCTTGTTGTCTTCAATAACTTTCTGGGTGTCGATCGACATGATGTCTTCTCTGGATGCGTGGCCGGCAGGAACGTGCTGATGACGCACCGCGCAGCTCGCCGTTTAAGGAAGGCGGCCCGCCGACGGCGGACCGGTGCCCGGCAAAGGGCCGCAGAATTGTAACGATCCGCGCCTGCGGCCACAAGGCGCAACCTGTATCGGCGCCCCTGCCGGGCGCGACGGGTCAGAGGTTGAAACGGCGCTGCGGCGCCAGCATGCCGGCCGCATCCACCTGCCCCAGCCCCAGGGCCTTGCCGTCGTCGGCGAACACCGCCACCTGTCCGCGCGGCCACGCCGGCTCCCGCAGGCGCTGGCCCATGCAGAAGCGCTGCGCGCGCGGGGCATCCAGCTCGACCCGGCCGAAATGGCCCAGCCCCGCCTCCAGCGGCAGCAGCCATTCCAACAGCGCCGCGTCGTCACCGGCTTCGGCCAGCTCGCGCAGTGCGTCCAGGCCGATCATGCGCGGCGCCAGGAACGGCTCCACCCAGAGCCGCCGCAGTGCGGTGATGTGGGCACCGCAGCCCAACGCTTCGCCTAGGTCGCGGGCGATGCTGCGGATATAGGTGCCCGAGCCGCAGGTCACCCGCAGCCGCAGCCATTCAGGTTGCTGGTCCAGGACCTCGATCGCCTGCACGTGGACCTCGCGCTCGGGCGCCTCGATGGCCTCGCCGCGGCGCGCCTTCACATACAGCGGCTCGCCGCCCTGCTTCAGCGCCGAGTAGATCGGGGCGCGCTGGCGGATGTGCCCGGTCAGCGGCGCCAGTGCCTGGCGCAGCGCCTGCGGGTCGAGCGCCGGGACCGGACGCTGCCGCAACACCGCACCGTCGGCATCGTCGGTATCGGTGGTCGTGCCCAGCGCGATCTGCGCGTCATAGGCCTTGGCCGAGCCCAGCAGCAGGCCGGCGATCTTGGTCGCCTCGCCGAAGCACAACGGCAGCAGCCCGGTGGCCAGTGGGTCGAGACTGCCGGTATGCCCGCCCTTCTCGGCACGGAACAGCCGCCGTGCCACCTGCAGCGCGGTGTTGGAGCTCATGCCGGCAGGCTTGTCGAGCAGGACGATGCCATCCAGGCGGCGGAATTGGATACGGGGGCGCATTAGTTCTGCCTCGGTCTGCCTTGTTGCTGCGGTTGCAGTGGCCTTGCGGCCTTGGATCTTGGGGCGTCCTTCCACAGCGGCCCAGCCGCGGACAAACCCGCTGGCCGGCACGCAGGGATGGCGCCGGTTCTGGAAGAGACACGGATGTCCCGGCGGGCAATCCCATTCGGCGCAGCGGCCCGTGGCGCGCAACACGCCGGGCGCGCTGGCAGGGCGTGCTTGCCAGCCAGCAATGGCAGAGCGCCGCTCTGGACAACCTATGTCTGCACGGGCGAAGAAAGGTAACCCGCTGCTTGCGCGTGAGCGGAACCAGCCGCTTGCGCCATGGGCTGCCGCGGCCGCGAAACACCGCGGTCGCCCCCCGCCCGCCTCGCTCGCATCCATCCCCCGGAGGACACTTACCGCCGGGAGAAGACACACGCTCGAACGCTCAGGCCTTCTCGCCTTCCTCGCCATCGGTGCCGGGCTGCGCCGACTGCACATCCGGCAGGTCGCGCAGCAGGTTGTCGATGCGTTCGCCGCGGTCCACCGAATCGTCGTAATGGAAATGCAGCTCCGGCACGTGGCGCAGCTTCATCGCCCGGGCCAGGCCCATGCGCAGCTCGCCGGCCAGTTCGCGCAGGCCCTTGACCGCCTCGACCGAACGCTCCGGCATCAGCGCGGTGACGAACACCTTGGCATGGGCCATGTCGCGGGTGACCTCCACGTCCGAGACACTGACCGATGGCAGGCCATGCTCGCGCACGGCGGCATGCACCAGCGTGCCCAGATCACGGCGGATCTGCGCGGAAACTCGGTCGGTACGGTGGAAAGTCTTGGGCACGGAATCTCGCTCGTCTGGTTGTTGCGGGGAAAACGCGGCCGGCCCGCGTCGCGCGGGCCGGCCGGTACGGCGTCATTACAGGGTGCGCGGCACTTCGATGCGCTCGAAGCACTCGATCTGGTCGCCCGCCTTGACGTCGTTGTAGGCCTTCACGCCGATACCGCACTCGGTACCGTTGCGGACCTCGTCCACGTTCTCCTTGAAGCGGCGCAGCGATTCCAGTTCGCCCTCGAACACCACCACGCTGTCGCGCAGCACGCGGATCGGCTTGTTCCGCTTGACCACGCCCTCGACCACCATGCAGCCGGCGACCGCGCCGAACTTGGAGCTGCGGAACACGTCGCGGACCTCGGCGATGCCGATGATCTCTTCGCGGATTTCCACGCCCAGCAGGCCCGAAGCCACCTGCTTCACCTGGTCGATCACGTCATAGATGATCGAGAAGTAGCGCAGGTCGACGCCGTTGGATTCGATGATGCGACGGGCCGAAGCGTCCGCACGCACGTTGAAGCCGATGACCGTGGCCTTGGAGGCCACCGCCGAGTTGGCGTCCGATTCGGTGATGCCGCCCACGCCGGAGTGGATCACGTTGATCCGGATCTCGTCGTTGGACAGCCCCACCAGCGACTGGCTCAGCGCCTGCACCGAACCCTGGACGTCGGCCTTGATCAGCAGGTTCAGCACCTGCTGGCCTTCGCCCTTGCCCATCTGCGCCATGATGTCTTCCATGCGGCTGCCGGCACTGGCGACCAGGCGCGACTCGCGACGCTTGGTCTCGCGCTGCTGCGCCACGTCCTTGGCCAGGCGCTCGTCGTCGACGACCACGAAGTCGTCGCCGGCATCCGGCACGCCGGACAGGCCCAGCACCTGCACCGGGATCGACGGGCCGGCCTCGGCCACCTGGCGGCCGGTCTCGTCGAACAGCGCACGCACGCGGCCGTACTGGATGCCGCACACCAGGTAGTCGCCCTTCTTGAGCTGACCCTGCTGCACCAGCACCGTCGCGACCGGGCCACGGCCCTTGTCCAGCGAGGATTCGATGACCACGCCGCTGGCGCGGCCTTCGGCCACGGCCTTCAGCTCCAGCACTTCGGCCTGCAGCGAAATCGCATCCAGCAGGTCGTCGATGCCCTGGCCGGTCTTGGCCGAGATCTCCACCATCTGGGTGTCGCCACCGAAGTCCTCGGCCACGACCTGCTCGGCGAGCAGTTCGTTCTTGACCCGCATCGGATCGGCGGACGACTTGTCGATCTTGTTGATCGCCACCACGATCGGCGCGTTGGCCGCGCGGGCGTGCTGGATGGCTTCGCGGGTCTGCGGCATGACGCCGTCGTCGGCCGCCACCACCACCACCACCACGTCGGTCAGCTGCGCACCGCGGGCACGCATCGAGGTGAACGCGGCATGGCCGGGGGTGTCGAGGAAGCTGATGACGCCCTTGGGCGTTTCCACGTGGTACGCGCCGATGTGCTGGGTGATGCCGCCGGCTTCGCCGTTGGCGACCTTGGTGCGGCGGATGTAATCCAGCAGCGAGGTCTTGCCGTGGTCGACGTGGCCCATGATGGTGACCACCGGCGGACGCGGCACGGCGTCGCCCTGGTCGGCATCGGTGATGGCCAGCAGCGCGTCCTCGGCATCGTTGTTGCCGGCACGTACCGCCTTGTGCCCGAGTTCCTCGGTCACCAGCGCCGCGGTGTCATGGTCGATGGACTGGGTGATGGTGGCCATCACGCCCATCTTGAACAGCGCCTTGACCACCTCGCCGCCCTTCAGCGCGAGCTTCTGCGCCAGGTCGGCCACGGTGATGGTGTCGCCGATGGCGACCTCGCGCACGACCGGCGCGGTCGGACGCTCGAAGCCATGGTTGCCACCACCGCCGCGCGACTGCTCGGCGCCACGGCGGCCCTGCGGCGCGCGCGCGCCCGGACGGCCGCGGGAATTGCTGTTGTTGCCGCCGCGGCGCGCGCGGTCGGACGGCGACAGGTGCAGCTGGCCGCCGAAGCGGTTGCCGCCATTGTCGTCGGACGACTGCGGGCCACGCGCCTTGCTGCCCGGCTTGGCATGCGCGGCGCGATCGTCGCGCGCGGCGTGCGGACGGCTCGGCGAAGGCGCATGGCGCACGTTCTTCACCACCGGCTCGTCATCCTCGTCCTCGGCGGCGCGCGGCGGCGCCTTGGCGGCCTGCGCGGCCTCCTCGGCGGCCTTGCGCTCGGCCTCGGCACGCAGTCGCTCGGCCTCTTCGGCCGCCTTCTGCTGGGCGATCTGCTCGGCGCGCGCGCGGTCCTTCTCGGCGAGCATGCGCTGCTCCTCGAGATTGCGCTGGCGCGACTCCTCGAGCTTGCGCAGGATCTCGGCGCGCTCGGCATCCGCATCCATCGGCGCGCCGGCGGCCGGCTTGACGTAGGTACGCTTCTGGCGCACCTCGACGTTGACCGTGGTCTTGCTGCGGCCGGCGTTGACGGTCACTTCCTGCTGCGTACGGCGGCTCAGGGTGATCTTCTTCGGCGCGGCGTCAGCCTCGTCGGCGACCTGCTCGTCCTTGCCGTGGGAACGGCGAAGGAAACCGAGCAGCTTCACTTTCTCGGCGCTGGTCACGACCTGGTCGGGACCGCTGAACTTCATGCCGGCCTGGGCCAGCTGTTCCAGCAGTTTCTCCACCGGCGTGTTGACCAGTTGGGCGAGCTTGCGGATGGTGGTTTGCTGCGACATTCGGATCCTATGATCTTGTTGGCGCCCCCTCGATACGGACGAAGGCAGCGCGGAGTCTACGCCCTGAGCGGCTCAGGGCCCTGTTCATCGCTGGCTCATTCGCCGCGCTCCAGACGGGCGATCTCCTCGGCGCGGGCGGCCAGGACCAGCGCCGCGGCGCGCTCCAGGTCCATGCCCTCGATGCCGAACTCCAGGACTTCGTCGGCCGCCAGGTCCGACAGGTCCTCGCTGGTGCGCACGCCGTTCCCGGCCAGCGCATAGGCCGTGGCCTCGTCCATGCCCGGCAGCGCCAGCAGGTCCGCCGCCGGCACGCCTTCCTCGGCGCCCTCTTCCACCGCCAGCGCCTCGTTGAGCAGTGCGTCGCGGGCGCGGGCGCGCAGTTCCTCGACGATGTCCTCGTCGAAGCCCTCCACCGCCAGCAGCTCGCCGATCGGCACGTAGGCGATTTCCTCGACGGTGCTGAAGCCCTCGCTGACCAGGATGCCGGCGATTTCCTCGTCCACTTCCAGCTTGTCCATGAACAGCTGGCGGGCGACGGCCTGCTCGGCCTCCGACTTGGCGGCGACCTGGTCCTGAGTCATGACGTTGAGCTGCCAGCCGGTCAGGCGGCTGGCCAGGCGCACGTTCTGGCCGCCCTTGCCGATCGCCTGGGCCAGGCGCTCTTCGGCCACGGCCAGGTCCATCGAGTGCTTTTCCTCATCGACGATGATCGACTGCACCTCGGCCGGCGCCATCGCGTTGATGACGAAATTGGCCGGGTTCTCGTTCCACAGCACGATGTCCACGCGCTCGCCGTTGAGCTCGTTGCTCACCGCCTGCACGCGCGAACCGCGCATGCCGATGCAGGCGCCGATCGGATCGGTGCGGCTGTCGTGGGCGATGACCGCGATCTTGGCGCGGTCACCCGGGTCGCGGGCGCAGGCCTTGATCTCGACCAGCCCCTGGCCGACTTCCGGCACTTCCAGCTTGAACAGCTCGATCATGAACTCGGGGGCGGCGCGGCTGATGAACAGCTGCGGGCCGCGCGGCTCCGAACGCACCTCGGCCAGGTAGCCGCGCACGCGGTCGCCGGCGCGCAGCACGTCGCGCGGAATGCCCTTGTCCTTGGGGATGAACGCCTCGGCGTTGCCGCCCAGGTCGACGTAGATGTTGCCGCGCTCGGCACGCTTGACCACACCGGTCACCAGCTCGCCGACACGGTCCTTCCACGCGTCCACGACCTGCTGGCGCTCGGCCTCGCGCACGCGCTGCACGATCACCTGCTTGGCGGCCTGCGCGGCGATGCGCCCGAAGTCCGGGTTCTCGATCTGCTCCTCGATATAGTCGCCGACCTCGACGCCGTCGGCCTCCTCGATCGCGTCCATCAGGCGGATCTGGCGGTCCGGCGACTCCATCACCACGTCGTCGGCCACGACTTCCCAGCGGCGGAAAGTCTCGTAGCTGCCGTCCTTGTGGTCGATCGAAACGCGCGCGAGCACGTCCTGGTCCACATAGCGCTTCTTGGCCGCGGAGGCGAGCGCCGCCTCGATCGCATCGAAGATCACTTCGCGCGGCACGCCTTTCTCATTGGCGACCGCGTCGACTACCAGCAGAAGTTCCTTGCTCATCGGCTTACTCCGCGCGCGGCTTGCGGGCCGCGGTTTCGTTATTGGATTTGTTCCTGGCCGCGCTCCCCTGCCTGGGGGCCGGGCCGGTCGGTTTGGTCGGAGCCAGGCCAAGCGCGGCCCAGTCCGGAATGATGCGCGCCTTGTCGATATTGTCGAAAGCCGCCACGAACGGCTTGCCATCGACCACGAAGGTCACGGTGCCGGCATCGGCATCCACCGCGGCGATCTCGCCCTGCAGGCGGCGCCGGTTCTCCTGCGGCAGCTTCAGCCCGACCTTGGCCGACTCGCCCAGGTGGCGCTCGAACTGCTCCAGGGTGAACAGCGGCCGGTCCACGCCCGGCGAAGACACCTCCAGCGTGTAGTTGCCGCTGATCGGATCCTCGACGTCCAGCTGCGCGGAGACCTCGCGGCTCACCCGCTCGCAGTCGTCGATGTTGACCACGCGTTCGGGCTGCTCGGCCAGCGGCACGTCGATGTACAGACGCAGCGTGGCGCCGCCCGGCGCCGGCAGATACTCGGCGCCCAGCAGATCCAGGCCCAACGCCTGCACGGTGGGGCCCAGCAGATTCGCGATTTCAGTAGCCTTGTCGCTCACAGCCTGCCTTGATTTGGGTAATGGGAAACGGGAAGAACCGGCCGGACTTTTCGTTTTGCGGAAACAACAAAGGGCCCGACTGGGCCCTTTGTCCGGTATGAATCCGGTGACTGGATTCCGGTTGCAGGAACGGAAGCAATCGTTCCTGCGAGCCCAGATTCAGCCTTCCACAACAGATGTTGAAGAAGGCCGGAACTGGTAGCGGGGGCAGGATTTGAACCTGCGACCTTCGGGTTATGAGCCCGACGAGCTGCCAGACTGCTCCACCCCGCAGCAGAAGCGGAATTATGAAGTAATTGGACCGTTACCGCAAGTCTTTTTTACTTCATTGTTTCAGGGGATCCGGGGATTCCGCTGAAACCCGGAACGCTCCACGTTCCGGCTGACCATCCTGCGATGGCCCGGCGATACCGGCTTGCCGGTACCGCCCTCAACTCAGTGCGCGCATATTACATGAATCGCGCCGTTTTGTATCGCTTTTTATGACAAATGAGCAAATGCGTTGCGCATCCAGGCCAGCAGCGGCCCCAAGGCCACCGGCAGCACCAGCAGCGCCACGCAGTTCACGCCCAGCACGATGCCCAGGAGACGGTCATTGTTGCGCGGCAGCGGCTCGCCCACCGGCTCGTCGAAGTACATGACCTTGACCACGCGCAGGTAGTAGAAGCAGCCCACCACCGCGCTGATCACGCCCAGGATCACAAGCCACAGCAGGCCACCGTTGACCGCCGCGCCCAGCACCGCCAGCTTGGCCCAGAAGCCCAGGAACGGCGGGATGCCGGCCAACGAGAACATGGCGCACAGCATGAGCCCGGCCATCCACGGATTGCGCGCATTCAGGCCCTTGAAGTCGTCGATGCTCTCGGCCTCGAAGCCCGAGCGCGACAGCGCGACGATCACGCCGAAAGCGGCGGTGGACATGATCGCGTAGGCCACGGCGTAGAACATCGCCGACGAATAGCCGGCGGCGCCGCCGCCGGCCACGCCCATCAGCAGGAAGCCGATGTGCGAGACCGTCGAATAGGCCAGCATGCGCTTGAGGTTGACCTGGGCGATGGCCATCAGGTTACCCACCACCAGCGACAGCGCGGCAAGGCCGGCGAGCACGTACTGCAGCTCGCTCGACAACGGGCCGACGCCGGCTTCGAGCAGGCGATAGGCCATGCCGAACGCCGCCAGCTTCGGGGCCGAACTGATGAACAGCGCGATCGGCGCCGGCGCACCCTGGTAGACGTCCGGCAGCCACATGTGGAACGGCGCGGCACCCAGCTTGAAGGCGACGCCGGCGACCATGAACACCGCGCCGGTCAGCAGCAGCACACGCTCGTCCGACTGGGTGGCGGCGGCATGGATCACGTCCAGGTGCAGCGAACCGGTGGCGCCATACACCAGCGACATGCCGTACAGCAGCAGGCCAGAGGCCAGCGAGCCGAGCACGATGTACTTCATGCCCGCTTCGGCGGCCAGCTTGTTGTCGCGGTTGCTGGCCACCAGCGCATAGGAACACAGCGCCAGCAGCTCCAGCCCCAGGTAGACCATCAGCAGGCTGCCGGCGGAGACCAGCAGCATCATGCCCGCGGTGGCGAACAGCACCAGCACCGCGATCTCGCCCTGGTACAGGTTGCGCTCGCGCAGGTAGCTCCAGCCATAGATCAGGGTCAGGCCGCTGACCAGTACCACCACCGTCTTCATGACGTCGGCGGCGTTGTCGCGGATGAACATGCCATGGAACACCTCGCCCTGCCCGCCCACGCCGCCAAGCAGCATGGCGAAAGCAACGGCAAGGATGGCGACCGACAGGAAGTGGGTCCAGACCTTGTGGCGGTTGCTGATGAACAGGTCGAGGATCAGCAGGGCGAAGGCCCCGCCGATCACCACCAGTTCTGGCAGCAACGGCGGGAGGTCGGCGGCGGTCAACGGCAGTAGCGTCGGCGTTGTCATCATCAAATCCTGGAATCAATACTCTCGACGGGGCCGCTTACAGCAGCTTGCTCGATGCGATCTGCATCGCCAGCTTGGCGATGGAGGGCTCCATCAGTTCGGTCAGCGGACGCGGATACACGCCAAGCGCCAGCGTACCGACCGCGAACACACCCAGCACCAGCCATTCGCGCCCGTTGATGTCCTTCATCTCGGCCACGTGGGCGTTGCCCACCTCGCCGAAGAACACGCGCTTGTACAGCCACAGCGAATACGCCGCGCCGATGATCAGCGTGGTGGCCGCAGCCAGCGCCACCAGCGGCTCCCACTGGAAGCTGGCCAGCACCACCATGAACTCGCCGACGAAACCACTGGTGCCCGGCAGGCCGGAGTTGGCCATGAAGAACAGCAGCGCGAATGCGGCGAACCACGGCATCACGTTGGCCACGCCGCCGTAGTCGGCGATGCGACGGGTGTGCAGGCGGTCGTAGAGCACGCCGATGCAGGAGAACATCGCGCCGGACACGAAACCGTGCGAGACCATCTGCACCATCGCACCCTGCAGGCCGAGGCGGGCGGCATCGGCGTTGCCGGCCTCGCGCACCAGCCACAGCGCGGTGAACGTGCCCAGGGTCACGAAGCCCATGTGCGCGACCGAGGAATAGGCCACCAGCTTCTTCATGTCGTCCTGCACCAGCGCCACCAGGCCGACGTAGATCACCGCCACCAGCGACAGCGCGATCACCAGCCAGGCCCACTCGTGGCTGGCATCGGGCACGATCGGCAGGTTGAAGCGCAGGAAGCCGTAGCCGCCGATCTTCAGCGCGATCGCCGCCAGGATCACCGAACCGGCGGTCGGCGCTTCCACGTGGGCGTCCGGCAGCCAGGTGTGCACCGGGAACATCGGCACCTTGACCGCGAAGGCGATCAGGAACGCGAAGAACACCCAGGTCTGCTCCCTGGCCGACAGCTGCAGCTGGTACAGGTCGGCCAGCTGGAAGCTGCCGCCCTTGATGTACAGGTAGATCAGCGCCACCAGCATCAGCACCGAGCCGAGGAAGGTGTACAGGAAGAACTTCAGCGCGGCATAGATGCGGCGCGGGCCACCCCAGACACCGATGATCAGGAACATCGGGATCAGCATGGCTTCGAAGAACACGTAGAACAGCATCGCGTCGGTGGCGGCGAAGATGCCCACCGTCACGCCTTCCAGGATCAGGAAGGCGGCCACGTACTGGTTGACGCGCTTGTCGATCACGCCCCAGGCGCCGACCAGCGCCAGCACGCCCACCAGGGTGGTCAGCAGCACCAGCGCGATGGCGATGCCGTCCACCGCCAGGTTGTAGCCGATGCCGTAGGCAGGAATCCACGGATGCTGCTCGACGAACTGCATCACCTCGGCGGCGGTGCGGTCATAGCCGGTGAGCAGGCCGAGGCTCAACAGGAAGGTGAGCAGTGCCACCGCCAGGGACGCCCAGCGGGCAGCCTGGGCGTTGCGCACGGCAAGAATCAACGCACCGCCGAGGATCGGCAGCCAGATGAGGATACTGAGTAGGGGCCAGTTCGACACGTCTTCTTATTCCGTACAGGTCAACGCGAGAAATGCATCAGCAGGCCCAGCAGGGCGATCAGGCCGATGATCATCACGAAGGCGTAGTGGTAGAGGAAACCGGATTGGGTGCGGCGCAGCAGGTTGGCGGCAAGCTCGACCACGCGGGCCGCGCCGTTGACCACACCATCCACCACGTTGCTGTCCACGGCACGGGCGGCCTTGCCAAGCTTGACGCTGCCACCGGCGAAACCATCGATCCACAGCTTGTCGAAGCCGTACTTGTTCTCCAGCACCGATACCACCGGCGCCAGGGCCTTGCGGGACTTGCCTGCCAGCTCGGGCTTCCAGATGTAGAACACCCAGGCCAGGATGAAACCGGCCACCGTCAGCCAGAACGCCGGCATCATCATGCCGTGCAGGGCGTAGGCCACCGAGCCGTGCCAGAACTCCCTGCCCACCGCGGCGATGGTGTCGCGCGCCGGATCGTAGAAATCGACGATGCCGGTGAAGAACGACAGGGTCTGGCCGGGGATCCCGGTGGCGGCGGCGTGGCCGTCCCAGCCGGTGCCGAACAGCATCGGGCCGATGGTGAAGAAGCCGATCAGGATGGACGGGATCGCCAGCAGGATCAGCGGCAGGGTCACCACCCACGGCGACTCGTGCGGCTCGTGCGCGCCGTGGCCATGCGCGTCGCCATGGTGGTGGGCGTCGTGGCCGTGGTCGTCATGCGCGTCACGGAAGCGTTCCTTGCCGAAGAAGGTCAGGAACAGCAGGCGGAAGCTGTAGAAGCTGGTGACGATCACGCCGCCCAGCACCGCCCAGTAGCCGTAGGTCGCCACCCAGTTGTCCGAGGTGTGGGCATGCAGCGCGGCCGCCTCGATGATGGTGTCCTTCGAGTAGAAGCCGGCGAAGAACGGCGTGCCCACCAGCGCCAGGGTGCCGATCCACATGGTGATGTGGGTGATCGGCATGTACTTGCGCAGGCCGCCCATCTTCATCATGTTCTGCTCGTGGTGCATGCCGATGATGACCGAGCCGGCACCCAGGAACAGCAGCGCCTTGAAGAAGGCGTGGGTCATCAGGTGGAACACCGCGCCCGAATAGGCCGACACACCCAGGGCGACGGTCATGTAGCCCAGCTGCGACAGCGTCGAGTAGGCGACCACGCGCTTGATGTCGTTCTGCACGATGCCGATCAGGCCGGTGAAGAAGGCCGTGGTGGCGCCGATGAACAGCACGAAGTTCAGCGCGGTCTGCGACAGCTCGAACAGCGGCGACATGCGGGTCACCATGAAGATGCCGGCGGTGACCATGGTCGCAGCATGGATCAGCGCCGAGATCGGGGTCGGGCCTTCCATCGAATCGGGCAGCCACACGTGCAGCGGCACCTGCGCCGACTTGCCCATCGCACCGATGAACAGGCAGATGCAGATCAGGGTGGCGATCGACCAGATCACCGGCTCGCTCAGCACCTGCACCGGATGGCCGAACAGGTTGATCGAACCCGACCACACCTGGATCAGCGCATTGGGGTCGTTCAGCAGCGGCGCATTGGCGAACACGGTGGCGTAGTCCAGGGTGCCGAACACCCACAGTACGCCGGCGATACCGAGCAGGAAGCCGAAGTCGCCCACGCGGTTGACCAGGAACGCCTTCATGTTGGCGAAGATCGCGCTGGGCTTCTTGAAGTAGAAACCGATCAGCAGGTACGACACCAGGCCCACCGCTTCCCAGCCGAAGAACAGCTGCAGGAAGTTGTTGCTCATCACCAGGGTGAGCATCGAGAAGGTGAACAGCGAGATATAGCTGAAGAAGCGCTGGTAGCCATCGTCATCGGCCATGTAGCCGATCGAGTAGATGTGCACCAGCAGCGACACGAAGGTCACCACCACCATCATCATCGCGGTCAGGCGGTCGACCATGAAACCGACATGCGCGGCGTACTGGCCGACTTCGAAGAAGGTGTAGATGTTCTGGTTGAACGGCTGCGCCCCGCCCCACAGCAGCTGGTACAGGGTATGCAGCGACAGTGCGCAGCTGACCGCCACGCCCAGGATGGTGGCGTACTGGGCGCCCTTGCGCCCCACCTGGCGACCGAACAGGCCGGCGATGATGCTGCCGAACAGCGGTGCGAGCACCACCGCGATCAACAGACTCTTGGAGAGAGTGATTTCCATCTGTGGGTCAGCCCTTCAACGAATCGACTTCGCCAACGTTGATGGTGTGGCGGGTACGGAACAGGGTCACCAGGATCGCGAGGCCGATGGCGGCTTCCGCCGCGGCCACGGTCAGGATGAAGAACACGAACAGCTGGCCGGCGGTGTCGCCGAGCTGCCGCGAGAAGGCGACGAAGTTGATGTTCACCGACAGCAGCATCAACTCGATCGACATCAGCAGCACGATGATGTTCTTGCGGTTGAGGAAGATGCCGGCGACGGAGATGCAGAACATCACCGCGCCAAGCGCGAGCATGTGGCCCAGGGAAATCATGGCTTGGCCTCCTCGCCGCCTTCGTTGTGCAGGGTATCGGTCAGCGGCACCGGCTTCTCGGCCGCCATCTTCACGATGCGCAGGCGGTCGCTGGCGCGGACACGGGTCTGCTCCGAGGGATTCTGCGTCTTCACGCCGGTGCGGCGGCGCAGGGTCAGCATCACCGCGGCGATCACCGCCACGGTCAGGATCACCGCGGCGAACTCGAACGGCAGCAGGTACTCGGTGAACAGGCTGCGCGCCAGCCAGGTGATGTTGGAGCTGTCGGCGGCCGCGGCGGCGGCGTTGTCCGCCGGGAACGGGGCGGCCGCACGGGCCTTGATGCCGATCAGGGTCAGCATCTGCAGCAGCATCACCACCGCCACCACCAGCCCGACCGGCAGGTAGCGTACCCAGCCCTCGCGCAGGCTGTCGGTTTCGACGTCCAGCATCATCACCACGAACAGGAACAGCACCATCACCGCGCCGACGTACACCAGCACCAGGGTAACGCCGAGGAACTCGGCGCCGACCAGCAGCCAGACGCAGGCGACGGAGAAGAAGGTCAGGATCAGGCACAGCACGGCATACACCGGGTTGCGCACGCTGATCACCGACAGGGCCGACAGCCCCGCCACGACCGAGAAGAACCAGAAGGCGATATTTACCCAATCCATCTTTCGGTCCTCAGCGGAAGGCGGCGTCGGCGGCGCGGCGTTCGGCGATCTCGGCTTCCAGCCGATCACCGATGGCCAGCAGCTGCGGCTTGGTGACGATGTTCTCGCCACGGTTCTCGAAGTGGTACTCGAGGATGTGGGTTTCCACGATCGAATCCACCGGGCAGCTCTCCTCGCAGAAACCGCAGAAGATGCACTTGAACAGGTCGATCTCGTAACGCGTGGTGCGGCGGGTACCGTCCTCGCGCTTGGCCGAGTCGATGGTGATGGCCAGCGCCGGGCACACCGCTTCGCACAGCTTGCAGGCGATGCAGCGTTCCTCGCCGTTCGGGTAACGGCGCAGCGCGTGCAGGCCGCGGAAACGCGGCGACTGCGGGAACTTCTCCATCGGATACAGCACGGTGTACTTGGGCTTGAACGCGTACTTCAGCGTCAGCCACATGCCGGAGACGAGCTCCAGCAGCAGCAGGCTCTTGAAATAGTGGGTGATCTTTTTCATGAATCAAACGCCTCTCTGGATCACGCCGTAGAACACGAGCAGTGCGGTCACCGCGATCCACGCGATGGTCAACGGGATGAACACCTTCCAGCCCAGACGCATGATCTGGTCGTAGCGGAAGCGCGGGAACGTGGCGCGGAACCAGATGTAGGAACTGGCGAAGAAGAACACCTTGGCCAGCAGCCACGGCCAGCCACCGTTCCAGATCCAGTCGACCCACGGCGACACGTCCGCCGTGACCCAGCCCTGGATCGGGCTCAGCCAGCCGCCCAGGAAGAAGATCGAGATCAGGAAGCTGATCAGGATCATGTTGGCGTACTCGGCCAGGAAGAACAGCGCGAACGCACCGCCGGAATATTCGACCATGTGGCCGGCGACGATTTCCGACTCGCCTTCCACCACGTCGAACGGGGCGCGGTTGGTCTCGGCCACGCCGGACACCCAGTACACGACGAACAGCGGCAGCAGCGGCAGCAGGAACCAGTCGAACAGGCCCGAGCTGCCCTTCTGCGCCAGCACGATCTCGGTCAGGTTCAGGCTGCCGGCGGCGATCATCACCCCGACCAGCGCGAAGCCCATGGCGATCTCGTAGCTGACCATCTGCGCGGCCGAACGCATCGCGCCGAGGAAGGCGTACTTGGAGTTGGACGCCCAGCCGGCCAGGATCACGCCGTAGATGCCCAGCGAGGTCATCGCCAGCAGGTACAGCAGGCCGACGTTGGCGTTGGACAGCACCAGCTTGTAGTCGAACGGCACCACCGACCAGGCGGCGAACGATGGCGCCAGCACGATCAGCGGCGCCAGCACGTACATCGCCTTGTGCGCGTTGGCCGGGCGCACGATTTCCTTGAACAGCAGCTTGGTGACGTCGGCGAAGGCCTGCAGCAGGCCACCGAGGCCGACGTACATCGGCCCGTGGCGGACGTGCATCCAGCCGATCAGTTTGCGCTCCCACAACACGTAGAACGCCACCGACACGATGATCGGCATGGCGATCACCAGGATCTTCAGCACCGTCCACAGCACGATGCCGATGTCGCCCAGCGCCAGCAACCACTGGTGCAGCGGATCGACCGCGTTCAACAGCAACTCGTTCATGCAGCCACCACCGTTACCCGAGCGGCGCCCAGCGGCGCGGTGGCGCCGTGGCCCGATTCAATCCAGACCGCACCGGCGGCGACGCGCGCGTCGACCACGACCGGCAGGGTCGCCTTGCCGGCATCGGTGCCGACCTTGGCCATCTGCCCTTCCACCAGCTGCAGGCGCGCGGCGTCATCGCTGTTGAGCACGATGCGCGGCGCGTTGTTCAGCGGGTGCTCCTGCAGCGCCGCGGCGCGGCGGACCACCGCGTCGGTGCGGTAGATCGCGGCGGTCGACGCCACTTCCAGGCCCTCGCCCGCCACCTGCGGCTGCGCGGACGCGGCCACCTTCACCTGCACCGGCTGCAGGCCGGCACGCAGGCCTGCCAGGTCGGTGAAGCCGAAACCGGCCAGCTGCAGATCGCCGCCCAGGGCGCGCAGCACGCGCCAGCCCTCGCGGGCCTCGCCCGGCAGCTTGCCGCCGGCACGGGCCTGCTGCTCGCGGCCATCGAGGTTGGTCAGGGTCGCGTCGATTTCCGGCAGCGCGCCGATCGGCAGGATCACGTCGGCCACGTCGCGGGTCGAAGCGCAGGCGAACTGGCTGAACGCCACCACCCCGGCAGCGGCCAGCGCCTTGCGCGCGGCGGCGCTGTCGGCGAAGTCCAGGCCCGGCTCGATGCCGTACAGCACGTACGCCTTGCGCGGCTGCGCCAGCATCGTGGCGACGTCCTTGCCGGCCGGCAACACGCCGGCGCGGGACAGGCCGACGGCATTGGCGCCCTGCGGGATGCGGCACAGCCGGGCGCCGGTGGCGGCGGCGAATTCGCGCGCGGCGGCACGGATCGCGGCGGCCTGCGGATGGTTCTCGGCGATGCCACCGACGATCAGCACGGTGTTGCCACCGCCCTGCACCGCCGCGCGCAGCTCGGCACTGGCCAGCGCGTCGGCGAACTTCGACGGGGCGACGATCTGCTTGCCGGCCAGGGTGAACGCGAAGTCGAAGTCGACCGGGTTGATCGCGAACACCTGCGCGCCATGCTTGGTCTGCGCCTTGCGCAGGCGTGCGTGCAGCAGCGGCAGCTCGTGGCGGATGTTGCTGCCCAGCAGCACGATGCGGTCGGCGCCTTCGATCTCGGCCAGCGTGGCGCCGAACACTTCGGCGGACGCGGCGTCGGAGAAGTCGCGGTTGTCGATGCGGTGGTCGATGTTGGTGCAGCCCAGGCCGGCGGCCAGGCGGGCCAGCAGCGCGCCCTCCTCGTTGGAGGTCGACGGGTGCACCAGCACGCCGAGGTCGTCGCCACGGTTGCCGTCCAGGATCTCGCGGGCGGCGGCCAGACCTTCGGCCCAGCTCACTTCCTTCCACTCGCCGTTGACCTTCTGCAGCGGCTTGAGCGCGCGGTCGGCGGCGTACAGGCCCTGGTGCGAATAACGGTCGCGGTCGGACAGCCAGCACTCGTTGACCAGTTCGTTGTCACGCGGCACCGCGCGCAGCACTTCGCCGCGACGCACGTGCAGGAACAGGTTCGAGCCCATCGCGTCGTGGTAGCCGAGCGATTCGCGCGCGGTCAGTTCCCACGGGCGGGCGCGGAACTGGAACACCTTGTTGGTCAGCGCGCCCACCGGGCACACGTCGATCACGTTGCCGGACAGCTCGGTGGTCAGCGGCTTGCCGTCATAGGTGCCGATCTGCAGGTTCTCGCCACGGTACATGCCGCCCAGCTCGTAGGTGCCGGCGATTTCCGCGGTGAAGCGCACGCAGCGGGTGCACTGGATGCAGCGGGTCATCTCGGTGGCGACCAGCGGGCCCATGTCCTCGTCGGCCACCACGCGCTTGCGCTCGTTGAAGCGGCTGACCGAGCGGCCATAGCCCAGCGACACGTCCTGCAGCTCGCACTCGCCGCCCTGGTCGCAGATCGGGCAGTCCAGCGGGTGGTTGATCAGCAGGAACTCCATGACCGAACGCTGGTACTTGAGCGCCTTCTCGTTGCGGGTCTGAATCTTCATGCCATCCATGACCGGCGTGGCACATGCCGGCGACGGCTTGGGCGACTTCTCGACGTCGACCAGGCACATGCGGCAGTTGGCCGCGATCGGCAGCTTCTCGTGGTAGCAGAAGCGCGGGATCGGGATGCCGGCCTTGTCGGCGGCCTGGATGATCATCGACCCCTTGGGCGCGAACAGCGTCTGCCCATCGATCTCGATGGTGACGTGCCCTTCCGGCACCACCGGCGCCTCGCTCGGATTTACAGGTTGCGCGCTCATGCGGCAGCAGCCTCCACCTTCTTGCCGTCAACCATCGAATGACCGTTGACGATGTAGTACTCGAATTCGTCCCAGAACTGGCGCAGGAACCCCTGGATCGGCCATGCCGCCGCTTCGCCGAAGGCGCAGATGGTGTGGCCTTCGATCTGCCCGGCGACGGTGCGCAGCTGGTGCAGGTCTTCCATCGTGGCCTTGCCGGCGACGATGCGCTCCAGCACGCGGTGCATCCAGCCGGTGCCCTCGCGGCACGGGGTGCACTGGCCGCAGGATTCCTTGTGGAAGAACTGGCTGATGCGGCAGGCGAACTTGACGCAGCACACGCTGTCGTCCAGCACCACGATGGCACCGGAGCCCAGGCCCGAGCCCAGCGCGCGGATGGTGTCGTAGTCCATCGGCAGGCCCTTGAGCTGCTCGGCGGTCAGCACCGGCATCGACACGCCGCCCGGAATCGCGCCCTTCAGCTTGCGGCCCGGGCGCAGGCCACCGGCCATTTCCAGCAGTTCGTCGAAGGTGGTGCCCAGCGGCACCTCGAAGTTGCCGCCCTTCTGCACGCAGCCGGACACCGAGAAGCACTTGGGGCCGCCGTTGGCGGTCTTGCTCAGGCCCTTGAACCACTCCGGGCCGTTGCGGATGATCGCCGGCACCGAGCCGTAGGTCTCGGTGTTGTTGATCGTCGACGGCTTGCCGTACAGGCCGAAGTTGGCCGGGAACGGCGGCTTGTAGCGCGGCTGGCCCTTCTTGCCTTCCAGCGACTCCATCAGCGCGGTCTCTTCGCCGCAGATGTAGGCGCCGGCGCCCAGCGCCGCGTAGATGTCGATGTCCACGCCGCTGCCCAGCACGTTCTTGCCCAGCCAGCCATGCTTGTAGGCATCGGCCAGGGCCTGCTCGAAGTGCTCGAACGGCTCGTGGTGGAACTCGCCGCGCAGGTAGTTGTAGCCCACGGTCGAGCCGGTGGCGTAACAGGCGATGGCCATGCCCTCCACCACCGAGTGCGGGTTGTAGCGCAGGATGTCGCGGTCCTTGCAGGTGCCCGGCTCGGACTCGTCCGAGTTGCACAGGATGTACTTCTGCGGCGCGTCCTTGGGCATGAACGACCACTTCAGGCCGGTCGGGAAGCCCGCGCCGCCACGGCCGCGCAGGCCGGACTGCTTGACCATCTCGATCACGTCGGCCGGCGCGATCTTCTCTTCGAGGATCTTGCGCAGCGCGGCGTAACCACCGGTCTTGAGGTAGTTTTCGTACGACCACGGGGTGTCGTAGTGCAGCGTGGTGTAGACCACGTTGTGCGGAAGCGGCGCCGGACCGACCGGGCCCCTGGATTCGTGGTGTGCCATGCCTTACTCCAGCCCGTCCAGCAGCGCGTCGACCTGGTCCAGCGTCAGGCGCTCGTGGTAGTGACCGTTGATGACCATCATCGGCGCGCCCGCGCAGCCGGCCAGGCACTCTTCCTCGCGCTTGAGGTAGACGCGGCCGTCCGGGGTCGATTCGCCGTGCTTGATGCCCAGCTTCTTCTCGCAATGGCGCACGATGTCCTCGGCGCCATTGAGCCAGCAGCTGATGTTGGTGCAGATGGCGACGTTGTTGCGGCCGACCTTCTGGGTTTCGAACATCGAATAGAAGGTGGCGACCTCGTAGGCCCACACGAACGGCAGGTCCAGGTACTTGGCCACCGCGGCGATCAGTTCGTCGCTCAGCCAGCCCTGGTTCTGCTCCTGCGCGGCGTGCAGGCCCTGCAGCACCGCCGAGCGCTTGCGCTCCGGCGGGAACTTCGTCAGCCAGTGATCGATGTGAGCACGGGTCTTGTCGCTCAACACCACCATCGGGTCGACGTCGCGCGCCGCCTCGAAATTACCTGTCGCCTTCATCGGCCGACCTCAACCAATAGCAGATCCTGGGAAACCGGTGCCTGCAGCAGCATGGCCGCGCTGGCACCGGGCGTTGTGCGCTTGCCCGGCATTACCGGTCGACCTCGCCGAACACGAGGTCGTAGGTGCCGATCATCGCCACCACGTCGGCCAGCATGTGGCCGCGCACGATCGAGTCGATCGAGGACAGGTGGGCGAAGCCCGGCGCACGCAGGTGCACGCGGAACGGCTTGTTGGCGCCGTCGGAGACCAGGTAGCAGCCGAACTCGCCCTTGGGCGCCTCGACCGCGGCGTAGGTCTCGCCGGCCGGCACGCAGTAGCCTTCGCTGAACAGCTTGAAGTGGTGGATCAGCGCTTCCATGTCGTCCTTCATCTCCGCACGCGACGGAGGGGCGACCTTGAAATTGCGGACCATGACCGGGCCGGGGTTGGCCTTCAGCCAGCGCACGCACTGCTGGATGATCCGGTTGGACTGGCGCATCTCGGCGACGCGGACCAGGTAACGGTCGTAGCAGTCGCCGTTGGTGCCCAGCGGGATGTCGAAATCGACCGCGTCGTACTTGGCGTACGGCTGCTTCTTGCGCAGGTCCCAGGCGATGCCCGAGCCGCGCAGCATGGCGCCGGTCATGCCCCACGCCAGCGCGTGCTCCGGGCTGACCACGCCGATGCCGACGGTGCGCTGCTTCCAGATGCGGTTGTCGGTGAGCAGGGTCTCGTACTCGTCGACGCGCTTGGGGAACTCGTTGGTGAAGTTCTCCAGGAAGTCCAGCAGCGAGCCTTCGCGGGCCGCGTTCAGGCGCTTGAGCGCATTGCCCTTGTGCCAGCGCGATTCCTTGTACTTCGGCATCGTGTCCGGCAGGTCGCGGTAGACGCCGCCCGGACGGTAGTAGGCCGCGTGCATGCGCGCGCCGGACACCGCCTCGTAGCAGTCCATCAGCTCTTCGCGCTCGCGGAACGCATACAGCATCACCGCCATCGCACCGAGGTCGAGCCCGTTCGAACCCAGCCACATCAGGTGGTTGAGGATGCGGGTGATCTCGTCGAACATCGTGCGGATGTACTGCGCGCGTTCCGGCACCTCGATACCCGCCAGGGTCTCGATCGCACGCACGTAGGCGTGCTCGTTGCACATCATCGAGCAGTAGTCCAGGCGATCCATGTAGCCGATCGACTGGTTGAATGGCTTGGACTCGGCCAGCTTCTCGGTGGCGCGATGCAGCAGGCCCACGTGCGGGTCGGCGCGCATGATGGTCTCGCCGTCCATCTCCAGGATCAGGCGCAGCACGCCATGCGCGGCCGGATGCTGCGGGCCGAAGTTCATGGTGTAGTTGCGGATCTCCTGCCGGGCTTCGGCGGGATTGCTGGCAAAGGCCCCGGTGGCCTGGTGGAACTCGCTCACTTGCTTGCCTCCGTCTGCGCGCGCTCGCCTTCGGCGGTCTGGAAGCGGGCGTCGTCGCGGATCACGCGCGGCACGCCCACGCGCGGCTCGACCGAAGTCACCGGCTCGTAGACCACGCGCTTCTTTTCTTCGTCGTAACGCACTTCGACGTTGCCGATCAGCGGGAAATCCTTGCGGAACGGATGGCCGACGAAACCGTAGTCGGTCAGGATGCGGCGCAGGTCCGGGTGGCCTTCGAAGATCACCCCGTACAGGTCGAACGCCTCGCGCTCGAACCAGTTCAGGCCCGGCCATACGCTGGTCAGCGACGCGACCACCGGCAGCGCCTCGTCCGGGGCGAAGCAGCGCATGCGCAGCAGCTGGTTGTGCTGGTAGGAACGCAGCTGCACGACCACGGCGAAGCGCTGCTTCGGCAGCGCGTCGGGCTGCGCGCCATTGGCGGTTTCGTGGCTGGGGAACTCACCCCAGGCGAAGCGGCCGGCACTCTTGCCTTCGACACCACGGCTGAAGCCGTGCGAGGAAACGTCGGACGTATCCCACTCGTCGCTGCCGTAGCCGAGATAGTCGACGCCGCACAGGTCGGTGGCGTGCTCGAAGCCGAACTCGTCGCGCAGGGCGACGGCCACGGCATGCCAGTCGGCCGACGGAACCTCCAGCGTCACTTCGCCGCGCGGTTCGACCACGGAGACCTGCGCACCGGCGAAACGCGCGCGAAGTCGGTCGATGAGTGAAGGTGCTTGCTGGGCCATGGGGGCTGGCGTGCTCTTGACTTGAAAGGGAATCAGCGGGCGATGGTCTGGGTGCGCCAGATCTTCTTCTGCAGCTGCAGGATGCCGTACACCAGCGCCTCGGCGGTCGGCGGGCAGCCCGGGACGTACACGTCCACCGGCACCACGCGGTCGCAGCCACGCACCACCGCGTACGAGTAGTGGTAGTAGCCACCGCCGTTGGCGCAGCTGCCCATCGAGATGACCCACTTCGGGTCGGGCATCTGGTCATAGACCTTGCGCAGCGCCGGGGCCATCTTGTTGACCAGGGTGCCGGCGACGATCATCACGTCGGACTGGCGCGGCGACGGGCGGAACACCACGCCATAACGGTCCAGGTCCAGGCGCGAGGCGCCGGCGTGCATCATCTCGACCGCGCAGCAGGCCAGGCCGAAGGTCATCGGCCACATCGAGCCGGTGCGCGCCCAGTTCAGCAGGGCGTCGACGCTGGTGGTGACGTAACCCTTCTCGAGCAGCGGATTGTCGCCTTCGGGCCGGAGGATGTCGTCAACCCGCCCTTCCGGGATGGGGTTGTTCATCAGGCCATCGAGAGTCTGAATCACTCCCATTCCAGCGCTCCCTTCTTCCACACGTAGATAAAGCCGAGGAACAGCATGCCCACGAACAGGCCCATGGTGACGAGCGAGCGGGCGCCCAGCTCCATGAACACCTGGGTCCAGGGCACGATGAAGATGATTTCCAGGTCAAAGACGATGAACTGGATGGCGATGAGGTAGTAGCGCACGTCGAACTTCATGCGCGCGTTCTCGAACGCCTCGAAGCCGCACTCGTACGGCGACAGTTTCTGCTCGTCGGGGCTGCGGGGGCCAAGGAAACGACCGATCAGCATCAGGGCGACGCCGATGCCGGTGGCGACGATCAGAAACAGCAGGGACGGCAAATATTCGGCCAGCACAGCGATTCTCTCTTGCCTCTGCCCGGGCACCTGCAGGCGCCCGCGCATGGGGATTGACGGGACTTGCCTCGGCGGGAGCTGCCGCATCCCGCATACCCGCATAACAAACTCATGGTGCCCAAGAGGGGACTCGAACCCCTACGACTTGCGTCGCTACCACCTCAAGGTAGTGCGTCTACCAATTCCGCCACCTGGGCTTACTTACGTCAGCGCACCGGCTCTGCAGTGCGGCGCGTATTGTAACCGTCTTCAGTCTTTATGCGAGCCCTCGGCGGGCTTTTCTTCGCTCTGCGCCGGATTATTTGCCGCAGGCGCCGCCTGCGGCACTTCGCCCGCGGCCGCGGCCTGCGGAACGGACTGCAGCTCGCCCGCCGGGGCGGCCGGAGCCGGCGCCTGGGCCTGGGACATGACGCCCAGCCCCTGCTCGGCCGGGCGCGCGCCATGGCTGGCGTACCAGGCCATGAACAGACTGATGCCGAAGAACACCACGGCCAGCCACTTGGTGGACTTGGACAGGAAATTGGACGCGCCACGGGCGCCGAACACCGTACCCGAAGCACCGGCGCCAAAGCCCGAGCCCGCCGCCGCGCCGGAGCCGCGCTGCATCAGGATCAGCGCGATCATCGCGACCGCCACCAGCACATAGACCACATTGAGGATCAACATCAGCATTTGAAATCCGTCCCGGACAGTTCCACCGTTAGCGACCGGCTGCCGCCCTCGCGATGGCCAGGAAATCTGCCGCCACCAGCGAAGCGCCGCCTACCAGCCCGCCATCGACGTCAGGCTGTGAGAACAGCTCTGCAGCATTGTCGGGCTTCACGCTGCCGCCATACAGGATCGGCAGCGAATCAGCGATTCTAGCATCGCGCCCGGCGACTTCGCCACGGATGAAGGCGTGCACGGCCTGCGCCTGCTCCGGACTGGCGGTACGGCCGGTGCCGATGGCCCAGACCGGCTCATACGCCACCACCGCCCCGGCGAAGGCATCGACCCCGGCCAGCTCCAGCACCGGCGCCAGCTGCGCGGCGATGACCTGCTCGGTCTGCCCGGCTTCGCGCTGCTCCAGCGTCTCACCGACGCACAAGACCGGCACCAGGCCGGCATGCACCGCGGCCACGAACTTGCGCGCGACCAGCTCGCTGCTTTCATGATGGTACTGGCGACGCTCGGAGTGGCCGACCAGGCCGTACCTGGCCCCCACGTCCACCAGCATCGCGGCCGAGACCTCGCCGGTGTAGGCGCCCTTCTCGTTGCTGCTGACGTCCTGCGAGCCGAAGGCCAGCGCGGTGCCCTCGAAGTCCTCGACCAGATCCCCCAGGTAGGGCAGCGGCGGCAGGATCACCAGCTCGACCCCCTGCAGCGGCAGGCCGGCAGCCACCTGCCCCACCAGTTCGGTGGCGAATTGACGGCTGCCATGCAGCTTCCAGTTACCGGCAACGATGGTGCGGCGCATTCAGGAGCGACTCCAAGGTGAAAAGTGGGCGAAGGATAGCCCACTCCGGACAGCCGCAGGACAACCGGCGGACAACACAAGACACCCGCCGCGCCGACCGCCGCGGAGCCGCACACCGCCCGCCGCGCGCAGGCGGCATGACGGCGAAGGCCGCCTCGCGGCGGCCTTCGTTGCTTACTTCAGCTTGATCTCGCGCAGGCGTTCCTCGAGGAAGCCATGGGCGGTGATCGCCTCCGGGTACCGGCTCGGGTTGTCCGCGGTGATGCACGAGGGCAGCACGTCGATCAGGAAATCCGGGTTCGGGTGCAGGAAGAACGGCACCGAGTAACGCGGCTGGCGGGCCAGCTCGCCCGGGGGGTTGACCACGCGGTGGATGGTCGACGGGTACACATGGTTGGTCAGGCGCTGCAGCATGTCGCCGATGTTGACCACGATGGTGTCCGCATCGGACGTGAACGGCACCCACTCGCCATCGTGCGACTGCACTTCCAGCCCCGCGGCGCTGGCGCCGACCAGCAGGGTGATGAAGTTGATGTCGCCGTGGGCGCCGGCACGCACGTTCGGGATGTCGTCGGTGGTGATCGGCGGGTAGTGGATCGGACGCAGGATCGAGTTGCCGTTGTTGGTCTTGTCGGCGAAGAAATCCTGCGGCAGCCCGATGTGCAGGGCCAGCGCCGACAGCACGCGCGACCCCAGGTTGTCCAGCGCCTGGTACAGGCCATAGCCGCGCTCGCGGAACCCGGGCACCTCACTGGGCCACAGGTTCGGCGGCATCACCTCGCGGTACGGCGAGTCGTCGGGGATTTCCCGGCCGATGTGCCAGAACTCCTTCAGGTCGAAGTGCTTGGAGCCCTTGGCGGTCTCCACGCCGAACGGGGTGTAGCCGCGGGCGCCGCCGCCGCCGGCCACGTGGTACTTGCGCTTGACCTCTTCGGGCAGGGCGAAGAACGCCTTGAAGGCATCGTAGGCCGCGTCGATGTCGGCCTGCGGGATGCCGTGGTTGCGGATGCCCGCGAACCCCCACTGGCGATAGGCCGCGCCCAGCTCGGCCACGAAGGCCTCGCGGTCGCTGTCGAAGCGGGTGATGTCGAGGGTTGGGATCTTGCTCACAGCGGTTCCTGGCTTGTCATGGATATCCGGGCCGGCAGCACCCTGTCGCCCGTCTGAATATTGTGACAGATCGCCCTTGTGGCCGGTCGCTGACACATTGATACAAAAGGATACAATTCGAGCGCCCGCGGCGGGCGCCGGACCGGCACCCCGCCCCGGTCCCTCCCCCACCCCGTGGCCTGCATGGAACCCGCCCCGCTGACGGACCGCCCGCTGAAGATCCTGCATACCGAAGCCGCGCGCGGCATGGGTGGCCAGGAGATCTACCTGCTGCGCCACCTGCTGGCCATGCGCGCGCGTGGACACGACATGTCCCTGCTGTGCCAGCCCGGCGCGCGCCTGGCCGAGGCCGCGCGCGACCACGGCTTCGTCGTGCACACGCTGGAGATGGGCGGGCTGCCGCGGCTGCTGCGGGGCATCCCCGCGGTACGCCACCTGGTGCGCACGCACCGCTATGACGTGGTCAACGTCACCAGCCGCCGCGATGCGCTGATCGCCGCCGCCGGGGCACGCCTGGCGGGCGCTCCGCTGGTGGTGCGCTCGCGCCACCTGATGAGCCCGGTGCACTCGCTGCTGACCTACACCTGGCTGCCGCAGCGGGTCATCACCGTCAGCCAGTTCGTCAAGCGCCTGCTGCAGGAGCGCGGCATCGCCCCGGGGCGGATCGGCGTAGTGCCGCCGATGGCGCAATCGCCGCTGCCCAGCGGCGATGAACCGCCGGCGCGCTCCTGGGCCGAGCTGCGGCAACTGCGCGCCGAGATCCGCGCCGGACTGGGTTTCGGCGAGGACGACGTGGTGGTCGGGTGCGTGGCGGTGCTGCGCGAGCCCAAGGGCCACCTCGACCTGCTCGACGCGATCGCGCCGCTGTGCCGGGCGGACCCGAAACTGCACCTGCTGATCGTCGGCGACGGCGAGCCGGTCATGGCGCGGCTGAAGGCCATGCGCGCGCAGTACGGCATCGAAAGCCAGGTGCACCTGCCCGGCTACCGCGCCGACGCGGCGCGACTGATGGCCGGCTTCGACGTGTTCGCCCTGCCCAGCCACAAGGAGGCCGCCGGGACCGTGTTCCTGGAGGCCGCCCAGGCCGGCGTGCCGATCGTCGCCACGCGCGTGGGCGGCATTCCGGAAATGGTGGTCGAACAGGCCAATGCTATTCTCGTCGCGCCCGGGGACCCGGCCGCGTTGACCGCCGCGCTGCGCACGCTGGCAGCCTGCGGCGAACTCCGCCAGGCGATGGGCCGCGCCGGCCTGGACTGGATCCGCGGCGAACACCGCTTCACGGCGGCGGGGCATTGCGAAGCCACCGAACACCTTTACCACCAGTGGCTCGAGGAATTGGGACATGGCCCACGCCAAGTCGGTACCGGTGCTGATGCACCACCACGTCAGCCCGTCGCCGGGCATGATCACCGTCTCACCGGAAAACTTTGAAAGCCAGATCGCCTGGCTGGCCGCCGACGGCTGGACCTCGCTGACCATGCAGCAGTACGCCGGCTTCCTGGCCGGCGCGCCGGTGCCGCGCAAATCCATCCTCATCACCTTCGACGACGGCTACCTGGACAACTGGGTCTACGCCCACCCTGTCCTGCAGAAGTACGGCATGCACGCGGTCGTGTTCCTGGTCACCGGCTGGATGGGCCAGGGCGAGGTACGCCCGCACGCGGGCCAAGCCGGCATGGCGCTGCCGTCCACGCCGGACCACCGCGGCTGCGAGGACGCGATCTTCCGCCTGGACCGCGCCGACGAGGTGATGATGCGCTGGAGCGAAGCACGCGCGGCCATCGCCGCCGGCACCTTCGAGATGCACTGCCATACCCATACGCATACCCGCTGGCTGCGCATGGAAATCAGCCGCGAGGCGAAGTGCGCGGGCATCCGCGAGGACCTGGTGCGCGCACGCGATGAACTGCGCAGGGAACTGGGCGAGGCCTCCGACACCCTGTGCTGGCCCTATGGCGATTTCGACGAGGACTACGTGCGGATCGCGCGCGAACTCGGCTTCCGCTACCTGCATACCACCCATCCGTTCGGCCGCAACCTGGTGGGCGGGGACCCGGAGCACATCTACCGTTTCGCCATCCGCAACCGGCCGGCGAAGTGGCTGCGCAAGCGCATCGCCAGCAGCTACCACCCATTGATCGCGCCGCTGTTCAACCGCTTCAAGGCGCAGCGCCGGGGCATGGTCGCCGGGCCGTGACCGGCGCCGGGCGCCCGGCACCGCCGCGGGGCAGCGCATGCCGCCGGCACGCCAGGCTGCCTTCAGGGATGGCGGGAAGACAAAGCAAAACGCCCCGGGATCCGGGGCGTTTGGTCATGCCGCGGCGGCCTTGACCGCGTCGGCCAGGCGCTCAAGGGTGGCCTGCATCAACCCGGCGTCGTCGGCCTCCACCGTCACCCGCACCACCGGCTCGGTGCCGGACGGACGCAGGAACGCGCGTCCGCGCCCGACGATCGCGACCTGCGCGCCGGCCAGTGCCGCGGCCACCGCGGGTGAGCGGACGATCTCCTTGGCGGACATGCCCTGCCCGACCCGGACATTGATGGTCTGCTGCGGCACCCGGCTGAGCCTGGCCAGCGCGTCCTGCAGGGTGATGCCGCGGCGCCGGAGCACCTCCAGCACCTGCAGCGCGCTGATGATGCCGTCGCCGGTGGTGGCCCGGTCCAGGCACAGCAGGTGGCCCGACGCTTCGCCGCCGAGCACGCCATGGTGTTCCAGCAGCGCCTTGTGCACGTAGCGGTCGCCGACGTCGGCGCGCAGGAAACCGATGCCGGCCTGCGCCAGCGCCTGCTCGAACCCGTAGTTGGTCATCAGCGTGCCCACCACCGGCCCGTGCAGGCGGCCACTGGCCTTCCAGTCCAGCGCCAGCAGGTACAGCAGGTCGTCGCCATCGTGCACCACGCCATCGCTGTCCACGAACAGCAGGCGGTCGCCGTCGCCGTCGAAGGCGATGCCCAGGTGGGCTCCGCTGGCGCGCACCCGGGCGGCCAGCGCCTGCGGGTACATCGAGCCGACCCCGTCGTTGATGTTCACGCCGTTGGGCTCGACGCCCATCGCCTCGACGCTGGCACCCAGTTCGCGCAGCACCAGCGGCGCCACCTGGTAGGTCGCGCCATTGGCGCAGTCCACCACGATGCGCATGCCCTGCAGGTCGAAGTCGCGCGGCACCGAATTCTTGCAGGCCTCGACATAGCGGCCGATCGCATCGCGCGTGCGCACCGCCTTGCCAAGCTGCTCCGAGGCCACGGTCGCGAACGGCTGTTCGAGCGCGGCCTCGATCGACAGCTCGGTGGCGTCGTCGAGCTTCTCACCCTGCGCGGAGAAGAACTTGATGCCGTTGTCGTGGTGCGGGTTGTGCGAGGCGGAGATGACGATGCCACCGTCGGCGCGCAGCGAGCGGGTCAGGTGCGCCACCGCCGGGGTCGGCATCGGCCCCATCAGCTGCACGTGCACCCCGGCCGCCACCAGCCCGGCCTCCAGCGCGGCCTCGAACATGTAGTTGGAGATACGCGTGTCCTTGCCGATCACCACCAGCGGCTTGCGGCCGGCGACGCGCGCCTGGGTGGCGCGCACCAGCGCCTGGCCGTAGGCATTGCCCAGGCGCAGCACGAAATCGGCGGAAATCGCGCCTTCACCGACCCGGCCGCGGATGCCGTCGGTGCCGAAATACCTGCGCGCCACCATCAGGCGGCGGCCACGTCGTCGGCCGGGCGCTCGCGGCGCATCAGCATCGCCAGCAGGTCGGCCAGGCGCTGGCGCATCTCGCGGCGGTCGCAGATCTGGTCGATGGCGCCGTGCTCGAGCAGGAACTCGGAACGCTGGAAGCCTTCGGGCAGCTTCTCGCGCACGGTCTGCTCGATCACCCGCGGGCCGGCGAAGCCGATCAGCGCCTGCGGCTCGGCGATGTTGATGTCGCCCAGCATCGCGAACGAGGCGGACACGCCACCGGTGGTGGGATGGGTCAACACCGAGATGTACGGCAGGCCGGCTTCGCGCAGCTTGCCCAGCGCGGCCGAGGTCTTGGCCATCTGCATCAGCGAGAACAGGCCTTCCTGCATGCGCGCGCCGCCGCTGGCGGAGAAGCACACGAACGGCGCACCGATTTCCAAGGCGGTCTCGGCCGCCAGTGCGAAGCGCTCGCCGACCACCGAGCCCATCGAGCCGCCCATGAAGGCGAAATCGAACGAGGCCGCGACCAGCGGGTGTCCCTTCACGGTGCCGCGCATCGCCACCAGCGCGTCGTACTCGCCGGTGTTCTTCTGCGAGGCCTTGATGCGTTCGGCGTACTTCTTCTGGTCCTTGAACTTGAGCAGGTCGGTCGGCCCGAGGCGCGCGGCGATCTCGGTGGTGCTGTCGGCATCGAACAGCGACGCCAGGCGGGCCCGGGCGCGGATCGCCATGTGGTGGCCGCACTTGGGGCAGACCTCCAGGTTCTCCTCCAGCTCCGGACGGTACAGGGCGGCACCGCAACTGCTGCACTTTTCCCAAAGCCCCTCGGGGACGCTGCGTTTCCGGTTGGGCGTGTTGTCGGTGCGGATGCCCGAAGGCATCAATTTGCTGAGCCAGCTCATGCGGGATGAAGGTTCCGTTCTAGGCGGCCCGGGGGCCGCGACAGGGCCGACAGTCTAGCGCGCGGCGGCAAACCGACGGTAGCGTACAGAGCCCGGGTCGGCAGCATCGCCCGGAAACGCGATGGCACCCCGCCCTGTCCGATCGGCCTCCCCCACGGGTCGTCCCGCCGGCCAGCCGCGGGACGCGCCAGCGTCCGCCGCGGACAGGTCCGCGCGGCCTTAGGGGCGGGCGCCGCCCTAGGGCGCTGGCACCGCGCCCGGCAGGCCACTGCCCGGTGCGTCGTGCGCCCCCAGCCAGCGCCGCCGCACGGCGCGGTCGCACGGGTCCGAATAAAACCGCGCCAGCAGCGCCCCGAGCGCCCAGCACAGGCCCAGCAACGGCAGGTACCACCAGAACCCGGAACGGATATCGCTGCCACCGTGGCGGTACAGCGCCACCAGACCGAACACCACGAACATGTGGGTCAGGTAGATTTCGTAGCTGAGCCGGCCGCAGGCACGCAGCCAGCCCAGTCCGCGCATCGGCGCGCCCGCACCGCCGCCGTGCAGGCCGGCAATGAGCATCGCCGCCGACCCGGTCAGCACCAGCATGTAGCCGTTGCCGAGCGACGCCCACAGCTCGCGCCCATACAGCGGCACCGCCAACAGGCCCAGCACGCCCGCCACGCGCAGCAGCCGCGCGGTCCGCGGCGGTGGCGGCCAGCGCTCGATGAGCAACGCGGCCAGCACGCCGGTGGCGATGGCCGCCATTCCCGGCAGATAGGCCTTCTCCTGCCATATCGCGTTGCCCGCCAGGGCGGCGCGGGTGAACGGCAGCGACAGCGCCGCCAGCGCCAGCAGCACAAGCAGCGGCGTGCGCCGGCGCAGCAGCAGGCACAGCAGCGGGAACCCCAGGTAGAACACTTCCTCGATCGACAGCGACCACAGCACGTCCCAGCCACCGGGCAACCAGCCGGTGCGGCCCTCGTACCAGTTCAGGTGCAGGCCCAGGGCCGAGAACAGCGCGCCGCCCAGCGACTGGCCTTCGCCGTCGATCACGTAGGACGGCACGCCGGCCAGGTGCAGCACGCTCAACACCGCCAGCAGCAGCAACAGGCACGGCAGGACGCGCGCGGCACGGCGCACGTAGAAGGCGTGCAGGTCGATGGACGACAGCGCGCCCCAGCGCCGCAACGAATGCGACGCAATCAGGAAGCCGGACACGACGAAGAACACGAAGACCGCCTCGTAGCCGTTGTAGCCCAGCGCGTCGAGCAGCCGCCGCGGCAGCACGTCGCCCAGTGCGGTATCGCGCAGCGGGATGCGCAGCGCCAGGTGGTGCAGCACCACCATCACGATCGAGACACCACGCAAGGCGTCGATGCCGGGGTTGCGGCCACCGGCCTGCATCATTGAACCGTTCAAGCGCCATCCTGCGGACCCGGGCCGGTCCGCATTATCCATGCCCGTCACCCGCGCGTGGCGGGTGCGTCGCTCAGGCGTCCAGCGCCTGCCGCAGCGGCGCCAGGAAAGCGCCGGCGGCGTGCACCGCCGCTTCCACGGCGTCGGCCGTGGCCATCGCCGCGACCAGCGCGCTGCCCACCACCACGCCATCGGCATCGACCGCCATCGCCACCGCACTGGCCGCGTCCTTGATCCCGAACCCCGCCACCACCGGCACCTTCGAGCGGCTGCGCAGCAGCCGCAGGCGTTCGCCGGCGGCGGCACTGTCCAGCCGCTCCGAAGCGCCGGTGACGCCGGCGAAACTGACGTAGTACAGGTAGCCCTGCGCGGCGTCGCACAGGCCATCGAGCCGCGCCTGGCTGCTGGTCGGCGAGGCCAGCAGGATCAGCGCCAGCCCGGCGGCGCTGAACGCGGCGCGGATCTCGGCGGCTTCTTCCGGCGGCAGGTCGACCAGCAGCACGCCGTCGACGCCGGCTTCCACCGCCTCGCTGGCGAACCGGGCGGCACCGCGGATTTCCACCGGGTTGAGATAGCCCATCAGCACCACCGGAGTGAGCGCGTCCTGCATGCGGAACCGGGCCACGCTGTCGAGCACGTAACGGCGGCCGGCACCGCGCGCCAGCGCGCGCTCGGAACTGCGCTGGATCGTCGGGCCGTCGGCCATCGGGTCGGAAAACGGCACGCCCAGCTCGATCACGTCGGCGCCGGCGGCGACCAGCGCGTGCATCACCGGCACGGTGGCTTCCAGCGAGGGATCACCGGCGGTGATGAACGGGATCAGCGCCTTGCGCCCGGAGGCGCGCAGGCGGGCAAAGCACGCATCGATACGGTTCACGGTCATCTCAGGCACATCCTTCAATCAGTTCCACCGCATCCGGCCGGCCCCAGTAGATCGAGGTCACCACGCCGTCGAGGGTTTCCAGGCGCAGCGCCAGGTTGGCCTGCGCGTCGGTCCAGGTCAGGTAGTCGCCGTTGGGCGATACGTAGGCGTGCGGGCTGACCACGACGCCTGCCGGCAGGCGCTTCTTCGCCTCGGCCACGTCCATGCCCACCCACAGCCCGAACGGCACGACGGGCGCATCCGCCGGCCGCGTGTCCACGCGCACTCCCGGGTCGCCTTCGCCATCCACGTCGAAACGCACGATGTGGTCGGCGATCACCATCATCGACATGCCTTCGGGCAGCGAGCCGCGGTCGTAGTACTCGCAGTCGCCCTCCATCGCCTCGCGCATGCCGGCCGCTACGAAGGCCGCGTCGCCCGGCGCCTTGCCGAACGCGGCGCCGATCCGCAGGTCGCCCACGGCGGCCAGCTGCGCCGCTGCATCCCTCGCTTCCGGTGCCGGCGTGGCCGCGGGCGGCGCCGGCGTGCACGCCGCCAGCGCCAGCGCGAGGCAGGCCAGCGCGACGCCGCGCATGACCGGCGCGCGCGGCGCCTGCCTGCCGTCGGTGGCGGATCGGATCAGGCGCGGCGCACAGGCGATGCGCGGGCATTCCGGGCAGTAGGTGGCGGATCCGCGCTGGGCGCAGCGGGCGCGTGGGCAGGCACTCACAGCGACAGCCCTTCGCGCGCGGCGATGGTATGCACGTCCTTGTCGCCGCGGCCGGACAGGTTGCACAGCACCAGCGCGTCCTTCGGCAGGTCGCGCGCCAGCTTGATCGCCTGCGCCACCGCGTGGCTGGATTCCAGCGCCGGCAGGATGCCCTCGGTGCGGGTCAGGCGGTGGAATGCCGCCAGCGCCTCGTCGTCGGTGATGCCCACGTACTGCGCGCGGCCGCTGTCGGCCAGGAACGCATGCTCGGGGCCGACGCCCGGGTAATCCAGGCCGGCGGAGATGGAATGGGTCTCGGTGATCTGGCCGTCGTCGTCGCACAGCACGTAGGTGCGGTTGCCATGCAGCACGCCGGGGCGACCGGCCGAGATGGAAGCCGCGTGGCGCCCGCTGGCGATGCCGTCGCCGGCCGCTTCGGCGCCGTAGATCTTCACCCCGCGGTCGTTGAGGAAGGCATGGAACAGGCCGATCGCGTTGGAGCCGCCGCCGACGCAGGCGGTGATCGCATCGGGCAGGCGGCCGTAGTCTTCCAGCATCTGCGCGCGCGCCTCGCGGCCGACGATGGCGTTGAAGTCGCGCACCATGCGTGGATACGGGTCCGGGCCGGCGACGGTGCCGATGATGTAGAAGGTGTCGCGCACGTTGGTCACCCAGTCGCGCATCGCCTCGTTGAGCGCGTCCTTGAGCGTGGCCGAGCCGCTGCTCACCGGCACCACCGTGGCGCCCAGCAGCTTCATCCGGTAGACGTTGATCTTCTGCCGCTCGATGTCGGTGGCGCCCATGTAGACCACGCACTCCAGGCCCAGGCGCGCAGCCACGGTGGCACTGGCCACGCCATGCTGGCCGGCACCGGTCTCGGCGATGATGCGGGTCTTGCCCATGCGCGCGGCCAGCAGCGCCTGGCCGATGGTGTTGTTCACCTTGTGCGCGCCGGTATGGTTGAGGTCTTCGCGCTTGAGCAGGATCTGCGCGCCGCCGACATCACGGCTCAGGCGCTCGGCGTGGTAGATCGGGCTGGGCCGGCCGACGTAGTGCTTCAGGTCCTTGTCATAGGCGGCGATGAACGCCGGATCGACCCGCGCCTGGTCGTAGGCGGCAGCCAGCTCCTGCAGCGGCCCGACCAGGGTCTCGGCGACGAAACTGCCGCCGTAGCGTCCGAAATGCCCGTGGGCGTCGGGGAAGGCATGGAAATCGGGGATGGGTGCAGCGGTCATGGCATCACGCGGGGCGGGACAGGCCTGCACCGTAGCGCACGCGCGCGTCCGTGAAAATCGATATATGCGCTGTAATGTGTTAGAAAAACTCACATGAAAAAACAACCGGGCAGCTGTTCTTCTTGGCAACACCGCCCGCAGGGTGGCGCGGGGCCGGCTTTTGCTCCTGCAAAACCGGCATTCCCGCCACCCATGGCGGTCTGGGGTGCGCCATGAAAGAACGGCAGGACAGCCGTTATTCACGGCGAAGCCGCCCGCAGGGTGGCGCGGGGCCGGCTTTTGCTCCTGCAAAACCGGCATTCCCGCCATCCATGGCGGTCAGGTGTGCGCCATGAAAGAACGGCAGGACAGCCATTGCTCACGGCGAAGCCGCCCGCAGGGTGGCACGCGGCCGGCTTTTGCTCCTGCAAAACCGGCATTCCCGCCATCCATGGCGGTCAGGTGTGCGCCATGAAAGAACGGCAGGACAGCCGTTATTCACGGCGAAGCCGCCCGCAGGGTGGCGCGGGGCCGGCTTTCGCTCCTGCAAAACCGGCATTCCCGCCATCCATGGCGGTCAAGGGTGCGCCATGAAAGACGATCACGCCCTGCCCTCGCTCAACGCCCTGCGCGCCTTCGAGGCCGCCGCCCGGCTGCGCAGCGTCAGCCTTGCCGCCGACGAACTGCACGTGACCCATGGCGCGGTCAGCCGCCAGGTGCGGGCCCTGGAGGAAGAACTGGGAGTGGCGCTGATCGAACGCGACGGCCGCGGCATCCGCCCCACCGCCGCCGGCAGGCGCCTGCAGGAAGCCACTTCCGGGGCGTTCTCGCAGCTGCGCGACTGCGTGGCCGCGCTGCGCCGGGGCAAACGCAACGACGCCTTCGTGCTCGGCTGCCCGGGCAGCGTGCTAGCGCGCTGGATGATCCCGCGCCTGCAGCAGCTGCAGCGCGACCTGCCGGGCCTGACCCTGCACCTGGCCGCGCAAGACGGCGATTTTGCGCCACGGCTGGCCGGACTGGATGCCGCCCTGCTGCTCGGCCAGGCGCCGTGGCCGGCCGGGTGGAGCGTGCATGGCCTGGGCAGCGAGCGCATCGGCCCGGTGTTCAGCCCGTCCATGCATGGCGCGCAGCGGCTCGTGCACCAGCCGCCGGAGGCGCTGCTCGAGCACGCGCTGCTGCACACCCGTTCGCGGCCCCAGGCCTGGCCCACCTGGGCCACGCTCAACGACCTGGACCCTGCGGCGCTGCGCCAGGGCACTGGCTTCGAACACCTGTACTACCTGCTCGAAGCGGCGGTCGCCGGACTCGGCATCGCCATCGCCCCGGAGCCACTGGTGGCCGACGACCTGGTCAATGGCCGCCTGGTCGCACCGTGGGGGTTCGTCGACACCGAGGGACAGTGGGCGCTGTGCACCGCCGGCGGCGACCGGCACCCGCGGGTCGACGCGCTGGCGGACTGGCTGCGGCGGCAACTGGCCGCGTAGGCGGGCACCGCGTAGGCGCCGCGGCAGGCCCGCGTTTACGCGGGCGCGTCGTGCAGGTCCGCGCGGCGCACTTCCTCGACGAAGCGGCGCATGCGCTCGCCATCCTTGATGCCCGGCGCCGACTCGATGCCGCTGGAGACATCCACCCCCCACGGCTGCACCGTGGTGATCGCATCGAACACATTGTCCGGGCGGATGCCGCCGGCCAGCAGGAACGGCCGGTGCAGGCCGGCTGGCACCTGCGACCAGTCGAACGCCACGCCGCTGCCGCCGCTGCCACCCGGCGCGTGGCTGTCCAGCAGGAAACCGACCGCATGCGGGTGGGACTGCTGCAGCCCGCGCGCGGTGACGGCCTGGGCGCCGCCCATCGCCACCGCCTTCAGGTACGGCATGTTGAAGGCGCGGCAGAAGGTGTCGTCCTCGTCGCCGTGGAACTGCAGCAGGCTGGGCCGCACCGTGCGCATCACCTCGCGCACTTCCTCGCGGCTGTTGTCGCGGAACAGCGCCACCACGTCGACCATCGGCGAGATCGCCTGGCGCATGGCGCGGGCTTCGACCGGCGCCACCCGGCGCGTGCTGCCACGGGCGAACACGAAGCCGATGGCGTCCACCCCCAACTCGCTGGCCAGGCGGATGTCGCCGGCGCGGGTCATGCCACAGAACTTGATGCGGGTGCGGAACTGCGTGCGGGTCATAGCGTCACCTCGGCCGGCAATTGCCACTGGTCAGGATACAGCGGGCCCACGAACACCAGCCCCTGCGGCGGCGCGGTCGGCCCGGCCTGCGTGCGGTCGCGCAGCGCCAACAGCTCGCCGATCCACGATTCGGGCTGCTCGCCGGCACCAACCAGCAGCAGCGAGCCGACGATGTTGCGCACCATGTGGTGCAGGAACGCATTGGCCTGCACCTGCACCTCGACCACCTCGCCCTGGCGCACGACCGAGATCGCCTGCAGCTCGCGGCGGGCATGCAGCGCCTGGCACTGCACGCTGCGGAACGAACTGAAGTCGTTCTCGCCCAGCAATGCCTGCGCCGCGCGGTGCATCGCACCGGCGTCCAGCGGGCGCCGCTCCCAGCTCAGCGTCTGCCGGTACAGCGCCGGCCGCACCTGGCGGTTGAGCAGGCGATAGCGGTAGCGCCGCGCACGCGCGGAGAAACGCGCATGGAAATCGTCGGCCACCGGCACGCACCAGCGCACGCACACCGACGGCGGCAACCGCGTGGTCGTGCCCAGCACCCAGCCGCGCGGCGTGCGCGCGACGTCGCTGTCGAAATGCACCACCTGGCATTCGCCGTGCACGCCGGCGTCGGTACGCCCGGCGCAGACCACGCCCACCGGGGCATCGGCCACCGAGGACAGGGCCGCCTGCAAGGTGGCCTGCACGCTGGCGCAGCCGCTCTCACCCAGCTGCTGCCAGCCCTTGAAATCGCTGCCGTCGTATTCCACGCCCAGCGCATAGCGCATCGTCAAACTTCTCCTGTCGCCAGCCGCGGCCGGGGCTGGAATCCCCGGCGGGCGCCTGTTCAATCCGCGTCGCGCTGGGACCACACCGCCAGCTCGTTGCCGCCGGGCTCGATGAACTGGAAACGGCGGCCACCGGGAAAGGTGAATTCGGATCTGCTCAGCCGCCCGCCATGCGCCAGTACCGCCGCCTGCAACGGCGACAACTGGGTGGCGTGCAACACCACCAGGGGCGCACCGGCGGCGCTGGTCACCGGTTCGCCGCGGAAAAAGCCGCCCTGCAGGCCGCCATCGTCGAACGCGGTGTAGTCCGGGCCGTAATCCTCGAAACTCCAGCCGAACACCGCTTCGAAAAAGCGCCGGCTCGCCGCGGGATCGCGCGAGGCGAACTCCACGTAGTCGATGCGCCGCTCATGCTTCACCGCCGCCTGTTGTCCGCTCATCGCAGCCGTCCCAGTAGTTCCATTGCTTCGGCGCGCGCCTGCACGTCCTCGCCCGCCGCCACCTCGTTCAGCAGCGTGCGCGCGGTTTCCGCATCGCCCAGGTCCAGATAGGCGATCGCCAGTTCGAGCCGTTCGCGCCCGGCCGGGGCCGGATTGAGCGGCGCCAGGCTGGCCATGTCGGCGGCCGGCCAGGTGTCGGTCTCCTGTGCGGCGGGTTCCGCCGGTGCGCCCTCAGCGCCCGGCACCGGTGCCGCGTCGGGCGACAGCACCGGTTCCTGTCGCGGCGGACGCGATGCGGCGACACCGGCGGACGGCCTCGACCAGAACGGCACCGCTTCGGCCTCGACTTCGGCCTCGAGCTCGACTTCGGATTGGCGGGCGGCGGGCGCATGTTCCTGCACGGCAGGCACGTCCCGGGCCACGGCCTGCGCCTCCACCGCGGGCATTGCCGCGGCCAGCGCGGACAACTCCATAGCGGCAACATGGCCGGCGGCCGGCGCCGGCGGCAGCGGTGAAGGCCGGCGCCGGCGCGACAGCCACCAGCCCGCCGCGGCCACCACCAGCAGCAGCACCCCCAACCACGTCCATGGCGCCGTACCTGCCGGCTCCTTCTTCCCGACCTCGGCCAGGCGCTGCTGCGCCGCGGCCAGGTTGCTGTCCTTCATCGCGATCAGCGACTGCTGCTGTGCCTGCAGCTTCTCCAGCTCGGCCACGCGCTCGCGCAGTTCCTGCAATTCCGCATCGCGCGTGGCGAGGTCTTCCCTGGCCTGCCGCAGTTGTTCGTTCGCCGCCATGTCGCCCTCGCCACCGGCCTCGAGCCCGGTCGTCGTTCCTGCCGCCTGTTGCGCGCCGGCCACCGCCGGCGCGATTTCCAGCCGCGCATCGTTTGCCGCCGCCGTCGCCGTCGCCGGCCTGGCCACGCTGGCCGCCGCACCGGCCAGCGCCGGCTGCGGAATCGGCGCACGCGCCTGGCGCCACTGCGCGACATGCTCGCGCACCAGCACGCGCGCGGCGGCGCTGTCGATGCGTTGCAGCTCGCCGCTTTCCGGCACGCGCAGCACGGCCCCCTGGCGGAGCAGGTTGACGTTGCCGCGGATGAACGCCTCGGGGTTGGCGCGCAGCAGCGCGACCATCGCCTGGTCCAGGGAAACGCCGTTGTCACGGGCCAGCTGGCCGGCGATGCCCGACAGGGTCTGGCCGCTGCGTACCGGCGCCAGGGTGCCATCCGGCGCCGTCGCCTGCGACACGGGCGCCGGACGCGGCGCAGCGGCCGGGGCGACCGTGGCCGTGGCCGTGGCCGGCGCGGGCTTCGGCGTTGCGGTTGGCGTGGGCGCCGATGCCGGCAAAGGTGCCGGCTCGCGCACGATCAGGTTGGACGGGGCCGCCGCCGGCGCCTCGATCACCGGCTCGGCGACCGCGGTGGCGGCCTCCGGCGCGGCGACCAGCGCGGAGTATTCGCGCACCAGCCGCCCCTGCCCCCAGTCGACCTCGATCAGGAAGCTCAGCGCCGGCACCTGTACCGGCGTCGCGCTGGTCACCCGGACCACCGCCCGCCCCTGCGCATCCTGGGCGAACTGGAACTGCAGTTCGCCGACCAACCCCTCCGGGCGCGACAGGCCGACGCGCTCGAAGGTCGCCGCTGACGCCAGCCCCACCGTGGCGCGCTCCAGCTCGCCCGGGTCGCTGGAGATCACCGGAATCTCGGCCACCAGCGGCTGCCCCGGCCTGGACAGGACGCGGATGTTGCCCAGGCCGAGGGCAAGCGCGGCGCTGCTGTACAGCCCCAGCGCGAGCACCAGCATGCCTTGTATCGAGCGCGTCGCGCCCCTGCCCCTTGGTTTCATGCCGGCAAATATACCGGCACAGCCGGGTTCCGAATACCGCGGGGACGACACCCCAGCGCGGCGCGCTGGCGTCCCACGGTCTGCTGCGCAAACCGCGTGCCCCGTCTCCCGCTTGCCACACCCCCCGCCTTCGGCACGCCCCCTGACGCAGGGGGCTGTGTTCCAGATGCGATCCGAGGGTTGCGGTACAGCGGACCCGGCGTTGTGCCGGCCTGGTCTCTCAGCCGCCGTTGGCGACCAGCTCGGCCAGCTGCACCGCGTTGAGCGCGGCGCCCTTGCGGATGTTGTCGGCCACCACCCACATGTTCAGCCCACGCGGGTGCGAAAGATCCTCGCGGATACGACCCACGTAGACCGGGTCGGTGCCCGAGGCATGGGTGACCGGGGTCGGGTAACCACCGGCCCGGCGCTCGTCGACCACCTTCACCCCGGGCGCGGCGGCCAGCAGTTCACGCGCCTGCTCGACGCTGATCTTCCTGCGGGTTTCGATGTTCACCGCCTCGGAGTGTCCATAGAACACCGGCACCCGCACCGCCGTGGGGTTCACCTGGATGCTGTCGTCGCCGAGGATCTTGCGGGTCTCCCACACCAGCTTCATCTCTTCCTTGGTGAAGCCGTTGTCCAGGAACTCGTCGATATGCGGGATCAGGTTGAAGGCGATCTGCACCGGGAACTTGGCCGGCTCGATCTCCTGGAACCCGAGCAGCTGCGCGGTCTGCTTGCCCAGCTCCTCCATGCCGGTCTGGCCGGCGCCGGACACGGACTGGTAGGTGGCCACGTTGATGCGCTCGATGCCGTATTCGCGGTGGATCGGCGCCAGCACCGGCATCAGCTGCATGGTCGAGCAGTTGGGGTTGGCGATGATGCCGCGCGGGCGGTTCTTCGCCGCTTCCGGGTTGACCTCGGACACCACCAGCGGCACGTCGTCGTCGTAGCGGAAGCAGGACGAATTGTCGATGACGACCGCGCCGGCGGCGGCGAACTTCGGCGCGTATTCCCTGGAAATGCCGCCACCGGCGGAGAACAGGGCGATCTCGACGCCGGTCGGATCGAACGTGGCCAGGTCCTGGATGGTGACCTTTCCACCGTTGAACTCGACCTGCTGGCCGGCCGAGCGCTCGGAGGCGAGCAGGCTCAGCGTGCCCACCGGGAAACCGCGCTCGGCGAGGATGGCCAACATGGTCTGGCCGACCGCGCCGGTGGCGCCGACGACGGCTACATGGAAACGACGGGCTTCATTGCTCATGGGGGTGTACTCGAAAAATGGAGAGGGGGAACACACGTCGAGCCAGGTTCGGGGAACCTCCGGCGACAGCCGCGGAGGCTCCCTATCGTTTGTTGATGTCGATCCTGCCGGCGGCATCGCCCACGCCGGCGCCGCCGGCCAGCAGCCCGGCATTGACCACGTTGGCCGGGCGCCCGGCGTTCGCGCCCAGGCCAAGGCCGGCGAGCAGGTTGTCCACCGCCCGCTGCACCATCGCCCGGCGCGTGGCCAGCGAGGCGCTGCCGATATGCGGGGTCAGCACGATGTTGCGCAGCGCCCGCAGTTCCGGACGCACCTCGGGCTCGTTCTCGTACACGTCCAGCGCGGCCGCGGCCAGGCGGCCATGGGCCAGCGCGTCGGCCAGCGCGAGCTCGTCGACCAGACCGCCGCGGGCGATGTTCACCAGGGTGGCGCTGGGCTTCATCCTCGCCAGCGCGGCGGCGTCGATGAGGTGGTGGTTCTGCGCGCTGTAGGGCAGCGCCAGCAGCAGGTGGTCGACGCGGCCCAGCAGTTCCTCGAAGCCGGCGTAGCGCGCACCGGCCGCCTGCTCCACGTCCGCGGGCAGGCGCGAGCGGTTGTGGTACAGCACGGTCATGCCGAAGCCGTGGTGGCCACGGCGGGCGATGGCCTGGCCGATGCGGCCCATGCCGACGATGCCCAGGGTGCTGCCGTGCAGGTCGGCGCCGAGCATGGTGGTGAACGACCACTGCCCCCAGTGGCCATCGCGCAGCCAGCGGTCGGACTCGACGATGCGCCGCGCCGCGGCCATCAGCAGCGCGAAACCGAGATCGGCGGTGGTCTCGGTGAGCACGTCGGGGGTGTTGGTGGCGATGATGCCGGCCGCGCCCAACGCCGCGATGTCCAGGTTGTTGTAGCCGACGCCGACGTTGGCGATGACCTTCAGCGACCGGGCAGCGGCGATCTCGGCCGCGCCGATGCGCTCGTTGAGCGTGACCAGGGCGCCATCGACCCCGGCCAGGCGCGCGGCCAGCGCCGCACTGTCATGGGCGGTGATGGCCGTCGTGGCGTCCACGTCGCAGTACGCGGCCAGCTGCGCGACGGTGTCGTCGAACAGCGGCTGCGCCACCCAGACGCGGGGCCGCCGCTCAGCCATCGAGGCGGCCGGGGATGCGCGGTTGCACTACGCCGACGTCGCCGCACTGCGCGCGGTGGCGCAGCGCCTGGTCCATCAGCACCAGCGCCAACATCGCCTCGGCGATGGGGGTGGCGCGGATGCCGACGCAGGGGTCGTGGCGGCCGGTGGTGACCACGTCCACCGCATTGCCGTGCACGTCCACCGTGGCGCCCGGCAGGCGCAGGCTGGAAGTCGGCTTGAGCACCATCGAGGCGACGATCTGCTGGCCGGTGGCGATGCCGCCGAGGATGCCGCCGGCATGGTTGGACTGGAAGCCGTCCGGCGTGATCAGGTCGCGGTGTTCGGTGCCCTTCTGCGCGGCGCTGGCAAAACCGTCGCCGATCTCCACGCCCTTGACCGCGTTGATGCTCATCAATGCCGCGGCGATCTCGCCGTCGAGCTTGCCGTAGATCGGCTCGCCCCAGCCCGGCGGCACGCCGTCGGCGACCACGGTGACCCGCGCGCCGACCGAGTCGCCGGACTTGCGCAGCGCGTCCATGTACGCCTCCAGCGCCGGCACCTGGGCCGCATCCGGCCAGAAGAACGGGTTGTCCTCCACCGCGTTCCAGTCAAAGCCCGTCGGCGTGATCCCGCCCAGCTGCGACAGCCAGCCGCGCACGGTCACCCCGTGGCGCTGCAGCAGCCATTTCTTGGCGATCACCCCGGCGGCCACGCGCATGGTGGTCTCGCGCGCCGAGGAGCGGCCGCCGCCGCGCGGGTCGCGGATGCCGTACTTCTGCCAGTAGCTGTAGTCGGCATGGCCCGGGCGGAACTGCGCGGCGATATTGCTGTAGTCCTTGCTGCGCTGGTCGGTGTTGCGGATCAGCAGCGCGATCGGGGTGCCGGTGGTGCGGCCTTCGTACACCCCGGACAGGATCTCCACCTCGTCGGCCTCGCGCCGCGCCGAGGTGTGCCGGCTCCTGCCGGTGGCGCGGCGCTGCAGGTCGTGGGTGAATTCCTCCGGCGCGATCTCCAGCCCCGGCGGGCAACCATCGATCACGCAGCCGATCGCCGGCCCGTGCGACTCGCCGAAGGTGGTGACCGTCAGCAGCTTGCCGAAGGCGTTGGAGCTCATCGCTGCGCCGCCAGCTCGGCGATGCGCGCGTGGTGCGCGCGCAGCTCGGCGGCCTCGACCGCGAAGATGCCCATCTGCCCGACCTTGAACTCGATCCAGGACATGAACACTTCCGGCAGCAGCTTGACCAGGTGCTGCTCCGAATCCCCCACCTCGCAGATCAGCAGGCCGTCCTCGCTCAGGTGGTCCGGGGCGTCGCACAGGATCTTCAGCACCAGGTCCAGGCCGTCGTCGCCGGCGCGCAGCGCCAGTTCCGGCTCGTGCGCGTACTCGCGCGGCAGCGCATCGGTCTCGTCGTTGGTGACGTACGGCGGGTTGGTGACGATCAGGTCGTAGACCCGGCCCTGCAGGCCGGCGAACAGGTCACTTTTGACCAGTTCGACGTTGTGCGCGAGCAGGCGCTCCTTGTTCTCGGCCGCCAGCGACAGCGCGGCGTCGTTGATGTCGCTGCCGTCCACCTGCCAGTTCGGGTAATAGTGGCCCATGGCGATGGCGATGCAGCCCGAACCGGTGCACAGGTCCAGCGCGCGGGTGACCTCGCGCCCGGCCAGCCACGGTTCGAAACCATTGAGGATCAGCTCGGCGATCGGCGAGCGCGGCACCAGCGCGCGCGCGTCGCTCTTGAAGCTCAGCCCGGCGAACCACGCCTCGCCGGTCAGGTAGGCGGCGGGCACGCGCTCGGCGATGCGGCGCTCGAACAGCGCCAGCACCTGCTGCTTCTCCTCGGCCAGCAGCCGCGCCTGGCCATAGGCCGGGCCCAGGTCCGGCGGCAGGTGCAGGGTATGCAGCACCAGGCTGGTGGCCTCGTCCAGCGCATTGTCGTAGCTGTGCCCGAAGGTCAGGCCCGCGGCATTGAAACGGCTGGCGCCGTAGCGGATCAGGTCGATGATCGTGTGGAGTTCGGCGGCCGCCTGGGCTGTCATGGCAATACGGGGGGCAAGAGTGGTCTGCGATTATAGGCGTGCACCCGGTATATTGAGCGCCCGGTTGCAGCCGAAACTGCGGCGATGTCCCGGCATCGGGCCGCAACGCCCCGGCAAGCAGCCGCCAGCGCGCACGGCCACCGCCCCCGCAGACCCGCGCCCCGCCCTGGCGGGGCCGCCACCACCCCTACGGAGAAACGGTCCATGTTCAACCGCAATACCGGCATCGTCCTGGCCATCGCGCTGGCGGCAGGGCTGGGCCTGTTGCTGGCGCAGAAGGTATTCGGCCCGGCCGGCAACGGCGGCCACCAGGCCGGCTCGATCATTTTCTACCCCACGCCACGGCCGCTGCCCGATTTCAGCCTCAGCCAGTCCGACGGTACCCGCCTGATTCCCGGTGAGCTGCGCGGGCACTGGACCCTGGTGTTCCTGGGCTTCACCTCCTGCCCGGACGTGTGCCCGACCACCCTGTCCGAACTGGCCCTGGCGCAGAAGCAGTGGGAGCGCATTCCCGAAAGCCTGCGCCCGCGCGTGGTGTTCGTGTCGGTCGATCCCGAGCGCGACACCCCGGCACGGCTGGGCGAATACGCCCATGCCTTCCACAGGGACACCCTGGCCGCCACCGCCGACGTACCGTCGCTGGAGCGCTTCGCCACGCCGCTGGGCCTGGTGTTCCAGAAGGCCCCGGGAAAGAACTACAAGACCAACCCGAACGACTACAGCATGGACCACTCGGCCAGCATCGCGGTGCTCGACCCCGAGGGCCGGCTGGCCGGGCTGATGCGCCCGCCGTTCGACCCGAAGCTGATCGCCAGCGACCTGACCAAGCTCACCGGAACCACCGCACCATGAGTCTGTTGACCACGCTCACCCATGCCCTGCCCCATCGCCTGCTGTCGTCGATGGCGCGCTCGCTGGCCTATTCGCGCAGCCCGCGCGTGTCGCGCTGGCTGATCGACACGGTGACCCGGAAGTTCGACGTCAACCTGGCCGAGGCGGCCGACCCGGACCCGCGCAGCTACTCCAGCTTCAATGCCTTCTTCACCCGCGCGCTAGCCCCCGGCGCGCGCGTGGCCGATGCCGACCCGCGTGCGCTGCTGATGCCGGCCGACGGGCGCATCAGCCAGCTCGGCGCGATCGAGGACGGTCGCATCTTCCAGGCCAAGGGCCAGTCGTTCACCGCCGCCGAACTGCTCGGCGACGCCAGCGCTGCCGAACCCTTCGCCAACGGCCTGTTCGCCACCGTGTACCTGTCGCCACGCGACTACCACCGCGTGCACATGCCCTGGACCGGCACCCTGCGCGAGACCGTGCACGTGCCCGGACGCCTGTTCAGCGTCGGCCCGGCCGCGGTGACCCACGTGCCACGCCTGTTCGCCCGCAACGAGCGGCTGGTGTGCCATTTCGACACCGACTTCGGCCCGATGGTGCAGGTGATGGTCGGCGCGCTGCTGGTCAGCGGCGTGGAAACGGTCTGGAGCGGCGAGGAAATCCCCGCCTACGGCGACCGCATCACCCGCAAGGACTGGCGCGGCAAGGGGATCACGCTGGAACGGTTCGCGGAGATGGCCCGCTTCAACTACGGCTCCACCGTGATCGTGCTGCTGCCGCCGGGCGTGGCGCGGTTCGATCCCGCGTTGAAAGCCGAAAGCCCGGTACGGCTGGGGCAGGCACTGGCACGGCTGACGTAATGACCTGTTCCGGCGCGGCCACATCGCGACGCGTAGCGACGCGCTCACCCCGCTGGCGCCCTGGCGTCAGTGAGGCGCGGTGCGCTTCATCCATGGCCCCACCGTGATCGTGCTGCCGTCGCCGGGCGTGGCGCGGTTCGATCCCGCGCGGAAAGCCGAAAGCCCGGTGCGACCGGGGCAGGCACTGGCGCAATTGAAGTTGCATCTCCCAAGACGGACGAAGCGCCGCCAGCGGAAACCGCCAGCACAATGACGAAACAGGAGCGACTCACGTCGCTCCTGTTTCGTTTCCCATGCAAGTCCATCGTGAACGACTCACCACTCCGGTTCGCGCTCCGGCAGCAGCGCGCGGATCACCGCGCCGTCGGCGCCTGCGGCCAGCTTCTCGGCCTCGGCGATGGGAATGTCCACGTCGATCAGCCAGCCCTCCTCGTCGGCCTGCTCGCTGCGGATGACCTCGAGCTGGTGCAGCCGCGAGCGCAGCCGGCCAGCGCCCGGCGGCAGGCGCACGCGGCCGGTGACGTGCTGCAGGCCCAGGCGCTTGCCCAGCACCGACTGCAACAGGTCCAGGCCGCGACCGTCGCGCGCGGAGATCCACACCCGCTCGCGGCGCGCCTCGTCCGGCACGCCGTCCTGCGCGTCGTGACGCACCTCGGCGCCCTCGATGCGGTCGATCTTGTTGAACACCAGCAGTTGCGGCAGCTCACCCGCGCCCACCGCCTCCAGCACTTCGTCCACCTGGGCGATGCGTTCCTCGCGCAGCGGATCGGCGGCGTCCACCAGATGCAGCAGGAAATCGGCCTCGCGTGCTTCACTCAGGGTCGAGCGGAACGCCGCCACGAGTTCGTGCGGCAGGTCGCGGACGAACCCCACGGTGTCGGCCAGCATCGCGTTGCCGCCGGGCAGCGCGATGCGGCGCACGGTCGGGTCGAGCGTGGCGAACAGCTGGTCGGCGGCGTAGGCGCCGGCACCGGTCAGCGCATTGAACAGGGTCGACTTGCCGGCATTGGTGTAGCCCACCAGGGCCACGCGCGGCATTTCGCTGCGCACGCGTGCGCGGCGCATCTGGGTGCGCTGCACCTCGACTTTTTCCAGGCGCTTCTGCAGCTGCTCCACCCGCTTCTGCAGCAGGCGGCGGTCGGTTTCCAGCTGGGTTTCGCCGGGGCCGCGCAGGCCGATGGAACCGCCGCGCTGGCGCTCCAGGTGGGTCCAGCCGCGCACCAGGCGGGTGGCCAGGTGGCGCAGCTGCGCCAGTTCCACCTGCAGCTTGCCTTCATGGCTGTGCGCGCGCTGGGCGAAAATGTCCAGGATCAGCCCGGTGCGGTCGATCACGCGCCGCTCCAGGAACCGCTCCAGGTTGCGTTCCTGCACCGGGGTCAGGGCATGGTTGACCAGCACCAGGTCGGCACCGGTGGCGTCGGCCATGGCCTTGACCTCGTCCAGCTTGCCGCTGCCGATCAGGGTGGAGGGGTTGGGGCGGTCGATGCGCGCGGTCACGGTGGCCGCGATGCTGGCACCGGCCGAGCGGGCCAGGTCGGTGAACTCTTCCAGCACATCCTCTTCCAGCCGCCCTGCGTGCGGCTGGATCAACAGCGCGTGTTCGCCTCGTTTGGAGCGGTCAAACACGCGCCACGTCCTGCTTATTCGTTGTCGTCATCGCCTGCCTGACTGCTGTCGGCCGATTGCACGTAGCCGCCGCCCGGCCCAACGCGCACGTTGCGCGCCGGCACCACGGTGGAAATGGCGTGCTTGTAGACCATCTGGCTGACCGTATTGCGCAGCAGCACCACGAACTGGTCGAACGACTCGATCGTGCCCTGCAGCTTGATGCCATTGACCAGGTAGACCGAAACCGGCACGCGCTCGCGGCGCAGTGCGTTCAGGAACGGGTCCTGCAAGGATTGCCCCTTGGACATCTTCAACTCCTCATTATTGTTCTTATCGACCCGGGCCATGCGGCTTCCCCTGCCTGCCCGGAACCGGGATGTTACACCGCCCGGCGCGCTTCATCGCCCCAAAAACAGGGAAACCGCGTCCTGCAGGCGGCCGTCGTCGGTGGCCGGATCGAACCAGCGCGCATCCAGTTCGCCGCGCAGCCAGGTCAGCTGGCGCTTGGCCAGCTGGCGGGTGGCGAAGATCGCCTTGTCGCGGAAGCCGGCGGCCGTGTCCTGCCCGTCCAGGAACTGCCAGGCCTGGCGGTAACCCACCGCGCGGATCGCCGGCAGGTCGAGCGGCGCCGCCACCCCGGCCATCTGCGGCAACGCGCGCAGGCGCCGCACCTCGTCGAGGAAACCCGCCGCGAGCATCAGGTCGAAGCGGCGCTCGATGCGGGCGTGCAGCAGCGCACGCTCGGCCGGTGCCAGCACCAGTTTGAGCACGCGCGCCGGCAGCCGGGCCACACCGGGCTGTGCCTGCCAGTGGCTGATCGGCTTGCCGGTGAGCCGGTACACCTCCAGCGCACGCTGGATGCGCTGCGGGTCGGTCGCGTGGATGCGCCGGGCCGCGGCCGGATCGACCCGGGCCAGCTGCGCATGCAGCGCCGGCCAGCCCAGGGCGTCGGCGTCGGCGGCGATCTGCGCGCGCAGCGCCGGGTCGGCTTCGGGCATCGGCGACAACCCCTGCAGCAGCGCCCGGAAGTACAGCCCGGTGCCGCCGGCCAGGATCGGCAGCCGGCCGCGCGCGACGATGTCGCGTACCGCGGCGGCGGCATCGGCGGCGAACTCGGCCGCCGAGTAGCCCTGCCAGGGGTCGCGCAGGTCCAGCAGGTGATGGGGAATGCCGGCACGCTCGGCCTGGTCGGGCTTGGCCGCGCCGATCTCCAGGCCGCGGTACACCAGCGCCGAATCGACGCTGACGATCTCGCCACCGTGGCGCCGGGCCAGTTCGATCGCCGCGGCGGTCTTGCCCGACGCGGTGGGGCCCATCAGCGCGATCGCCAGCGGCCGCGTGTCGACCGCCATCAGTCCTCGTCCGGCCAGCGCGGCGGCGGCGCACGCTCGCTGCGCCCGGCCGGTACCGCATCGAGCGCGGCCAGTACCTTGAGCGCGTCGACCGTGGCCGCGACATCGTGCACGCGCACGAGGCGCGCACCGCGCTGCACCGCCAGCAGGTGCGCGGCGACCGAGCCGGCCACGCGTTCGGCGGCGACGGCGCGGCCGGTGACGTCGCCGATGCAGCGCTTGCGCGACAGCCCGGCCAGCAACGGCACGCCCAGCGCCAGCAGTTTTTCCTGCGCGGCCAGCAGCGCGAAATTCTGCGTGGTGTCCTTGTTGAAGCCGTACCCGGGATCGACCACCAGCCGGTTGCGGGCGATGCCGGCCATCTCCGCGGCGAACAGCCGCTCGGCCAGGAAACGCTGCACGTCGCCGGCGACATCGTCGCTGGCCCATGCCACCCCGGCATCGTACGGGCCGCCCACCGCATGCATCAGCACCACCGCCGCGCCCGCGTCGGCCACCGTTTCCAGCGCGCCCGGCTGGCGCAGCGCCTGCACGTCGTTGACCATGCCGGCGCCGGCCGCCAGCGCCGCGCGCATCACGTCGGGCTTGAAGGTATCGACGCTGACCGGCACCGGCGTGCGCGCCACCAGTGCCTCGATCACCGGCACCACGCGCTCGATCTCCTGCTGCGCCGACACCTGTTCGGCGCCGGGCCGGGTGGATTCGCCGCCGATGTCGAGGACATCCGCGCCCTGCTCGACCAGCGCCAGCGCGTGGGCGACGGCCGACTCGGCACTGAAATGCCGGCCGCCGTCGGAGAACGAATCCGGGGTGACGTTGACGATGCCCATCACCCGCGGGCGGTCCAGCCGCAGCGGCCGCCCGGCACAATCCAGCACAGGTGCGATATCGAACATCAGCGCCGGCTCCTGGCCCGGACCACGCTGCCGAGCACACTGAGCGCCACGCCCAGCACGATGCCGATGAAGATGCCCGCCAGGTAATGGCCGGTCTTCACCCCGAAGGCGACGCCGGCCACGGTGGCGATCACCATTTCCGGGATGTGGGTAGACGTCTTGGGAGAAGGTTCGTTCATGCTGCGAAGGGTAGCGGAGGATGGGAGGAAAATACCCCGGTCGTCATCCGACCGGCCGTGGCAGCGGCCGATGCGCCCCCAGGGCGGGAGGGCCGCGGTACACCCGCGCCAGGCCGGGCATAAAAGCAACGGGCCGGGAAAACCCGGCCCGTCGTGCGTGCATGGCAACGGCGGTGGCTCAGTGCTGGCCGGCCGGGTCGGTGATCGGCGCCACCGGGCGCTCGTCGCCGCCCTTGTCGCCGTCGGACGGGTCGCTCTTGCCCTTGTCCACCCAGCCGGCCGGCGGCGAAGGCTTGCGGCCTTCCATGATCGCCTTGACCTGCTCGGCGTCGATGGTTTCCCAGTCCAGCAGCGCCGCGGTCATCGCTTCGACGATGTCGCGCTTCTCTTCCAGGATGCGGCGCGCCACGTTGTACTGCTCGTCGAGGATGCGGCGGATTTCCGCGTCCACCTTCTGCTGGGTGGCCTCGGAAATGGTCTTGCTGTGCATGCCGTAGCCGGCTTCCTCGTCGGCATAGACCATGGTGCCGAGCACGTCGGACATGCCGTACTTGGTGACCATGCCACGGGCCAGCTTGGTGGCGCGCTCGAAGTCGTTGGAGGCGCCGGTGGACATCTCGCCGACGAAGATCTCCTCGGCGATGCGGCCGCCGAACAGGATCGCCAGCTCTTCCAGCATGCGGTCCTTGTACTTGCTGATGTGGTCGTGCTCGGGCAGCTGCCAGGTCACGCCCAGCGCCCAGCCGCGCGGCATGATGGTGACCTTGTGCACCGGGTCGGCCTTGGGCAGCGACATGGCGACCACCGCGTGGCCCGACTCGTGGTAGGCGGTATTGCGGCGCTCGTCCTCGCGCATGACCATGCTGCGGCGCTCCGGACCCATGTAGATCTTGTCCTTGGCGTCCTCGAAGTCCTGCATGCTCACTTCCTGCTTGCCGCGGCGCGCGGCGAACAGGGCGCCCTCGTTGACCAGGTTGGCCAGGTCGGCGCCGGAGAAGCCCGGGGTGCCGCGCGCCAGCACTTCCGGCTTGACGTCGTCGGCGGCCGGCACCTTGCGCAGGTGCACGCGCAGGATCTGCTCGCGGCCCTTGATGTCGGGCAGGCCGACCATGACCTGGCGGTCGAAGCGGCCCGGGCGCAGCAGCGCCTTGTCGAGCACGTCCGGGCGGTTGGTGGCGGCGATCACGATCACGCCCTCGCCGCCCTCGAAGCCGTCCATCTCGACCAGCATCTGGTTCAGGGTCTGCTCGCGCTCGTCATGGCCACCGCCCATGCCGGAGCCACGATGGCGGCCGACCGCGTCGATCTCGTCGATGAAGATGATGCACGGGGCGTGCTTCTTGGCCTGCTCGAACATGTCACGCACGCGGCTGGCGCCGACGCCGACGAACATCTCGACGAAGTCCGAGCCGGAAATGCTGAAGAACGGCACCTTGGCCTCGCCGGCGATGGCGCGCGCCAGCAGGGTCTTGCCGGTGCCGGGCGGGCCGACCATCAGCACGCCGCGCGGGATCTTGCCGCCGAGCTTGGTGAACTTGGACGGGTCACGCAGGAAGTCGACCAGTTCGCCGACCTCTTCCTTGGCCTCGTCGCAACCGGCCACGTCGGCGAAGGTCACCTTGATCTGGTCCTCGCCCTGCAGCTTGGCGCGCGACTTGCCGAAGGACATCGCGCCCTTGGCGCCGCCGCCACCGCCCTGCATCTGCCGCATCATGAAGATCCAGAAGCCGATCAGCAGCAGCACCGGCAGGAACTGCAGCAGGATCGACCAGAAGCTCGGGCCGCTGGCCGGCTTCATGCGCACGATGTCGACCTTCTTGGTGTAGAGCTGGTCGATCAGCTTCTCGTCGCGCGGCGCGTACAGCGAGCCCTCGCTGCCGTCGCTGCGCTTGAAGCGGATGGCATTGGTGGTCAGGGTGGTGTCGTCGGTGAACTCCACCGACTTGATCCGGCCCGCGTCCACTTCCTGCAGGAACTGGGTGTAGTTGCTGGCATCGCTGGCCACGGGCGTGCCGCCGCGCGGGGCGAAGCTCTGGAACACCACCATCAGCACGACGGCGACAACCACCCATAGCAGGAGGTTCTTGGTCAGGTCGTTCATCCTCATCGGCTCCGGTGTTCCTCTAATTTCTGACGCGATTCGTATGGTGTCGAGCTTACTTGATCTGCGTGCGCTTGCCCTGCCCGAGCGCATAGACCTCGGGCGAGCGCTTGCGCGAGGCTTCCGGCTTGCGGATCACGACCTTGTCGTAACGGCGGCGCATTTCCCGCACGTAGTCGTCAAAGCCGACGCCCTGGAACAGCTTGATCAGGAACGCCCCACCCGGCTTGAGATGGTGATCGGCGAAATCCATCGCCAGCTCCGCCAGGTGCATCATCCGCGGCTGGTCCACCGCATCCATGCCACTCTTATTGGGGGCCATATCCGACAGGACAAGGTCTACCGGCTGGCCGCCAAGCATGGCCTCGAACTGGGATAGGACGGTTTCTTCCCTGAAGTCACCATGAAGGAACTCCACGCCGGCCAGCGGCGGCATCTCCAGGATGTCCAGCGCCAGTACGCGGCCGCTGTCGCCCAGCTGTCTCCGCACCTGCTGCGACCAGCCGCCTGGCGCCGCGCCGAGGTCGACCACCACCATGTTCGGCTTCAGCAGCCGGTCGCGCTGGAGCAGCTCCTCCAGCTTGTAGGCGGCGCGCGAGCGCATGCCCTCGGCCTGCGCCTTCTTCACGAAGGGGTCGGAGAAATGCTCCTTCAACCAGCGTTGACTGCTCTTGCTGCGGGACATCGGAATGCGGCCTGTAGGGGTGGTCATGATACCCTGAACCCCCTTGATAACCCGTAATCACTGCATGTCCATCGTTCTCACCCCGGCCCAGAACCGATTCCTGCGCGGCATGGCCCACGATCTGAAAGCACTGCTGCAGATCGGCGGCAAGGGGGTCACCCCCGCCTTCCTGGCGGAACTGGACGAGGTGCTGGAACGCCATGAACTGATCAAGGTGAAGATCGCCGCCGAGGACCGCGAGGCGCGCGAGGCGATGGTCGCCGAGCTGGTCCAGGCCAGCGGCGGCGCGCTGGTCCAGCGCATCGGCCATGTCGCCGTCCTGTACCGCCCGGCCCGGGAAAAGCGCCAGATCGTGCTGCCCCGCGGCTGACCCGCCGAGAAGCCAAGATGCAACTGAGCCGCGAACTGCCCGACTACATCTATGCCCTGCGCTCGGCCGACGGCCGCCAGGCCCGGGTCAACGACCAGACGCTGGCACGCAGCTTCATCCTGTCCCCCGACCGCTTGATCGAAGACTGGTCGGTAAGCGCGGTCGGCCGGCTGAGCGTGGCCGACCTGGCGCCCGCGCTGGAACAGAACCCGGCCGTGTTCATCCTCGGCACGGGCGAGCGCCAGGTGTTTCCGCCGGTGGAGGTCATGGCCGCCTGCCTGACCCGCGGCATCGGCATCGAAGTGATGAACAACGCCTCGGCCGCGCGTACCTTCAACGTGCTGGCCGGCGAAAACCGCCGCGTGGTCGCGGCCTTCATCCTGGAGTGACGCCTGGCGTCACGCGGCCTGGGACTGCTGGCGTACGCACCTTCCTGTTTTCTCATGCGGGGCAAGCCCCGCCTCTACAGGCCGGCGTTCAGCGCAATGGCTCGCCCTTGAGCCAGCAGACGAACAGCAGCGCCACGACCACACCCGCATTGCAGGCGACGAAGCGGGCCGGAGCAGCGGCCGGCGGAAAGATCACGAAACCGGCCACCAGCAGCGCGGCCGCACTGGCATAGGCGAGCCATCCCTGCCACGCCAGCGGCCAGCCCCAGCCCCATCCATGCTCCTTGGCGGCGAACCAGTAACGCGATTTGCCCATGCGCTCCTCCATCACCCGGCACCCGACCGACGCAAATATCCTTGACCGCGGCGCGGCCCGGGGCCGCTGGCCGCGGAATCCCCCCTGACACCGGCCGCAGGCGGCGTTTCAGGCGGATGCCGCGCCCTGCGCTGCAACAGCCCGGACAGGAGCGGGCCTGCCCCGGCCATCAGCGCCCGCAGTACTCAGCGCGGCGGCGGCCACGCATCCTGCCACCGCTGACGGCGCGGGTCGAACGCCGCCAGCACGACATGCAACGGAAGCAGGGCGGAACACGTGTGCTTATGCCGCCGGCCAACGCCCCCCGTTCCTCCGCGTGCCATCATGGAGCCGCCTGCGGCAACCCGCATTCGGCCGGCTACTTCTGCGGCAGGTACTGCAGCGGATCCACCGGCTTGCCGTTGTAGCGGATCTCGAAGTGCAGCATGTCGCGCGAGGTGCCGGTGCGGCCCATTTCCGCGATCTGGTCGCCGGCCTTGACGTTCTGCCCCTCGTTGACCAGGCGCTTGCGGTTGTGGCCGTAGGCCGACAGCCACTGCTCGTTGTGCTTGATGATGATCAGCTCGCCGTAGCCGACCAGACCGGCACCGGAATAGACCACCACGCCCGGGCCGGCCGCGCGTACCGGCTGGCCGCTGCTGCCGGCGATGTCGATGCCCTGCTTGGTGGTCTCGCCGGCGACGAAGCGGCCGACCAGCGCGCCGTCGGCCGGCCAGCGCCAGCCGATGCCGCTGTTGGCCGGCGCCGGCGTCGCCGCGGGCGGCGGCGCCGATGGCCGCGTGGCAGTCGCGCTGCCGCTGCCGGCCGCCGGGCGCGTGGCGGTGGCGCCGCCCGGATACAACCGCAGCGTCTGCCCCGGGTAGATCGCGTTGGGATTGGACAGGCCATTCCACGCCGCCAGGTCGCCCGGGGTGATGTTGTGGATGCGCGCCAGCGCGTACAGCGTGTCGCCCCGGCGCACCACCGCGGTCTGGCCCGGCTTGGGCACGGATGTGCGCGGCGTGGCCGCGGCCCGGGACGCGCTGCTGCCGGAAGGCTTGACCACCGTGGCGGTACCGCAGCCTGCCGCCATCGCCACCAGCAGCAGTACCGCCATGCCGGCGACCGCCCTGGAAGCGCCCTTGATCCTTACCTCTGCATTCATGCGAATTTCGCCCTCCATACCAGCCAGCCCACCAGGCCGGCGACCAGCGCGGTCGCGATCCAGCCCAGCGGTTCGATCCAGCGCCGCAGCGCATCGGCCGCGCGCGCGCCGCCGAAGCGGATCACCGCCGCCAGCACGTATACGCGCTTGCCGCGCCCGACCAGCATGCTCAACACGTACTGTGGCAGCGGCACCCCCACGATACCGGACGCCCAGGTGAACACCTTCATCGGGATCGGCATGAAGCCGCCCAGCACCAGGAAGGTGAACACCGCCCACGGCGATTCGACCATCTTCGCCTGCAGCGTGGCGATGCCCGACTCGATGGCCGGCAGCATGCCCAGCGCGGCGAACAGCGGCTTGATCGCCTCGAACGCATAGTGGCCCAGCGCATAGCCGACCATCGCCCCGACCATCGAGCCGGCCAGGCTCAGGGTGGCGAAGCGCCAGCCCTTGCGCGGCTGCGCCACGCACATCGGCATCAGCATCACTTCCGGCATCACCGGGAAAATGATGGCCTCGATGAAGCTCAGCACGGTCAGGTAGGTGGGCGCGCGCTTGTGGCTGGCCCAGTACAGCGCGCGGTCGTACAGCGGCCCGAATATCTTCATCGTCGCGGGTTTCCCGTGTCAGTCCAGCAGGCCCGAGAGCAACGGCACGAAGCTGACCGGCGCCAGTTCCTCCTGCACGATGCCGTCCGCCTGGCGGGTAAGTTGCAGCAGCACCTGCCCGCCGGGGCCGCCGACCGGCGCCACCAGGCGGCCACCCACGGCCAGCTGTTCGATCAATGCGTCCACCAGCGCCGGTGCCGCGGCGGTGACGACGATGGCGTCGTAGGGGCCGTGCTCGGGCCAGCCGATGCGGCCGTCGTCATGCTTGCTGCGGACGTTCATGCCCAGTTGGCGCAGGCGCTTGCGGGCCTGGCGCAGCAGGTCGCCGATCCGCTCGACGGTGAACACCTCCAGCCCGACCGCGGCCAGGATCGCCGCCTGGTAACCCGAGCCGGTACCCACTTCGAGCACCGTCCTGGGCGCCACCTGCAGCACCGCCTCGGTCATGCGCGCCACCACCCAGGGCTGGGAGATGGTCTGGCCGTGGCCGATTGGCAATGCGGTGTCCTCGTAGGCGCGCGAGGCCAGCGCCTCGTCGATGAACAGGTGCCGCGGCACCACCCGCACCGCGTTGAGCACGCGTTCGTCGCCGATGCCCACCTCGCGCAGGCGATCGACCAGGCGGTCGCGCACCCGCTGCGAGGTCATGCCGCTGCCGACCGCCTCCGGGGACAGGCGCAGGCGTGGCGTCATGCCGGGCGCTCCAGCGTCGCCGACAACCCGCCCACCCAGCTGGCCACCTTTTCCAGCGCCTCGTAGCGGGTCAGGTCGACCTGGATCGGGGTGATCGAGATATGGCCGGTGCGCACCGCATGGAAATCGGTACCGGGGCCGGCATCCTGCTCGGAACCGGCCGGACCGATCCAGTACACGGTATTGCCGCGCGGATCGGTGGCCGGGATGCAGGCCTCGGCGCGGTGGCGGTTGCCCAGCCGGGTGACCTCGAACCCGCGGATCTCGTCCCACGGCAGGTCCGGCACGTTGACATTGAGGATGGTGTCGGCGGGCAGCGGGTCGGCCTTCAGCCGCGCCACGATCTCGATGGCCGCGCGCGCGGCGCTGAGGAAATTCCTCGCCTCGTGGCGCTGGGTCACCAGCGACACCGCAACCGACGGCAGGCCGAGGAAGCGCCCTTCCATCGCCGCGGACACGGTCCCGGAATAGATCACGTCGTCGCCGAGGTTGGCGGCGTTGTTGATGCCCGAGACCACGATGTCCGGCTCGTGTTCCAGCATGCCGGTCAGCGCCAGGTGCACGCAGTCGGTCGGCGTTCCGCTGACCGCGCAGGTGTAGTGGTCGATCCGGCGCAGCCGCACCGGCTGGTCCAGGGTAAGGGAATTGCTGGCGCCGGAGCGGTCGCGGTCCGGTGCCACCACGGTGACCTCGTGGCCGGCATTGCGCAGCTCCTCGGCGAGCATCCTGATGCCGGGGGCGTCCACGCCGTCGTCGTTGCTTACAAGTACGCGCATTGAAGACCTGAATCGCTGAATCCATGACGGCGCTCCCGCAGCCCCGCCGTCTACCGCCATCCCCGCCGGCGTGCTGCACGCCGGCCGGCATGGCCCGATCCGGCATGATACCGGAATGCGCCCACCGCCTTCCCGTGACGCTCTCCCCATTGCCGCAGCCGTTACGCTATGCGCATGTCGCACCCAGAAGACGAAGACGACGGCGCCCTGTTCCGCTCGGCGATCGGCGAGGTAACGCCGCTGCGCAAGGTGGATGCGCCGGCGATCAGCCGGCCACGGCCGAAGCCGCGCGCGCGCATGGCCGAGCAGGACGAGGCCCAGGCGCTGGGCGAGTTCGCCCGGCTGCTGCATTCCAGCGCGCCGCTGGAAGCCGGCGACGTGGCCAGCTACCGCCGCGACACCCTGCCGGCGCGCATGTTCCAGCGGCTCAGGCGCGGCCAGTACTCGGTGCAGGACGAACTGGACCTGCACGGCGCCAGCGTCGCCCAGGCCGAGCACCTGCTGCGCGAATTCCTGCTGGAGGCGCACGCGCACGACCACGGCTGCGTGCGCATCATCCACGGCAAGGGCCTGCAGTCCGATGGCGGCGCGCCGGTGCTCAAGAACCTGGTGGACCGTCTGCTGCGCCAGCGCAACGACGTGCTCGCATTCCACTCCGCGCCGCCGGCGCAGGGCGGCACCGGCGCGGTGCTGGTGCTGCTGGCGCGGCGCTGAGCGGCGCCAGCCCGCCAGCGATCCATCGCGCGCCGGCGGCAGTCGCGGCGCGGCCGCCAGGCGCAATGCGTCCGCCTCCCGCCAGGCGATGCGCCACGGCCCCTTCACCTTCCGCGGCCGCGCGTAGCGGCTGCGCGCGCGCCGCCCCGCACGCCGGGAGGCGCCACGCGGAGAACCTCCGGCTTACGCCGGGGCGACGGCTTCGGCGCGGCTGGCGTCGGCCACGGGGCCCAGTTCATGCAGCACCGCGGTGGCGTAGCACCCTGGCGGCAACGCGAAGGCAAGCTCCAGTACGTCGTCCTGCAGCCAGACATGGCGCATCAGCGCCGGCCGCAGCCGCAGCGCGCGGCGCTCCTGCTTGAGGCCGGCCTGCTCCAGGCCGGCGCGCAGCGCCAGCGCCTGCTCATCGGCCAGCGCGGCCTGCTCCAGGGCCAGCGCGGCACCGGCGGTGCGCAGCTCACCCGTGCCCCACAACGGCCCGCTGGGGTGGATGTCGAACCGCGCCAGGCGTTCGGCCAGCGCCTCGCTCATCGGCTCGGGACCGAACACCGAACGGCTGCCGTCGAGCATCCACACCTCGCCGTCCAGCGCGGCGTCCCAGTTGCCCTGCTCCACCCGCGCGGCGAGCACCCGGTTGAACAGGGCCGAGCGCGCCGCCGACAGCAGCATGGAGCGCTGGTCCTTGCGCACCCGGCGGCCACCGAACATCGCCAGCGCCGCCCGCACGTTGCCACCATCGCGACCGAAGCGCTGTTCGCCGAACCAGTTGGGCAGGCCGCGCGTGGCGATGGCCTGCAGCCGCTGCTCGATCGCGTCCCGCGCGCCCTGCACCCCGCGCAGCACCAGGGTGAAGCGGTTGCCGGCCAGCGCACCGCGCTGCAGCTTGCGGTTGTGCCAGGTGGAGGCGAGCACATGCACCTCGTCCGATTCCAGTAGCGCCAGGTCCGGCGCGACCCGCCTGGGCAGGTGCACGCTGAAACGCTGCGTGGTCACCGCATGCCGGTCCTTCTGCCCGGCGTAGCTGACGCCCATTTCCGGCACCCCGGCCCATTGCGCCAGCTGCCTGGCCACGGCCACGGTGTTGGCGCCGCGCTTGCGGATGTCCAGCAACAGGTGCTCGCCCTCGCCGCTCGCCTCGAAGGCAGGCAGTTCATCGACCTGGAAGTCCTCCGGCACGCTGCGCATTGACGCGCTCAATACCGGGGCGCCATAGGCAAGGGGAAGATCCATCATGTCGGTCCTGAACAATGGCCCGGCCTGCCTGCCGCGGGCGCGCCGGTGACGGCGGGCCTGCCGGGGCAACCCGTGCGGAGGGCGGCGCTGCTGCCGGCGCCGCGGCGGGCGACGCCCGGTCGCGGCCGGCGACACGCCTGCGGAATGGGAATCATGCGGGAAGCAGCAGCACCACCGCCTGCGCGGCGATGCCTTCCTCGCGGCCGGTAAAACCCAGCTTCTCGCTGGTGGTGGCCTTGATGCTGACCCGGTCCGGCGCCACGCCCAGCAGCTGCGCCACCGTTTCGCGCATCGCAGTCGCATGCGGGCCGACCTTGGGCCGCTCGCAGATCACGGTGATGTCGGTGTTGCCCACCTGCCACCCGCGCGCGCGCAGCAGGCCGTTGCAGTGGCGCACGAAATCGCTGCTGTCCGCGCCCTTCCAGCGGTCGTCGCTGGGCGGGAAGTGCTGGCCGATGTCGCCCAGCGCCAGCGCCCCCAGCATGGCGTCGCACAGCGCATGCAGGATCACGTCGCCGTCGCTGTGCGCGAGCACCCCGCAACGGTGCGGCACGCGCACGCCGCCGAGCATGACGTGGTCGCCTTCGCCGAAGGCGTGCACGTCATAGCCCTGGCCGATGCGGATGGGGGGAAAAGCAGAAGGATTCATGGCGTCGGATCAGGTTGTGGTTCAGGCCCGCGCGGGCGGCGCCGGACGGGCGTCAGCCACGCCGCGACAGCTCGAACTCGAAGCGGGCCAGGTCGGCCGGGGTGGTGACCTTGAAGTTGCACTCGTCGCCTTCGACCAGCAGCGGTCGCGCGCCCTGGCGCTCCATGGCCATGGCCTCGTCGGTCACCTCGACACCGGCGCCGGTCGCTTCCAGCAGCGCGCGGGTCAACTGGTGGCGGCGGAACAGCTGCGGCGTGAGCGCGCGCCACAACCGCTCGCGCGGTTCGGTGCGGTCAATGCCGCCATCGTCGCCGGCGCGCTTGAGGGTGTCGCGCACCGGGGCAGCGAGGATCGCGCCGACCGGATCGGCGCGCCCCACCTCCAGCAGCCGGCCCAGGTCGGCGGCCGGCAGGTTCGGGCGCGCGGCGTCGTGCACCAGCACGAAGTCGTCGGCACGCACGCTTTCCGGCAGCGCCTGCAACCCGGCCAGCACCGAGGCGGCACGGGTATCGCCACCGGTGCAGGTCAGCACCGGCTTGCCAGCGAAGTCATTCCAGCCCGGCCAGTCGGCATCGTGCTCGGCGATGGCCACCATCACCCCGGCCACGCCGGGGTGCGCCAGCAGCGCCGCCAGCGTATGCGCGAGCAGCGGTTCGCCGGCGGCGAGCAGGTACTGCTTGGGCACCGGGCCGCCGAAGCGGGTACCGCGACCGGCAGCCGGCACCACCGCCCACACCTGGGTGGTCATGGCACGACCTCCTGGGTGGCGGCGTCGTGCGCGCCCGGCTGGGCAACGCCCGGCCGCGCCACCGGGGCGTCCTCGACCACGCGGTAGAACTTCTCGCCGGGCTTGATCATGCCCAGTTCGCTGCGCGCCCGCTCCTCGATGGCGGCCTCGCCTTCCTTGAGGTCCTTGACCTCGGCGGCGAGCGCATCGTTGCGCTGCTGCAGGCCCTCGTTGTCGCGCTTCTGGTTGGCAACCTGGGCCTCGAGCATCATCACCTCGCCCGAATTGCCCGGCCCGAACCAGAAGCGGTACTGCAGCAGCGCCAGCAGTACCGCGAGCACCAGCAGCAGCCAGCGCCAGTCACGCATCGGCGTCAGCGCTTGAGCGAGACGAACGCGTCACGCCCGGCGTAGCGCGCGTTGCCGCCGAGGGCTTCCTCGATGCGCAGCAACTGGTTGTACTTGGCCACGCGGTCGCTGCGGCACAGCGAGCCGGTCTTGATCTGGGTGGCGGTGGTGGCCACGGCGATGTCGGCGATGGTGGTGTCCTCGGTTTCGCCGGAGCGGTGCGAGACGATCGCCGCGTAATGCGCCTTGTCGGCCATGGCGATCGCCTCCAGGGTCTCGCTCAGGGTGCCGATCTGGTTGACCTTGATCAGAATGGCGTTGGCGGTGCCCGACTCGATGCCCTCGGCGAAGATCTTCGGGTTGGTGACGAACAGGTCGTCGCCGACCAGCTGCACCTTGCCGCCGATGCGCTGGGTCAGCAGCTTCCAGCCGGCCCAGTCGTTCTCGGCCAGGCCGTCCTCGATGGTGATGATCGGGTACTGCGTGGTCCAGTCGGCCAGGAAATCGACGAACTGCTCGGAGGTCAGGCGCTTGTTCTCGCCGACCAGGTTGTACTTGCCGTTCTCGTAGAACTCGCTGGAAGCCACGTCCAGGCCCAGCAGGATGTCCTCACCGGCGGTGTAGCCGGCCTTGCCGATGGCTTCCAGGATGGTGTCCAGTGCCTCGACGTTGCTGCGGAAGTCCGGCGCGAAGCCGCCTTCGTCGCCCACCGCCGTGCTCAGGCCGTGGCCCTTGAGCACCGACTTGAGCGCATGGAAGATCTCGGTGCCGGCGCGCAGCGATTCACCGAACGAGGTGAAGCCGACCGGCAGCACCATGAACTCCTGGAAGTCGACGTTGTTGTCGGCGTGCGCGCCGCCATTGATGATGTTCATCATCGGCACCGGCAGCGATGGCGTGGCGCCGGTCTTGCCGGCCAGGTACTGCCACAGCGCCTGCTTGTTGGAGGCGGCGGCGGCGTGCGCGGCGGCCATGGAAACGCCCAGCAGCGCGTTGGCGCCCAGGCGGCCCTTGTTCTCGGTGCCGTCCAGGTCGAGCAGGCGGCGGTCCAGCCCGGCCTGGTCCTGCGCATCGAAATCCTTCAGCGCCGCGGCGATCGGGCCGTTGACGTTGGCCACCGCATCGCGCACGCCCTTGCCCAGGTAGCGGGTCTTGTCGCCATCGCGCAGTTCCACCGCCTCCTTGGTGCCGGTCGATGCGCCCGAGGGCACGGCGGCACGACCGAACGAGCCGTCGGCCAGGGTGACTTCGGCTTCCAGCGTGGGGTTGCCACGGCTGTCGAGGATTTCACGGGCGTGGATCTTGGCGATAGTGGTCATGGTCTGGGGGATGGACTCGTTTGGGTAGGTCTGGGAATGGGAAACCGGCCGCAGTTTAAACGAAGCCGGGGCCGGCGCGGCGCGATGCTTGCGGCTGAAAACGCAGGCACGCCGGCAGGCCCTGAAACGATGATGGCCCGCATCGAGCGGGCCATCCGTCGCCTCACACGGTGGACTCGAGGAACCCGTGCTTCTTGGTGATCGAATCCAGCGCCAGCAGTGTTTCCAGCAGCGCTTCCATCTTGTCCAGCGGCCACGCGTTGGGGCCGTCGGACAGCGCCTTGGACGGATCGGGATGGGTCTCGGCGAACAACCCGGCCACGCCCACCGCCACCGCCGCGCGCGCCAGCACCGGCACGAATTCGCGCTGTCCGCCGGAACTGCTGCCCTGCCCGCCCGGCAGCTGCACCGAATGGGTGGCGTCGAACACCACCGGGCAGCCGGTGTCGCGCATCACGCTCAGCGAGCGCATGTCGCTGACCAGGTTGTTGTAGCCGAAGCTGGCGCCGCGCTCGCAGACCATGATGTCGTTGTTGCCGGTGGAGCGCGCCTTTTCCACCACCGGCTTCATGTCCCACGGCGACAGGAACTGGCCCTTCTTGATGTTCACCGGCTTGCCGGCGCTGCACACCTTCCTGATGAAATCGGTCTGCCGCACCAGGAATGCCGGGGTCTGCAGCACGTCGACGACCGAGGCCACCTCGTCCATCGGCGTGTACTCGTGCACGTCGGTCAGCACCGGCACGCCGATCTGCTTCTTCACCTCGGCCAGCACCTTCAGGCCCTCTTCCAGCCCCGGGCCGCGGAAGCTGGTGCCGGAGGTGCGGTTGGCCTTGTCGAAGCTGGACTTGAAGATGAAGTTCATCCCCAGCCTGCCGGTGATTTCCTTGAGCTTGCCGGCGGTATCGAGCTGCAGTTGCATCGACTCGATCACGCACGGGCCGGCGATCAGGAACAGCGGCTGGTCCAGGCCGACTTCGAATCCGCAGAGCTTCATTCAACTACCTCGTGTTTGTAGCCCCTCTCCCAACGGGAAAGGGGTTGGATGAGGGGCCGTGGGCAGGCCCTTGCGGAACCGGGAACCCAGCCTTCGCCGGCGTCCCGCCCGCCCCTACGGTGCGCCCTCCCCCGCGGGAGAAGGCGGAAACGAGCGTCAGGCCCGCGCTTCCTTCAACAGCTTGCCGCCGGCCTTCTTCTCGCGCGCGGCGCGGATGAAACCAATGAACAGCGGGTGCCCGCTGCGCGGCGTGGACAGGAACTCCGGGTGCGCCTGGCAGGCCAGGAACCACGGATGCACGTCGCGCGGCAGCTCCACCACTTCCACCAGGGTGTCGTCCATCGACTTGCCGGAGATCACCAGCCCGGCGTCCTCCAGCTGGGTGCGGTAGCGGTTGTTGAACTCGTAGCGGTGGCGGTGGCGCTCGGCCACCACGTCCTTGCCGTACAGCTCGCGCGCCAGCGTGCCCGGCTTCAGCCGCTGCTCCTGCAGGCCCAGGCGCATGGTGCCGCCCAGGTCGGACTTCTCGTCGCGCTTCTCGACCTCGCCGCTGGCGGTGCGCCACTCGGTGATCAGGCCGATCACCGGGTTCGGCGACTGGCGGTCGTTCTCGGTGCTGTTGGCGCCGTCCAGCCCGGCCACGTGGCGGGCATAGTCGACCACCGCCGCCTGCATGCCGTAGCAGATGCCGAAGTACGGCAGCTTGTGCTCGCGGGCATACTTGGAGGTCAGCACCTTGCCCTCGAAGCCGCGGTCGCCGAAGCCGCCCGGCACCAGGATGCCGTCCACGCCCTCGAGCGCGGCCATGCCTCCTTCTTCCAGGTCCTGCGCTTCCAGCCACTTGAGGTTGACCCGGGTGCGCTGGCGCAGGCCGCCGTGCTTGAGCGCCTCGCCGACCGACTTGTAGGCGTCCTGGTGGTCCACGTACTTGCCGACCACGGCGATGGTCACCTCGTCCAGCGGGTGCAGGGCCGCATCCAGCACCGCCTCCCACTCGGACAGGTCGGCCGGGCCGGCCTTGTCGGCGAACTTGAGCTGGTTGACCACGATTTCGTCCAGACCCTGCGCGTGCAGCCCCATCGGCACGCGGTACAGCACGTCCACGTCCGGCACGCTGATCACCGCGCGTTCGGAGACGTTGGTGAACAGCGAGATCTTGCGCCGCTCCGAATCCGGGATGGCCTGCTCGGAGCGGCACAGCAGCACGTCGGGCTGGATGCCGATCGAACGCAGTTCCTTGACCGAGTGCTGGGTCGGCTTGGTCTTCAGCTCACCGGCGGCGCCGATGTACGGCACCAGCGTCAGGTGCATGAACAGCGCCTTCTCCGGGCCGCGCTCGGTACGCACCTGGCGGATCGCCTCCAAGAACGGCAGCGACTCGATGTCGCCGACGGTGCCGCCGATCTCCACCAGCGCCACGTCGTAGCCCTCGGTGGCCTCGTCGATGCAGCGGCGGATCTCGTCGGTGATGTGCGGGATCACCTGCACGGTCGCACCGAGGTAGTCGCCGCGGCGCTCCTTGCGGATCACGTTCTCGTAGATGCGCCCGGTGGTCACCGAGTTCTTGCGGCTCAGCCGGGTATGGACGAAGCGCTCGTAGTGGCCCAGGTCCAGGTCGGTCTCGGCACCGTCATCGGTGACATAGACCTCGCCGTGCTGGAAGGGACTCATGGTGCCCGGATCGACGTTGATGTACGGATCCAGCTTCATCATCGTGACCTTCAGGCCACGCGCCTCGAGGATGGAGGCCAGCGACGCGGCGGCAATGCCCTTGCCAAGCGAGGACACCACGCCGCCGGTAACGAAAATAAGGGGGGTCATGGCTCACTTGCCTCCCGGAAAGCCCTAGTTTAAAGGTTGTCGCGCGAACACCCAAGCACCGGATGCGGCGACCGCGGAAAATCCTGCCCGCGACGCGCCGGCCTTGCGGCCCGGCCGCCACGGGGCGGTAACAAAAAAAGACGCCCCGGCCTGCGCCGGGGCGTCCACGTTCATCGGGAAACCCGCGTCAGCGACGCTTGCGGGCTTCTTCCTCTTCCTCTTCGCGCGGGGCCGGCTGCTCGCCCCGGGCCTTTTCCTGGGCGGCGGCAGCGGCGCGGCGCTTGGCCTTCTGCTCGGCCTCGCTCTGCGCCTTGTCGGCGGCGGCCTGGGCGGCCTCGCCCGTCTTGGCCTTGTCCACGCTCTGCGCCATCACCAGCGGCACCGCCACGACGGCGGCGGCAGCCACGGCCAGAACCAGCAATTTCGACGATTTCATTGTCATCCTCCGGAGTCTCCGCCGATTCAGGGGGATCGGCTGCGTACGTTCCAGGGCGCACAGGATACCGCCCCGCGCCTCTCCCCGCACTGAACACCGGCGTGCAAATTTCCCCGGCAGACCGCAAACTTGCCCGTCGCATCAGCGCCTTATCGAGATACATGAACGCCCGCTACAACGCCGCCGACATCGAAGTCCTCTCCGGCCTGGACCCGGTCAAACGCCGCCCCGGCATGTACACCGACACCGCGCGCCCGAACCACCTGGCGCAGGAAGTCATCGACAATTCGGTGGACGAGGCGCTGGCCGGGCACGCGAAGACCGTGGAGGTCGTGCTGTACAAGGACGGCAGCTGCGAGGTGAGCGACGACGGCCGCGGCATGCCGGTCGACATCCACCCGGAGGAGAAGATCCCCGGCGTCGAACTGATCCTGACCCGGCTGCACGCCGGCGGCAAGTTCAGCAACCGCAACTACACCTTCTCCGGCGGCCTGCACGGCGTCGGCGTGTCGGTGGTCAATGCACTGTCCACGCTGGTGGAGATCCACATCAGGCGCGAAGGCAGCGAGCACCGCATCAGCTTCCGCGACGGCGACCGTGCCAGCCCGCTGGAAGTGGTCGGCTCCGTCGGCCGCAGGAACACCGGCACCCGGCTGCGTTTCTGGCCGGACCCGAAGTATTTCGACACCCCGAAGTTCAACGTGCGCGCGCTGCGCCACCTGCTGCGCGCCAAGGCGGTGCTGTGCCCGGGCCTGACCGTCCGGCTGACCGACGAGGCGACCGGCGAGACCGAGACCTGGCATTACGAGGACGGCCTGCGCGACTACCTCAAGGCCGAGCTGGGCGAACGCGAGATGCTGCCGGCCGACCTGTTCGTCGGCGTCCTGAAGAAGGAAACCGAGGCGGTGGACTGGGCCGTGGCCTGGCTGCCGGAAGGCGAACTGGTGCAGGAAAGCTACGTCAACCTGATCCCGACCGCCCAGCACGGCACCCATGTCAACGGCCTGCGCACCGGCCTGACCGAGGCGCTGCGCGAGTTCTGCGATTTCCGCAACCTGCTGCCGCGCGGGGTCAAGCTGGCGCCGGAAGACGTGTGGGACCGGGTGTCATTCGTGCTCTCGCTGAAGATGACCGATCCGCAGTTCAGCGGCCAGACCAAGGAACGCCTGTCCTCGCGCCAGGCCGCCGGCTTCGTCGAGGGCGCCGCCCACGATGCCTTCAGCCTGGCCCTGAACCAGAACGTGGAAGTCGGCGAGAAGATCGCGCAGATCGCCATCGAGCGCGCCAGCGCGCGGCTGAAGACCGAGAAGCTGGTGGTCCGAAAGAAGGTCACCCAGGGCCCGGCGCTGCCCGGCAAGCTGGCCGACTGCATCAGCCAGGACCTGTCGCGCACCGAGCTGTTCCTGGTGGAAGGCGACTCGGCCGGCGGCAGCGCCAAGCAGGCCCGCGACAAGGATTTCCAGGCGATCCTGCCGCTGCGCGGCAAGATCCTCAACACCTGGGAAGTGGCCTCGGGCAGCGTGCTGGCCTCGGAGGAAGTGCACAACCTGGCCGTGGCCATCGGCTGCGACCCGGGCAAGGACGACCTGTCCGGCCTGCGCTACGGCAAGGTGGTGATCCTGGCCGACGCCGACTCCGACGGCCTGCACATCGCCACCCTGCTGGCTGCGCTGTTCCTGAAGCACTTCCCGGCGCTGGTCGCCGCCGGCCACGTGTTCGTGGCGATGCCGCCGCTGTTCCGCGTGGACGTGGGCAAGCAGGTGTTCTACGCGCTGGACGAGGAAGAGAAGCGCTCGCTGCTGGAAAAGGTCGAGCGCGAGAAGATCCGCGGCCAGGTCAGCGTCACCCGCTTCAAGGGCCTGGGCGAGATGAACCCGCAGCAGCTGCGCGAATCCACCATTCACCCCGATACCCGCCGCCTGGTGCAGCTGACCGTGGACGACGAGGAGCAGACCCGCTCGCTGATGGACATGCTGCTGGCCAAGAAGCGCGCCGGCGACCGCAAGGGCTGGCTGGAAAGCAAGGGCGACCTCGCCTCCCTGGAGGTCTGATCCGGCACTGCGCCCGTGCCCGCCCAGGCGACCGGCGCCATGGGCGCAGCGCGCGGCGGACGCGAGGGCCGGCCTGCCACGCACGGCGTGCGGCCACCGTCGCGCCGCGGATGCGCGCAGCAGCCGCGCACCGGCATCGTTCCGCGCCCGGGATTGCCCATCCGGGCCGGCGCCGCATGGCTTTGGGCACATTTGCCGCTCCCGCCACGGGCCTAGGATCGTGCGTTTCCCGATCCCCAGGTCATCCGCATGAAACACCTGCTGTACGTGGCCGCGCTCGGCGCCGGCCTGCTGTTCGCCGCTCCCGCGCCGGCCAGGCCCGCCGCCGACGCCGGCGATGACAAGGCCGCATCGACCGCGCCGGCACCGTTGCCGGCCGATGCCTCGGTCCGCCAGAGCATGCGCCTGGAAGGCCGCACCCTGGACTACACCGCCACCGTCGGCTCGCTGCCGGTGCGCGATGCGCAGGGCAAGACCATTGGCGAGGTGGTGTTCACCGCCTACACCGTGCCCGGCAAGGACCGCCCGGTCACCTTCGCGCTCAATGGCGGCCCCGGCGCCTCGTCGGTGTACCTGAACCTGGGCGCGGTGGGGCCGAAGGTGGTGGCGTTCGGCAGCGAAGGCGACAGCGCCTCGGCGCCGGCCACGCTGCGCGACAACCCCGGCACCTGGCTGGATTTCACCGACCTGGTGTTCATCGACCCGGTCGGCACCGGCTTCAGCCGCTCGCGGATTCCCGATGAGGAGGCGAAGAAGCAGTTCTTCAACCCGTCCGCGGACATCGAGTACCTGTCGCGGGTGGTCTACGACTGGCTGCTGAAGAACCAGCGCATGACCTCGCGCAAGTACCTGGCCGGCGAAAGCTATGGCGGCTACCGCGGCCCGCGCATCACCCACTACCTGCAGACCCGGCTGGGGGTGGCGATGAACGGGCTGGTGCTGGTCTCGCCCTACCTGAGCCCGACCCTGGAGGACAACAGCGACGTCTCGCCGATGGCCTGGATCCAGACCCTGCCGTCGATCGCCGCCGCGCACCTGGAGCGCCAGGGCCGGCTCACCGATGCGGCGATGCGCGAGGTGGTCGAGTACGCCCGCAGCGACTACGCCAGCGCGCTGATGAAGGGCCGCTCCGACCCGCAGGCGACCGACGCCATGCTGCGCCGGGTCACCGAACTGACCGGCCTGGATCCGGTGTTCGTGCGCCGCGCCGGCGGCCGCCTGGAAACCCAGGCCTACCTGCGCGAGGTGTTCCGCGACAAGGGCACGCTGGGCAGCCGCTACGATTCCAACGTCACCGCCTTCGATCCCTTCCCCACCGATCCCGAGCAGCGTGCCAACGACCCGCTGCTGGACAGCATCATCGCCCCGACCACCACCGCGATGGTGGACTTCGTCACCCGCGTGGTCGGCTGGAAGGTGGATGCGCGCTACCACGCGCTGAGCTACGAGGTGAACCGCCAGTGGGACCGCAATGGCGACCTGCGTGCCGGCGCGGTCACCCAGTTGCGCCAGGCGGTGGCCATCGACCCGCGCCTGCAGGTGCTGATCGCGCATGGCTGGAACGACCTGTCATGCCCGTTCATGGGTTCTATCCTGACCGTGGACCAGATGCCGGCCATGGGCAGCGACCCGCAACGCGTGCAGGTGCGCAGCTATCCGGGCGGGCACATGTTCTACAGCCGCGCCGACAGCCAGGCCGCGTTCCGCCGCGACGTGCGCGCCATGTACCAACGCAACTGACGCCCACGCCGGCGCACAACGAAAGGCCCGCCGGGAAGGCGGGCCTTTCTGCATGCAGCGGCCAACGGGCCGGCGGCCGGCTCGACCGGCTCAGTTCCAGCCGGCGAGCTCGAACAGCTTCAGGATCAGGTAGGCGCAGCCGCCGGCCGCCGGGATGGTCAGGATCCAGGCCCAGATGATGCGCTCGATCACCCCGATGCGCAGCGACTTCGGGTTCTTGGCGAAGCCAACGCCCATGATCGCGGTGGAGATGCTGTGGGTGGTCGAGACCGGCATGCCGAAGTGCGCGGCCAGGGTCAGGATGGTGGCCGAGCTGGTCTCCGCGGCGAAGCCGTGGATCGGGTGCAGCTTGACCATCTTGTGGCCCAGGGTCTTGATGATCTTCCAGCCGCCCGAGGCGGTACCGGCGGCCATCACCACCGCGCAGGTGAGCACGATCCACATGGCAATGCCATCGCCGGCATGCGCGTCCGGGTGCATGAACGCCAGCCACGACGGCAGGTTGTCCAGCGCGCCGGTGGCCTCGGCGCCGATCAGGGTCATGGCGATGATGCCCATGGTCTTCTGCGCGTCGTTGTGGCCATGGGCGAAGCCCATGTAGGCGGCCGAGACGATCTGCGCCTTGCCGAAGAACGCATTGACCCAGCGCGGACGCGCCAGCCGCCGCAGCACGCCACCGGCCCGCGCCATGCCGGCGATGATCGCCCACAGCAGGCACATCACCACGATGCCGAGCAGGAAGCCGGCGATCGGCGAGGTGATCATCGGCACGAACACCTTCCACAGCAGGCCCTTGTTCTGCGCCCAGTTGCCGAGGTTCTGCGACCAGATCAGCGCGTCCCAGTTGTTGTGCGCGGCGGCCAGGCCGGCGCCGCACAGGCCGCCGATCAGCGCGTGCGAGGACGAGGACGGCAGCCCTTTCCACCAGGTGATCAGGTTCCAGACGATGCCGCCGAGCAGCGCGCACAGGATCACCTGCGGGGTGACCTCGACCACGCTGGTGTTGAGCAGGCCGTTGGCGATGGTCAGCGCCACCGCGGTGCCGGTCAGCGCGCCGATCAGGTTCATGCCCGCGGCCAGCATCACCGCCCAGCCGGGCGAGAGCACCTTGGTGGCCACCACGGTGGCGATGGAGTTGGCGGTGTCGTGGAAGCCGTTGATGAACTCGAACACGAGCGCCGCCAGGATCACGACGAGGACAAGGGTCAGCATCGCAGCTGCCCCCTCGGGTCAAGCGGGAAGTCCCGCCGCGCCGTGGCGGGACGGGGGGTGTGGAAGCGCGGCTCGCGGGCATCGGCACAGCCGACGCCCCCGCTTCCGAAGCCGGAAATGCACGGGATCCGCATCATGGCGATCACGAGTTCTTCAACACGATCTGGTAGACCACCACCCCGGCCTCGCGGCAGCGGTCGATGGCTTTCTCCAGGATCTCGAAGAATTCCTTGAGCAGGAACATCTGCAGGTTGTCCAGGCGCCCGGAGTAGATTTCCCGGTACAGCTCGAGCATCAGCCGGTCGGCCTCGTTCTCCAGCGCGCGCAGCTTCTCGTTCATCGCCGTCATGCGGTCGATGTTCATGTGGCGCAGGTCCTTGACCATGTCCACCACCACCCCGGCGGCCTGCTCCAGCATCGCCGCGCGCGGGGCGAAATCGATGTGCGCCAGGTGCTGGGTGGCCAGCGCATAGCGGTCGGCGAACTTCTCGATCTGCTTGGGAATCTTGTACAGCGCCGAGCCCAGCGCCTCGATGTCCTCGCGCTCGATCGGGGTCATGAAGCTGTCTACCAGCGCCTGGCTGATCTTGTCCGAGGCCGCGCGCTCGCGCAGGCGCGCCAGCTTGAATGCATCCAGGGCGGGCTCGCGGTCGGCTTCGCGCATCATCGCGTGCAGCGCCTTGGCGCTGTCGGCGGCGGCCTGGGCGGCCTCGTCGAGATAGGTGTAGAACTGCTTGCCGGAGCCGAAAATGGTCTGCAATGAAAACATTGGAAATGCCTGTCCGCCGTCGCGGAAGGGACGGCACCGGGGCGAATTATGACGGCTGGATGACGTCTCGGGTATTCCCGGCCGGTTCCCGCCCACGAAAATGAACAGGCGGTTGCCGGCACCGCATGCCGGTTTGCTAAGATGCGCCGGCGCCCTCCGCGGGCGCACCCTATGGACGACGACCCTTACCCCCCGCCGCAGCGCCCGGGCACGCCCCTGAGCCCCTGCCGCCACCGCAAGCACCCTCCCTCCCTGCCAACGACCCGGGGAGCGACCCGTGTTTGAACTGATCCTCATCGTTTTCTCCCTGATCCTGCTCAACGGCTTCTTCGCCATGTCCGAGATGTCGGTCATGACCTCGCGCAAGAGCCGGCTCAAGCAGATGTCCGCCACCAGCAAGCGCGCCGAGCGCGCCCTGGCGCTGGCCGAGAAGCCCGAGAACTTCCTGTCCACCGTGCAGATCGGCATCACCGTGATCGGCGTGCTGACCGGCTTCCTCGGCGGCGAAGCGCTGGGCGAAGCCATCGCCGCGTGGATCCAGGGGCTGATGCCGGGCTTCGACTACGCCGGCGCGGTCGGCAAGGCGCTGGCGGTCACCCTGATCACCTTCGTCACGCTGATCTTCGGCGAACTGGTGCCCAAGCGGCTGGCGCTGACCCGTTCGGAGGACATCGCCGGGCTGGTCGCGGTGCCGATGGGCTGGCTGGCAACCCTCGCCTTCCCGTTCGTGTGGCTGCTGTCGCGCACCACCCGGCTGGTGCTGCGCCTGCTGGGGCTGGGCAACACCGATTCGGCGTCGGTGACCGAAGAAGAGATCCGCATGCTGGTGGCCGAAAGCCACGAGGCCGGGGTGATCGACATCCACGAGCGCGACATGATGAACCGGGTCATGCGCCTGGGCGACCGCACCGCCGACAGCCTGATGACCCCGCGCAACCGCATCGCCTGGCTGGATACCAACGCCGATGTCGAGAAGAACCTGGAGACCATGCACGAGCATGCGTTCTCGCGTTACCCGGTGTACCGCGGCAACGACCAGGACATCGCCGGCATCCTCGAGGTCAAGTCGCTGGTCACGCGCCGCCTGCAGGGCGACACCCATGCGCTGTTCGAGAACCTGCGCGAGACGCTCTATGTCTCCGAATCCACCCATGCGATGAAGCTGCTGGAGATCTTCCGCGAGGAGCACCAGTCGATGGCGCTGGTGGTGGACGAGTACGGCGAGATCCAGGGCCTGGTGACCATCAGCGACCTGATGGGCGCGGTGGTCGGCCGCCTGCAGGCGCCGGAGAACACCGACGAGGACGCCCTGGTGGTCACCCGCGAGGACGGTTCGCTGCTGGTGGACGGTTCGCTGCCGGTGGACGACCTGCGCGAACTGATGGGCGGGGTCGAGCTGCCCGATGCCGAGGAAGGCGACTACTACACCCTGGCCGGCATGTGCATGCACTTCTTCGGCCGCATCCCGCACGCCAGCGAGTACTTCGACTGGGCCGGCTGGCGCATCGAGATCGTCGATCTGGACGGCGCCCGCATCGACAAGCTGCTGCTGCGCCGGCTGCCGGAAGAAGACGAAGATGACACCACCGGCTGAGCCGCAGGACGGCGGGCCAGGCGCCGGCCCGGCCGCGGCGGGCGGCTACCGCAACGAGGGCATCCGTACCCTGCTGTCGATGTTCGAGCACGGCGACCCCGCGGAACAGCAGCCGCTGGGCAGGATCCTGCAGGGCCTGCAGGAAAGCGCGTTCGGCGTGTTCCTGTTCGTCGCCATCCTGCCGGCGTTCATTCCGGTGCCCGGCATCGGCGGCGCGGTCAGCGGCCCGCTGGTGCTGCTGATCGGCCTGCAGATGATGGCCGGCCTGGCGCGGCCCTGGGTGCCCGGGTTCATCGCCCGGCGCGGGCCCAGGCGCGGCACCATGCACCGCTTCCTGGGCCGCATCGATCGCCCGCTGCGGCGCCTGGACCGGATGCTCAAGCCACGCCTGCCGGCCCTGGTGGGGCCGCTTCCGGCGCGGGTGTTCACGGGGCTGCTGCTGGTCATGACCGGGGTGCTGCTGTCGCTGCCGATCCCGCTGACCAACTATCTGTTCGGCTTCCAGCTGCTGCTGTTCGCGCTGGCGCTGATCGAGCGCGATGGCGCGCTGATGCTGTTCAACTGGGTCGCGGCGCTCGCCGCCGGCCTGTTCTTCGGTCTCGGCTCGGGGCAGCTGGTCGGCCACACCGTCGAACTGTTCCAGCGCTGGACCAGCTGAGCCCTGCCGCGCGCGGCCGTCCCGGGCGCCGCACGCGGCGCCCGCAACCACCGCGACCCCAGCCGACGGCTCAGTGCCGCGCCTGCCAGGCCTGCATCGCCAGTTCGAACGAGCGCAGCCGCGCGGCATGGTCGAAGATATTGGCGGTGAGCATCATTTCGTCGGGCCGGTGGCGCGCGGCAAAGGCCGCCAGCCCCTCGCCCACCTGCTGCGGGTCGCCGAGCACGGTGCAGGCCAGCGCCCGCTCCACCCCGGCCTTCTCGTGCGGCTCCCAGAACGCCTCGATGTCGTCCACCGGCGGCGGGATCTGTCCTGGACGGCCGCGCCGCAGGTTGACGAAGCTCTGCTGCTGGGTCGTGAACAGCCGCCGGGACTCGGCCTCAGACGCGCTGGCCACCACGTTCAGCGCCAGGATCGCCCAGGGTGCCTGCAAGCGGGCGGACGGGCGGAAATCGCGGCGGTACAGCGCCACGGCCTCGTCCATCGCGTCCGGGGCGAAGTGCGAGGCGAACGCGAACGGCAGGCCCATCGCCGCCGACAGCCGCGCGCTGAACAGGCTGGAGCCCAGCAGCCACACCGGCACGTCGATGCCCGCGCCCGGCACCGCCTGCACGCCCTGCCCCGGCTGCACCGGCTCGAAGTAATGCAGCAGCTCGGCCACGTCCTGCGGGAACTGGTCGGCGCTGTCGAAGTAGCGGCGCAGCGCGCGGGCGGTGGCATGGTCGGTACCCGGCGCGCGGCCCAGTCCCAGGTCGATGCGCCCCGGATACAGCGAAGCCAGGGTGCCGAACTGTTCGGCCACCTGCAGCGGCGAGTGGTTGGGCAGCATGATGCCGCCGGCGCCGACGCGGATGGTCGAGGTGCCGCCGGCAACGTGCCCGATCAGCACCGAGGTGGCCGCACTGGCGATGCCCGGCATGTTGTGGTGCTCGGCCAACCAGTAGCGGCGATAGCCCCAGCGCTCGGCATGGCGCGCGAGGTCGAGCATGTTGGCGAACGCCTGGCCCGGCGTGGCGCCTTCGCAGACGGGGGCGAGGTCGAGGACGGAAAGGGGAATCATGCGGCGGCTTCCGGCAGGAGGTCCCTGCAACATGGGGCGCGCGGGGCGGTTTCCCATCCCTGCGCGCGGTGCCGGCGGCCGAACACTGTTTTCCGGGCCGTCGCACGCGCGCGCGCAGCGGCCGGGAGCCTCAGCGGGAAGGCCGCATGCGGGGTGGGCCCGCGCCTACGGGGTGGCTTCGTCCACCAGCGGCTGCAGCTGCGGGTCCAGCGCCACGCGCTCGTCGAACACGAAGCAGCGGCCTTCGTAGCCCTCGCCGCCCACTTCCTCGAAATACCCCAGGATGCCGCCGTCCAGCTGCAGCACGTTGTCCATGCCGTCATTGCGCATCCACAGCGCGGCTTTCTCGCAGCGGATGCCGCCGGTGCAGAAACTGACCACGGTGGCGTCGGCCAGGTCGGCGCGGTGCGGCGCCAGTGCCGCCGGCAGGTCGGTGAAACGGGCGATGGGCAGGGTCAGGGCGCCGGCGAAGGTGCCGTGCGCGAACTCCTGCGCGTTGCGGGTGTCGAGCATCACCACGCGCCTGCCTTCATCGTCATGGCCCTGCCGCAGCCAGCGCCGCAGCGTGGCCGGGGCCACGGACGGCGCGCGCGGGTAATCCAGCGGCTGGCCGTCGTCGCGGCGGAAGCTGATGATCTCCGGCTTGACCTTGGCCTTGAGCCGCGCGAACGGCTGCATGCGGCTGTAGCTGTACTTGACCCGCATGGCGGCAAAGCGCGGGTCGGCCTTCAGCGCGGCGTAGAACGCGTCGATGCCGTCGCGGTCGCCGGCCAGGAACAGGTTGAGGCCCTCGTCCGCCACCAGGATCGTGCCGCGCAGTGCGCGTGCCTGCGCCCGCTCCAGCAGGGTGGCGGCCAGGGCGTCCGCATCGGCGATGGGAACGAAGTGGTAGGCGGCGGTATTGACGATCATCGGCATATTTTACGGCGCACGCGGGCGTCAGCCACGCAGCAGCATGAACGGCAGCAGCACCAGCGCGGCAGCGGCCAGCATGCCCAGCAGCACCGCGACCACGTACAGCGGCCGCCGCCGCAGCAGCGAGCCGAAGGTCTCGGCGGTGCCGTCGCGCAGCGCGGCCTCGCGCTCGGCGCGCACGCGCCGCGCACGCGCGGCCTGGTAGCCGTCCATCAATTCCTTCGCGCGTGCGTGGTCCTGCCGGTCACGCAGCCACAGCCCGCCACTGGAAATGCCCCAGGGGCTGGGTTCGGTGCGGTACCAGGCAATACCGTGACGGTCGAGCAGTTCGCAGACTTCGCGGCTCTCGTCGTCGTCGACATTGCGCAGATTGAGCAGCAGTTTGGCCATCGCGCCATGATACCCGCTGGCGATGCGCTACCCTTGCGCGCCGTGGCCCTGGCGCCCCCATGCCGCACGCGCCCGTGCGTGCGCGGGGGCGGTGCCGCAGCCCCCTGCCCCGGCCTGCCGCGCATCCCGCGCGGCCGCCTTCAACCTGGAGTCCCCCATGCGTCGCCTGTTCGTGCCGTTGCTGTTGTCCCTGCTTGCCGCCGGTTGCACCCCGCCCGGGCCGCCGCCCGGGGGCAGCATCGCCGCCTTCGAGCGCATCGACACGGTACCGGGCAGCGGCGCCGAAGCGGTACCGGGGACCCGGGTCACCGTGCACTACACCGGCTGGATCTACGACGAGCGCCGCGCCGACAAGCATGGCGACAAGTTCGACAGCTCGCTCGACCGCGGCGAACCGTTCACCTTCGATCTCGGCGAGAAGCAGGTCATCCGCGGCTGGGACGAAGGCGTGGCCGGGATGAAGGTCGGCGGCAAGCGCACGCTGATGATTCCGGCGGACTACGGCTACGGCAACCGCCGTGCCGGCCCGATCGCGCCGGGTTCCTCGCTGGTGTTCGATGTCGAACTGCTCGATGTCCAGCCACGCTGATCCGGCCGGCACCGGCAAGCGGGTGGCGGTGGTCGGCGGCGGCCCCGCCGGGCTGTTCGCCGCCGAACGCCTGCGCGCGGCCGGCCTGTCGGTCGACCTGTACGAAGCCAAGGGCTCGCCCGGGCGCAAGTTCCTGATCGCCGGCAAGGGCGGGCTGAACCTCACCCATTCCGAACCGCGCCCGCAGTTCGACCTGCGCTACCGCGAGCGCCAAGCGGACGTCGCCGGCTGGTTGGACGGCTTCGATGCCGAAGCGCTGCGCGGGTGGGCGCGTGGCCTGGGCGTGGACACCTATGTCGGCAGTTCCGGGCGGGTGTTCCCGCTCGACCGCAAGGCCGCGCCGCTGCTGCGCGGCTGGGTGCGGCGACTGAAGGAACAGGGCGTGCGCTTCCACGTGCAGCATCGCTGGCTGGGCTGGAACGACGACGGCGCACTGCGCATGCAGACCAGCGATGGCGACGTCGCCGTGAGCGTCGACGCCACCGTGCTGGCGCTGGGCGGCGGCAGCTGGCCCGAACTCGGTTCCGATGGCGCCTGGGTGGACACGCTGCGCGCGCGCGGCGTGGACGTGGCGCCACTGCAGGCGGCCAACTGCGGCTTCGACATCGAATGGAGCGGGCATTTCCGCCAGCGCCATGCCGGCAGCCCGCTCAAGCCGGTCATCGCGCACTGGCGCGACCTGCACGGCGACCCCCAGCAGTTGCAGGGCGAATGCGTCGCCAGCGAGTACGGCATCGAAGGCAGCCTGGTCTATGCCATCGCCGCCGACCTGCGCGAGACGATCAACCGCGACGGCCATGCGCTGCTGGAACTGGACCTGGTGCCGGGCCGCGACGCGGCGCGCCTGCGTGCCGAGCTGTCGCGCCCGCGCAAGGGGCGCAGCTTCGGCGAGCACCTGCGGCGCGCCACGGGCATCGACGCCGCCAAGGCCGCGCTGGTGTTCGAACGGCTCGGCAAGGACGCCGGCAACGACCCGGACGCCGTGGCACGCACGCTCAAGCGCCTGCCGCTGCGCCTGCTGCGGCCGCGGCCGATGGCCGAGGCCATCAGCAGCGCCGGCGGCGTATGCCTGGAGGCGACGAACGCGGGACTGATGCTGCAGGCGCTGCCCGGGGTGTTCTGCGCCGGCGAGATGCTGGACTGGGAAGCACCGACCGGCGGTTACCTGCTCACCGCGTGCTATGCCAGCGCCCTGCGCGCGGCAGACGGCGTGATCGCCTGGCTACGCTAAGCACACTCCCGCAGGTACGCAGCCTGCTCCGCATGCCACTGCGGTCGAGGCAGGACATGCAGCGCCGCCTGCCCCGCCCTCAGTGCAGCTTGGTCCCGCGCAGCGCCGCGATCCGTGCCGGCGGGTCGAACGAATCGCTGCGCGCGTCCGCCCAGTATTCGCGGAACACCGCATGCCCCGGCACGCGGTCGAGCAGTTCGCCCGGCGACAGGTAGCGGTACAGGGTCGCCATCGAGCGGATCTCGATCGGCGACACCCGCCGCAGGATGTGTTCGGGGCCCAGTTCCGACGGGTCGTTCAGGCCGGCCGCGCCCAGCAGGTCGCGCAGCGCACGCAGGGTGTTCTCGTGGAAATTGCGTACCCGCTCGGCCTTGTCGGTCGGGTCCAGGTGGCGCCAGCGGCTGGGATCCTGTGTGGCGATGCCGGTAGGACACTTGTCGTTGTGGCAGCTCAACGACTGGATGCAGCCCAGCGCGAACATGAAGCCACGCCCGGCGTTGCACCAGTCCGCGCCCAGCGCGATGGTCCGCGCGATGTCGAAGGCGCTGGTCACCTTGCCGGCCGCGCCGATGCGGATGCGGTCGCGCAGGTCCAGGCCCACCAGCGTGTTGTGCACCAGGATCAGCGCCTCGTTCATCGGTACGCCGACATGGTCGATGAACTCCGCCGGCGATGCGCCGGTGCCGCCCTCGGCACCGTCGACCACGATGAAGTCGGGCAGCAACCCGGTCTCGTGCATGGCCTTGGCGATGCCGAACCATTCCCATGGATGGCCGATGGCCAGCTTGAAGCCGGTCGGCTTGCCGCCGGACAGCTCGCGCAGGCGCGCGACGAACTGCAGCAGCTCCACCGGGGTGGAGAACGCCGAGTGCCGCGACGGCGACACGCAGTCCACGCCCATCGGCACGCCACGGGTAACCGAGATCTCGGCACTGACCTTGGCCGCGGGCAGCACCCCGCCGTGGCCGGGCTTGGCGCCCTGCGACAGCTTGATCTCGATCATCTTGACCTGGTCGTGGTTGGCGTTCTCGACGAAG
>NZ_JBWJPA010000020.1:0-2137 GCF_056393075.1 Stenotrophomonas sp. Steno-Z10-HUANG
CGCGGAGACCTCGGACAGGTTGCCGTCGGTGGTTTCCATCAGGCGGTTGAGCCCGGCCACCATGTCGCGGAAGTCGTGCTCGAAGCGTGTGGCATCGCCGCGCACGCTGAAATCGCCCGCGGCTGCGGCACCGGCCAGGCGCTTGATCTCGGCATTGATCGCCGACAGGCTGGCCTTGGTCTCGTCCATGGCCCGGGTGATGGCGGCTTTCTCGCCCGGCAGGCGGTCCATGTCCACCGACAGGTCGCCGTGCGCATAGCGCTGCATCACCTCGACGATCCGCGCGGTCACCTCCAGGTGGCTGGAGACCAGTTGGTTGGTGCCGGCGACCATCACCCCGTAATCGCCGGGGAAGCGGGAGGCATCGATGCGGTGGCTCACGCTGCCGGCATCGTGGCGCGCGGCCATCTCACCCTGGGCATCGATCACCGCGCGGATCTGGTCGCGCATGTGCGACTGCGCCCGCAGCAGCTGGCCCAGTTCGTCGTTGCGGCGCGCCGGGATCGGGGTGTCCAGCCTGCCCTGGGCGACGTCGGCGGACACGCGCACCGCGTCGGCCAGCGGGCGCAGCACCATGGCCCGCAGCAGCAGCCACAGGCCCGCGCAGAGCGAAGCGGCGGCGAGCAGCCCGACCAGCGCCACCAGCCCCAGCAGCGAGCGTGCCTGGGCGGTGAGCAGGTCGCGCGGCACCATCACCCCCAGCGCGAAGCGGCGGTCGCTCTTGCCGATGCGCAGCGGCGCATAGACCTGCACCATCCCGTTCCCATCGGCCTGGAAGTTGCTGTAGAGCTTGTCCTCGGCGACGGCGGCCAGGATCGCTTTGGTGGTGTCGTCGTCGCGGGTCTTGCCGACGTTGGCCGGGTCCGGCGAGGCCACCACCATGCCCATCGGCGACAGCAGTTCGGCGCGGCCCTGGCCCATCGGCCGGAGCTCGGCGATGCGCGCCTGCAGCGCCGAGAGCTCGAAGTCGGAGGTGACCACGCCCAGCACTTTGTCGCCGTCCATGATCGGAATCGCGATGGTGGTCAGCATCAGCGTCTTGCCGCCGACCTCATAGGCATACGGCTCGATGATGACCGGCTTCTTCAGCGTCCTGGGGGTGACGTACCAGGCGCCCAGTTTGGGATCCTCGTAGTCGCGCAGCGGCTCGCTGACCAGCTCGCCGCCGACCCGTGCCCAGTAGCTCATGAAGCGGCCGCTGGCGTCGTGTTCCGGGGCATCGACGAACTGCGCGTCATTGCCGTCGAACGCGTCCGGCTCCCACAGCACGCACATGCCGGCGCGCTCCGGGTGCAGCTCCAGCTGCTGGCGGAAGGTCTGCGAGACGGCGGCGCGGCTGATCTGCCCGCGCTGGGTGGCCAGGTTTTCGGCCAGGGTCTGCACCGCGTCGTAGGTCTGGCTCATCTCGGTGGACAGGTGCTGGGCCTCGAAGCGGGCGAGGTTCTCCAGCGTCGCCTGCGAGGAGGCCAGCAGGGCGCGGCTGCTCTTCCAGTAGCTGATCGCGGCGGTGAGGCCGAACGCGGCCAGGGCGATCAGGGCGATGCCCAGCATCAGGCGGGTGGCGACGCTGCTCTTGCGTTCGCCGGACAAGGAACGGGGGGACGAGACGGACATGGAGGGACCGATGAGGGCGGAATCTCCTGCTTCATCGGTCGCCGGCGGCGGTTCTTGAGGGCCGCCGCTGCCGTCCGTCGGAAAACCCCCGCCGGACCGCCGGCTTCATTCGAAACCGGCGGCAACCCGCGGCCTGGACCGGCTCAGAACTCCTGCCAGTCGCCGCCATCGGCGTCCTTCGCCGGCGCGATCACGCGCGGCGCGGGCGCCAGCTTCGGCGCCGGGGCCCGGGCCGGGGCGGCGGCGCGGCGGGGGGCGGGCGGGGCACTGGCCGGCGCGGCGGCGGCATCGTCGAGGTGGAACAGGGCGACCGCTTCGCTCAGCTGGTGCGCCTGTTCCTCCATCGAACGCGCGGCGGCGGTGGCTTCCTCCACCAGCGCGGCATTCTGCTGGGTGGTCTCGTCCATCTGCATCACGGTCTGGTTGACCTGCTCGATGCCGGCGGTCTGTTCCTGCGAGGCGGCCGAGATCTCGGCCATGATGTCGGTCACCCGCTGCACCGAGGTCACGATCTCGCCCATGG
>NZ_JBWJPA010000021.1:0-1633 GCF_056393075.1 Stenotrophomonas sp. Steno-Z10-HUANG
CGCGGCCTGGTCCATGCGGTAGCTGATGATGCCGGCGTCGTGCTGGCGCTCCATCTCGCGCTGCGCGGCGATCACCGCCTGCAGCTGCGCCTGCATGCGCTGCATGCTGCCCAGCAGCTGGCCGGGTTCGTCGCGCGAGGTCTGCGCGATGGCGTTGTCCAGGCGTCCGCCGGCGATGGCGTCGGCGACGGCCGTGGCCTTGCGCAGCGGCAGCACGATGCGGCTGCCGATCACCCAGCTCAGCGCGAACACCAGCAGCACCAGCACGCCGCCGGCGACGGTCATGATGCCGGTGAAGCGCAGCGCCTGGGACTGCACGTCGTCCATGTAGACGCCGGTGGAGACGACCCAGTTCCAGGGCTTGTACATGCCGGCATAGGCGAGCTTGGGCACCGGCTTGGTCTGGCCGGGCTTGGGCCAGGCGTAGCCGACGTAGCCGCCGCCGCTTTTGGCCGCCTCGACCTGGTCGTGGTACATGCGCACGCCATCCTCGCTGCGGAAGTCCTCCATGTCCTTGCCGACCAGGTCCTTGCGGAACGGGTGCATCAGCACCACGTAGTCGGCGCTGTAGATGTTGAAGTAACTGGAGTCGCCCTTGGCGCGCATGGCTTCCAGCGCGGCCATCGCCTCGGCCTGGGCGCGTTCCAGCGGCAGGGTGCCGTCCTTGGCGCGCGCCGCGTAGTGGTCCAGCACGCCGTAGGCCAGTTCCACGTCGCTCTGCAGCGACACCTTGCGGGTTTCGTAGAGATCCACGTATTGCATGCGCGCCGCGACCACCGCCAGCGTGATCACGCCGACCGCGATGATGGCGGTGAGCAGATTGAGCTTGGCGCGTACGGTGATGTTGGAGATGAAGCTCGACCAGATGCGGAGAATGTTCATGCGCGATAGGGAATGTAGGGGGAGGGCGGCCGCGACGGGGCGTGCGGCGGCGGGGCTTCATTGCTGGATATCGGCCAGGCCCCGCGCAAGTTGAGCCGTGGCAACGCCGGCGGGGCGGCCATCCGGGCCGCGGGCCGACAGCAGAACCCCGGCATGCGCCGGGGTTCTGGGGGTGGATCAGAATTCCTGCCAGTCCGAATCAACGGCCTCGGCGACGGCCACGCGGGCCGCGGCGCGTGGCCTGGGCTGCGGCGTGTTGGCTGCCGCTGCAGGTACCGGTGCCGGTGCCGACGGTGCTGGGTTGGCGACCACCGCCGGTGCCAGCCTTGCGGTTGCGGCCGGTGCATCCTGCGCGTCGAGCCGGAACAGGGCCACGGCCTCGGCCAGGTGCGCGGCCTGTTCTTCCATCGAACGCGCGGCGGCGGTGGCTTCCTCCACCAGCGCGGCGTTCTGCTGGGTGGTCTCGTCCATCTGGGTGACGGTCTGGTTGACCTGCTCGATGCCCGCGCTCTGTTCCTGCGAGGCGGCCGAGATCTCGGCCATGATGTCGGTCACCCGCTGCACCGAGCTGACGATCTCGCCCATGGTGCTGCCGGCGCGACGCACCAGCTGCGAACCTTCGCCGACCTTGCCCACCGAGTCCTGGATCAGCTCCTTGATCTCCTTGGCGGCACCGGCCGAACGCTGCGCCAGGGTGCGCACTTCGGAGGCGACCACGGCGAAGCCGCGGCCCTGTTCGCCGGCCCGCGCC
>NZ_JBWJPA010000022.1:0-1240 GCF_056393075.1 Stenotrophomonas sp. Steno-Z10-HUANG
TGGACCGACCAGCCTTTCGTAGACATCCGGGCGCCATAATCCATGGCAACGACCGAGGTGTTTATGAGCAGCAACAAGCAGTACACGGATGAGTTCCGTTCCGAGGCGGTGAGGCAGGTGATCGAGCGCGGCTTCACTGTGGTGGATGTCGCCTCCCGCATCGGGATCCCCAAGCACACGCTGTATGGCTGGGTGCAGGCGGCCAGGAAGACGGCACCAGCGCTCGGTACTGCGGCTGCGCCGAGTGACTCGGCCGAGATCCGCCGGCTCAAGGCCGAGCTGCGACGGGTGACCGAGGAGCGCGACATCCTAAAAAAAGCCGCCGCGTACTTTGCCAAGGGGTAAAGGCGAAGTACGCGTTCATGCGCGCGCACGTCCGCGAGTTCCGCCTGGTAGCGATGTGTCGAGTGTTGGGCGTGCACCGCAGCGGCTACTACGCGTGGCTGCGCCAAGGCGCCAGTGCCCGCGAGCGGGAGGATCAGCGTCTTCTGGGGCTGATCAAGCATTATTGGCTGGCCAGCGGCGCGGTGTATGGCTATCGCAAGATCGCCCTGGATCTGCGCGAAGCCGGCGAACGCTGCAGCCGTCATCGCGTCTGGCGGCTGATGAAGGCCGAGGGCCTGCGGGCCCAGGTGGGTTATGGCCGCAAGCCGCGTCATCGTGGCGGCCCCGTTGGCGTGGTGGCCAACGTGCTCAACCGCGACTTCGCTCCGCAGTCGCCCAACAAGGTCTGGGTGACCGACATCACCTACATCCGCACCTACGAGGGCTGGCTGTTCCTGGCGGCGGTGATGGACCTGTACTCGCGACAGATCGTCGGCTGGGCGACGGCCCCGACGATGACCAGCGACCTGGTGCTGCAGGCGTTGGTCGCTGCCGCATGGCGACGCAAACCGGCCGCAGGCGTGATGGTCCATTCCGATCAGGGCTGCCAGTTCACCAGCAGCGACTGGCAATCGTTCCTGAAGGCGCATCGGATGGTGCCGAGCATGAGCCGCCGCGGAAACTGTCACGACAACGCGGTGGCCGAGAGCTTCTTCAGTGTCCTGAAGAAGGAGCGGATCAAGCGGCGGATCTACCCATCTCGGGCCGCCGCGGCATCGGATGTGTTCGATTACATCGAGATGTTCTACAACCCGATCCGCCGGCATGGTTCCGCTGGCGGCATGTCACCGGTAGAGTTCGAGAGGCGCTACGCGCAACGCAGCGACTGAGTGTCTACGGAAATCTGGTCGGTCCA
>NZ_JBWJPA010000023.1:0-595 GCF_056393075.1 Stenotrophomonas sp. Steno-Z10-HUANG
CGTCGATGCTGGCCGGCGCCTGGCCATGGGCCACGTACCAGTCCAGGATGCGGCCCACGAACGGCGAGATCAGGAACGCGCCGGCTTCCGAACAGGCCAGCGCCTGGGTCGGGTTGAAGATCAGCGTCAGGTTGCAGTCGATGCCCTCGGTCTGCAGCACGCGGGTGGCTTCCACCCCGGCCCAGGTGGCGGCGATCTTGATCAGCACCTTGTCGCGCGGCACGCCGGCCGCTGCGTACATGGCGATGAACTGGCGCGCCTTGGCGATGGTCGCGTCGGTGTCGTGGGCCTGGTCGGCATCGACCTCGGTGGAAACGCGGCCCGGCACCAGCGCGGCCAGCATCGTGCCCACGCCGATGGTCAGGCGGTCGACCACGGCCCTGGCGACCTCGGCGCGGTCGCCGGGCTGGGCGCGGCCCCATTCCAGTTCGCGTTCGATCAGCCCGGCGTACACCGGCAGGTCCAGCGCCTTGCGCACCAGCGTCGGGTTGGTGGTGCAGTCGACCGGGCGCAGGCGCTTGATGGCGTCGTAGTCGCCGGTATCGGCGACCACGACGGACAGTTCACGCAGCTGGGCGAGCTTGGATCGGGTCAT